>NZ_JADCLQ010000048.1:0-112499 GCF_015234155.1 Dysgonomonas sp. GY75
GTGAATTTTACAGGCGCATCAAGGCCAAAAGCGGTGCACCAACAGCCATAAAAGCGACTGCTCGCAAGCTGGCAATTATTTTTTACCGGATGCTCAGGGATAAAAAAGAGTTTTCGCCTTTACCTCTTGACGAGTATAATCACTATTTCAAGGAACGAAGAATTAAATACGTTGATAAACAGGCCGCTAAGTATGGTTTTAGATTAGTGCCTATCGATAGCGTTTCTTAAGAGTTAGCAGTCATCAGTAACAGAATTAGCCATTAGCGGATAGCTTTTAGCTTTTAGCCGTTAGCGGTGCGAAGTGACAAAACCCGTAACTGTCAACTCAAAAAAGGTAACAAAGGTAACACATTTTGCATTCTTTGTAGGTGCCCCCTACAATTCCAAAAAGGTGACAAAGGTTACAAAAGTTACATATTTTCCCTCTCTTCTCTCCTGCTACTTTTTCCCTCTCTGTAAGTCCCCCTTGGGGAAACAACGTTCGGCAGAGCGAAGCGGAGCCAATTAGGGGGCTTATTCATTCCTTCAAAGAGCTATAAGCTAACAGCTAAAGGCTAATAGCTTACTATATAGATAAACTTTTCCGGAAAGATTCAGCTTCGCCTGCTCTAAAATCCTGTTAATCACCATTAATGATAGAATAAAAATAATTATTTCCATTTCTCTTCTAAGACTAAGGTTCCAGCTCCAACAAAATTGATATTGTAAGTCTCGAACTTATTTAAATATTTGTAATAATCTCCTCCGCTCCAATCCGGATCATTAAAGCTTATTGTGACTTGGTTTGGATCATGTTCCCTTACTACAGTCTCGTCTTTTGCGATCAGATCGTATGTAAGGAAAGCCGGCCCGCCATCTCCATTTTCGTTTTCAAAAGTACGTCCGTACACTAAAATATAAGGAGATAATTCCCCTGCTTTAATTTCAAATTCATAGCCAATATCTACCACCTGTTCTTTATCGTATAACCATGAATCGAAGGTATAGAATTTAATTGTATAAGATTCTTCCCTTAAGTCGTCTGTTATGGTGTAGTATACTCTTATCTTTTTATAATCATTTGACTCAGGGTCTTCTTCATCTCCCGGAGGCATAGCTAAAAATTCAGTAGATGACAACTGTAAGAATGTAAACGTTCCATTTGGTTCCACAGTTATTTCCCTGTCGAGTACTAAATTTCCGTCATCTATCTTTTTCAGTTGCAATGAGCCCGTTAGCGCTTCTGTCAATACATAATTGATATTCCCCTGCTCTGTATTTAATTCAGAACCATTAAAAGTTGCTTTATATTTGTCCCGGTCTTCATTTGTAGCCCATTTTATATCCAGGCTGAATTTCGTGTATTTATCATCGGAATAGGTATCTATTTTGTCTCCAAGTTTGATGAATTGAACATTCATATTGCTTGCCAGCTTCAACTCTTCCGTATAAACCGGCTCTTTGCTTCCTTTTTCAAAGACCGTCAATATTCCGGAGGGATTGGCTCTGCCTACATAGTATGTATTCTTTATTGTATCATTATTAAACAATATAGCGTAATTGTTTCTGATATTGGAAGGGGAGACAAAGTCAGCATTTAATGTATAAAATCCATCAACTGCGTCATTTAATTCTTCATCTGTACTACAACTCGTTATTGAAAGAAGGACGAGGCAGATAATACCCATCCATATTTTTTGTCTCATTTGTTTATATTTATTTTCAAACAGGGTACATAACCGATAGGTACCCACCGGTATGTACTCCTGTTTATTTGTTTATTTAATCAGAATTTGATCTTTTCATTATCCGTTATCTCACCCAGCTTCCTTGTGTTAACCAGTTAGCACCGCTACTACCTAAAGCACCTTTATATTGTGTATTGGTAAACCAGGTATCTGTATGTGAATAGTAACTTCCATCTATTGCTGCGCCACCGGTAGGTTGCAGAGCGCTTGATTTGTATGCGCCAAATGGACTAGAGAGAATCAGATTATTCCAGGCTCTGGCAAGATTGCTTACATCAGGAGTAAACGCGTTGAATTCCTGATTAGCAACTGTAGAAGAAACCACATTATTCAATAATGTGAACGAGTTGGTTGTTTCTTTGAGCACGCCTGAAGGGAATCCATAAAGTACACTGTTTACTAAAGTGAACTGTGCATTTCTACGGAAGTTAGCTGCAGACTTTAAAGCATTGGCTGCCGAACCGGATTGTGTACCGCTGATTGTAAGGTTACTTAATGTAGGATGCGTAAAAGGTTCTGCCGCTGATCCGGTTCCGTCATTATCACACTCGATACCATTAGGATCGCTGGAATAGCTCAATGAAGGATCAATAGTGGAAACGGCAAACTGGATACGCCCCCGGTAACCGAAATCGAAGTCAAAAGCATCATCGTCTGTCGCGGTAGAAACCAGATATTTAGCATCTGCAGTCCCTCCGAAAAATTCAAATGCATCATCAGCTCCGCGGTAAGCTTGTAAATGGTCTAATGTTGTTCCGCGGCCTACTCCTCCGAAAGTAAAGGCATTTAATTCATTCGCTTCTGAGATTTTAGCCCCGGCGTATTCCACACGTACATAGCGTAATGTTCCTGAATTGTCGTCAGCATCACCTAGTCCGGCTCCGCCTCCTCCGTAATACACGTCAACGCCTGAAGGCACAACGGAAGGATTAATACCTTCTATCAACTGATCGACTCTGTTAAGAGGAGCTTTCCCAAGAAGAACAAGTCCTCCCCAACCGCCTTCCTGTCCATTTTGGGCAGTCAGGATTACCGGACTGGTTAAAGTACCGATAGCGCTGATTTTTGCTCCGCGTGTTACGACTAAGGCAGAGGCCAGTTCCGGATCGGCATTATATACACCTTTCACTGTAGTTCCTGCCTGAATAGTCAGTGTGGCAGGTGCCTTTACATAGACTTTCCCGTTCAGGATATACTCATTCGTATTACTCCACGTAACATCTGAAGTGATGATTGTATTGTGAGGGATGGTTACCGTCGCTTTCGTTGCCACATTTGCAGGGCCTTCATCCGTTATCTCATTAGAGCATCCTGTAAATAAAACAGATACCACTGTTACAGCCAAGAAAAAAATAAGCTTTTTCATTTTTTTTTACTTTTAAGTGTTTTAAATTTCCCCTTTTAATTAACATTTTCGGTTTTTACTTCTAGCTGGGAAAAACGGATACGCTTTCATTTCCGGTGTAAAATGTCCGTAAAACGACCCTCTGGAAAACGCTGTTTTGTTGCTTTGCGGAAAACGATGAACATGCTTTTTTACGCATCGGTCTTTTCCTTCTTAAAGGTAAAAGCCTTTTATTTTTTTCATTGTATATTCCAGGTTTCGGCAAACGTCAAAACGGTTGATCTATTCTCCCTGCACACGCGATAAGTACCCATCTATTCTTACACCGGTGACGTCTCACCTGATGATTATTATTTACTAAAATTTATAACTTGCGCTTATTGACAGATTTATACCTTTCTTTATCCGGCTCATTATATAATCGCCTTTGTTGTAATTCATATCACCTGTCAGATCGAGGTAGTAAGTACCGCCGGTTCCGGTATCCGGATTGGGATTCTCTGCCGTATAATCTACTACCCGTGTGTTACGGTACACAATAAAATCCTGATTGAAGATGTCGGATATATTGAATTTTAATTCCAGTCGCTGGTCTTTCATCAAACGTGCTGAAAGTTGCAGGTCTAATACATCCCGTGAATTTTCATACTGGTCGTATTTTGTCTCTTCCCCCGCATACACCAGTTTACGCCCGTTGCGGTTATAGTTGACGGCAGCACCGATTATACTTCCCTCATAGGCAATTCCCAGATTGAGGGTATAGGGACTTAATCCCTGTAAGGGACGGTCACGGTCGAAGTCCGGGTTAGAATCTTCTATATTCGGATTTAATAGCTTCTCCTGATTGTACTTTACATTGGCTTCCATCCATGTATAGTTTCCCGTGAAATAGAGGTCATGCAGCAACGGAGAAATAAATCCTAATTCTTTGCGCCAGTTGAGTTCAAAACCTTTGGCCGTAGAGTTATCAAGGTTCATACTATACATTTCAAAGTTCTGCGCATCGCTTAGCATACGCATAACCATCTCCACCGGCTTGATAAATTTCTTCTGGAAATAGCTGACGGACAATACTTCACCCGGATGTGGATACCATTCTACCCGGACATCGTAGTTATGAATGCGGCTTTGTTCGAGGCCGGAACCGTTAATTACCCATACGCGGTCATCCACGTTATAATACTTTGACTGAGACAATTCCCTGAAATCGGGACGGGCAAGGGTTTTACTGTATGAGGCACGGGCATTCAGTTCGGATGTTATGCTGTATATAAGGGTCACAGCCGGCAGCCAGTCTGTTTTTTTGATAATTACGATACTGTCTTTTGGAGTCGCCCCTACTATTTTTTCTAATATCTCGGTAGTTACGGTCATATCTGTTTGCTCCATGCGTACACCTCCGATCAGCCGTAATTTTTTAAAGAAACTGAGATCACCCATCAGATAGCCGGCATGGATATCCTGGCTCCCTGTATAATAATCCGCTCTTGTCGCTTGCATACCGGAAAGCTCATAGACTAAAGGATTGCCGCCGAAGCGCTCCGGAGCATAATACTCTTCTATAGGTAGTCCTATCGCCCTGGGAGCATTGTCTTCTATCATCGCTTTCAGGTATTGTTGCTCAAAACCGGCTCTGCGGAATGCGCCCAGGTATCCGGCTTTGATACTCTGACGGTTGCCATCTATCGTAAAAGGATATTCCAGATTGGCTCCGATATTCTTTTTAGTCTCATGCAACCTGCTGTACATAATGTGTCCACTCCCCACATTAAAGCTATTTCCATAACCAGTAGCCCAGTTCCAATCGGCAAAACTGGCTCCTTCATGCGATTCCCCGACAATAGCGCCCTGAGCCATACGGTCGTCGGGGTTTGTCCGGGTGATATCATTATAAGAAGCATTCCATGAGGCAACCAACTTTCCTCCGAAGAGGTCGTGTTTACCGTCTAACTGAGTTTGCCACAGGCTACTTATCAAGGGTACGCTGTATTGTTCCACAAGCTTTTGACCTTCATAATATTTATGGATAAACCGTTGCTGGTTGGTATGATTAAACCGGTTATTGAACAGGTTGCGCCAGGTAATACTGTGTCCGAACATTCGCCAGCCGGTATTCAGCACAGCCCCTATGCTTGTGGTTGCTTTATAGCGGTATGAACCTTTACCCGATGGCTTAAAAATGCTGTCGCGGGTAATCATATGCGCTTCAAGGATCTCTTCCGTATTTTCTTCGTGACGATAAGCCAGAGCAGCCACAACCCCCAAAGAGCTTTTTCCCAGGTCTACAGGAAGCCCCGCCGTCAGGCTATAGTTCTGAAGCGGCTGCGCTGTATATTTACTTAAACCATATGTGTTTTTCTGCCCTGCATTGATGATATTCTGTGCGGTAGCCGCTTCATCTTTACCGGAATACCATTTCCGCTTATCGATTTCCCCCAGGAACCAGTCGGCTCCGAAACGTTTATTGCTGTAAAAATCTTTTCCGGTACTGATCGTATTCATCCCTGTTCCGATACCAAGGTTCAGGAATTTCTCATCCGGAACGGCCAAAGTATTTACTTCCACCAATCCTCCGGTAAATTCACCCGGCATATCGGGACTGAAAGTTTTGCTGATAGTCACATTATCCACCAAACCTGAAGGGATTACGTCAAAAGCAAAGTTGCGGCGGTTAGGCTCCGTACTGGGTAATGAAGCCCCGTTGAGCTGCACATTATTGTAACGCTCACTCATACCGCGTACAGTCACATACTTTCCGTTGTCGATGGTAACTCCCGATACACGCTTGAGCACCTGAGCCACATTATTGTCGCTGGTCTTTTTAATCATATCGGCACTGACACCATCGCTCATGGCTGCCATGTTCTTTTGTCTGGCATACAGTCCTGTTGCTGACGCTTCATTGTATGTTGCCGTTACCACAACCTCCCCTAGTTGGGTTGTAGCTTCCTTGAGTACGACGTCCAAAGGAGTTATTTTATTTGCTGTTATCTTCACGTCTTTTACCACTAATGTTTCAAAAGACATAAAGCTGATCTGAATATCCGTAGTCCCGGAAGGTATATTCGATAATTTATACTTACCGTCAGCATCTGTAGCCGTACCGATAGTCGTTCCCGGAACGCCGACTGTGGCTCCGATAACAGGTGCGCCTTTTTCATCGAGGACTGTACCTTGCAGGCTGCCTCTTGCCTTGGGTGTCGCAGTCTCAGTTGTTGCATCCTGTCGCTTTTTTATAACAATCGAATTATCCGGCATATTTTTAAATGTGAATCCGGTTGAAACCAGGCTTTTAGTCAATAGTAAATTAATATCCTTGCTGTCTCCGTCTATTGCCGGAACCTGAATATTGCTGAATGATTTGTCGTCATAAATAATATTTTTACCACTATTCGCTGCAATCCTCTCTATACGGGCTTTTAATGATTCTTCCGGTAACCGGATTTTATTATTCTGGGCGTTCAGCCATACTGGTAACCCCGTTGCTACGACCAGTAGTATTATGTACCGGAAAACTTTTACTGTTAGATACTCTTTCATTTGTTATTTTCTCTTCTTTTTTGTTACTTAGCTATATATTAGATATTTAAATTGATTCATTCTTGTATAAAATAAGACAAGGAAATGGCCGTTCTTCTTCTTAGAAAAACTCTGTTTGTAAAAAAATCCAATAATCAAAAGGGGACTATCAACTGTTATATCCCTATTGTGTGTACTATTTGTAAATGATAACTCTTTGTGGGTTTTCGAACTTATATTTCACATCGTATACTTCAGAAATGTTTTGTAAAACATTCCCAATCTGTGCATCTCTTGGATAAGATGCATTGAAATGGTTTTGATTCAGGATTCCTCCTGTAATAACTACATCTATACCGTAAATCTGTTTCAGCCTTAGTTTCAGTTCATCTACATCTGCCTGCTTCAGTACCAACCGGTTTTGCATCCAGGCTGCTGCATCCTGCCAGTTACCGGAGCTTTCATTGTATTCTCCGGTCTGTGTATCATAGGTAATTTGTTGATTGGCAACCAATGTCCCCATTTTTTTATCACCGCAAATCACTTCGACCTTGCCGGAACGTACCGAAACCTCATTTTTCCTGATTCCCTTATATGCTTTTACATTAAAAGATGTGCCTTTAACAGTGGTTTGTATATCTCCGGAATGTATAATAAAGGGTTTTTCAGGGTTCTTAGCGACCTCAAAGAAGGCTTCTCCGTCTTCAATCCATATTTCCCGCTTGCTAAGGTTATATTCTTGTTCGATATATAATATCCTGCTGTTGCGGTTAGCATGCAGGATTGTTCCGTCAGGTAATGTTATTTGTTTTATTTCATAGCTGTCTGTCTGGCAAAGCAGGCTACTAAAGTTATTATTTGAAAGGAGATTACTCTTTTGATTTGAGAATTTATCAATTGTATATATTCCTGAAAAGATAGCAATAATCAGAATAGCCGCAATTGCAGCATATTTATGCAAGTATATAAAAAGGACTGGTGTTTTTCTCTTTTTATCCGGATTATGGATACCAAGCGTTGAGAATATGTTTTCTTTAGCCTGTTTACGCCCCTCTGCCAACAGCTCTTCATTTCCTTTATAATATTCGGTGGTATCTTCCGGATTCCAGTCTTCGACTAACTTTTCACTATCCCGGTCCAATTTACCCTGAGTAAAAAGTTCGAATATGCGAGATATCAGGAGCAGTTTTTTTAAATACTCCAGATGCGATTGCTTCTTTCTGTGATCTATTTTATTCATTTCTTTATTTTGTGGGGCTATATTTTCTTTGCCGGAATTCACCCCCTTCTATAAAGATAAACGAGTCAAGCGTTGTCAGATCGGGCAACAAAACTGTTAAGTGATTGTTTCAAATTTGCAACAACAGCATATCATACTATATTACAATATTTTACCAAACACGTTCTTATCAAAAAAATATTTATTTATAATTTTTGTTTTCTTAACAGTCCCGTAATATATAAGAAATACATTTACATCCGGAATATACCAAATCATTATGACTATGTCTGATAGAGAATTGTTAGAGGCTATCGCTTTAAAAGATGAGCAAGCCTTTAATATATTTTATGATAGGTATGAGCATTTACTTTATAAATGGGCATATAACCGTACTGGGGATATTAATCTGACAAATGAAATCACACAGAATTTTTGGATAAATGTGTGGTCGGAGCCAGCTTTGATAAAAACGAATGATAAGGGATCTGCCCGCAATTTTCTGTTACATCATTATACTTACAGAATGCTTGACTATTTGAAATCTTCTTATTTTAAGCTAACTGGAAGTGAAAACCGAAAAGATATGGACGAAATAGAAACCGTCGTACATTATACACACGTGGAAGAAGAATTTGATTTTAAGGAGGTCAATAAATTGATAAACAACATACTTGAGGTATTACCCGAGATTGATCAGAAAGTTATAACCCTTATTTGGCAGGAAGAATTGTCTATCAAAGAAATTTCCGAATGCTTGAATATTGATGAAAGAACTGTCAATTATAAATCTAAAGCAGCGAATTCATTTATAAAAAAGAGACTTAGGAAACTATATAATATAAGGTATCAACAAAAAAATGAGAATAAAGATCCAGGCTTATTTAATGAAATTTCATCTGGACAATAAATGAAAACCTAAATATGACTATTAAATATAAGGATAGGATGTAATTTTTTTTACGATTACCCTCATCCGTGAAAGGTTAGAAGTACTACAGTCTGACAATAATAAAAATCCAGATAAGTTAGAATCTTTCACGTTCTTTTTAATACTACTATCATTATTAATATAATAAAAATAAATAGTTTTTTTATGAAAAGTATATTACTTATTACATTATCTCTAGCCAGTTTATTAAATTTATCGGCACAGCAAATAGCAAAAGGCTATGTATTTGAAGACGGAAATAACAATGAAACAAAAGAGAAAAAAGAAAAAGGGATTGCAAATGTTGCCGTGTCAAACGGAATTGATGTCGTGTTAACTGATTCCGAAGGTCAGTATAATTTACCTGTAGGCGATGATAATATCATCTTTGTAATAAAGCCAACCGGATATAAAATTCCTGTCAATGAATATAATTTCCCGAAATCTTATTATATGCATAAACCTAAAGGATCACCCGCCTCATTTTATAAAGGAGTAGAACCAACCGGAGAACTGCCAAAATCAATAGACTTCGGCCTTATCAAATACGATGAGCCCGAAATCTATTCTTCATTTATCTTTGGGGATTCTCAGACCTACTCAGAACAAGAAGTTGAATATTTCACAAAAGGTATTGTGGACGAAGCTAAAAACAGGAATGGGCTCAGTTTTGGGATTACATTAGGTGACCTTGTAGGAGACAATCTGAACCTCCATTTGTCATATAAAAAGGCCATACAACAAATGAGATTGCCTTGGTATAACGTCATTGGTAATCATGATATGAATTATGATGCCAAGGAAGATATACTCTCTGACGAAACATTTGAATCTAATTTTGGCCCGGCGAACTATTCTTTCAATTATGGGAAAGCGCATTACATTGTGCTGGATGATATTCTTTATCCTAACCCTGTCACAGGCAAAGGATATCTTGGAGGATTAAGAGAGGATCAACTGAAATTTGTAGAAAATGATCTGAAATTTGTACAGCCGGATCATCTCATTATAATCAGTATGCATATTCCTTTGTTTGATAGGAAAGATAAAGATGCTTTTAGAGAAGCAGACAGGCTACGATTTTACGCATTGTTAAATAATTATCCAAATGTATTGGTTTTATCTGCCCATACACATATTCAGTCTCATAATTTTATAGGAAAAGAAGATGGGCTGAATAGAGTAAAACCAATCCACGAATATAATGTAGGAACCACTTGTGGCGATTGGTATTCGGGGATACTCAATGCTAAAGGTCTGCCAACATCCACAATGCGTGATGGAACTCCCCAAGGATATGCAATTATAAATGTAAAGGGTGATAGATATACATTAGATTATAAGGTAGCCGGACAATCTGACAATTACCAGATATCCATATATAACCCTAAAGTGGTACCTTACAAAGGTAGATGGATTACATCGGGAATATATGCCAATTTCTTTATGGGATCAGATAATGATATCGTCGAATATCGTGTTGATGAAGGGACCTGGACTAAAATGACAAAAATAGAAGATTATGATCCGGCGTATTATCGTTATATGCAAGACTGGGACTACTCAAATGAAGTGAAACCTGTAAGAAGACCATCGAATCCACAGATATGCCGCCATTTATGGCGCGCTAATATCCCAAGCTCTCTTTCTGTGGGAGAACATCGTATAGAGGTTCGGGCAACTGATATGTTTGGACGGGTATTTACTCAAAACAGCAGTTATCAGATAAAAGAGCTTCCTAAATAAAAAACACTATTTAATCCGGAATAAGCGACTAATATTTAGTCGCTTATTTGTTGTATATATAAACATAGTTTATGCTAAATGATTCGACATACTTGCAATTGATATCTAATATCATGTTAAGTTTTTTTGTGTATCAGCAATGTATATTTACTTGGCTGAACTCAAAACGCCGATATTGCTTGATATTAATAATTTAACAACAATTGAATCTATGGTACTATTATTCGTGAATGAAAATTTAAATTCTAGTTTCAAAGCCAAGTTTTTTCTAAAAGAAGCTTGTATAACTCTTTGTAATGTTTTGCTATAATTTTCCAAATGTAGGAGGTACAACCGACCGGAATGACTGTTGTAAATATATTTCTATTTCTTTGTTATTGCCTCTGTCATCCTAGTTGTTACATCTAGAGAAAGATGTAATCGACAATAATCCAATTAGTAATAAGAAAATGTAAATGAAAGCCTGCCGTTTTCTTTTACTTTATATTCTGCATTATCTTTAAAGGTTGTATCTACACTCTTTTTGAGACAGTGTCAAATTTTATAGAAGCCCTTTAATTTTTTCTCAATTAATTTTTAAATAGGCCCTAAGAAAAATATAAAAAAATAGATGTTAATATAAATGAAACCTCTATCTTCGTTCTGTTCTTTAGTTTAAAATGCATCCAGCATTATATATCTTAAATTAACGCCACTAGCCGATGAATGTAGGAGAACACTTTGCTTTCGACGGGGTTGTACAGGACATACGCTCTATAGGCGAAGGACTTATCAACGATACTTTTTTTGTAGAAACTATAGGAAATAGCCCTAACTATATACTGCAGAAGAAAAACAAGAATATCTTCAAAGATATTCCTGCCATGATGGATAACATACATAAAGTTACCAACCACCTCAAAGAAAAGATTATCAAACAAGGTGGAAATCCCTTGCGTGAGGCTCTTTCAATAATACCTACGCTGGATAATAAGCTATACTATCTCGATGAAGACGGAGAATATTGGGCTGCATGTTTATTCATTGATAATACAATTGCTTATGACTACGCAGATTCCCCGGCATTAGCTGCACAAGGAGGACGAGGAATCGGTAAGTTTCAAGCCATGCTGGCCGATATGAAGGATCCGTTAGTCGATATATTACCTGGTTTTCACAATATGAAGTTCCGTTTTCAGCAATGGGATGAGGTCTTGGCGAAAGATCCGGTTGGACGCAAAAAACATGTGCTAAAAGAGATCGGATGGATAGAGAGCCGTCGCGACGAAATGCTTGCTTTATGGAACAAATTCGAAACTGGTGAACTCCCGGTACGGGTTACGCACAATGATACCAAGATCAGTAATATATTGTTTGACAAACAAGGTAATGTATTATGTGTAATAGACCTGGATACAGTTCTTAGCAGTATGTGCCTCAATGACTATGGTGATGCGATCCGTTCATATACCAATGCCGGTAAAGAAGATGATGAAAATCCGGATAATGTGTATATCAAGATGGATATCTTTGAAGGATACACGGCAGGCCACCTATCCGAGGCAATCACCTTCCTTACCCCGGCTGAAATAGAGAATTTAGCCTTTTCCGCCAAATACATTACGTTCGAGCAGGTTCTCCGCTTTCTCATGGATTACATTGACGGAGATAACTATTACAAAGTGAAGAACGACACTCATAACCTGATACGCACACATGCGCAATATAAACTACTGCGGTCGATGGACGAGAACTATGGTAAGATGTGTGAAATCGTGAATAGGCTTGTTGCTAATCTGAAAAGATAGCTTGTAAATTGGATAATAAACCTTCAAATATAACTAATAATGAGAAAAAACAATCCGGTAATCCTGTCTTTATTCTGTCTTTTATTCTGTTATACAATGACAGTCACTGCCCAAAAGCAGTTCGCCCTGAAATCTCCTGATGGCAAGCTGGAAGCCAGTATCAGCGTGGGAAAAACAGTCGAATATTCAGTGTCTCATGATGGAGATATAATGCTGGCTAAATCGCCGGTGTCTATGACCTTAACTGATGGCAGCGCCTTTGGTATTAATACCAAGCTATCCGGCTCATCCGTAAAGACTGTAAATCAAATTATTGACGCTTCTGTTTATAAACGAAATAAAATTGAGGATAACTACAATGAACTTACTCTAAAGTTCAAAGGTGATTATAATATTATATTTCGCGCCTATAATGATGGTATTGCTTATCGCTTTGTCTCTACCTCAAAGAAACCGTTTGTTATAGAAAATGAACAAGCTGAGTTTAACTTTCCTGCCGATCAGAAAGTATTTGTTGCTTATGCAAACAAACCGGAAACCACACCTCTTGAGGGCCAGTTCTCCAACTCGTTCGAGCAGCCATATCACAATATAGCTCTATCTGTATGGAACAAGAAGCGCCTCGGTATTTCACCGTTGGTAGTTGAAGGAGCGAAAGGAAAAAAGGTTTGCATTACAGAGGCTGACCTGATGAATTATCCGGGAATGTTCTTGTATCCGGCTGAAACAGCGAACGGCCTGAAAGGTGTATTCGCCCCTTACCCCAAAGATACGCGTCAGGGAGGACATAACGAACTCCAGATATTGGTCGATTCACGTGAATCATTTATAGCAAAATCCGATGGTCCTACGAACTTCCCATGGAGAGCGGTTATTGTTGCTGAAAAAGATTCGGAGCTCGCCGACAGTGATATGGTATACAAACTTGCGACTCCCTCCCAAGGGGATTATTCCTGGGTAAAACCCGGAAAAGTAGCCTGGGACTGGTGGAACGACTGGAATCTGTATGGTGTTGACTTCCGTGCAGGTATAAACAACGAGACATATAAATACTATATCGATTTTGCATCTGAATATGGCATTGAATATGTAATCCTCGATGAGGGATGGGCTGTCAACAAAAAAGCCGATCTGTTTCAGGTAATACCGGAGATCAATCTTCCAGAGCTGGTAAGTTATGCCAAAGCTAAAAATGTAGACCTTATCCTATGGGCCGGATATCATGCTTTCGACAGGGACTTGGAAAAGGTTTGCAAGCATTATAGCGAGATGGGTATCAAAGGATTTAAAGTCGATTTCATGGATAGGGATGACCAGATCATGGTAGACTTTCACCGCCGTGCAGCTGAAATGGGGGCTAAATACAAAGTACTTATAGATTTCCACGGTACATATAAGCCAACCGGATTGCAACGTACCTATCCGAATGTCATCAACTTTGAAGGAGTAAATGGTCTGGAGCAATTGAAATGGTCCGGTCCCGAACTCGATCAGGTTACCTATGATGTTACTATTCCATTTATACGTCAGGTAGCAGGTCCGATGGACTATACACAAGGCGCAATGCGTAATGCGACAAAAGGAAATTACAAAAATGTGTATAATGAAGCCATGAGTCAGGGCACGCGCTGCCGTCAACTGGCCGAATACATCATCTTCGAATCCCCTCTGAACATGTTATGTGATAGTCCATCTAACTACATGTCGGAACCGGAATGTACAGAGTTTATCGCCACCGTACCCACAGTGTGGGATAATACCATCTCATTGAATGGGGAAATAGGAAAATATGTATCTATTGCCCGCCAAAAAGGTGACACCTGGTATGTGGGTGCTATGACTAACTGGGATGCCCGCAACATGGAACTAGACTTGTCTTTCTTAGGGGAAGGCAGTTTCAAAGGTGAAGTATTCAAAGACGGGATAAATGCCGACCGTGCCGCCCGCGACTACAAGAAAGAAACAATAGATATTCCATCAGATAAAAAGCTGCCGGTATCTATGGCTCCGGGTGGAGGTTATGTAATCAAAATAACAAGGAAATAATTACACAATATACTTTGTTGCAGGGGTAGTCATAATATGGCGCCCCTGTTTTCATCAGGGCTTAAGAGATGTTTCGAAAAGCCGTGTTATCTTATACCTCAAAAAGTAACAAAGGTAACACATTTTTAGCTATTAGCTGTTAGCCGATAGCTTATGTACAAAACCTGACAAACCTGACAGTTTTCACACAATTTTTATTGTCATTTTTTCTTCTAAAAACTCCGTAACTTCATCTTAATCAGGGATGAGAGATAACGCTCGCAAAGATGCAAAGGCGCAAAAAGGTAACAACCAACGGTCACAGGAGCGAGGCGTATGTAAAGGTTACAGATATATCAGTTAACAGTCATCAACTCATAAGCAGGGGAAGCGAAGCATCCCGTAAATAAAAAGACTCCGTGCTACTCCGTTTACTCTGTGGTTAAAAATAAAAGGTAACAAAGGTTACACTATTTCACTCATTTGCTAATATGCTAATTTACTAATTAATTATTTCAAAGAACTACAAGCTAACAGCTAAAGGCTATTGCCTCTATGTATAGATAAACCTCTTATAAAAACATCATCATTTATCCATCCGAATTTAATCTTATATTTGTATAAACATTAAACCATGTCTAAACTCGATAAAGAAGATTTTACCGAAGCCGTCTATGAGATTGTCAGAATGATACCTTACGGGCGGGCAACCAGTTATGGAGCCATAGCTAAAGCCATCAGCTATCCTAATATGTCGAGGATGGTAGGGCGTGTTATGGGTGAATGCGATTCCGTTAAAAGCAGTATTCCTGCCCACCGTGTAGTCAATAGCAGCGGAGTATTGTCTGCAAAAGAAGCTTTCGGTAATTCCGGGGAAATGCAAAAGCTGCTTGAAGCCGAAGGTGTCATTGTAGTCAACGACAGGATAAAGAACTGGAAATCCGTATTCTGGAACCCGATGAAAGAAATAAATCTTTAATTCTTCAGTTTACTCACCCCGAAAGCGAATATCACCGTAAAGCAAACCAACGGAATTATAAATCCGGCAGCCATAGAATACAGATCGGCTATACGTCCCATCAGCATAGGGATAACCGCACCTCCGGCTACGGCCATCACGATAAGGGAAGATCCCTTCTCTGTATTCTCTTTCAATCCGCTTATGCCAATCGCAAATATTGTAGGGTACATGATCGACATAAAGAAATATGAAGCAAACAGGCACACCACCGATATCATGCCTAATCCCATAACCACAACAACCATCAACAAAATATTCATCGTAGCATAGATTACCAGTAGCTTTTTGGGGTTAAAGAATTTCATCATATAACTTCCCGATATTCGACCGACCATAAACATACCCATCCCTCCGAATGCGAGTATCTGGGAAGCCTCCAGATGCGATATATCGGGGCGTACCTCAATTACATAATTGATAAAGAAGCTGCCTATACCGGTCTGCCCGGCCACATAAAAGAACTGCGCCACAACAGCGAATATAAAAAGGGGATGTTTCAACAAGTCTTTATAACAGCTTTTGGCTTTTGTTGTCACCGTATTTTCAGAAATTTCCGTTTCTCCTGCGGCTATTTGCGGCAAAGGAGTGCGTATAAACAGTACGGCGATAAGCAATACAACCACCCCGATACCGATATAAGGTGTCGCCAATGCCGCAAAAGGGTCGCCTTTATCCGAAAAGATAAGTAATCCTCCCACCAGAGGGCCTAATATCCAACCCAGGCCATTAAAGGATTGAGCCAGATTGATACGCCTTGCCCCCGATTGGGCAGGGCCTAAAACCGTTGTATAAGGATTGGCTGCCGTTTCAAGGCAGGTCAGCCCACAGGCAATGACAAACAGGGCTATAAGAAAAGGTAAGAATGTCTTGATCAATGTTGCCGGATAAAAAAGGAAAGCACCGATTGCGAAGACCAGTAGCCCGAAAACAATTCCTTTTTTATAACCGTATTTCTTAATTATCAGTCCGGCGGGGATACCCATCACAAAATAACCGCCATAGAGAGCAAATTGTACCAATGCAGAGCGGGCTTTAGAGATTTGCAATATTTCCTGAAAATGTGCATTCAGCACATCCAGTAAGGCATGAGCGAATCCCCACAGGAAAAAGAGACTGGTGACAAGTATAAATGGAAACAGATAGTTTTGTCCATCCTTCCCCGTGAACAAGGAATTATTTTTTACGTTATTTTGCATGGTATGTATCGGTATTAAAAAGGTTAAGGTCTCAGACCTATTTATTACTTTTTTATCTGCAACAGTAATAGACCATTACGACCAAATAACATTGCATAAATACTTTCTATTACTTAAATTCCAAATTTATTGGAACAGATGTTTTACTTTAACTATTGTATCAGCCCATCTTTTTGTGTTTTCGGGATAATATATTTTTTGTTCAAAACTGTTTTTTACAATGTTGTGTCCTTCTTCTAAGTTCTGTATTTGTTTGTCGGCAATAGCCTGCTGAATAATGTTACCTACTGCTGTTGCTTCGGTAAGGCCTGTTACCACTTCCATATCCAATGCGTCAGCTATATATTGGTTAAGCAACTCATTACGGCTACCGCCGCCCACCACAAAGATATATTTTAGTTCCAAACCTGTACTTTCCTGCAACTTGGCCATTACAAAATAATATTTAATGGCAAGAGATTCCAGTACACAGCGAACTAATTCACCTTTCGATACGGGAATCGGTTGATTGGTGTGTTGGCAATACTCCTGAATAGCTTTTTCCATAGAAGCAGGATGAGTAAATGCAGGATTATCACTGTCTACAATGCTGCGAAAAGAAGCAGCTTTGCCACATTCGCAAAACAAATGATCATACCCACATTCTTCCCCGGCCTTCTCCCATTCGTCGATCAGTCTTTGCAAAAGCCAAAGCCCAGTAATATTTCGCATAAAGAGAATCTTATCATCTACACCGCCCTCATTGGTAAAGTCATTTTTTCGGGCTTCTTCTGTAAGGACAGGTCTGTCTGTTGTCACACCCAACAGCGACCATGTCCCCGAACTCAGGAATGCCCAGTCTTTACCATTTTCCGGAATAGCGGCTATAGCGCTGGCTGTATCGTGCGAGCCGACAGAAAACACATTGATGTTATCAGCCCCTGTCTCTTCCGCAATTTCATTCTTTAATTTGCCAATAAGATTGCAGGGGGATATGATATTTTGCATCAATGGGTATGGCAATTGCAGCTTATCAAAGACAACTTTACTCCAGTGTCGCGTCTGAGCGTCTAATAATTGGGATGTGGAGGCTATAGTATATTCATTACAGGCGACTCCCGTAAGGAAATAATTGATAAGATCGGGCGTAAACAGCAATTTATCGGCGATTGACAATACCGGGTCTTCTTTCTGTTTAAGACTTAAAAGCTGGAAAACGGTATTTATTTCCATCTGCTGAATTCCCGTAATTGCATATAGTTCTTCTACAGAGATAGATATGGATGCCATGGCAGACATACCTTCGGTACGGCGATCACGATAGCAAACGGGATTGGATAGTAAATGTCCCGATTTGTCTATCAATCCGAAATCGACGCCCCATGTATCTATTGCAATACCTTTTAATGAATAGCCTTTTTTTACCGCTAGCCGGATACCCTCCTTTATATTCGAGAACAGCGACAGGAAATCCCAATAGAGCGTATCGCCTAATTTAATGGGAGGATTGCTGAAGCGATGGACTTCATCTAACCGGACTTTTCCGTTTTCAATGAAGCCGACAATTGCCCTGCCGCTTCCTGCCCCGAGGTCTAAAGCCAGATATGCCATGGTAATGATCTAATTGATTAATATGCCAATTAATTAGCAAGTAGTATAACACTTATAACTCAGAACTATTATTTCCCGGATTTTCCCAGGATATAGACCTCCAGATCACGGATTTCTTCATCGCTCAAAGTCTGATAATTGCCTTCACCTGCACGCACAATTATACCGCAGGCAAATTCAAAAAAGACCGCTTTCTGGAAGGCATCATCAAAATCTTTTCCGCAAACTGCCTGACCATGCTTACTCATCAATACACAATCATGTTCTCTCAGAGCGTTTGTCACAGCATCCGCCAATTCTTTAGAGCCGGGACGGAAATAGGGTATTACCGGAATTTCACGACCGCAATAGCAGGGAACTTCGGCTACGACATTGAAATTCTCAGGCTTGTTTTTCATACATGAAACAATTGTGGCATATTCCGATTGGAAATGCAGCACCACATTCATATCTTTCCGCTCGCGCAATACTCCAAGATGGAAAACACTTTCCATTGAGGGTTTCGGGCCATCTATCCGCAGGCCTGTCGATATATCACATACGGCCACACTTTCTTCCGCCAGACGTGGAAGCCACGAGCCTGTACCCGATACCAGTGCTGTATTCCCTTCCACACGCCACGAAAGATTACCGCTGCTGCAAAGTTGCAATCGCTCTTTTCCGACACGATGAGCCTGTTCTATAAATTTTGCAATATGTTCTTTTGTTATCATTTTTATGTTTTATATATGAGTTACTTCAGGGCGTCTGTAAGGGAAAATATACGCTCTACAAGCTGCCATTTCTCTTCCGAACGTTGTCCTTCTCCTACGATCTGAAACTGAGATACAAATTCTTCCCATTCGGCCTGTCTTTCGTATGTAGCCAGTTTACCGAAAGAAGTATCCCAGTCGAAGTCGGGAGCTGCTTCTATTAGCATGAAAGCCATATCGTTTATCACATATATCTCCATATCCAGAATGCCGGCCTTACGGATGCCCAAAGGTATTTCCTTCCATATATTATGGCTGTTATGCCAATATTTATATTGTTCTAAAGTGTCAGGATTCAGTTTGAGAAACTGGCAGAAGCGTTTTGTCGCCCCTGCCGGTTCTTTTTTATACCCTTCTTTCAGGTCTTTCATTGCTTTTATTTTTTATAAAGAGGGCCGTATGTCTGGCATGCACGGTAATCTGCATTTTCTTTATCCATACCAAACGCGTTCCATGAAGACGGACGGTAAATATCATCAACGTTTACATTATGCATGCAAACAGGGATGCGAAGCATAGAAGCTAATGTAATAAGGTCGGCTCCGATATGCCCGCAGCTGATAGATCCATGATTAGCCCCCCAGTTATTCATCACCGAATATACATCTTTAAAATTAGGATCATCTGTCAGGCGAGGAACAAACCATGTTGTAGGCCAGCCCTTATCAGTACGTTCATCGAGTATTTTGTGCACTGCCGGATCGAGGTCTACCGTCCAGCCTTCGGCAATTTGCAATACAGGACCCAGACCCTTTACCAGATTCAGGCGAACCATTGTACAGGGCATTCCCCCACATGTCAGAAATTTGGAAGAGAAGCCTCCCCCCCTGAAATATTCACGATTAGCCGGCATCCATGTTGTCGCATTCAGACAGGCTTTTGCTTCCGCCTCTGTAATATCCCAGAATGGCTTCATCGTAGGTTTTCCATCCTTATCATTCTGGCGGCCGCTGCCATCGAGAGTTGCCGCACCCGAATTAATCAGGTGGATCATTCCTCCGGAAGCCAGACCGTCTAATTTCTTTCCTGTTACACGTTCCACAGATTCAGGACTCCAGTATGTACGTACATCTGCAAATATTTGTGCTGTATTGGTTAGTAAATAACCGAACAACATAGCAGTACCGTTCAGTGCATCATTTTCGGTAGCTAATATATAAGGGGAGCGTATGCCAGTCCAGTCGAAAGATGAATTCAGTATTGCTTCGGTAAAATCACCGTTTGCATAAAAGTCCGTCCATTGGCGTTGCCCCTGAAATCCTGCGGCAATCGCGTTGTGCCCCAGAGCCTCTTCGCCGAATCCCATTTCTTTCAGCTTCGGATTGCCTATCATCAGGTCGCGGACTATCAATGTCATTTTTACGATGAATTCCCAGTCTTTATCCCTTCCGGCCTGATCTTTTTTCAGATCGGTACGGTTGATATTATCTTCGCCTTCTTTGCAGTTAACTTTAGCCCAGACTAATGCTT
The DNA here is from genome assembly GCF_015234155.1 of Dysgonomonas sp. GY75. NCBI lineage: Bacteria > Pseudomonadati > Bacteroidota > Bacteroidia > Bacteroidales > Dysgonomonadaceae > Dysgonomonas > Dysgonomonas sp. GY75. The sequence goes on from NZ_JADCLQ010000048.1 coordinate 20,331, forward strand.
TTTCATATTCTTCTTTATCGTATATACCTTCGGTCATACGGCGGATAATTTCCACTTCGTCGACCCCTTCGCAACGCATACCCAAATAATCTTCGAAGAAATCGGTATTCACAATAGAGCCTGCGATACCCATACAAACCGCTCCGATAGATAAATATGATTTTCCACGCATAGTAGCCACAGCCAGACCTGCTTTAGCGAAGCGAAGCAATTTTTCTTTCACATCAGCAGGGATTTCCGTTGTTCCTGCATCCTGGACGTCACGTCCGTAGATTCCGAATGCGGGCAATCCTTTTTGTGCGTGTCCGGCTAATACCGCCGCAAGGTATACCGCTCCGGGGCGTTCCGTGCCATTGAATCCCCAAACAGCTTTTACGGTGTGTTGTTCCATATCCATCGTTTCACTACCATAGCACCAGCACGGAGTAACGGTAATGGTAACGCCTACACCTTCTTTCCGAAATTTTTCGGCACAAGCAGCGCTTTCGGCGACACGCCCGATAGTTGAATCTGCGATAGTGCATTCTACCGGAGAGCCATCGGGATATTTCAGCGTTGAAGTCAATAAGGAGACTACGCTTTTCGCCATATTCATTGTCTGGGTTTCGAGTGATTCACGTACACCACCCATACGGCCGTCGATAGTGGGACGGATACCAATTTTTGGCCATTGGCCCTGAAATCTTTCTGTTGTCATGATATCGATTTAGATTTTAAATTATTTGTCCGGTATATCTTAGGTTTCTTCTTGCTAAGAAGGCTGATTCAGGTTATAATGCGAATTTATAAATAAATTATAAGAATGACTTTCACTTTTTCGATAGATGGATAGTATTATATCGACATATTTTATTTAAAATAATATGTTATGTATTATAAATAAGTATATTTATGATTTACTTGAATGACATTAAAGCGACACATATTTATGTACGATATTGGTGATAACCTTGATTTTATACTCCTGAACATTGGCTATTCGGAGCTCAATGCAAACTGGAACTGGAAAAATATCTATAGCCCTTTCGCCAGAATATATTATGTGAAAGAAGGAGAGGCACGTACAAAGATTGGAGGCAAATTATATACACTAAAGCCCGGTCATATCTACCTGACACCGCCTTTTACCCTGCATAATGATGAATGCGACGGCTATTTCTCACTGTACTATATCCATTTCTATGAAAGGGCGATGAATAAGGAATCGGTATTCGACAAATATGATTTTCCGGTAGGGATAAAAGCGGAATCTTTAGATTTATTATTAACAGAGAGGTTGCTAAAAATTAATCCTGAACGCCATTTAAGCAACATCGACCCCGAGTTATATGACAATCTTCCGAATTTTTCACAATATATTGCCGATAATAATAAGATACCCCGGCATTCCATCATTGAAACGCAAGGTATATTATACCAGCTGATAGCTAAGTTTTTTGCGACGGCCAAGGTTAAATCGGATAATAAAGATAGCCGGATAACCAGCGGATTAAAATATATACATGAAAATACGGATAAGGATATATCTATAGACCAACTGGCTGATATAGCCTGTATAACCAAGGATCATTTTATCAGGATATTCAAGAAAGAAATGGAATGCACACCGTTGAAATATATAAATCTGAAAAAGATAGAAAAGGCTCAACTGTTGTTACTTACTACTGATATCTCCATCAGGGATATTGCTCTCGAATTGGCGATAGATAACATTTCATATTTCAACCGGATGTTTAAACTGCATATAGGTAAAACTCCAACCGAATATAGAGCTGAATATAATAAGCAGCAGACTTTTGTAAATATCGGAGATTAACAACAATCCATATATAAATATTGACGTTAATTTCTTCTTATTTATAATATTTTCTTTTCAACCAAAAGGCAATATTTACCAACAGTATAAGTACAGGCACTTCGACAAGCGGACCGACTACGCCTGCAAAAGCCTGCCCGCTATGCAATCCGAAGACACCTATTGCAACTGCAATAGCCAGTTCAAAGTTATTACCTGTGGCTGTAAATGCTATCGAAGCATTTTTATCATAAGATGCACCCATTAATCTTCCTGCAAAGAAGCTGAGGAAGAACATGACTACAAAATAGATTAGTAGCGGTATGGCTATGCGCACTACATCCAATGGTATTTGTACGATCAGTTCCCCTTTGAGACTAAACATTAACACAATGGTAAATAATAACGCTATCAGGGTAATAGGCGAGATGGCAGGGATAAACTTATCCTTATACCATTGTTCTCCTTTGATTTTAACCAATATTAGACTGCTAAGAATCCCCATGAGAAAAGGAATCCCCAAATAGATAGCGACTGTTTCTGCTATTGTGCCTATGGATATATCCACTATCGCACCTTCAAAGCCGAATAATGGGGGTAATTTGGTAACGAATATCCAAGCGTAAAAACTGTAAAAGAACACTTGAAAGATACTGTTCAGGGCGACAAGCCCTGCACCGTATTCAGTATTGCCTTCTGCCAGATCGTTCCATACAAGCACCATTGCAATACACCGTGCAAGACCTATCAGGATAACCCCAACCATGTATTCGGGATAATCATGTAAAAAGAGAATGGCAAGTAAGAACATTAAGACAGGTCCGATAATCCAATTTAGTACTAACGAGACAGTCAGTATTCTGACATTCTTGAAAACTTTCGGCAGTTGTTTGTAATCTACTTTTGCTAATGGCGGGTACATCATCAGGATTAGACCGATTGCCAGAGGAATATTTGTTGTTCCGCTCGACATGGAATCTATGTAGCTGCTGAAAGACGGGATAAAATACCCCAATCCTACACCGATAGCCATTGCAAGGAATATCCAAAGTGTTAAGTTCTTATCTAAGAAACTCATTTTCTTTTTACTCATGACCTTTTATCTTATCGGTGTATAATTTATAAAATGCTGTTTTGATTTCATCCCTTACCCTGATATACTCGGATTGAATAAACTCGGGTGTTCCCGTAGCTTCGGACGGATCATCAAAACCGATATGCAGACGGTTCTTTACTTTTCCCGAGAATGCAGGACAGCTTTCATTTGCACCACCGCAAACGGTTATCACATAATCCCATTCATCATTCATATATTGCTCTACACTATCGGATGTATGGTGCGAAATATCCACCCCTGCATCCTGCATGACTTCTATTGCCTTTGGATTTACTTTTCCGCTTGCTTTTGTCCCTGCCGAATAAACAGACAATGAAGGATCGAATGATTGTAAAAATCCGTGTGCCATCTGGCTACGGCAACTATTTCCTGTACACAGAATTAAAATTCTCATATTGTTTATAATTTCGTGTTTATACTAACAGTTCCTATTTCGTCGAATAACGAATGCTTATCTTAAAAAAAGATCAGGATAAAACTTTTGACATTTTATAGTTTGTCATGGAAATACCAATGCAAACGGTCTGTTGTTCCAAAATAACATAGCCTTTTTTTGAGAAGAAAGGTTGGGCTGTAATACTGACATCAGCAGTTATTTCTGAAATATCTTTTAACCGTGCATATTCTTCAATCTTTTTAAGTAAGAATGTTGCAATGCCCTTCCCCTGATAGTCCTTATGGACAAACATAGAATTTAAATACCCTGACAATTTTAGGGCAGCAAACCCTAATATTGTATTGTTTTCCTCGGCAAGTATAAAGTATTGCTCATTTATCCGTTCCTCCCATACACTCACGTCTTCTCCCCTTGCAGCCCAGCATCCGACCTGTTCGGGTGTATAGTCTTTCAAATTGACCGCAAGGATAGTTGAACGGAATAACTCTTTAATAGCAGGGATATCCTTTTTTGTTGCAAACCTGATGTCCATAATATCAGCAAATATCGTCTGTTTTCTGTAATTGAGTAAAAAAAACACCAAATAGTTCTTTAGCTTTATTCCAGTTCTCGTTATTGATACAATATTTCACGGTGGGTAATGTAATTGTCCCCTGAATTAATCCTGCATCTTTTAGTTCATTCAAATGCTGAGACAGCGTGCTTTTGGCAATGGGCAAAACCTCTGACATATCGCCATGATAGCAGCATGATTGATTGGCAAGCATTTCAAGTATGGCAATACGAATAGGATGTCCTAATGCTTTAGCAAAACGGGCTAATTGTTCCTGATCGGCTGTTAATTCTTTCTTTGACATAGACTCAATATTTATTGTTCGTAAATATACGAATGTATTTTTAATCCGCAAATTAACCGACGAATTTTTATTCGAATATGGATCAATACAACTATTCTGACTTGAAATATACCATGTTTATGGTATGAAAATACCTTACTTTAGCGATTTCATAAATGCAGAATACCATATACCTTTGTATTATTGAAAATCAGATATTAAAATTATAATCTTATGGGAAAAATTGCTAAAAAATTAACAGACCTTATTGGTAACACTCCATTACTGGAGCTTTCAAATTATAATAAAAAACACGGGCTTGAAGCCTCTGTGATCGGAAAGCTGGAATATTTCAATCCTGCTTCGAGTGTAAAAGACCGTATTGCCAATGCGATGATAGAAGATGCTGAGGCATCGGGTGTTCTAAAATCTGACAGCGAACTGATAGAGCCAACCAGTGGCAATACAGGTATCGGGCTTGCTTTTGTCGCCGCAGCTAAAGGGTATAAGCTGACATTGACAATGCCGGAGACGATGAGTATCGAGCGTCGCAATTTACTGAAAGCATTAGGTGCTAATATTGTTTTAACGCCTGGTCCTGAAGGCATGAAAGGCGCTATTGCAAAAGCTGAAGAATTGCAGAAGGAAAATCCGAAAGCAGTGATCTTGCAGCAATTTGCTAACCCCGCTAACCCCGCGATTCACAAACGTACTACAGCTGAAGAAATTTGGCGGGATACGGACGGGAAGGTCGATATTTTTGTATCCGGAGTAGGTACAGGAGGTACAGTGAGCGGAGTAGGAGAAACATTGAAAAAATACAACCCGAATGTAAAGATTATAGCAGTTGAACCTGCTGATTCTCCTGTTCTGTCGGGGGGCACACCGGGACCACACAAGATACAAGGTATCGGAGCCGGTTTTATACCCAAAACATATGATGCTTCTTTTGTGGATGGAATAATTCAGGTTAGTAATGATGATGCAATACGCACAAGCCGTGAGTTGGCCAGAGAGGAAGGTCTGCTAGTCGGAATATCTTCCGGAGCGGCAGCTTATGCAGCAACTCTGTTGGCAAGGAAACCTGAAAATAAGGGTAAGAACATAGTTGTTATCTTACCTGATACAGGCGAGCGCTACTTATCTACAGTGCTGTATGCCTTTGAAGAGTATCCCCTTTAATCATGTATATAGTTAAATTGTTTGGTTATTAGATTTAGTTGAGTAATTGGCCTTATTGCCGGTTACTCATACTTATTATAGTAACTGTTATCATTGTATAAGATATTTATCTATATCTAAGTTATTAGTGCAAGGCTTTTTGATCGTTGATCATTGACTGTGAGAAGTGTTACTTTTTTAATAGTTATCGGTTACAGACTCAAAAGCTAACAGCCAATCCCGTGTTACTTTTATTACTTTTTTAATAATATATATCATATAAAAAATTATAGAGATGAGTAAGTATAAATTTGAAACCCTTCAAGTACATGCCGGACAGGAAAAAGAGCCGGTGACGCGTTCGCGTGCAGTTCCTATATATCAGACAAGTTCATATACATTCGACGATGCACAGTATGGAGCCGATTTGTTCGGTCTGCGCAAGTTTGGAAATATCTATACCCGTCTGATGAATCCGACTACAGATGTTTTCGAAAAGCGTATTGCTGCTCTTGAGGGTGGAGCCTCGGCTCTGGCTACTTCTTCCGGTCAGTCTGCACAATTCATTGCGTTAAATAATATATTGTCGGCAGGAGATAATTTTGTCACTACATCTCATCTTTACGGTGGTACATATAACCAGTTCAAATCGCAATTCAAACGTTTGGGAGTAGAAGCACGTTTTACACCGGATGACGAACCTGCTTCTTTCGAAAAGCTGGTAGACAGCAATACAAAAGCGATCTATCTGGAAACAATAGGTAATCCCGATTTGAATATACCCGATTTTGAGGCTATTGCAGCTGTGGCTAATAAACACGACATTCCATTGATTGTAGATAACACTTTTGGGGCAGGAGGCTACTTGTTCCGTCCTTTGGAACATGGGGCAACCATTGTCGTAGAAAGTGCTACCAAGTGGATTGGCGGACATGGTACTTCCCTGGGAGGTGTTATTGTAGATAGTGGAAAGTTCAACTGGGGTAATGGTAAGTTCCCGGAATTTACAGCACCTTCCGAAAGCTATCATGGTTTGGTGTTCTGGGATGTCTTTGGGGCAAATGGCCCGTTCGGTAATATTGCCTTTACTATCCGCGCCCGTGTAGAGGGGCTTCGTGATTGGGGCAATACAATCAGCCCGTTCAACTCCTTCCTCTTGTTGCAAGGTTTGGAAACATTGTCTTTGCGAGTTGAGCGCCATGTAGAAAATACGTTGGCTATTGCAAAGTGGTTGGAACAGCACCCTAAAGTGGAATATGTGAACTATCCGGGACTTGAAAGCAGTCCTTATCATAGTCTGGCTAAGAAGTATTTCAAGAACGGATTTGGCGGAGTTCTTTCCTTTAAGGTAAAGGGCTCAGGCGAAAATGCCGACAAAGTGATAAACTCTCTTGAACTGATAAGCCATTTAGCGAATGTAGGGGATGCCAAATCTTTGATAATTCATCCTGCAACGACTACCCATGAACAGTTGTCGGACGAAGAGAAAGTGGCTACGGGAGCAATACCGGGCTTACTTCGTATCTCTGTCGGCATTGAGAACGTCAATGATATAAAGGCCGATTTGGAACAAGCTTTGGCTAAGATATAAAGATAGTCAGCAAGCTAATATAAGAATAGGCTAATCCTTATCGGGTTAGCCTATTCTTATTTTATGTATGTGACTTACTAGTCTGTAATTCCTAACTTAGTTTTTACCATTTTGCTCGCATCTGTTGCATGTGAGCCTATATGTAACAACGTTGCAGCATCTAAAATATATGCATAGTTGTTCTCATCGCCAACATCTTTGATAGCTTGTCTCATTTTTTGCTGAATAGGAGTGATTAGCGTTTGTTGTTCTTTCTCAAATTCCGCTTGGCTTGTTTGAACAAAGTTTTGATACCTATCTCTTAGTCCATCCAATTGAGTTTGTCTGTCGAGAAGAATGCTTTCTGTTAAATTTGTAGTGTCCTTTTGGAACTCTTCTACTTTCTTTGTGTATTCAGCTTCTATAGCTGCTGCATTCTTTTTAATTGTTTCGCTTTTTGCTGCAAGTTTAGTTTCAACGTCTTTTAGTTCAGGCATCTTGGAAAAGATCTCATTTGCATTGATATATGCAATTTTATCCTGAGCGAACATTGACATTGGAGCTATTACTATAAGCAATAGGATTAGCTTTTTAAACATAGTTATAAGTTCTTTTAAGTGGTTAATTCTATATTATTGAGGACAAATATAAATAATTATTTTGAATATCCGAGTTTTGCCAGAACTTCATTGCTAATGTCTATTCTGGGAGAAGCAAAAATAACACTTTCTGCCGATGCCCTGTCGAGAACAAGCTGATAGCCTTTGGCTTCGGATATTTCTTTTATAGCATTATATATATCATCCTGAATGGGTTTCACCAAGGCTTCCCTCTTCTTGAAAAGTTCTCCCTCTGGTCCAAAATATTTCTTGTTCAGTTCCTGCAGGCTTTTTTCTGTCTCCACGATTTCATTTTCCCTTTTTGTCTTTTGTTCTGCAGATAGGAAAACAAGATCGGCCTGATATTTTTTGTACATGTTCTTTACGTCGAGTTGCACTTTCTCTACTTCGCCCTGCCATTTTTTAGACATTACGTCAAGTTGTTCCTGTGCGGTCTCATAACTACTTATATTTTTCAATATATATTCCATATCTATAAGAGCAAACTTTTGAGCATAGCTTCCTGCGGTTATTCCTATAAATAAAGCTAATAGTAAAAATATTCTTTTCATAACTGTTGATTTTTGATGATATATATTAGACACACAGTTTATGCATTTGTTTATTCCGGTTCCTATAAATAATGTTAATTTCCGGTTGATTAAAACTCTTGTCCGATAATAAAGTGGAATTGGCTGCCACTCTTCTCAGTTGAATTGTTGGGTGCATCAAATCCATATGCCCAGTCTATACCCATAAGTCCGATCATTGGGAGCATGATACGTGCTCCTACACCGGCAGAACGTTTAAGGTCGAATGGATTGAATTTCTTCAGGTCGTTCCATGCATTACCGGCTTCAACAAATGTCAGCAAATAGATTGTTGATGATGGTTCCAGAATAAGAGGGTATCTTAACTCAAGTGCTAAACGTGAGTATGCACTTGCCTGTGTACCTAATGATCCGTTTTCGTAACCCCGTAGTCCGATCGTTTCTGTAGCATATGTACTTGAATATCCTGACATACCATCACCTCCCATATAGAATGTTTCGAATGGAGATTTCTTATTTTTGTTGAAATATCCGACAAATCCATATTCTGTGCGGGTCATCAACACCGGTGTCTTTTGTGTATCATATAAGGAGGTAAAAGTTTTAGCTTTAAATTTCCACTTATGATATTCTATCCATTTGAATTTTTCACCCGGTTCATAGCCATATTCATCCGATTTCATGTTAGCATAATCTTTACCGTCAAAAGCAGAGAAAGGAGGAGTTATCTGCAAGCTAAGGGATATATCCGTACCACGACGGGTATATACCGGATTGTCGATAGAGCGCCTGTTCAATGAAAGATTCACACTTAGGTTGTTACAAACCCCATCTTTTACAATAAAGTATGCCCAGTCTTTCATTCTATATAACTGATAAGATAATTCGGCTTGTACAAAGAAGTAGTCATCCGGCCAGCTCAGGCGTTTACCATATCCTACCGAGGCTCCGATCATCTGGATAGATTTATTAGGGTCGGCTGCGAAACTATAGTCGCTATATCCGCTTCCGTATCCGCTTCCATACCCATATCCGTAACCATATCCATATCCGTAACCTGAGCCGTAACTATTGTTGATATAGCGGCTATTGATGTCCGTTTGTCTTGAATAATATACTCCTACCGATAAAGAGTTTGGACGCTTGCCACCAAACCAAGGATCCATAAAGGATGCGGAGTATGATTGATAGTATTTAGCATTTGTCTGAGCACTCAATGTAAGTGTCTGACCTTCTCCCTGAGGAATAATCCCTTTATATGATTTAGGATTTAACATATTCTTTAATGAGAAGTTCGAGAATTTCAAACTTAATTTTCCTATAATACCAGTCTGTCCCCATCCGGCAGAGAATTCTACCTGGTCATTTGCTTTAGACACTAATGGCAGGTTGATATCCACCGTTCCTGATTCGGGATCCGGTACAATACCCGGATTTAAGTTTTCAGGATCGAAGTGCCCTGTTTGTGCGATTTCACGCAGCGAACGCACAATGTCGTCGCGGCTATAAAGTGCTCCCGGCTTAACCCGTAATTCGCGACGTACAACATCTTCATATACACGGTCATTACCAGCTATAGTTACTTTCCGGATCGAAGCTTTCGGGCCTTCAGAGATACGTATTTCCAAATCAATAGAGTCATTGGCTATATTTACTTCCACTGGATCGGCATTAGAGAATATATAACCGTGGTTTTGATAGAAGTAGTTCATCACAGACTCTTCATTAGCAGATAATTGCTCTGTCAATTTCTTTTGATTATATACATCACCCGGCTTCATATTTAGCAATTGCTGTAACTGCCATGTAGGATAAACAGTGTTTCCAACCCATTTTACATCTTTAAGGAAGTATTGTTTCCCTTCATCCACCTTGATTTCTATATCCACTTTGTCCGGTTTCTGGGCATCAGCATAGACGGTGTCCCATGTGATCACAGCGTCCCGGTAACCAAGTTCGTTATATTTTTCTATGAGGAGTTCTTTATCTTCTTCATAGCTTTCGGATACGAATTTGGTAGAACGAAGGAAGTTTGCTATCCAAGCCTGAAAATTACTCTTGTGGCGAGTCTTTTTCATTGCTTTCTCCAGCGTTCTGGCCTTTACTTCAGTATTACCTTCTATCGTGATCTTGTTGACTTTTGTCTTGTTCTTCTTAACTACATCAATATTAAGGATAACGTGATTTTCTTTAGATAAGTCAGGCTTGTCACTTAATGTGATTTCGGCTTTGGTAAACCCTTTTTCATCGAAATATTTCTTTATGATAGTTTTAGCCCGGTCCATTTGGTTCGGTGTGATTTGCAGGTTCTTCACCATACCTATCTTGGCTTCAATATCCTGCCGCTCACTTTTTTTCATTCCGGTATATACTATGTCTGATATACGAGGACGTTCTTTCAGGTTTATCTCTAACCATATCTTATTTCCTTCAATCTTTGTAGCCAGAATTTTTACATCAGAGAATAATCCTTGTCTCCAGAAGCGTTTTACCGCATTTGTTATTTCCGGTCCCGGGATCTCAATCTTGTCTCCAACTTGTAGCTGGGCAAATCCGAATAATGTGAAGTCTTCGTACATAGGATTTACGATGCCGGAAAGCTTCATGTCTGCTATTTCGTATTTCTTACTGGTATTGTATGAGATAACGGGCAGGCTGTCCACATTCACCTGAAGGGCTTTATTCACATTTTTAATTTCTGCACTGTCTGTAATTCCCTGAGCTTTTACGGCTGTTGAAATTGAGCAGAAGAAGATAATGAATAGAAAAAATAAACTTTTTTTGAACATATTTTGTTTCGTAGTTACTTTCTAATATTTAAACCTGTTTTTATTATCTATAGTATAGAGTTGACATAGAATGATCATGATTTTCCTGAAATTTGTTCACTCGTCTTTCCGAATCGTCTTTCTCTGTTCTGGAAATCAACAATCGCTTTATATAAGGATTCTTCATTAAAATCAGGCCATAATTCATCGGAGAAAAAGAGCTCGGAATAAGCAATCTGCCAAAGAAGGAAATTACTTATGCGTAACTCTCCTCCGGTCCTTACCAATATATCAGGATCTGGAATACCTTTTGTTTCCAGATAAGATGAGACAAGGTCTTCTGTTATTGCATCTAGTTCTATCTTTCCGGACTTAACGTCAATCACTATATTTTTCATTGCTCTGGTCAACTCCCATTTAGAAGAATAGCTTAAAGCTAAGATAACGGTTGTGCCAGTACATACAGATGTGGTCTCAAGGCAATAGTCCAATGCTTTTTTAGTATCTTCAGGTAACCGGTCAATGTCTCCGATAACTTTCACCCGGACATTATTCTTAACCAACTCCGGTGTTTCATTTGCTACAGCCTGTACCATCAGGCTCATCAGTGCTTTCACTTCTTCTTCCGGACGTTTCCAGTTTTCGGTAGAAAATGTATAAAGCGTAAGATAACGGACCTCTGCTCTTGATGCGCCTTCAATAGCTCTGCGTACGGCGGAAATTCCTTCCTTGTGACCGAATGTACGGTCCAAGTCCTGCCGTTTAGCCCATCGCCCGTTACCGTCCATTATGACAGCAATGTGCTTAGGTACCCGCGTTTTATCTATTTGGTCAAGATATGACATCTGTATTTTGGTTTAATAATTAATCAATATTCAGGCAAGGACATATTCTTGCTCCAAAATCCCATGTTAAACTTATCATAGTAAGAGAATACCAGTCGTTGTTCTTAAAGGCACCTCCATTTATTTTGTAAGGTGCATCCAGACTCAGTCCATCTCCATCCTTTGTAACATCGAACGAATCACTGAATAGTTTTCTGAAAGAGAATTCAAATCCAAGATTCAGTCTGTCCTTCAATTTATATTTTACTCCAATCCCGATTGGAATATTAGCGTCAAAAAAAGTTTTGCTACCCGAGCCTAATGTAAACCCTATTCCCGTAAATATATAAGGAGATATGCGTTTAGCTCCCAAGTAACCGAATTTATCACTGTAATTGAAGAAGTTGAACTCTATCTGACTGCCCAGTTCATAAAACATACGGCTAAAAGATATTTCTTGCCCGAATGGATATTTATTCCCCGAATCACGGGTGTCACCCGAAACTTTTCCAATTACAAAATTACTCTTTACAGACCATCTCAGATCTTTGTTATATCTGAAGACAACTCCTGCCGACAGTCCCGGGTTCTGATACAATTTACTCTTATTGGCATCCCCCATATAAAAGGATGTACCGGCCATTCCTCCTATCTCATACTTATAATCATCTTGCGCTTTCAGTTCGATGAATGAGAGGGAAGAATAGATAATAATCAATAGTAAAGTAAATAATATCTTTCTTTTACCCATTTATTAATCTGTATCTGTTCTTATTTATCTAACGCAGAAAGCAGGACTAAAAGTATATCACTCAAATCTCAGAGATCTAGAGTTTTGTTCTAAGTTTATTTATTCTGCCTATCCAAACCTTTTGTATAGGGCTTGTTCCCGAATCCGGTACTCCGCCGAATACCCAGATATAATTTTCGTCATCTACAATAACCGATTGTCCCGAAGCTTTAGGTATCCTTGTGTCTAAGATCTCCTTGTTAGGAGCTGTAGTCCATTTATAACCATAGCTTAGCGTTTTGTAAAAACTATTTCCTGTCAGGGCATACATATACCCGTTGTATAAGAAAGTTACAACTCCGTCTTTTTTAGGGATTACCGGATTAGACTGATTAGATGCAACCTGAAGGCTATTGCCACTTGCTATCTTTATAGACCATGTCTTCACATAGCCCGGACTGATATTTTTCGTAACAGCTAATATGCAATTATTCAGATTACTTCTATCGTTATGAGTCAGTGATGAATATCCTGTTGTTGGGAAATCGCTATCTATCGTACCCTTAGCTACCAATGTTTTCAAATCCGTAGTTGTCGCGAACTGGTCTCCGGTGACAACAAGGAGTAAGTCAGTTGCAGCATCCAATGTAGGTATTACACCAACAATGTTTGTCACATTATTGCTTATTCCCTCTTTGCTCCATGACTTGCCGTTTATATCAGCAACATATCCTTGTTTGTTCTGATCTACAGCATAGAATTTATTGTTGAAGAATGTTATACTTTCGAGAACAAGCGTAGAAGCATCGAGTGTAGAAACAGCCTCTTTATTACCATAAGACAGGGCGTCTTCTGCTTTTTCAGGCTTGTCTGCTTTGGATAGATATACTTTATTATCAGAGCCGGTAGTGAATGTATAGAAAACAGTGTCGCCTATAAGTATCGTTTTTTGTTTATTGAAAGAAGCAGGGTAGTTAGTTACAACTTTTTCTTTCCAAACCAATGTATCCGGATCAACCTTATGTACCAATATTTTTACTGTATATTCTCTTGGATCTTGACCATTATAAGGAGTTATCCTGAATTTAGGATAGAGATAAGTAGAGAAATCTACCGAATCGGTAGTATTCCAATCAACTACGGAGTCCTTAGGGTATACCAACTCCACTTTTCCAATACCCCCGGCAGCATACGAAAGAGTAACTGCACATTTCCTCAAAGTAGTCTGGTAGGGTAGTGAGTCGGCATTGTATATCAGCCGGCTGAACTGGTCTATAGAGAACCTTGTTGTTGCCAGTGACGGATAGTTTACCGTATCTATAGCAGTATAGGGCAATGCCGCTATTTTGAAACTCGAAATCTGTGAGTCTCCCGATAATGCGGAAGTATCGTATTCAGATGAACTGTCATTACATGAACTTAGTGCAAAGACAGATAAAAAGATGAATAATAATTTAGTAATTTGCTTCAATCTCATTAGTTTAAACAGATTTATTCAGTATCAATGTGCAAAAATAGAAAGAATTTCGGCTTACGCGTCAATAAATCTAATATTTATATAATTTTATAAGTATCTGTAGTGCTTAAATGCACATATTCAGACGTCCCCCAATGCCCTTTGTTTAAGACATATCCCCTGATGTCGGGCGCCTTTACTCCTTTGCCAAAACAGGCATTTGAAGTCTCGATATATGCCTCGTCCCACATTTGTATATCTATCAGGCTTTGCAAGAGTTCACGTCCGCCTTCGACAAGGACCGAGTCTATTTTGTGACTTTTCAATATGGAGAATATATTTTCAAAGAGGCTTTCGTTAAAGTCCGTCCGGATATAAATAACGCTGTCGGATTGTTTTTCGTATAAATCCTTCTCTGTAAATATGATTGTTTTTACTTTTCCATCAAATAATTGGTAACCGGAAGGTATTCTGCCCTGTCTGTCTATGATGATCCGCACAGGGTTTTTCCCGTACCAGAAACGTGTTGTCAGAGATGGATTGTCGTTTACTGCAGTATTAGTTCCTATCATAATACCTGCTGTCTCCGCTCTTTTCTTATGAACAAGCATCCGTGAAAATTCATTCGAAATAGGGGTCGGCTGTGGCTTTTCACCATCACATCGTTCTTTATCTATAAAGCCGTCCTGGGTCTGTGCCCATTTCAGGTATATGTAGGGGCGGTTTCGGGTTTGCGCGGTAAAAAACGCTCTATTGAGAGCCTGCGCTTCTTTCTCCAATACTCCTACAGAAACCTCTATTCCTCTATCTTGCAGCATTTTTATCCCTCGTCCCGATACGGCAGGGTAAGGGTCGAGGCATGCAACAACAACCTTAGGTATCTGATTGTCTATAATTAGTTGGGCACAGGGAGGTGTCTTTCCATGATGAGAGCATGGCTCAAGGGAGACATAAATTGTAGAATCTTTTAGCAAAGCCTTATCTTTAACGCTGTTTACCGCATTTACCTCAGCATGAGCCTTGCCATACTGACGATGATAACCTTCGCCAATAATTTTGCCCTGATGGACTATAACCGCGCCTACCATCGGATTGGGGCTTGTAAAGCCTCTCCCGTTCTGAGCCAATTGCAGGCAGCGGTACATATATTTCTCTTCAACAGTCATTTTTCTGAGTTTCTACAAAATGAGAAACGCAATAATCAAAAGTATATTTTATTTCAACTATCTTTTATTCCACGATCACCGCGCAGCAATTACTTCTATCTCTACCAAAGCACCTTTAGGCAGATCCTTTACAGCAAACGCCGAACGGGCAGGAAATGTTCCGGTAAACTGTGCGTTATACACCTCGTTCATCCCGGCAAAGTTTGCTATATCATTCAACAATACAGTTGTTTTTACTATATTATCTGTTGTAAGCCCTGCTTCGGCAAGTATAGCTTTGATATTCTCGAAGGACTGTGCTGTCTGCTCTTTAATGTCTTCGGATGGAAAATCCCCGGTAGCCGGATTGATCGGTAGCTGCCCCGAAATAAATATCAAACCATTCGTTTCTATCGCCTGGCTATATGGGCCTATTGCTGCAGGAGCCTTATCTGTGGCTATTACTTTTTTCATCACTTTATATTTTAAGATTTTGTTTTTATTTCAGTCCTTTCTGGCGGATAACTTCATAGATGAGTACTCCCGCAGCCACCGAGACATTCAGTGAGCCGATAGTGCCGAATTGAGGGATTTTTACCAGATTATCGGCTATGCGAAGATTTTCGTTCGCTACACCGACATCCTCAGCACCCATCACAAATGCTATAGGGCCTGTATAATCTATCTCGGTGTAGATATCTGCTCCTCTTTCGCTGGCTGCCACAACTTTTATTCCGCTGTTTCTCAGGAATTGAATTGCTGAAGTAAGATTTGGTTCTTTGCAAACCGGGATTTTGAGCAAGGCTCCTGCCGATGTTTTCACCGCATCCGCATTTACCGTCACACTCCCTTTTGCGGGAATAACAATCGCATTAACGCCTGCCACTTCGCAGGTGCGGGCAATGGCTCCGAAGTTACGGACATCGGTGATACCGTCCAGTACGAGAATGAAAGGATCTTTTCCGTTTTCGTAAAGGAAAGGAACGATATCTTCAATCTTTTCGTAAGTGATAGCCGAAAGGAATGCGATAACACCCTGATGGTTTTTGCGTGTAAATCTGTCTAGTCGTTCGTTCGGTACACGTTGTACGGCGACATCATGCGATTTCAGCAGGGCAAGAAGTTCTTTCGACAAGTCGCCTTGTAGTTCACGCCTGATTATTACTTTATCTATTTCTTTTCCGGCTTCGATCGCTTCTATTACAGCACGTATGCCGAAAATCATTTCCTTTTCCTTCATTCTTCTTATTCTTTTATATGTGTTGCTTCTGTTTTAACAGTGGCCAGTTTACTCTTATGATATCCGTATCCCAGATATATGACTAATCCTATTGCCAGCCAGATGATGAACATGACCCAGTTGGACCAGCCAAGCTCTGTCATCAGGTATAAGTTGGTAAGAATCCCCATTACAGGCAGTAGCGAAAACTTATACTTGAATGCCGCCACCGATAATCCCAGCCATACAGCCCAGAAAACGATCAACAGCGGTTTTTCGCTTATGACTGTCCCGAAATCGGTCTTACTGACGAACAAATATACTGCAACTATGAGTAATATGAAAATGATATACTGTCCATTTATATAAGGCACCTTGAATTTCGCCTTTTTACTGTCCCCTTTATGATCGAGGAACAACACTCCGGCGCATACAAGGATGAAAGCAAAGAATGTGCCCACACTGGTAAGGTCTACAACAAACTGCATATCCAGAAATAGGGACGGCACACAAACAACTATTCCTGTAATAATAGTAGAGAAAGCAGGAGTCTTGTATTTCGGATGAATTTTTCCAAACTTAGGCCAAAGGAGCCCGTCTCGGCTCATATTCATCCATATGCGCGGTTGCCCTATCTGAAAGACAAGGATAGCGCTTGTGATCGCAATAATTGCAGTAGCGGAAATTACACCTGCAACAAAGTCCATATTCACTACCTGAAATACATATGCCAGAGGATCGTCCACCCCTAACTCTTTGTAGTTGACCATTCCGGTCAGTACCAGTGCTATTGTTACATAAAGTATGGTGCAGATACCCAGGCAGTAGAGCATGGCACGTGGCATATCTCGTTGCGGATTTTTACTTTCTTCGGCAGTGGTAGATATAGAATCGAATCCGATAAAGGCAAAGAATACAGCAGCTACTCCTCCCAGTACTCCTTGCAGACCGTTAGGTGCGAATGGCGACCAGTTTTCAGGCTTTACGAAGAAAACCCCTACTCCAATGACTAATAGTATGATGCCGATTTTGAGGTACACCAACAGGTTATTCACAAACCTGGATTCCTTAATGCCTATGAAAACAAGGAATGTGAGGGCTGTAACTACTAATCCGGCAGGTAAATTTATTAGTATTTTTGTGCCGAAAAGCTCGGGCGCATTCTGGTATGTCTGCGCTGCTTTGATGGTGTGATATGGTAAATCTGTTACACCTTGCGATACTATATTATATGCTTTATAGGCTGTGGAATACCCGATGCCAAGCCAGTCGGGCCACATGATGCCAAAACCTTCGAGCAGGGTAGTGAAATATTCCGACCAGGAAATGGCAATTACCATATTAGATACGGCATATTCCAGTATCAACGCCCACCCGATCACCCATGCGAATATTTCTCCCAATGATACATATGTGTAGGTATAGGCACTGCCGCTGACCGAGATCATGGACGCAAATTGTGCGTAACACAAGGCTGTAAACACACAGGCGATAGCTACAAATACAAAGAGAAGCGATACCGCCGGCCCTCCATGAAATGCCGCCCGCCCGATAGTACTGAAAATACCTGCGCCAACAATGGCGGCTATACCGAAAAGAGTAAGGTCCCTTACGCCCAATACTCTTTTCATTCCTGACCCGATAGAGTCTCCATCTCCGGATATACTATCGATACTTTTCTTTCTAAAAAAAGAATTTAAACTCATTCTGTTTATGTGATAATTCTAAAGAGAGTTTTCTATTCATTATAAAAGTTGACAAACTTGACACTTTTTACATAATTTCTTATTATTACTATTTTTCTGAAAACTCTGTATTACTCTTTTTTGTGTGTTTAAAAATCTCTCCCAAAACGCAAAGACACAAAAAGGTAACAAAGGTAACACATGATTCAGTTAACAGTCAACAATTAGAGTTTTACTTATTAACTCAATACTTACTACTTTAAAAAGTAACAAAGATTACACTTTTACTTTACTTTTCTAATCAATCTTTAAATCCTTAAACATTGAATCTTAAATGTAAATACAAAATATCAAAGAGCCGGCTATCGGCTAAAAACGATAGCTACACTATATAGATAAATCAATCGTATAAATATTATATACAGTTCCCCGTGTCCCAAATCCTTCCTTTTGGTGTATCAGATTTTCGTTCAGGTGCCAGCCTCCGTTTTCTGTCGATGTGCCATAATCGAAGTATGTTTTGTGAGCGAATGCTGTATTTATTATATGGTCGATAACCAAATCTATGGCTCCGAGTCTTTTACCTTCCTCTGTTGCTGCTACATACTGGACGTGTGCTACTCTTTCTGTCTCGAAGACAAGGCAGCCGCCTATTATGCTGCTACTATCTGTATTCCCGATAGTGAACAGATGTATGTTACGCGGAAATTTACTTTTCAGATAATTTATTTCAGCTAAAGAATGAACAGGCTCTGTTTCGTATTTATCTTTCAGATTCCGGGAAAGTATTTGCCAGAAACCGGAATAATCTGTAGTTTTTTTTACGGCCAAATTGTTCTTTTGGGCTTTTTTTACACCCCGTTTACGCAAGTCCGAAAATTTTGTTCTGTCCGCAAGTAATAGGGTAGAAGATATATTACACGATGTGAGTGTCGCCTTATATCTGAACAACGCGTATAAATCCTCTTCGGCAGGACGAATATGATAGATATGCGGAACAGCCTTATATATAATCTTCCTGATTCCCTGATGGCGGAATGTCGTTGTAAGATACTCGAATATGGAAAGTACATTTGCAGCAGTAGTCTTATCACCCATAATAAGACCTCCGTAGGTAAGTCCTTTGTGCGAATAAAATATCCTATCCTCCATATGTCCTGGCATTAAAGCCACCAAAACATCGTTCAGATAAAACATCAGGGAGTAATCTCTAAAACGGTCGGCATGGTATTCAATAAAGTCGCGATAGAAAAGAAATGTACCATTTTTAGAGGTGCGTACAAATTTATCCCATGCGTCCTTATATTCCGAACTATAAAGCTTAATTTTCATGCTGCCGGTATTTTTTAAATTCCGAATAGGTATGTATATAATTTTCCGCGTCATATACATCAGAGGCCAGAACAAGACAAACAACTCCGGACGAATATTCTGTTTCCGTTGCCCATATACCGGGTGGTATATACAGGCCATAGTCTGGCCGGTCGAGCACTACGTTTTTTTTAGTTGTCCCGTCATCCAGTTCTACCCGAAAACTTCCGTTTGTAGCAACCAGTACTTCGTGACAATACTTATGGGTATGCATACCCCTTGTCTGCCCCGGCGGAATATTGTATATATAAAATATGCGGTTTATACTGAACGAAATATTTTCGGCGCGATTTTGTGCTAGTGGGAGCTTAACGAGTGTACAATCTTCTACAGAGAACGTCTTTAACTGATTTTTCTCTGTTTCACCGGATAATCCGGCAGGAGAAGACGCCGATGAAATAACCAGATATACCGAGTCAGGTGAAAAGCCTTCAAACCTGCAACTCACTAGGGCTGGAATATAAAGGCCCTGAGATGGATTGTTTAGGATGTAACTTCGTTCATCGTTTCCATTATCAAGCAAGATGGTAAACTTTCCCGAGAAAGCCACTATTATCTTATCCTGGACTTTGTGTATATCGCTGTCACTGTGCTGACTGCCATATTTCCAACAGATAGATGCAATAGGAAAAGGAATATGATCTCCGGCTTGGATGAAAGAGAGACTTCCCCTCTGATCCGTGACTCCCGGTAATTCTATAAATTGTTCTCTTTTCATAGCAGTCCGGTTACGTTATCTCAACCAAGGTTCAGGATTGAGCTTGTTGGTCCCCTGCCACAACTGGAAATGCAGCTGAGAAAAGCCTGTATCCGCATCTGTATATACTTTGCCGAGCGACTGGCCTGTTTTTACCTTGTCACCTTGCTTTACATATATACTTTGTATATTTCCGTAGAATGTATAATAGTTTCCGTGACGCACAATAATACAGGTGTTGTATCCCGGTATGGCCGCGACATAAGTCACTTCGCCATTGAAGACGGATTTGGCCTCGGCTCCCGATTGCGACTGAATAT
This sequence comes from Dysgonomonas sp. GY75, assembly GCF_015234155.1. Classification (NCBI taxonomy): domain Bacteria; kingdom Pseudomonadati; phylum Bacteroidota; class Bacteroidia; order Bacteroidales; family Dysgonomonadaceae; genus Dysgonomonas; species Dysgonomonas sp. GY75. The sequence continues at coordinate 40,572 of NZ_JADCLQ010000048.1, forward strand.
CTATCCCGCTGCTCGATGTGGTAACGAAACGGCTGTGCTGATGAGAACCGAATCGTGTGGTTATGGTATAATTGCCTGTTATCGGATAAGGGAGTCTTCCCCTGTTCGAAGCGAAGTTGTTTGACAAAGCTATGTTTTCGGGTGTTGCTACGACTTTAGCTGCATCCTCTTTAGGCGGTGTCACAGTGGTTGTGGTAGATCCGCTTTTCTTCGAGGTTCTTTTTGCAGCTTCAGCGCGGGCTTTTTCAGCGGCTATACGTTTTGCTTCCCGCTCCTGACGGGCAACCTCTTCGGCTATCAATTTAGCTATCTGCCTGTCGAGGGCCTCTGCCTGCTGGCGTTTTTGAGTCAGTATTTTTTGCAGGTCTTTTTGCTTTTTCTGTGCTTCACTGACTTCTGTCTGGTAGTTTGTTTCTTCCTTCTTTAAGTTTTCCTGCTCCGTATTGCGCTGTCCTAATAAGGCTGTTTTTTCCTGTTTCGTTTTTATTAGCGCTTCTTTTCGCTCTTTTAATTTTGCACTTTTATCTTTAATTTCTGTGGCCTGTTCTTTTCTCCATTCCGAGTAGTCGCGCAGGTAACGGAGCCTCCGGTACGATTCTGTCAAAGATTTTCCGGAAAGAACAAAAAGCATTTTATTCTCGCTTTGGCGGTTTTGAAGCATTCCATCAATAGCTTTCGAGTAGTTTTTCTGCTTGTCTTTAAGCTCGGCTTCAAGTATCGTTATTTCGGATTCGATCCGTTTTTCTTCTGCATTTATACCTGTTATTTCCTGCCCCAGAAGGTCTAATACTTTTTGCCGTGAGAATATCTGGTTGGATATAAGCTGTATTCTGTCCAGTAAGGTAGTAGTGCTTCTTTTAGTCTCTTTCAGCAGTTTGTCGGTGTTCGATATTTCACGCAGGGCGTTCTTCCTTTGCTGCTCGAGTTCTTTTATTTTCGAATTTTGAGCGAAAGAACAAATGCTGATAAGGAGAATAAAGAGAAAAGCTGCTACTCTCATTTCTTTTTGATATATGTGCCTATAAGATCAGAGAAATCCACTTTGGTATATTTAGGCGATATGGAATTATCTATACTGAAACTCTTGTCTATTTCCAATTTGTCATATGTGATATTAATGTCGACACGCCTTTTTGCAACATCGACCTTAGCCTGCATGTTAGTCGGATATACCAGATTGTTGTCTTTGATGAAATCATTGTAAGACCATTGCAGGGTTATCTTTTTCTTTTCATTGTAGATCAATGTTGAAGCCACATGGTTGGTGGCATCTACAGCAAAGTTGTATAACAAATCGCCTTTTCCTTTTGTCTTCAGCATGTATACATCGTTTGCCGACGATATATCATACTTCTGAAAGTCTTTTTCAGTTACCTCCCGATTGCCCGGAATAAATAATTTGTTGGTGAATAAAGCCTGTAAATTATAAAAGTTGAAGTCGAAACCGGCTATAGCTTTCGAATCTTTGAAACGTTCTGCAATATATTGTTTTTTCATCCTGTCTACCATAAAGATACTATCAGGAGTGATGGTCAATCTCATGGCTTCTCCACCGAGTATAGGAATCCGGATCGACACCTGTAATATACTGTCCTTTACCATTTTGAATACGGCAGGTACTTTTTGGGAAGAATTACCGGCTTTGAATTCGACATTCCCTTTGGTGGTTAGCGTTTTGAACTTAACTTCCGAGAATAATGCGTCTTCAATTATACGGTTATGCGACTTTTCTTCCAGAGTTCCACCTGTGGTAATTATTTTTTTCGATTTACAACTGCTTCCTGCAAATAATGCGGATATGATGAACAGTAGTACAGCTATTTTATTTAATCCGTTTAGTCTCATTATTCAGCAATAAAAGTTTTTGTTTCTATTTTCTTCTCAAGGGTTTTAGACTTGCTATCCCCTTTTTCCTTTGCTTTTTCCCAATATTCCAAGGCTTTATCGGGTTCATTCGTTTTGTATAATACATCGCCATAGTGTTCCAGAACTTCGGCGCTAACCTCTTCCTTCTTTTCCTGGCTGTACTTTATGGCATTCTCGATATAAATTTTAGCGATGGTATAAGCTCCCTGCTCAAATAATACCCAGCCGTATGTATCCAGATATGTTGGGTTCGAAGGTTCGGCTTTTACAGTGATACTACTCATTCGTTCCGCTTTGTCGAGATCTTTTTTTACTAAAGACAAATAATAACTATAATTGTTCAGCACACCCAGGTTATTCGGATCGTAGGAAAGAGCCTTATCGTAGATAACAAATGCACTGTCGCGTTTTTCCATCTGATAATAAAGGTCTCCTATCTGTCCGTAGAAATCAGCCAAAAGCTTTGTATTGTTCTCATCTACATATACTACTCCTTTTTGCAGAGCCGCGAGCGCGTCCTTATAATTCTCTTTCATATATTGGGAGACTCCTAAATAGAAATAGAACTGTGGCTGGTCGGTGATATAGGTGAGTGCTTGTTCGCATACCTTTATGGATAAATCGATGCTGTCAGGGAAAGTGGTATATAGCATCTGTTCCCATCCAACAGGGTTGGTCGGGTTGGCTTCTGCAAACAGCTGATATTGAAAACGGGATTCCTCCTTTTTATTTTGCATCATCAAAAGATTGCCGTACATCAGGTTGAGTTTCGGTTCTTGCGGATGCTGTATCATCAGTGTATCGAACAAGGCGTTAGCTGCCTGCGTATCTTTTTGCGTCCTTTGCAGCGTACCTACATACTGCGCTAGGATTGACAGTTTAGTATCGATGTCCATTTTAGGACTAACAAGAGCTATATGTAATTCGTTTTCTGCAGCATCCTTGTTGCCCATCTGCTGGTAGTATTCGGCCATAGACGAAATGAGGTAGGGGTCGTCAGGGTCGATTGATTTGGCACGGCTGTATACCATGTACGCTTCCTGCGTTTTCCCTGCCTGTAAATATAAATCTCCGAGAAGTATTTGATACTTGATTTCGTGAGGATATTTGTCTATATACTTCTGTATTTCAGCAAAAGCTTGTTTTTCCTGCTTCATCATTGTATATAGCTGATATTTCTGGAGGCTTATTTTTTCGTTCATTCCTACTATCTGCTCCAGTTTGTCCAGTGTCGATATGGCGTTTTTCAAATTGCCGTCCATACGGTACGACTCAGATAGGTAGATATATAAATCCGTATTGTCGGGGTCTTTGGCTACTAATTTTTCGAATTGTTCTATGGCATCGCTATATTGCTTAAACTCGAGACACATGCTTCCATATGCCATATTGTAGTAATAGTTGTCGCTATCATATACTGTGGCCCTACGATAATAATCGATAGCTTTATTCTTACTTTCAATAGAATTATAGTAATTGCCGAGTTCATACAATACATTGGCATTTGTAGAATCGATAGCCATACAGTATTTGAGATAGTCAAAAACCGCATCGTATTGATTGGTCGCTTTGGCATTCATTGCCTCATAAAAGAAATAGTCGAATTTACGACTGTTGTCGACAGAAAGTTTCTCTGCAATCGGGCTGGGTATTTGACTGTTTTGAGCAAAAGAGGTAAGATTGCCTGCGATGACAAGTAAGATTAAATAAAAAACACGTACTTTTTTATGCATATCAAAAATGACGTTTCTGAATATTACTGTTTTCCTGTATGGCCAAAGCCTCCGGCTCCGCGCTCCGTTTCGTTAATTGCCTCCACCTCTTCCCAGAGTACTTGCTCATGCGAAGCTATAACCATTTGGCAAATGCGCTCACCATCGTTTATAACAAACTCATCATTTGATAAGTTGACAAGGATGACACAAATCTCGCCACGGTAGTCTGCATCGATAGTGCCAGGGGAATTTAATACCGTGAGTCCGTGCTTGAAAGCCAGCCCGCTGCGGGGACGTATCTGAGCTTCGTATCCTTGCGGTAATTCCAAATACAGGCCGGTTGGAATAAGAGTGCGTTCCAACGGCTTCAATGTTACAGGTTCCGTAATGTTTGCTCTCAAATCTACTCCGGCAGAATAAGGTGTTGCATATTCGGGTAGCGGATGGTGTGATTTATTTATAATTTTTACGTTCATCGTTTTAAAGTCATATATTTATAGTTGCTGCGAAATTAGTTAAATCTTTGCAATCTACTTAGCTAATTGATAAAAATTAAGATTTTAAAATGCTTGAAGTCATTTCGTTTCAAAATATTTTTCAAAAAAAGATTTCAAATGTTTTGTAATATTGAAAAAAGCTATATCTTTGCATCGCATTTGGGAGAAAATGCATCCCCAATAGGGGCGTTTAGCTCAGCTGGTTCAGAGCATCTGCCTTACAAGCAGAGGGTCGGCGGTTCGAATCCGTCAACGCCCACTTGAGAATCAAAGATTTACGAGAAATCGTGAGTCTTTTTTCTTTTTATACTCTCCGATTTTTCCATGGTTTTTAAAGTCAGACTTAAACCGAAAAACCATTATAAATGCTACTATTAATGCGGTTTGTTACAAGTCAAAGGCATTAAAAAACGGAGAATATCCAACTATGCTACGTATCTGCAAGCAAGGAAAGATGAAATATCTTAGTCTTGGCATATCTTTAGATCCCAAATATTGGGACTTTAAAAAGAATGCACCGAAATTCAATTGTCCCAATATCTATTATATTGAGAAAATTATTCTTGATAAGCAAATGGAATATCAAAAGCAGATATTGGAACTTCGGGCAGAAGACAAAGAATTTACAGCATCTACCCTTATCGAATCTACAAAGAGAATCTATAAGACTAAAACGATTCAAGATTTTTTTTGCAGAATTAATCGAAGAATACAAGTCTGCAAACAGGTTAGGAAATGCAAAGGTCTATAAAGACACTTTAGCTACCCTTAACTCCTTTAGAAATAATAATCTGGATATTCTATTCTTGGATATAGATACCTCATGGCTTATACAATTTGAAAAATGGTTTTTAGATAGAGGCTATACAGAAACCAGTGCTAGTTTGCGGTTTAGAACATTGCATAGTGTATTTAATAAAGCTATTGAAAGAAAGATTGTCAGAAAAGATATTTATCCGTTCGACACATTCAAAATATCAAAATTCAGCACAAAGACTAAGAAGAGAGCAATTTCTAAAAATGAAATCAAAATTATCCTACATTTAGATTTATCCAAAGAATCTAAACTGATACAATTAAGCAGAGATATTTTTACTTCCCATTCTTTGAACAAATGCGGTTAGCAGCAAAATTGTAATTCCGATGACAGAGGGTAGTCTGCAAACAGCTTTTTCGGATCAGCTTTTAAAGCCTGTTTAAATTAATGAATATTACTTGATTGGCAACAATTTTGTATTCCACTCATAATCCGATTGCCGATAGGCCTTAGGAGACTGTCCTACTGTCTTTTTAAAAATACGGCTAAAATAATAGGGATCATCAAATGCCAACTTTAAGGCTATCTGACTAATTTTCATGTTAGTACTTTTTAGCAGCTGGCAAGCTCTTTGGATCTTCAACTGATTGAAATATTCCACCGGGGCATATTGAATTTCCTTAAAAAAAAGACGATAAAAATAAGATTCTGAATAACCAAAATACGTTGCCAGATCTTTTAATGTCAATTTATTTTCTATATTTTCATACATATAGTGGGTTGCCAAACTGATAAAAAAAGTTTTCTCGGCTTTGGTATTTGAATATTTAGCCAGCCTGTAAATCGGAACATATAGAAAAGTGCTGATCAAATGATTAAAACCCAGATTGATATAAACTATAGTGCTTTCTGTAATCTCACTTTCCATCACATTTAAAAGTTCATCAAAATAGCTGATGCGGTCATTTATCCTGGAATTACCTTCTATACCAATAGGCAAAACACCTTGTAATTTTTCACAGATAGTTTCAGATTTCTTCCCTTTAAAATGTACCCAGTAGATAAACCATGGATTATCCTTACTTGAACCATATTGATGAGGTGTCTCGGCAGGAAGTACAAAAAAATGATTTTCCGGCACTATATGTTTTTCCCCATTTAATATGAACCAGCCTTCACCTTTGGTACAATAAATAAGTATATACTCTCCACACCCGGACTCTCTGGATATAAAATGATTCCCAGCTTTTGGAAAATAACCCATAGAATGTACAACCAGATCAGACGTTAAGGGATTATTTAAAGCGTCTTCCACCACAAAAAAAGGATATACAACAAGTCTTTGCCCTGTGAAGCCATGCTTTATTTTGATCATAGATTATTTATTAAAGCGACACTATAAAAATAAAAATAAAATTTATCCATATAACTCTTTATTCATATTTTTTTTTAGGGCTGTACTGAAAGTCCGAACTATTCAATTCGGAAGAACCAATTATTTTCACAGGAAAACATTCTGTTATATAGTTTGTATTCAAAGTTTATATAAAAAGATCGGCTTACACATGCTTCGTCCCCTGCGACTATCAGTTCAACCCCCGGTCGCAGTAATAGTTAATGCTTACTGGTTTCAGCTTCTCTCCAATTGTCCTGATAACCACTCAGCAGATCCACAAAGCGCTTGGTTATAAGATGAGGGCGAGTAATGGCGCTTCCCACGACCACAGAATGAGCACCGAGAAACAGCACCTTCATCGCGTCTTCGGGTGTATAAATATGACCTTCCATAATTATATAAGCTTTATCTTTAAAATCACGGCACATACGGGCAAATTCTCTCAGATCGGGATATTCTATATGTTTGGTGTCGGCTGTATAGCCATACAGGGTCGGCCCTATAATATCTGCTCCCATTTCTAAAGCCCTTAGAGCTTCATTGTAATTAGCTACGTCGGCAAATATTATAGCCTCCGGGATCTCTTTCTTTACTATCGGCAGCAACTCATAGGCGCGCCGGCCTTCGTGTGTTATTTGTTCGGTACAGTCCAATGCAATTATTTCTGCCCCCGCCTCCCATACTTGCTTTGCGGCTTCCAGAGTCGGAGTAATAAATACGTCTGTATCATCGTGCCATATCTTATAAAGTCCGATTACAGGCAGAGCGACTTCTTTCTTGATAGCCCTGATCTGATCCGGCGAATTAGCCCTGATCCCTACTGCGCCACCCCATTGGGCAGCTTTTGCCATTTTTACAACAAAATCGATAGAAAAGGTCGGATCATCATGCTGAACCTGACACGACACGATTAATCCACCTTTAAAAGATTCGATAAGTTCTCTTTTTCTTGCATCCATAATACTATATTTATCTAAGGTCTCAGACCTTTCTTTTACTTAATCACATGATTCTCTCCAGAAATGCAGCACCGATGATGCCCGCATCATTTCCTAACGAAGCGCATACTACAGGCGGAACCCCGATCTCATCCCCAGCGTGAGTATATATCCTTAGCTTTTCGTTTACCGGCTTTAAGATCAAATCTCCGGCGTGGGCAATACCCCCTCCAAGCATAATCACTTCGGGACGAAAAATAACAACAAGACTCGAAATACCCGCCGCCAGATAACTCGTATAATCATCCAATAACCTTACAGCAAGAGGATCTCCGTCAATAGCGGCTCTACATATGACTTCTCCGTTTATGTTGTTCTCATTGTTCTTTGCCAGGCTAAGAATCAGGCTTGACGGCTCTTCCTTTACAGCCTCATTTGCTGCTTTTATAAGGGCTGTTGCAGAACAATATGCTTCTAAACAACCTTTCTGGCCACAAGTGCACAGCGCCCCATTATATATAAGCTTGGTATGTCCTAATTCTGCACCCATATTATCTGCGCCCGCATATATTTTATTATCGATGATTATTCCCCCACCTACACCTGTGCCAAGCGTCAGCATCAAAGCAGTACTGTATTTACTGGCAGAACCGGCTAAGATCTCACCATAAGTAGCTCCGTTAGCATCATTTGCTATATAGATAGGAAGCGGTATATGTTTCTTTAAATAGTCGTAAATCGGTATATTCTTCCATCCGAAGCAATTAGCGTGCACAAGTAAATTTGTTTTAGGATTGATATTGCTCGGCATACAGATTCCCCATGAAGATATGTCATCGAGGCTCAAACCTGCTTTTTGTACAGCTATTTTACTAACATCGGCCATATTATAAACAAGTTCATCTACTGTGCTTCCTATTTTCGCGGATATTCTTTCTTTAGCGATAATATTATAGTTTTCATCAACAACGCCTGCGACAAAGCTCGTTCCGCCGACATCCAGTCCTAAATAATACTTTTGGGAAATTTTCATTTGGTTAACTATTATAGAGTTTGATTTAACACAATACAAAAGTAGATATTGCGGTATTGAATAAAAATGTAATATAATTGATAAAAAGAATGGAGTATTATTGCATACGTTTCCAACTTCCGGTCGAACTGCCGTTTTGTGATATTTGCATGCAAATATAATCCATCTTTTTGAGCGATTCTCTGCATTGTTCACAACTTGCATCTTTACTATTTTTGCTTAAAATTCAAATTAACAACCGGTTATACATTTATTGATCACAGGATATTATGGCAAAATTTGATGTGGAGACAGTACAAAATGTAGAAATCAGCAAAAAACTGGCTAGTGAGAAGTCGTTGCCCGGACAGTTGGAAATTATGGAACGATATACAGCTGTTCACAAAGAGAAATCTGACTTCTCAAAAGAAATACGGGAAGTGGAATGCCTGAAGGTGCTATATCCCGCCCTGTTTCGAAAAATAGCCGACACAGATCTGATTGCCGGCAGATTCGATGTGCTTCCCATTGGTTTCGGAGCGGTGACATCTTTGGGGGGAGTCGGGCATTTTTGTGTATTCCGTAAATTGCGCGATTTTCAAAAAAAGCTTGAGGAAAAAGATAAATTCCGTATAGACACCTTATATAATTATTGGCTGGATCACGACCTGAAAACTCAGTATAATCGGGAAGTGATTACAGAAGATACCGTCGGCATGTTTATAGACTGTGAATATCCAATGATTGCTACAGCCCGTTTGTCAGGGATGATGCTCGACTATCCGAAATTGCTGGATAACGGGATCGGCGGACTTCGCAGGATATTGACGGAGCATCTGAAAAAACAGCCTGATAATGACTTTTATAAAGCAGGACTTCAATGCCTCGATATTTTTGTGGACTGTGCGACAGCTCTTCAGCAAGATGCCCTTCAACAGATGACCTCGACAGGTAATAAGCAAAGATACAATGAGCTGAAACGGATGCACACAGCACTTGAAAACATCAAAGAAAACAGTCCTCAGACATTTCACGAAGCCATGCAACTCTTTTGGCTGTATGCCATGCTGGCCGGAGTTATCAACTATGGACGACTGGACGATTACCTTGGCCCGTATCTGGTAGCAGACCTCGAGGCCGGACGCCTGACTATGGATGAGGCATACAACTATATCTATTCGCTTTGGACAATGATCGAAAACCGTCGGACGACAGTGAACGGACGTGTTATTGTGGGAGGAAAGGGACGTAAGCATCCGGAAGAAGCCGATGTATTCCTGCATCTGGCAATGAAAGTCGCTAAAAATTCGAAGTATGTAGAACCTCAATTTACACTGCGTGTAGATAATGATACACCGGAAGAAATATGGAATGAAGCGCTCGATGCTTTAGGAGCCGGCGCGACATATCCTACTTTGTATAATGATGAAGTTAATGTTCCTGCTGTTGCTTATGGAATGAGAGTAGATGAAAAAACCGCGGAACAATACGTTCCTTTCGGCTGCACTGAATTTGTAATACAAGGACAGAGCACAGGAACACCCAACATCTGTATCAACCTACTTAAAATTCTGACTATCTTTATGAATGACGGGATCGACCCTATGGACGGTAAAAGAAAAACAGGTTCGATGAAGGTCAAAAAACTGGAGGAATACAACACATTTGAGGACTTCTATAATGATTTTAAAAAGTTCCTCGATTATTATCTGGATTTATCAGTTCAGGCACAGTACCATTCTTATGAAGTAATGAACAGGCACGTTAGTTTTTTGTTTGCCAGCCTGCTTACCGACGATTGTATCGAAAGGGGAAAGGCATTACTGGATGGTGGCGTCCGTTATCTCGGAGGGACAAACGAAACTTACGGAAATATCAATACCTCCGATTCGCTGTGGGCTATAAAAGATCTGGTATTCGACCGCAAGAAATATACCTTACGCCAACTGAACGACGCGATGCTTACCAATTTTGCAGGATACGAACAAATACGAAAAGATTGTTTGGACTGCGATAAATATGGTAACGATCTTGATACTACCGACACTATAGCAAACGACCTGTACGAATTTGTAGCTAAAGGAGTACGCGACAGGGGAATTGCAATCGGCATGCAGTATTTTCTTATTGTAATAAGCAATAACCAATTAAATACAGAATGGGGAAACAGAACAGGGGCGTCTCCCGACGGGAGGCTGGCCGGTATGTATATGAACCCTGCAAATAACCCACAGGGGGGAGCAAATAAAAGCGGACCGACAGCCATGCTGAATTCGTTAGCTAAATTTGATGCCAGGTATCACGGAGGATCTGTTCAGAATATCAAATTCTCTCCATCCATGTTCAATGAACACAGAGACCTGATAAAAGTATTGTTCAAGACCTACTTCGCCAAAGGAGGATGCCATCTGATGGTAACGGTCGTAGACAAGGGTATATTGGAGGATGCGGTTAAACACCCGGAAAAATATCCCGATCTGATTGTACGGGTAAGTGGTTTCTCTGCCATTTTTGTCGATTTATCGCCTAATATTCAAGAAGAATTGATGAGTCGTGTTTTATACGATAAGTAAAAGATGGAAAAGAGAATATCTATAATGGAGATTGAGCGCTTTGCCATTCACGACGGTCCGGGAATCCGTACAGTCGTTTTTCTTCAGGGATGTCCGTTACGTTGTTCATGGTGCTCGAATCCCGAATCACAAATAATCGGGTCTCATCTGTTGCATATAAAAAATAAGTGTGCAGGTTGCGGTACATGTGCAAAAACATGCGTTCATGGCAATATTAGGATGGAAGGACGCTACCCCGTATTCGACAGGAAAAAATGTGTCGCGGACAAAGCTTGTGCCGAAGCCTGTGCCTATAATGCCATAAAGTTTGCCGGTGAATTTGTCTCTGCATCCGGAATTATGCAAGTGGTATTGCGTGACCGGGATTATTATGAAACTTCGGGGGGCGGTGTTACATTTTCGGGAGGAGAACCTTTTGTCCAGTTCGATGGATTAATGGAATTGCTGATTATGAGTAAAAAAGAAAATCTGCATACAACCATAGAGACCTGTGGACAAGTTGATATGGAAAAGATAAAAAAGGCTCTTCCACTGACCGACCTGTTTTTGTTCGACATTAAGCACACAGACAGCTATATGCTGAAAAAAGAAACGAAGGCTGATTTGGATACAATACTGACTAATATGCGTTTTATAGCCCGGCAAGATCCGGATAGAATTATTATCAGGATTCCAATTATTCCGGGATATAACTTTGACGAAAAAACTATCGGGAAGATATTTGATCTGGCAAAAGAAAATAATATAAAACAAGTGAGTTTATTACCTTACCACACATTAGGAAAGGACAAATACAAACAATTGGGAATTAAATATGCATATTCTTCCGGGCATATGCTATCAAAAGAAGATTTGCTACCGCTTAAAGAAATGGGAGAAAAGACCGGCTTAATGATACGGATAGGAGGATAAATTTTATTTATATCCGGGGAAATTACAAAAAAAGTCTATCTGTCCGAAGGACAATGGCATGATCTTTTTATAATAGACAATCTAACAGGTGGTAAAAAGAAAATAAGAGAAAAGAGAAATTGATACAGAATAATCTTAGCCTCAATCTAAAAGACCGTAAAAAGCAAAAATAATCCATTCTTTTGGCAGAATTAATCTATCTAATTTGTTGTCGATATTGACTATTTTTGTTTCAGAATACCATGGAAAATCAATTCTGCCTTACACGCAGAGCATTTTGTCTTTTAATTTAAATTATCTGTTGTTTTTATTTTTCCACATTTGCTCTGATTTAACTATAATTGAAAATAATATAAAGAATGAACCGTAAGCAATTTATATCACGTTTAAGTTCTATTGGAGTTGCAGCAGTTGCAGCACCTATCATAGGTACATCTTCCCTTGAAGCTGCTACCTCGTTTACAGACACCCCTCCACTTTCTGCCGACAAGAGAATACGTGTTGGTGTCATCGGATGTGGAAGTGTATCGGGAATGTATCTGCCACATTTAACAAAATGCCCTTATGCTGAAGTTGTAAGTGTCTGTGATATTATACCACAGAGGGCGCAAGAAGCTGCTAAAAAATATAATGTCAGGAATTGGTATCCCCACATTGACAAGATGTTGGCAGGAGTGTCTTTTGATTTATTGGTCAACCTTACCGATATGCAGGAACATGGACGCTTGAACCGTATAGCTCTAATGAAAAACATCAATGTATGGAGTGAAAAGCCGATGGCAAATACTTATGAAGAAGGGTGTGAATTGTATAAACTTGCTAAAGCTCAGGGAGTACGTATATGGGGGGCGCCGGCTGTTGTCAACAGTCCCCAGTTTGCCTTTATGGCAAAACAAATTAATGAAAACAAACTGGGGCGTATAGCTGCGGCGCATGCGCATTATGGCCATCAGGGGCCTAACTGGTCTGCATTCTTCTTTGAAGAAGGTGGAGGTAGTTTGCCGGATCTGGGTGTATATAATATATCCACGCTAACAGGATTGTTTGGTCCGGCCAGGTCTATCGTAGCAATGACCAATGTGGTAGACCCTACCCGTAATACAGGGAATAAAGGTCATATTCAGGTTGTGGCGGAAGATAATGCCATGATTATTATGGAGCATCAAAATAACGTACTTACTCATATCCAGTGTGGTTTTAACTATTTCGATCCGTACGGGCATGAGGGTACGGGGCAGGAACGCCCTACTATATCAGTAGTCGGTTCTACAGGTAATATGCACATGATTGGTTACGACTGGAAACCATTTGCCATAGATATGGCAACGGTAGCCAATGAAAATACACAACGTTTTGCTACAGACCGAGGCACTTTCCTTTGGGAAGAGGGCGCCTCTGTTATCTGCGAATCGATGGCGACAGGAAAAGACCTGTTAATAAATGCAGAACATGCATTACATGTCCTGGAAATTATAGAAGCTGCGCGGCTGTCGCAGAAAGAAGGGCGCAGGATTTCACTGAAGTCATCTTTCAAATGGCCGGTTGTAATATAAAGGGTAGTGTTTGAACGCTATTCATAATGAACTAAATAACTAAGAATAGAATAATTATGAAGAATGTTTTTTATTTTTCACTTCTTATTGCCGCATCATTATATGCATGCAGTGGCAAAAAAGCAGAACAGCAAACCGCTGATCCTGACAAACCAGTGACTGACCCGATTACATTATACAATGAAATAGATCGGACATCAGCACCTAATACTATTACGGAGACTGAAAAAACGAAAGGGTGGCAACTTTTATTTGATGGAACTACCGCGAAAGGATGGCACGGTTATAACCAGGAAGGGGTTCCTGACTGCTGGGCTATAGAAGATGGAACGCTGACAATGAAGAGTGTAGGTGCTCAGGAAGAACAGGATCTTATTACCGATAAGCAATACAAGAGTTTTGTCTTATCTTTGGAATACAAACTGACAAAGAGTGCTAATAGCGGTGTATTGTTTCATGTCAAAGAAGATCCGAAATATAAATTTGCATACGAAACCGGTCCGGAATTTCAGGTGATAGACCATGAAAACTGGCGGGATAAACTGGAAGATTCGCAAATTAATGGGTCTAACTATTCCATGTATCCACCTAAGTCAAAGCCATATAAAGCATTGGGTAAGTGGAATCAGTTGATGCTGGTGGTGAATGGTAATGATGTAACTCAGATACTTAACGGAACAGAGACTGTACAATACACTAAATATTCGGACGAATGGACTAAATTACGCAATAGCGGCAAATGGACTTCATTTCCGGATTACGGTAAATTTGACGAAGGGCATATCTCCTTGCAAAACCACGGGACAAAGGTGTGGTACAGAAATATCATGATTAAAGAACTCTAAAAAAGATATCCGATTATGACTACTCGTAGAAACTTCTTAAAGAAATCGGCCGTGGCCGCTGCCGGTTTATATATATTTCCATCGAATGTAATAAGTGGGCTGGGGCATAAAGCCCCGAGTGACAAACTGAATATTATAGGTGTGGGTATTGGAGGGAAGGGGCATCCCAACCTCGTAGGAATGAATACAGAAAACATTATTGGCCTGTGTGATGTAGACTGGGCCTATGCAAAAGGCTGTTTCGACGAATTCCCTAAAGCCAAACGATACAAAGACTGGCGTAAAATGTTTGACGAGCTTGGAAAAGAAGCAGATGGTGTGATGATAGCTACTCCCGACCATACACATGCCATTATCGCTGCTACCGCTATTACTATGGGAAAACATGTATATTGCCAGAAACCTCTTACACACTCTATATATGAGAGCCGCCTGTTGACACGTCTGGCTGCAAAATACAAAGTAGCGACACAGATGGGAAACCAGGGCAACTCCGGTGACGGCGCACGCCAGGTATGCGAATGGATATGGAACGGAGAGATTGGTGAAATCCGTGAAGTACATGCCTGGACCGATCGCCCTATATGGCCTCAGGGGCTACAACGTCCGAAAGAAGCAGTGAAAGTCCCTTCAACTCTGGATTGGGACAATTTTATAGGTCCGGCGCCATTCCGCCCCTATAATCCTGTATATACGCCGTGGAACTGGCGCGGATGGTGGGATTTCGGAACCGGAGCATTCGGTGATATGGCATGTCATGTGCTGGATTCTATCTATCAGGCATTGAAACTGGGCTATCCTACTAAGGTACAGGGTAGTTCGTCTCTGATCAACACAGAATCACCGCCTCAGAGCGAACAGGTGGAATTTACATTTCCTGCACGTGATAACATGCCTAAGGTTGCTATGCCTGAGGTAAAAGTGTATTGGTATGACGGCGGATTATTTCCTCATCGTCCGGATTTATTGCCTGACGGAACCGACCTTATGCGCGACGGACTCGGAGGTTGCCTTTTTATCGGCTCAAAAGATACATTGCTTACCGATTGCGGAGGTTTCAACCCTCGCTTACTATCGGGGCGTGTGCCGAATGTACCTCAGACCCTTCGCCGTGTTCCGGGTGCTACAGGCTACTTTGATGGCTTTCATGAACAGGACTGGGTGAGAGCTTGTAAAGAACCGGTTGAAAACAGAGTGGAAACATCCAGTAATTTTGCGTATGCAGGGCCATTTAATGAGATGGTATTACTCGGTGTACTTGCCATTCGCCTGCAAAGTCTGAATAAAGTATTGAAATGGGACGGACCAGATATGAAATTTACAAATATAGGGGCAAATGAAGAGCTGAGAGTTGTGTCGAAAGACCGTTTCTGGGTTAAGGATGGCCATCCTAACTTTGACAGGGAATATGCAACATTAAATGCACAATCATCTGTTACCGAATATATAAAACATGCATACAGAGATGGCTGGTCTTTACCTGCCATGCCTTAAACGGAAGTGTAATCAGAAGGGAGTGTGAAAAATTTCAGGCACTCCCTTATCCGGAACAGTGATCTTATCGACTCGTATAAAATAAAACCTTGATCTTATAACCTTCTGAATATAATAATTATGAAATTCTTTAAATACTTATTATCGGTTATCCTATGCTTTACAGCCTGTAAAGAAGAACCCAGGCAACCTGAATGGAAGCTAGGTATCCAGACATATACATTTCACAAATTTACATTGATGGAGACACTTGACAGGTCAAAAGATCTAGGTCTTCACTATGCTGAAGCTTTCTTTTTCCAGACATTAGGAAAAAATTTCACGGACACGGCTTATCTCAATTTTGACATCGCAGATAATGTGAAGAAGCAATTAAAAGAAGAATTTGCGAAACGGGATATCACACTTTATGCATTTGGGGTGGCATTCTATGATACGACAGAGGAGTGGGAACGCTTCTTCAGCTTCTCTAAGGATATGGGAATACATACCGTAACGTGTGAACCCAAGCTCGAGCATCTTGATTTTGTTGAAAAACTTGCACTGAAATATAATATAGAGGTTGCTATACATAACCATCCGGCTCCCTCTATTTATGCTAATCCTGATGTATTGTCCGACACACTTGAAGGACGTGACCGGATAATGGGGGTATGCGCTGATATAGGTCATTGGAAGAGAACCGGTAACGACCCGGTAGAAACACTGAAAAAATTTGACGGCCGCATAAAGGTAGTACATATAAAAGACCTTGATGAGAAAATGGGAGACACAGCATGGGGTACCGGAATTTTACAGGTAAAAGAAGTACTGAATGAATTGAAAAGGCAAAGGTTCAATGGCCTCATCTCTGTAGAATATGAAGACTTCGGAGATTCGCAACTGGATGATATTAAAAAAAGTCTGGAATATTTTAATAAGAACTCAAATTAGAATATAAAGAATAAGACTTATATACCGGAAGTCCTTTTATAGTCCGGTCTGTTTTTCGGTTGGTTTGGTCCTATCCGCTGTCGGGCTTGTATCTATAAACAGTCATTTAAAAACTTAATATAATTTTTTCTTCAGTGAGGATACCTGAAAAGATACAACTCTAAAATAAAAAGTAAAATTTTTCAAATGGTATTTGTAGTCTATCGATGTTATTAAAACGACTACATAAGCTTATCGCGGTCTGACTTTCACAAACATTTTATAACTGTTATTTACGTCTAACAAGAATCTAATATCAAACGAACAGAACCTGCCTACTAAGATAGGATCCGGCTATCATTGTGTGAGAATAGAAACTGTAAAAAGCTCGTTTTCTGATGTTCTGCCGTTCATAGAAGATCTATTTAAAAAGTGTATGTTTAAATAAAAAGCTTAAAAACTATGAAAATCAAATTAAAAAAGACATTTGTTAAAAAGGCTTCAAATTCAACTTTGCGAAGAAGCCTGTTAGTCTTTACTTGCCTTTTATTAGTGAGTATAACTAATATTTATGCGCAAACAAAAACGCTCACAGGTACTGTAACAGACGTTGCTGGCGAACCTCTTATCGGGGTTAGTGTCCGGGTACAGGGAGCATCTGTTGGTACTGTTACAGACGTTGACGGAAAATACTCTCTCTCGGTTCAAAGCGGTAATGTAATTGAATTTACGTACATCGGGATGCAGTCGCAAGAAATTGCAATAGCCTCCCAGAATGTAGTGGATATTGTAATGCAAGACAATGCCACCATGCTTAGTGAAACTATAGTAATCGGATATGGTACCGCAAAAGCGAAAGACCTGACCTCGCCGATAGCTACCATTGACGGAAAAGAAGTGAATAAGCACCTTACGGCCTCACCAATGCAGGCTATGCAAGGAAAGATACCCGGACTACAGGTTATAAATACCGGACAGCCGGGTAGTTCTCCTAAAGTCCGCATTCGCGGTATCGGAAATTATGATGAAGATAAACAAGGCCCATTGTATGTAGTAGATGGTATGTTTTTCGACAATATCGATTTTCTTAATAATGGGGACATTGAGAATATGAGCATATTGAAAGACGCTTCAGCAGCGGCTATTTATGGTGTTCGTGCAGCAAACGGGGTAATTCTTGTTACAACCAAAAAAGGTGTAACCAACAGAAAGCCTCAGATTACTTACGATGGTTATTTTGCAATACAGAAAGCCTCTAACCTTGTAAAAATGGCAAATTCGGAACAATATGCCACTGTGATGAGAGAAATCGGCAACACCAGTTCAATCGATCAATCTATAGCAAGGTATGGAGGTAGTAATGGAATCCCGTCTGCAGATACAGACTGGTATGACGAAATATTGAGGACTGCACCTATGCATAGCCACTCGGTTGGTGTTAACGGTGGGGGAGAAAAAACTTCATATTCATTGGGTGTCAGTTATCTCAACCAGAAAGGTATTCTTGATAGCGATAACGGATATCAGCGTTTGAACTTCAGGTCTAAAGTCGATATAGGAATAACCAATTGGCTGAAAGTAGGGGGTAGTTTTGTTGTTGTCAACAGTGAGCAAAAACTATCTAATATGAGTGCCTTTGGTAATGCATATACATCGCCATCCTTCTATCCGGCCTATGATGAAAATAATAAGGCGGCAACCCCTAAAAAATATGCATCCACCCAGGATGTCGGTTTAGGTCAGTATTTCTGGAATCCGGTGGCACTGGCAGATTATTATAATGACAAAGCCGCGATAACACAGGTACTGCCTGCACTGTATATGGAATTGTCGTTCCTTGAGAGTAAGCTGACATTCAGGACTTCATTCAACCAGGATTTGTCTTTCCAGCGCAACCGCCAGTTTTTACCTCAGTATACAGTATCCTCAAATCAACAGAGAGTAAAGAGCTTGCTGACTAAATCGACAGAGTATACAAATAATTGGCTTATTGATAATGTGCTGACATACAGGGATTCATTCAATGAGGCTCACAATCTGACTGTAATGGGAGGTAGTTCGGTGCGTAAAGAAAGCTGGGAAAGATTGCGTCTGCAAGGTGATGGAGTTCCCGGAGGAAGAGACGAATATTGGTATCTGTATCATAGCGATGGCATCATTGCACAAGATCCAAGCAAAAGCGCAAGTGACACCTGGTACGATAATGGAACAGAATACAGAGGAGCTTCGTTCTTCGGCCGTGTGATGTACGATTATAAAAGCAGATACCTGTTATCGGCAACAATGCGCGCCGACGGATCAAACAAGTATCAGGAAATGTGGGGATATTTCCCATCAGTAGGCCTTGGCTGGGTACTTACAGAAGAAGATTTCATGAAAAACCAAAACGTATTTAATTTCCTGAAACTACGGGGTAGCTGGGGATTATTAGGTAATGATAAAGTGCAGGCCAATGACGGTTTTGCTTCCATTACACAACAAACAGGATATTTCAATGGACAATTGTATACAGGTACATCCAGTCTTTCTTTCTTCTCTTCTCTGAAATGGGAAAGGGTGGAAGAATGGGATTTCGGTTTGGATTTCTCTATCCTCAAAAATCGTCTGACTGGAGAATTCGATTACTATAAACGTACTACAAAGGATGCTGTATTTTTGAAATCTTTGCAGTTAGGTGCAGGATCATTGTTGATGAACAACGGAGAGATACAGAATTCGGGTATTGAATTATCTCTCAATTGGGAAGATCGTATCGGTAAAGATTTTACTTACAATATTGGCGTGAACATGTCGACCTTAAAAAACAAGGTTACAAAACTGGATGACCTTGATAGGATCATTACGTCCGGAGACTATAGCCGTATAAGGCAGGTCGGAGAAGTTGTCGATGCATACTATGGTTATGTAATGGATGGAATATACCAGAATCAGGCCGAAATAGATAATGACCCTACACTTGCAGATATAGTCAGTAAGCCGGAGCCGGGCGATATCAAATTTAAAGACCTTGACGGAGATGGCAAGCTAACTGATCAGGATAGAGAAGCATTGGGTTCCCCGCTTCCTAAATTCTTCCTGGGAGGTAATATCGGATTCTCGTACAAAGCTTTTGATTTCGGTATGGCTTTCCAAGGTCAGTTTGGCCACAAACTTCTAAATCAAAAACGCTTCCTGAGGCAAAAACAATCGGATATCAACTTCGATCAGGATATAGTCAAAAATAGATGGACAGGCGAAGGTTCCACAAATAAGTATGTATCGGGTGCAGCTTTAGCGCATACATGGACATACAGCAGGTTTAATACATTCTTTGTTGAAAATGCAAATACATTTACTATTCAGAATATACAATTAGGCTATACTTTCCAGAATATTTTTCCGAAAAGCGACAATAAATCCAGTCTGAGGCTAAGTTTCACGGCAGAGCGTCCTTTCAACTTCTTCTCTTATAACGGATTTACCACAGATATAGCTAATGGTATAGACAATGATGTATATCCGCTGACGTCAACATATAGCATTGGTGTGAGAATAACATATTAATAAAACAATTAATATAATAGGATTATGAAACTATATAAATATATTATTTTATCGGTTGTACTATTATTAAGTAGCTGCAACGACTTTCTGAACAAGGAACCCGAGAATTCGGTACCTGTAGAAGAGCTGGATTACACTATCTCAGCAAATATGATTCAGCCCGTAATCGGAATTTATGCGCGCGCCAGAACTTGGGATGGCCTCACTACCTGGCCTCGGTTTGGACTGATAGCAGTCAGAGGCGACGATGTTGAAAAAGGATCGTTCGACTCAGATCAGGGGGAATTAAATTATGCAAGGAGTTTCGAGTATAATCAACTTAGCGGATACTGGGGACTGGATGCCTCATGGACAGGATTGTATAATCTGGTACTGAACAGTAATTCTGCTTTGGTCGATTTGGGCAGGTATAACGAACATCTGACAAGTAATGCGGACAAGACGTTGAATCTGCAATATCAGGCGGAAGTACGCTTTATCAGGGCCTTTGCTTATTTCCATATAGTACGCCTCTGGGGAGATATTTTATTGGTAACAGACAATTCCCAGGTAATGGAGGCTTTGGATGTAACACCAAGGGCCGATATTTATAGCTTTATCAGCGACGAGCTGGACTTTTGCATAACAAATCTTCCGGCTTTACGTCCGAATGAAATGCCTATGAAAGGACAAGTGACCAGATATTCAGCTCTGGCATTGAAAGCAAAAGCGGCATCCGATATAAACGACTGGGATGCAGTACTCGGTGCAACCGATGCAATTATCACAAGCAATAAATTTGAATTATATCCTGATTTCTATAACTATTTTAAAAAAGGCGGATGCTTGTCTGACGAAAATTTATTTGAGCTTCAATATGGCTTGGTCGGCTCCACCAGTATAGAGTCGGATGACTGGTTCAACTATCAGGGACCCCGTCAGGGATTTGTAGGTACCAAAATAGGAACAGGATGGGGATTTATAGTGCCATCCAAAACTCTCGAAAAATTATTCGATGACAGAGGAGAAACAGTACGCAAGGAAACAACATTCCTTTATGCAGGTTCAACAACAAGGGAAGGTGATGTGGTAAATTCTGCATCGGAAGGTTATGAAAGGGTATATAATGGAAAAAATTATATACCGAGCACACAACTTCCGGAAGGTAAAACAGCATATGGCTATGGAAACCATATCCGTATGTTGAGATATGCCGACGTTCTTCTGTTGAATGCCGAGGCTAAAGTACGCAAAGGGCAGAACGGCGATACTCCGTTCAACCTTGTGAGGACGAGAGCCAAAATGCCTACAATTACAAATGTTACTTTAGACCAGATCCTTGAAGAGAGAATGGTGGAATTTGCATGTGAGTGGGGTGAACGATTCTTTGACCTTGTTCGCACAGGTAAGGCGGAGAGTACCCTAAAAGGATTTAAGGCCGGAAAATCAGAATTTTACCCTATTCCGCAAGCCCAAAAAGACCTGAACCCTAATTTAAAATAAAATAATTGAATGTTTCATTTTCTGGCATCTGTACTTGCAGATGCCAGATTATAACTCTTTTCTCATGAAAAAGCTGCTAATTTTTATAGTAATACAATTAGCGTTTATCCGATTAGGCGCGCAAGAACCGGAATATGACCATGTAATATTTGATAACAGCCTGATGACCGGACGTTATTACTATAGTAAGGCTGATTACAAATCTCCCAGCTATATTCAGAATACAGATAATAAACTACTTGTTTCAGAAAAGGAATTCTTTACTGCGAAAAACTCATTATTATTCAATTATATTTCTGCCTCCGGAGGAAACTGGTCGGCATCAGTCCTTTTCCGCGATTGGCGTGGAAAAGATTTTATTAAAGAAGGTAAATCACTGGATTTCTGGCTGCTTATCAAATCAGAAACAAAAAAAGAAGAGTTACCCCTTATTGCGATAGGTACTATAGACAAAAAAGAGTCTAAGGCTTCTTCCTTTATCAATATAGGGAAATATATAGGCACAGTGGAGCAGGAAAAATGGATACCTGTAAGCATACCGCTTGCCGAATTTAAAAATATAAATTACACTCATACAAGGGAAATAAAAGAAGTTCTTTTCAAACAAGGTTCGCAAGACGGAAAAGAACATACACTATATATAGATCAAATAGAACTTGCTCCTGTAAACAAACCTGAAAATATTACATTTGTATCGGCAGTAAAAGCGAAAGCCTACGAACGCCATGTAGATTTATCATGGGAGAAAACAGGATTAGAAAACGCCAAATATATCAAAATATACCGTTCATCCAATGGAAAAGACTTTCGGGTAGTGGGTATACAGTATCCACCTGCCATCCGGTATACAGATTATAATGATCAGCCAAATAAAACATTCCAATACCGCATTACCTGCGTAAACTATGATTACTCCGAAACACAGCCATCTAATGCAGTAGAAGTAACTACCTGTGACATGACTGATGAAGAACTCCTGACGATGGTACAGGAAGCCGCATTCAGATATTTCTGGGATGGCGCGGAGCCTGAATCGGGATTAGGTCTGGAAAATATTCCGGGACGAAGAAATATGATCGCGACAGGCGCATCAGGTTTCGGAATGATGGGAATGATAGCCGGAGTAGAAAGGGGTTTTATTACAAGGCAAGAGGCTGTGGAACGTTTTAAGAGAATAGTCACATTTCTTGACAGAGCCGATACCTTTCATGGAGGATATGCCCACTTTATAGATGGAATAACCGGTAAAGTAGAGCCGTTTTTCGGCAATCGCGACAACGGAGCCGATATGGTAGAGACTTCGTTCCTGTTCCAAGGGCTGCTTACCGCCCGTCAATACTTTGACAAAGATAATACTGATGAGAAATTTATACGCGACACCATTACCCGGCTTTGGGAAAATATAGACTGGCAATGGTATAAAAAAACAGAAAACAGTAAATATCTGTATTGGCACTGGTCACCCGGTCAGGGCTGGGTTATCAATCATAAACTGATAGGATGGAACGAGACCATGATCACTTACCTGCTTGCCATTGCTTCCCCGACACATGGAGTAAGTCCTGATATGTACTATTCCGGCTGGGCCAGCCAAGAGCCGGAAGCCTGTGATTATCGTGCCGATTGGGGGCAGACAGCCGATGGCGCAAAATACTATAACGGAAACACCTATTATGGAGTAAAGCTGGATGTAGGTGTCAATACGGGAGGGCCTATATTTTTTACTCATTTCTCATTCTTCGGATTCGATCCGAGAGGATTGAAAGATAAATATACCAGTAAGGACTATTTCGATAATCTGCGGAATATAGCCCTTATCAGTTACAGATATTCTATCGAAAACCCGAATAAGCGTCTTGGCTTTGGTTCCGGTTGCTGGGGGCTTACAGCCAGCGAAAGCCCTTGGGGGTACGCTGCCGCCGAAGCCGTGGCACACCACGAATATGGCACAATGTCTCCGGCAGGAGCGATTGCCTCTATCCCTTACCTGCCGGAAGAATCTATGGACGCCCTGAAAAATTATTACCGTAATTTCGGAACATTCCTTTGGGGCGAATACGGGTTTCGGGATGCTTTCAATCTGGATATAAACTGGTGTTCGAATATCTATATGGGATTGAGCCAGGGCTCTATAGCCACCATGATAGAAAATTATCGTACAGGCCTTATCTGGAAACTGTTTATGAAAGATCCGGATATTCAGAAAATGAGAAACAAAGTATTTATTAAATAAATATATGATGGAATCAAGACGGATTACAGCTTTAATGTCCTTTTTCTACCTGATTATATTGTGTGGATGTACTAAAAGAACAGATACCGTAGATGCCAAGATGGATAAGTTTATCAATGATTTACTCAGCCGGATGACATTGGAGGAGAAGATCGGGCAAACCGTATTATATACCAGCGGTTACGATGTGATAACAGGTCCTACGGTAGACCCAAACTATAAGGAATACCTGAAAAAAGGAATGGTGGGAGGCATCTTTAATGCAGTGGGAGCAGATTATACACGTAGCCTGCAAAAAATAGCAGTGGAAGATACCCATCTAGGGATTCCGTTGATTTTCGGATACGATGTTATTCACGGACAACGGACCATATTCCCCATTCCTCTTGCCGAATCGTGTAGCTGGGATTTGGAAGCAATGGAACGTTCTGCTAAGATAGCTGCATCCGAAGCTACTGCGGAAGGTATAAACTGGATTTATGCACCAATGGTGGATATTTCACGTGATCCCCGCTGGGGACGGGTAGCCGAAGGAGCCGGAGAGGATGTGTATCTGGGTTCTTTAATTGCTGCCGCACGTGTGAAAGGTTTTCAGGGAAATAGTATGAGTGATTACAATACGGTGGTAGCTTGTGTCAAACACTATGCCGCATATGGCGCAACAATGGCCGGACGTGATTACAATACGGTGGATATGTCTCTGAATGAACTGTGGAACACATTCCTACCCCCATTCAAAGCCGCTTTGGATGCCGGCTGCGGAACTATAATGACCTCATTTAACGATCTGAATGGAATACCTGCTACAGGAAACAAATATCTGTTGAAAGACATCCTGCGCGATAAATGGAACTTCAACGGCTTTGTTGTTACCGACTATACTTCAATCAATGAAATAATTCCACACGGTTATGCCGGGGATGAAAAACATTCTGCAGAAATAGCGATGAATGCAGGTGTGGATATGGACATGCAGGGCGGAGCGTATATGAATCATCTGAAAACACTTGTTGAGGAAGGAAAAGTATATGAAAAAGAAGTAACCGAGGCTGCACGTGCCATCCTGAGAATAAAATATAAGCTGGGGTTATTTGAAGATCCTTACAGGTACTGTGATGCAGGGAGGGAAAAAACAGATATCCTGACAGCAGGGAACAAAGAAGCAGCACGGGATATGGCACGCAAATCAATGGTACTGCTGAAAAATGACAATCAGACTTTACCCTTAAAAGGAGATAAAAGTATCGCACTTATAGGCCCGCTGGCTAAAGATCAATATGAGATATTAGGATGCTGGTCGGCAATGGGTGACCGGGATACTGTCCCTGTAAGCGTATATGAGGGGCTTACAGTTGCCGTAGGCGAAAAACACATCTCATATGCCAGGGGGTGTGACATACAGAGCGATGACACAAAGGGATTCAATGAGGCTGTAAGAATAGCTTCCAAAGCGGATGTGGTGGTGATGGTAATGGGAGAATTTCATAATATGTCGGGAGAGAATAATTCCCGCACCAATTTATCACTTCCCGGTGTTCAAACAGATTTGCTGAAAGCAATAAAGAAAACAGGGAAGCCCATGGTACTGGTATTGATGAACGGGCGACCGTTGACCATAAACTGGGAAAAAGAGAATGTAGATGCCATACTCGAAGCATGGTTTCCGGGAACAATGGGCGGTGCTGCCATTGCGGATGTTCTGACAGGGAAATATAATCCGGCCGGAAAGCTTACGATGACCTTTCCTCAGCATGTGGGGCAGATACCCTTATTTTACAATCACAAAAATACCGGACGGCCTTTCGACCCGGATGATCCGCAATTTGCCTACGGCTCTAAATATTGGGATGTATCTAACGATCCGCTTTATCCTTTCGGTCATGGGCTAAGTTATACAACTTTCTCTTATTCAGGTATAACGTTGTCTTCTAAAGAAATGACAGAAGACAACCCTATAAAAGTAAGTGTAAAACTTACAAATACAGGGAAATATGACGGAGAAGAGGTTGTACAGTTATATACCCGTGATTTGGTAGGAAGCGTGACCAGACCTGTGAAAGAACTGAAAGGTTTCAGAAAGGTATTCCTGAAAGCCGGAGAATCACAAAGTATAGAGTTTATGTTAACTGCCGATGATCTCAGGTTCTACAATACCAATTTGGAATACATATGCGAACCCGGAGACTTCCATCTCTTTGTGGGCGGAAGTTCTGAAACAAAAATAAAGACAGGATTTGTGTTGAAATAAAAAATAAGTTATCAGGATATAAAATATAATTAGAAATGAAAAAACTACTATTATCATTCTTATTAGGGTGTTCCGTATTCGTAATAAATGCGCAGTCTCAAAGTAAAAATGTAAAAATGGATCGATTTATAGACGATCTGATGGGTAAAATGACCATAGAAGAAAAAATAGGCCAGCTCAACTTACCCGGTTCCGGTGATATTGTAACCGGACAAGCTAAGAGTAGCGATATAGCAGGTAAAATAAAGAGAGGACAAGTCGGGGGCTTATTCAATATAAAGGGTGTAGAAAAAATAAAGGATGTGCAGCGTGTGGCTGTAGAAGAAAGCCGTCTCGGTATCCCGCTTATTTTCGGTATGGATGTCATACACGGATACGAGACCGTATTCCCTATTCCATTGGGGTTATCTTGTACTTGGAATATGGCTGCTATAGAGCAGTCGGCACGTATTGCCGCTATAGAGGCCAGTGCAGACGGTATCTGCTGGACATTCAGCCCGATGGTGGATATAGCGAGAGACCCGCGTTGGGGGCGCATATCGGAAGGCAACGGAGAAGATCCGTATTTAGGTGGACAAATTGCAAAAGCGATGGTTCGCGGTTACCAGGGAACAAATGATAAAACATTTACAGCTAACGACCAGATAATGGCATGCGTAAAACACTATGCCCTGTATGGTGCAGGAGAGGCCGGCCGTGATTACAATACGGTGGATATGAGCCGTCAGCGTATGTATAATGAATATTTTTATCCGTACCAGGCAGCTGTAGAAGCCGGAGTCGGCAGTGTTATGGCTTCATTCAATGAAGTGGACGGAGTACCTGCTACCGGAAACAGATGGCTGATGACCGAAGTTTTACGCAACCAATGGGGATTCAATGGCTTTGTTGTAACTGACTTTACCGGTATAGCCGAAATGACAGATCATGGTATCGGTGACTTACAGACTGTATCTGCACGGGCACTTAATGCCGGAATAGATATGGATATGGTAGCGGAAGGCTTCCTTAACACAATAAAGAAATCATATGATGAAGGAAAAATTACCAAGGCCGAAATCGATCTGGCTTGTCGCCGCATACTTGAAGCCAAATATAAGCTAGGATTATTCTCCGACCCTTATAAATATTGTGATATAGAGAGAGCGAAGACCGATATTTATAAACCGGAGCATCGTGAAATTGCCCGTAAGACAGCGGGAGAAAGTTTCGTTTTGCTTAAGAATCAAAATAATCTGTTGCCGTTGGATAAAAAAGGAACTATTGCCGTTGTAGGGCCATTGGGAAATACAAAGGAAAATATGCCGGGGACATGGAGTGTGGCTGCCGACTTCAACAAGGCAACTACAGTTGTTGACGGACTAAAGGCTGTTGCGGGGAATAGAGCTGATATAGTATATGCAAAAGGCAGTAACCTGACGGCTGATCCTGTTTTGGAGGACAGAGCCACCATGTTTGACCGCAGCCTGAAACGTGACGGAAGAACAGAGGAAGAGTTAAGGAACGAAGCTCTGCGGATAGCCGGAAATGCAGATGTCATAGTTGCCACATTAGGTGAGTCTTCCGAATATAGCGGAGAATCGAGCAGCCGTTCCGAAATTGGTATACCTGATGTACAGCAACGCTTGTTGCAGGAATTATTAAAAACAGGTAAGCCTGTGGTGCTTGTATTGTTTACCGGACGTCCGCTGACACTTACATGGGAAAGTGAAAACGTTCCGGCAATACTGAATGTCTGGTTTGGAGGAACAGAGGGCGCTTATGCGATAGGCGATGTTTTATTCGGGGATGTAAATCCCAGCGGAAAGCTTACAACTACTTTTCCTCAGAATGTAGGACAGATACCGTTATACTATAATCATAAAAATACCGGACGACCGCTGGCCGAAGGCAAATGGTTCGAAAAGTTCCGGAGCAATTATCTGGATGTGAGTAATGATCCTGTTTATCCTTTCGGCTATGGACTCAGTTATACGCAATTTGACTATAGCGATGTGAAATTGAGTGCTGCAACAATGGATACCGCAGGAAAACTTACTGCCAGTGTCACTGTTACCAACAATGGGAAAATGGATGGAAAAGAAGTTGTGCAATTATATATACGTGATGTGGCAGGCAGCGTTACCCGCCCTGTGAAAGAGCTGAAAGGCTTTGAAAAAATATTTTTAAAGGCAGGTGAATCCAGGACTGTAACATTTACGATTACACCGGAGTTATTGAAATTTTATAACTATGATCTGAAATATGTTTTCGAACCGGGAGATTTTGATATTATGATCGGAGGTAATAGCCACGATGTGAAAAGTGCAAGATTTATGTTGAAATAGCAGAACGGTGAAAACGGTGATAGTGTAAAGAACAAGTGTTACTTTATTCGTATAACTTTATCTATATGTATAAGCTGTTAATCGTTAGCTGATAGCTTGTAGCTCTTTGAAAAAATGAATTAGCAGATTTGTAAATTAGCATATTAGCAAATGGCTTTTTTAGTTGAAAGTTGAAAATGGAAAGTGAATGGTTCACTACTAACTGTTTACTGAAATAAGTGTTACCTTTGTTACCTTTTATATCGTGTTCTTTGTGTAACTCTTTGTGTCCCTTGTGGTAAAGTGCTTTAACCGCCCGCTCACGCAGACGTCCCGTCTGTGTGTTGCGTGCCCTGTTAACAAGACACGGACTGGAAGTCCGCGCTAGCAGGGGGTAACGTTTTTTTAGAGTTACAAGTTACTGCGCCCTGCGGGCAGTTACGAGTTACGAGGGAAAAAATTTTTCGTTCTTAATTATTAATTGTTTTCCATGTTACTTTTGTTACCTTTTTCATTTTAACCACGGAGTCAAAGGAGTAACGCGGAGTTTTTAATAAACGGGATGCTTCGCTTCACTCAGCATGACAGGGTATAAGAGTCCTCAAAAGGCTAACGGCTAAAAGCTATCAGCTAAAAAACTGTTACTTCTGTTACCTTTTAACCAAATATAGTTAATGAATACAAAAATTACAGTAAAATAATAATAGAAAAAGTGTCAGATCTGTCAGGTTTTAACTAAATATAGTTAATTAACGTAAAATTATCTGATGGTTAAAATTTCCGATTTTCATTTACCTTAATTTCAAATACAGATAGTATGAATAATTTAAAAATAATGTTATCCCTGTTGTTTTTTGTGGGGTGCCTGCATTTACCGGCACAGCAGAAAACGTATTGTAATCCCGTCAATCTGGATTATGGTTACGGGCCTATCCCGAGTTTTACAACATGGGGGAAGCACCGGTCTACGGCCGATCCTGTTATTGTCAATTATAAAGGGGATTACTATTTATTCTCTACCAACCAAACCGGATATTGGTGGAGCAGTGATATGTTGAACTGGAATTTCATTTCAAGAAAATTCCTTACGCAAGAGGCTATAGATACTACTCCTAACAAATGGGATGACCTTTGTGCGCCGGCAGCCTGGGTGCAAGGTGATTCGCTATGTGTTTTCGGGTCTACCTATTCCCGGGTTTTTCCTATATGGGTGAGTACCAACCCAAAGGAGAATGAGTGGTCTAAGGCTGTAGAACATTTTGATATCGGAGGCTGGGACCCGGCTTTCTTTGTAGATGACGACCAACGCCTGTATATGTATAACGGCAGTAGCAATGTCTACCCTTTGTATGGTATTGAACTTGATAGGGCTACATTCCAACCCATAGGGACACGTAAGGAACTTTTGTTATTGGATGATGACCGTATCGGTTGGCATCGCTTTGGTGAACATATGGATAATACATTTCTGAAACCTTTTATGGAAGGAGCCTGGATGACTAAGCATAATGGAAAATATTATCTGCAGTGGGGCGGCCCGGGTACCGAATTCAGCCATTATGGAGATGGAGTTGCCATAAGTAATAATCCTTTAGGGTATTTTGAACATGTATCTTTACCTTTTAGTATGAAGGCCGGCGGGTTTATCCGCGGAGCAGGTCACGGTGCGACATTCCAGGATAATAGCGGCAACTATTGGCATACTTCTACAATGGTGATAAATGTGAAAAATAATTTTGAACGCCGTATCGGTATATGGCCTGCCGGATTCGACAGAGATGATGTAATGTATTGTAATACTGCTTTTGGAGACTATCCTCACTATCTGCCGGATGGGAAACCGGCCGACCATCAGAAAAGCCGTTTTACGGGCTGGATGTTACTCAATTATAAGAAGCCTGTTCAGGTATCGTCTGTTTTTGGAACGCATAATCCTAATAACATTGTCGACGAGGATATAAAAACATATTGGAGCGCCAGGACTGCCGGCAAGGGAGAATGGCTTATCTCCGATTTGGGCGAAGTATCCACCGTATATGCCCTGCAGATAAATTATGCCGATCAGGATGCTGAGTTTTTGGGCAAGCAGCAGGGCATATATCATCAATATAAGATCTACTATTCACCGGATGGAAAAAAATGGGATGTCCTTATTGACAAGAGCAGGAATGACAAGGATCTGCCGCATGACTATGTAGAACTGGAAAGACCTGTGAAAGCCAGATATCTGAAAATGGAGAACATTCATATGCCAACAGGTAAATTTGCAATATCGGGTTTCAGGGTGTTCGGGATAGGTTCGGGACAGAAACCGGATAGAGTAGAGCAGTTTATGGCCCTTAGGTCGGATGTGACAGACAGACGGAATGCGTGGTTGAAATGGAAGCCTGTGGACAATGCCTATGCTTATAATATATATATAGGTCAGGAGCCGGACAAGCTATATAATTGTGTGATGGTATACGATGTGAATGAGTATTATTATCCGGGCATGGATAAAACCAAACCTTATTATTTTGCGATAGAGGCAATAAATGAAAATGGAGTTTCTGAGCGTACTCAAGCAGAGACTCTATAATCTGGAGTTTGTGTGAAATTTTAGAAGCTTAAGATACTTTGCAAATAAAAATCTTTCACTTTTTGTATAAAGTTATTTGGTGTTGTGTAGAACCATGCAAGCACAAGCATAAAGAACCGCCAAATCGTTATCTAACACAGGATTGACTCTTGTAATCAGTTGATAATAAGCTGGGAAAATCAATTCGGCTGCTGTTTGAAGGAAACAGCAAATCTGTTCGGGATTAAGAAGAAGCTGACCACGCATTGCTTACGCCACACATTCGGAACTATAATGCTGACCAAGGGCGTATCAATAGAGAGTGTTTTATTATTCTCTTATTAGGAGGATGGTTTATCAGTTGGAAAGAAAAAATAATATTTAATTCACAGAACCTATTTTTCATGAAGTAGCCGAAGAAACACTCTTGGTATAAAAAACAGACGCGTATGTATAATAGTTCGAATATCAATCATCATATGTACTACTTTAGCATTCTACCGACAATCTCAACAGTATATTGTATTACTTTTATTTGCGCTATGTTGAAAGAAGCTATTAGTATCGATGCAAAATATATACAAGAATTGCTTTCTTCTGGTCGAGGATTGGCAATTGAAGAACTAGTAGAAATAACCGGATATAGAAATGATTATATATGCCTCGTTCTTGGGTGGCTGTCAAAAGAGGATATCATCAGCTACTGGGAGACAGACGATGGATTGGTTATTAAGCTAAACGACAAAACATAATTATTTATCTTAATATCAGTATTATGTCTATTTATTCAAGATTAAGGGTTCCCCCAGAATATACTGAAAAGAACTCTTTCTTATAAACCTCACCCAATGAGATTTCGTAGCCTCCAATAAATATACTGTGATGGTCAAATGATTCCACGTAGTTTGTATTTACTATATATGATTTGCTTACACGCAAAAAGATATTCTGTGGCATCTTCTGATGAATATTCTTCAAATTCATCGCCGTAATAAGTTTTTGACTGGTTGTATATATGACAACATAATCTTTCAGACCTTCAATATACCTGATATCAGAAAAATTGATTCGATGAAACCTGCGTTCTGACTTGATAATTAAAAATTCGTCCGTTCCTCCTTCTATTATACTTTTCTCTGTATCATCCGACAGTAGTTTCTTATATGTTTCAGCCTTGTTTATAGCCTTTTCGAGTCGTTCTTTGGCAATTGGTTTGAGAAGGTAATCGATTGCATCCAGTTCATAGCTATCCAACGCATATTGTGAATATGCCGTTGTGAAAATGATCAAAGCTTTCTTCGGCAACTGAGCAGCAAATTCTAATCCGGTTACCATTGGCATCTCTATATCAAGAAAAATGAGATCTACATCATTTTCTTCTAAGAATATCAACGCACTTTGGGCATTCGAGAATTTGCCTAGTATTTCAGCTTTTGATATTTCTCTTATCTGCGCTTGCAGTTCTTCCCTTGCCAGAGGTTCGTCGTCTACAATAATACAATTCATAGCGGAATTATCAATTTAACATTATACTCTCTTTCTGAAACATTAATCTCCAGAGAATGACTGTGATTATATAAAAGTTCCAGACGCCTTTTTATATTTGCCAGCCCCAATCCATTACTTTTTCCTTTCGATGGAACATATTCAGGGTCTATCGAATTAATACAGGTAAAATACAGTTTATCCCTTTCTATGTCTATATTAATTCTAATGTAGGATTCAGTCCCTGTAATATTTACACTGTGCTTTACAGCATTCTCTACAAATGTGGTAAAAAGGTTAGGAGGAATAAATATACTTCTGAAAATAAGGGGATCATCTTTGCTCGGACTAATATCGACTGATAGGTTATCTCTCCTGAGTTTCTCCAAGTCGAGAAAGTTGGTGAGAAAAACAATTTCAGACTTAAGCAATATCTTTTCTTCATTATTCTCATATAGTTGGTATCGAAGGAACTCTGACAGTTTCATAATAACAATAACTGCTTTCTCCTGATCGGTGCGCACCAGAGCTTTGATACCATTGAGCATATTAAATAGAAAATGAGGATTGATTTGATTACGCAATTCACTCAGTTCCATTATTAATGTAATATTATTCAGCTCCGTTATTTTTTCATTATCATGCACCCATCTTTGAAAGAGTTTTATCATCGTGGTCACTAATATAACAGCTCCGATTGTAATTGTGCTTTGATACATATTTCCGTTTCCTGAGGTTTTATCATAATACACATTCTGTATTGGTTCGAAAATATGGTTTAAGAAATACCTCATCGTAAAGAGATCAATGGCTACAAGTAAAAGCAGTAGAAATATATAAATGACATATTGGTTTTTGAAGAAAAGTCGCGGAACCAATATATTCATGTTGACATAAAATGTTATTATCATAACAATATATACAAACAACAACCGGATATATCGGAAAATACCCGGATACTCTGAAAACTGACCAGAACAAAATATAAGAATAAAAACGCCCGATAAGAGTACTATATGCCGTAGTAATCTATATCGGTCATTAACCATCAGTTGAAGAATCTTTGTATTCTTTATTACAATCGGTTCATGTCCCATATATCCTGTAGAAATAAAATTTAAACAAAGATAAAAGAATAACATCTCTGTTATCTAAATATTATACGAAACAACCTGATAGATATACAAAATCCGGATTAGAAAGCAGACTAAAAAGGCTTTAGTATAAAATGAAGCGGGTTTGGTATAAAATAAAAAAAAGGGTTCAGCATTATCTATTTCTTTGCCACGTGATAATATTTAGGAAGCATCATACTCATCTTATTTAATAATATATTTATGGAAGTGTTTATATTTATGGAAGTGTTTAAAAGAATGGTCTTAGTTCTCGGCATTCTGATTTTCTCTATTCAATCTTTCTCTCAAAACAATGACAGTATACCTCCAATGGCAAAAGAAGGCTTGAATCCGTCTCAGAGAGCTGCGGCTATTGCTGCCGCAAAATTCACAATAGCCCGTCCTTTAAACATCGAATTCACTCAATTGATGCCGTATAACTTCACATTGAAGGATGGGAACAATTCATACCCCGATAGTAAGGTCAAAGGACTAGCTCAAGCAAAGATTAATACCAATATCAACATTATACAGAAAAAGAATTGGCTTTTCGGAACTACTCTGGGATACAATTATATCTCAGTGAAAGCTGATATGACAGAGCCTTTTTCGCAAACGACAAAGAATGTAGATAATGATTTTCATTATTTCCATGCAGCAGCTAATGTAGCTTACATCTCAACTTTGTTCAAAAAAAGGACAGTTTTTACCTCCAGTATAATTGTTGATGGTAGTGAGAAGCATTTTGAGCGTATAAGGGGATTGCTGTCAGGTACAATGGTACTCAAAGCCAATGAACGCACAAAAATGAGTGTTGGATTTGTTATTCCCATCGATCCACTGTCTGAGGTACCTTTCATCCCGACTTTCTCATATGAACATAAATTAAGAAACGGGCTTATAGTGGATATTATCCTTCCAAAAAATCTGTATCTGAGAAAACATGTCTTTAGTAATGGAAGGCTTTCATTAGGTGCAGAAATGGATGGAACAACCTTTTATCTCTATAATATAGACGGCACAGATCAAAAGTATCAGTACAGGCAGTTGGATATTAATTCCGGATTTGTTTATGAGCATCTTATTGCAAACTCTTTTCTGATTACGGGTAAAGCAGGTGTAAGATTCACTCCGTCTGGCAGATTGTTCAGAAAACAGGATTCATATAGTGATCCTGTATTAAAAATGAGTGCTGATCCTGCATTCTATTTTAACATTGGTATATCATTTAGTCCTTCCTTGCTTATTGGTAAGAAAAAATAATATTCAGTTAGTTTAAACTAGCTGATCAAACCTAATACAGAAGGGTATTTAACAGCCTCCATAGAATTATTTACATCTAATTTCTCTAATATTCTTTGTCCATGTGTATTTAAAGGCAAATGGTATGGCGGCGGTACTTTTGCTTACCCACACCTCTGGAAAATGAAAAAAGCAGACACAAAATATAAGGAAGACTGAAGCAACCTAAGTCTGCCGAAAGAGAATATAGAAAATAAACAACGAAAGCAGAATCAAAATATCGCTCAAAAAAGGGAAAAGGAAAATGGACTGGGATTTTAATTGTTTTTTTGAGACTGTCAAATCATTTTTCTTTCCGTTCCAGTTGAATTATATAATCGCAGAACTCCGCAACCGTCTCACGATGGGTAATAAAAACTAATGTTTTGTCTTTCGTTTTTGAGATAAGCCTTTCCATCAGCAACTGTTCCGTTCCTTTGTCCAATGATGAACTAAACTCGTCCAGAAGAAGTATATTGCCGGAACGAAGCAATCCCCGGGCAATACAGATGCGTTGAGCCTGTCCTTCACTCAGTCCCGCTCCTTTTTCCCCGCAAACGGTATTCATCCCATCAGGCAGGCCATAGACAAACTCAGCCACTGCGGTTGTTAATACGTTTCTTAATTCTTCTTCTGTTGCATCCGGATTACCCAACAGGAGATTATCCCGTATCGTTCCGCTAAGCAATGTATTTCCTTGTGGTACATAAACCATGTTACAACGGGTAAGCGGACTTGTTGCTATCTCCTGTTGCCGGTTGTATATGTATATCTTCCCCTTCTGCGGGTAAAGCAAGGAAAGAATCAACCGGATAAGGGTACTTTTGCCCGTACCTGTCTCACCGATAATTACCGTGCGGCTGCCCGGAATAAAATCGAAAGAAAAGTCCTGTATTACCTGCCGGTTACCACCGGGATAAGTAAATGAAATATTTTCGATGCGAATACCTGTATTTCCATCAAAGGTTAATTGTCCCCCTTGCTTTTCCAAAGGAATGTCGCTTAACTCTTTCAACCGTTCTGCCGATGTAACAGATTGCGCTATTGATGGAATGTAACCACCAAGATCGACCATTGGGCGTTGTACCTGTCCTACCAATTGCAGGAAAGCAGTCATAACCCCAAAAGAGACTGAGCCTTCATCGATTCCGTTTACTCCCCACAGAAATGCAATGACATATCCTGTGGCAAAACCTGCCATAACCAGTGTGCGCGAAAAAAGCGTAAAGTTAATGCGTTTCAGGGATTGCCCATACAGTATATTTTGAAACAATCCCAGTTTACCTATAACCATATGATTTTGTCCGAGGGTTTGTATAAGTACCTTGTGCTGTATCTTTTCCTGTATGTGCGACTGTATCCGGCTGTCAGAGGTTCGTATATCTTTTGTGAGACATCTCATCCTTTTCATATAATATTTACTCAACAGCAAAAAAACAGGCATTATAAAAATCATTATCCAAGCCATTTGTGTGTCCAGGCGGGTAAGGAAAAGAAAGGCGGCAAACAGCTGGAAACAGGCAACAATCACAGAAGGAAGTATTTTGCAGAATGTCTCGGATACAAGCCGTACATCCTCTTCCATACGGTTGAGTACATCTCCGCTGTGGAAACGTTCTTTCCCGCTCCAGGCACTCAACATCGCATTCGTGAACAGTTTATGTCTCAACTTGTTTTTAAGGCATATGTCATTCATGTTTTCCTGGTAGTTATTCCATGCCGAAAGCGATAATTCTATGGCGACAGTTACAATCAACAAAGCTGTATAATACCCGATACTGCCATCTGTGGTATGGCTGGCAATATCTATAAGCTGTTTGCATCCCCATACGAATAACAGGGATACGCATACACGCAGTATGCCTGTTATACTATTGAGGAGGATAGGCAAGCGTAATCCTTCAGTAGCATGCCGGAGCCAGTGTATGTGCTGCTTTAACTTACCTGCTTACTGTATAAGAGATTTTATCCTGAAAAAATGACTGACAAGGCCAAGACATTACAAAAAAACAGGAAGAAGCAGGCCCCACCTTGCTTCTTCCTGAAAATAAATCTAAACCTGTATGGTACTATTGCGGTTCCGGGATTTCTTCATAAAAATCAATCTCTTCATCTATCTCGTCCTGAAATCCCCATGCTGCGATGGCACCGTAAGCTAAAACGACTGCGTCACGCCGGATATCCAAGTTTAGTTTTAAAATTTTGCCGCTTTCCAATTTTGTTATCGAGGCAGGAACTTTATACATAAATGTTTTCCCGCCAATCAGAATTTCTATCATATTAGCCCCTGCTGTCAATGTTTGAGGAGCTACGATAAACTCAGTCCAGGCTCCTGTCTCCGGAAGATAGAGGTCTGTACCTGAGGCTGCTGCGTCATCTACAGTACCATCCCTAAAATTGACCGAAGCATCGGACTTTAAGTTTTTCAGCGTGATAGTAGCATTGTCAAGGTCAGCAGTAGAATAATAGTTTGTAGCTAGAGTTATCACCAATTTATGCATCACATGCCCGAAGTCCAGGTTTACAGACTGAAGCTTGGATACGGACGGGAGTTTAGTTGCCATCAGCAGGTCTTTGGCTGCTTCTGTGGCTGCATCTGCCACTTTGTATTGCGCCGTGCCGGATTCTTCATATACCGGATACCAGGCTGTAAAATCAATGGGATTACCATCAGGAGCGATTAGATCCCAATATAGAGGGGTTCCGCCTCCCACTTCATAAGTCATGAGACCTCCCGCTAAGAGGCTTGGACTGAAGTATAGTAAGCTAAACCTATCCCCCACTTCAAATTCTCCACTGCCATCGTTTTCGAAAGTAGCCTTCAACTTACTATCAGTAGGTGCTCCAATGGTGGCTACGATTTTTACTTCCTCGCGCGAGTTATTTATTTCCTCATCGTTCGAGCAGGCTGTGAAAGCCAGCGCTGCAATCAATGTAGCTGTAAAA
Organism: Dysgonomonas sp. GY75; assembly: GCF_015234155.1. NCBI lineage: Bacteria > Pseudomonadati > Bacteroidota > Bacteroidia > Bacteroidales > Dysgonomonadaceae > Dysgonomonas > Dysgonomonas sp. GY75. The sequence continues at coordinate 78,238 of NZ_JADCLQ010000048.1, forward strand.
ACTTTGTTTGTTTTCATTTTTCTAATTAATTTAATGATAAAAAATTATATGTTTAATTTTTGGTTCGTTCATTCCGGTTTGTAACGACCCGGCGGGAATATATACCTTCGTTATCCCATGCTTCCACACGGACGGACTTAGCTTCTATATTCACCGGGGCAAAGCGGAGCGGAGCCGTATTTATAAGTTCGAAGTTCAGGGTGAGCGTTTTGCCGCTTTCCAGTTCTGTCAATCCTTCCGGCACTTTATAAGTGAATGTCCTGTCGGCGGCGGGCAGGAAGATTTCTATAAATCCTGTGCCCGGACTTAACACTTGGGGGGCCACGATGATCTCCGCGAGAGCGCCATTCGATATCGTGTAAGGGTCTGTTCCCGAAGCTTCGGCCGCGATCACAGTACCATTGTCAAAATCGGCCATAGCATGTGATTTGAGGTTTTTCAGGGTAATTACAGCCTCTCCGAGCTCTTCCTCCGTGTAATAATCCGAGCTCAGCCTTATTACCAGCTTATGCATCACATGCCTGAATTGCAGGTTTACAATATCACCCCTGTCAACCGGAACTGCCGGCGCCATCAGCAGATCTTGTGTATTGTAATCCTGACCTGCTATAAGATATGGTTCTTCTTGGTCGCTTGCATAATAAGCAGGATACCATGCGCTGATATTGAGGGGGCTGCCGTCAGCACTGATTTCGTCCCAATAGAGGGTGGTGTTCCCTATTTCGTATTCAACCGGTACAATCGAATTCGGACCAGAGCAGTTCAGATATAATATATCGCCGGTTTCAAATTCACCGCTGCCGTCATTTTCAAAAGTAGCCTTAAGCTTGCTGTTTGCCGTTGAGCCGATGGTGGCTACGATTTTTACTTCTTCGCGCGGGCTGTTCACCTCGTCGTCGTTCGAGCAGGCAGCGAATGCAAGTATTGTCATAAATACCGTTATAAATATCTTTTTCATTTATTCATGGATTTTATATATTATCATTGTATTTCGGCATTGCCGCTTATCTCGTCCTGCACTTCCCAGCCTGTTATGCCTGTTCGTATTTCTGTGACAGAGAATATTTCGGCGTTGCCTTTCAGTGTGAGGGGTTTATGCTTATCATGGTTGAAACCAGCCAGCATGGAACTTACATCCGAGACTATCTGTTGCCTGGTTCCGTTTCTATAGGTAATATCCAGCGTCAGCTTCTGAGATTCGGCAGTCAGGCCTATCAGACGCACGGATGAAACCAGCTTGTTACCGTCTAACCTGAATACGGGTATAACCTTCAATCCTGTGCCCGAGTATGTATCCGTTTTCATATCCATACCGTTTGCCACCCCGCTCAGCGAAGCTGTTACCGACTCTATGTTATCGATGTCTCCACCTGTAATGGTCAATTCGATATTCAGCAGACGTACCTGCTGCTGCATAACAACTGTCACCGCCTTTTCCTTATCGTTTTCAAACTCTATATCCAATGCTGAATAGAACAGGTATCCGGGTTGCGCGTCCACGATATTGCCCGAAGTGGCGACGGCAGCCGTCGCCGAAATCTCGTCCAGGGTTATTCTATCGACCGGATTATAAACAGCCAGGGGGTATGTCCCGGCATCCAGTTCGGGTAAGGTATTGGTGACAGTTTTACAGGCCAAGCTTTGATTATTGATAATCACGGTATAGGCAGACGGGATCGTGATGCCTTCCGTCCGGTTTGTCCAGTCGGTAGTCAATATTACTTTGGGTGGCTCCATCAGGTATTCCTTACAGGTACAGGAAGTTACAATCAGGGAAAACAACCCGGCAACAACTGTAAACGATATATTATTGATTTTAAATGTTTTCATTTTTTTTAGTTTTCAGGTTAATCAGTTTATTTTCCACACAAGGGTTATGCTTGCGCCTGTCAGCCCCCAGTAGCCATGGGAATACTTATCCCTGGTGCGGATATTCCCGCCGCTAGTCCGGATATATTTTTCCGTATCGTACAAATAGAGATACCCCACAGACAGGCCTACGTCAACCGACAGGTTATGTCCGTAGTCAAACTGGTGCCCGAACGTTAATCCGCCTCCGAGGTAATTACCTTGTATTTCCGTCATGTTGTATTCACCCATGGTATATTGTACCCCTAAATAATTGTATTTGAACTCACCTGCATAATAACGGACTTGTGGGGCCAGGTCGCAAAAATGCCAGTATTTATCGTTAACACTCCTGCCCCGCCGGGAAAAAGCGCCGTCGACAATCAGGCCGATATTGTCAGATACCTTGTATTCCAGCCCAAGACCAGGCTTGAGCATCAGCCATGACAGGCTATTGGTCCTCAGGATAAGGCTGCCCTTTGGGAAATAAGTCGGTGGGGATTGCTTTACTTCCTGCGCATGGGAGAGAATCCCCGTAAAAAACAGGATGCAAAGCAGCACTGTTTTACTGGTTTTCATTAGGTTCATCATAGTTAATTATTACTTTATTTAGTATTGCTATTTTTACCGGAACCAAGTCCGTTACCTTATTGTGTTCTTTTTCCTTTACGGTAATCTTTAGGGGAAATATTATACATCATCATAAACTGCCGCTGAAAAGTGCGTACTGTCCCAAAGCCTACTTTTTCAGCTATTTCTTCAATAGTTAAGTCTGACTGCTCAAGCAGAATAACTGATTCTTTCAGGCGAAGCCTGTTCACACATTCCCGGAATGACAAGCCAAAACAGTATTGGAATCTCTTTATGAAAATGCTTCGTCCTGTATCCATCCGTTTTATCAGAGTATCACGGGATAAAGTCGAATCCCGGTACGCTTTTTCTTTAATAAAAATCCGGCGTATCGTTACGCAGAAATCATCCTTGCTATTTGTTGAAAAAGAAAGATCATTTTCAATATCTTTTTCTATTTCGGAAAAAATATCGTCTATAATATTAACCTTGTCTTTCTTATTATGTCCGGATGCTTTCATATAATATTCCGTTATTCTGGCAATAAAAAATTTGTGCGTTTCTATTATTACAAATGTAATTTACAGTCGTAAAAACTTTAGCGACAATTCGTCAGAGAAATGCGACAATTGATATTATACCTGATTATCAATGTTATAGACATAAAGTTTCAGAAGTAGTTTGAGTTATAACGGAGTATTTGACTATTATATGCGTAGTGTTCCGGTGTATCCGGGGGAAGGAGGCCACCATAACGCGGTTATGTTTTCGGGCAGCAGACAAGCTCAAACACGTTTTGCTCTACGCCGGCTTCACCGGATTGGGCGCCCCGCCTTTGAAAGAAAGGCCGTTTTGGCAAGGCAACGAGCCGGCTGCCGTTTTTTTTTTCATGCATTAAGAGTCTAAACTGTTAAAATTCTGCATAAATAGAAATCCTGTTTATCTATATTGTAAAACATTATGGCAAAGTACAGTACGGAATTGACAGAAAAGATTGTAAGCCTGCTTGAAGACGAATTTTTCACCGTGTCGCAGGTATGTAAGGCAACAGGCATCAGCCGTGAGACATATTATTGCTGGATGAATACCAAAGGCGATTTCCGCAGCGAAGTGGAACAGGCGGTAGCGCGCCGCGAAGCCGAACTGATGACGATGATGCATGCTTCGCTGAAAAAGAAACTTGAAGGCTATTACACCACGGTAGAAAAAGACATCTATGTCCCCGATGGGCATACAGGCGAACTTGTTTTCAAGCAAAAGACAGTTACGAAGAAGGAATGCCCGCCCGACCTTCGCACAATAAAGATGCTGCTTGACAGACAGGATAAGAATAGCCCCTCCCGGCCTCCCCGGGGGGATGAGAAAGCCGCTAAAGAATGCACAATGAAGGATGAAGCCGGAACTCTGGAAAAAATAGAAGAAGCAGATAATAGTATAGAGCAAAAACCGGCGGAAGAAATATTGGAAACCTGCGCGGAGGGCATCACTGAGTTTCCCCCGCAAAACGGACATATAAAAAAGGATATGCAAATACTTACATCTTCACAGAAAAGAAAGGCCGAACACAAAAAGAAGAAAAATAAGGCCCTGCGGGCAGTTATAAGTGATGAGTTTTAAGTAATAAGCGCTAACGCGCCACGACTGTTAACTGATGACTGCTAACTGACAAAACTGTCAGATGTGTCAGGTTTTAACAAAAACAGGCAAGGAATATAATTCAAACAGCTTCTCAATAAGTCAAAACTTAGAACTGTAAGATTGATATTATTTTTATTTCATTGCAGCTTTTCGATATTCTTTAGGAGACATGTTGTACTTTGCCTGAAACTGCCGCTGGAAAGTACGCACTGTACCAAAGCCCGCCTTCTCAGATATTTCTTCTATCGACAGGTCCGATTCTTCAAGCAGGGTGATGGAATCTTTCAGACGGAGAGAATTTACGTACTCGGAAAACGACATTCCAAAACAATACTGAAAAGCGTCTATAAACAGTTCTTTATTCGTACCCAGCCGTTCTACAATATTATCACGGGTTATCGTCTGTTCACGATATGCTTTTTCTTTATGTAACATATCCCGGATGGCAATACATAGTTGGTCTTTACGCTTTTCGGGGCAAAGCTCGTCATCTACATCTTCTGTCTCAAAAGCGGTTTTATTGAGGAGTTCTATTTCGTCTTTTGTCTGTTGAGTTTGTATTTCTTTGATTTGCTTAACCAAAGCTTTGTTTTTCTTTGTTATCTGATGATTGTAATATATCCACATGCCTAATGTAATAATTAGCAATATACATCCTGCGAAGGCAAAATACATATATGAACGAGCCTTTTCTTTTTCAGCTATATGCGTATCTACTTCGTATTGAGTACGAAGTTCGTCGAGTTGGGCATGAAATTCCTGATTGGAGAGGGAGTCTTTTCGTGCAAGTATTGTTTCAAATAAAGATAAAGCCTCTTTATTGTCTTCCCCTCTAAGCAGTATTTCCATTTTTGCCCTCATTATCTCAACAGTTACATCCCATTCATTGTAAGCAGAGAATGTTTCATAGGCTTCGTCCAGCAATTTGAGCGCTCGTGGATATTCTTTCTTTGAAGTGAGAATTAATGCTTTCAGGAATGATATATTCGCAGAATTTGAGGGGTCTGAGCAGATCATTAACGAAGAGTCGCAGTAAGCTTCCGCTTCGAATAGTTGATTTTTATCAAAATATATTTGTGCATAAGCTGCATATACCTGTCCCCAGGCAATCGGATTTTCCAGTTTTTTTCGTGTTTCGTAGTCTTTAATCGCCTTCTTCCAATCCGGGATAAGTTGAAGTGCTTCATCTGAGCGTTTCTCAGCTGATACGATTTCGAACAAGTAGTAGTATGACTGGGTTAATAACGAGGTTTTGTCATCTGTTTTTTGTTGTATTTCTATACATTTCCTAAAATATTCCCCGGCTTCACGAACCCTTCCTGTTTTATGATAGACTAAAGCCATAGAATAGAATGCGGCTGAAATGCCATTGTCATTCCCTTGTTTTTTTGCTAATTGATATAGCTCTTTAGCTTTGTCTATCGTTTTTTGGTATTGCTTATCAAAAAAGCATGCTTCCAGAAATATGGCATATGCCTGATAGTAATATTCCCACAGTTCGTTTTTTTCCAAAAACTTTAATATATGCGGAGCCTGCTGTATCGCGTCTTTCATTTGCTCCCTATTGCAGTAGGCTGCTAACAGATTGACATACAACATGCCTTCTTCCTTTAGGTTATTCTGGCTTTGGGCTTCCTGGATATAATCATTAAAATAAACCTGCACAGAATCCATGTTTTCTTCATTATGATATACCGACAACATAAGCTGGTAATAGGCATTCAATCTCTCGCCTCCGGTGAGGGAAGAAATGACTCTCAGTAATGAATCCTTTTCATGATGATATGCTACTTGAGCTAAAGTGGCCGAAGAAAACATCAAAAAGATGAAAATAATAGATCCGGATACAAGATTATTGTTTTTCATTTTATAGGAGTAGAATAATAAAAAATATGTGTTAATTTACAACTATAGTTTTTGCTGTACAGACATGAGATATATCCGGAACAAATCTATTCGTTTTGTAATAAATATCTTTTTATAGCTTGTTATTTTTTGTTTGATAATTCAAAAAATAACAAAACAATTTATGAAAAGAAGGAGTTTAAACAGGCTTCTGCTGTTGTTTGTATTGGAAAGGGGTTAAACCTGTTATTTTTTGAAATTGCTGGTGAAAATTTGCACGATGGTTGAATCCGACCAACTCACGTACTTTTTCTAAAGATATCTCCGGATTTTCTTTGAGTATAGACTGTGCTTCACAGATACGCAATTCTGAACGCCATGTGCGAAAATCGGTCTGCATATATGTTCTGAAATAATATTGAAGAAAACTATGATTTACTTCGAGCGATTCAGCTATTTCATCAACACTGATATCTTTTTGGGTGAATTTCTTTTCTTCAATCCATTTATCCAAAATGAAACTGAACTTTTCAATTTTTTCTATCTTGTATTGAGGGGCGCACTTATCACTTGTTTCTTCACTTGTTTTCTCGTTTTGATTTATAACATGAATCGCAAATTTAAAATCTATCTGATAATTATAGAACCGGCTGACCATATATGCATAATAGGCTGTATATACAATTGAAAAAAGTATATAAAAATAAAGATTGAGAAACAAGGATGTTAAAGCAAGTATACCAATTATTAATGCCCCACAAAAGGAAAAATTCACCCATCTCAGGCGAATACGTTCATCCTCGTCGTAATATTCTTCTAACGAGCGCAAACACACATTATATTTGAGTCTGAATAAGTATATATAAAAAGAGAGCTGGGAAAGATATGCAACCACAACTATATAAAAAACAAGGTTATATAGGAAGTGCGAAGTAAAGAATAAAGCAAGAAGTAGAAGGACAGCAACGAAGGTAATGATTCCTAACTGAACAAATATTTGTTTACTTTTAATATCAAGAGGTTGTATTAAAGCCAATATGGTGTAAGTAAACAGTAAGGCTTGATATGATGCTATAATCAGGGTACAGGATGCCATTAGCGATTCATTTTTGGTCTCTTGTTGCGAGAGGAAACTCACAAATCCGGATATTCCCAGAACGAAATAAGAAATAGCCAGATAGTTTCTTGAAAAACGTAAATTGTCAAGTTCTTTACCGGGAGCAATATGCAATCCGAGTAACATTATTCCCAGTATAGTAACAGTAAACGATATGGCAAATGTTAATATATAATAGAATGTAACAGGATCGAAGATATCCATGGCATATTATATTTGGCACAAATGTAATTTATTTTAAGGATAAGACAAAGGATTGCTTACGTGATAAGTATATGGGTTCAGGGTAAATACGTTCTACAAATCGATTCATAATAGGAATTATTTTCTACATTTATGTTAAGAGTTATCCGGGATGGAGACCAATCCATTATTACCTCATTTGCAACCTTAAAAAACTGTCAATATCATTTATTTCGTTTTGAATCTTTCTTTTTTCGCTTTAAATAGCAATGTATAAAAGATAAACAAACAAAAGATTATTTTTATAATCTAAAATACCATTATAAGATGGAAAGAAGGAGGTTTATTCAAGCGGCAGCGCTCTCCGCTTTAGGGATTATGGGGAAAGGGATCAAAGTATCGGCTAGTGAACGGAAATCCCACCCTGACGGGTTGAAAAAGGTACTGGGCAAAACAGGATTCAATATTTTTCCGGTTGTCTACGGTGGAATTGTATCGATGCGGGATGGACAGCCTGCATCGGATAACTATGTCTCATGGGCAGCTGACCGTGGTATAAATTATTTTGATGTAGCGCCCAGCTATGAAGACGCACAAGAGAAGCTGGGAAATTCCCTAATCCCTTACCGTAAAAATATTTACCTTGCCTGTAAGACCGGCAGGCGGATGAAAACGGAAGCGGAACATGAATTTGAAGCATCGCTGAAACTATTGCATACTGATTATTTCGATGTATATCAGATGCATGCCATGTCTACGCAAAAAGACATCGACCATGCATTCGGTCCCGGTGGCGTTATGGAAATGATGATACGTGAAAAACAGGAAGGCCGTATCCGTAAACTTGGCTTTACGGCACATTCGGAAGAAGTTGCCATAAAAGCGATGGATTTATATGATTTCGATACGGTTATGTTTCCGGTAAACTGGATGATGAATATGCACAATAAAATGGGCACAGCCTTATGCACACAGGCGAAAACTAAAGGAACCGGAGTCCTTGCTATAAAACCGCTTATCCATCGCCATTGGAAAGATAAAGCCGAACGGGAAACCTCAAACTATCCGAAAGCATGGTGTAAACCTATAGATACCGCTACCAATAAAGAATTAGCCATAGCAGCTATCAAATATACATTTCAATGCGGACCGGACGTTATTATTCCTCCCGGAGATTTTAAAAGCTTCTCGTTTGCAGTCGACCATATTGATGAAATACTGAACAATCCATTGACCCAAGACGAAAAAACCTTATTAGAAAAGGAATATAAAGAAGTAAAGGACTATCCGTTTTTTTAATCATTTAAATAACATGATAAGGTTCAACAAGCTGTTAGTATTCCTGGCTCCGGTACTTTTATTATGATAAGTGGTGATATATAGATATAGAAGAATAACATCAAAGTTTATTTATATGAAGAAAGTAATATTCTTAATTACGGTATTGGTAATGTCAATAACGGTTTTTTCACAGAATAAGTCATTCTATGATTTTAAAGTGAAGACTATAGAAGGAAAAGATTTTGATCTTTCCAGCCTGAAAGGCAAAAAAGTACTCATTGTAAATGTTGCCTCAAAATGCGGGCTTACTCCTCAATATAAGCAACTACAGGAATTGTATGAGAAATACGGTCCGGAAAAATTTGTTATCATCGGATTCCCTGCCAATAACTTCGGATCGCAGGAACCCGGTTCCAATGAAGAAATAAAAGAATTTTGTTCATTGAATTATGGCGTTACTTTTCCTATGATGGCCAAAGTATCGGTTAAAGGGGAAGATATAGACCCGCTGTATGCCTGGTTGACAGAAAAAAGCGGGAACGGAAAACAAGATGCCGACGTAACCTGGAATTTTCAGAAATTCATGATCGATGAAAACGGTAACTGGATAGCATTTGCGGAACCCAAGGTCAATCCTTTCGACAAATCTATAATCAGTTGGATTGAGAAGTAGAAAAAGTCTTTCTTTAATCGATCAATGAAACATTTGAAATACAAGAAACCGTAAAATAAGAGATGTCTGAAATCAGTCCGGTAAAACCCAAAGAAAGGTATGTAATTCTAGATGCATTAAGAGGAATGGCATTGTTTGGAATCTGTATTGCCAATTACCCTGAATTTTCGCTCTATTCCTTTCTAAGCAAGTATGTAACTTCAGCCATGCCCACGGCCGGCATCGATACGGTGGTGAAATATCTGCTGTATATTTTTGTTGACGGTAAATTCTATACCATTTTCTCTCTGTTGTTTGGAATCGGTTTTTCGATTATACTCTCCAATGCTACGCGGAACGACCGTAATAATTTGAATGTATTTTACCGGAGAATGGCTGTTCTGACATTAATCGGTCTTTTCCATTTATTGTTCATCTGGGCAGGAGATATCCTCTTACTTTATGCAATTTTGGGATTTGTCCTTACCTTATTCCGGAATATGCCGGATAAGAAGCTGTTGATATGGTCTGTTATATTATTGGCATTTCCTGTTCTTATAGATGGATTTACACAGATATACGGATGGAATCTTGCCGCTCCTGTTATAAAGGCAACCGGATATTTTCATGACAAGTATGGGATAACGGAGACAAATTTTCCCGTATGGCTCGCCGACAAACAGAATTATGCAGATATACTTAAATTTAATATTGCAGGCTCTTTTATCCGTATGCAGGAGTTTATTGAAGGAAACCGTGTATTTAAAGTAATGGGATTATTTTTGATTGGCTTATATATCGGAAGGAACCGCATGTATGCCAATTTGGAGAAAAACAAAAATCTTTTGAAGACCATCCGTTTTTATGGATATATTATTGGACTGCCCACCTCCTTGCTTTATGCCTGGAGTGCGATGAACGGGCATCCTTTGGGATTAGCCGCCCACTCGGCTGTATATACCGTCAGTGTATTTCCGCTTAGCCTGGCATACATTTCAACTATCTGTCTGTGGCATATTAACCGTAAAGAGCATATCTTTTTTAGAGCGATGGCTGCTCCCGGCAGAATGGCACTCACAAACTACATCATGCAATCTGTTTTCGGTATAATAATTTTCTACGGAGTAGGATTCGCTCTGGGAGCTACACTAGGACTAATATACGTGGAGATGATCGCCATTGTAATATTCCTTTTACAGATAACTTACAGTCATCTGTGGCTATCCGGATTACAATTCGGTCCATTGGAATGGGCCTGGCGTATGCTGACCTATGGAAAGTTTTTGAAAATCAGAAAACAACAAGTTTTATAAGCTACTATAGCCCAATCTAAATGATATACATTAATAACAAACTAATAAATAAATCTTGAATGGAAAAAACAAAAGAAGTAATCAGCAACACATTTTTCGAAGGTGAAAGGCCATTATTTGCTACAGACAATTTACGCCTTGAAAATATCAAATTTTATCCCGGTGAATCTGCCGTTAAACAGTGTAACAATATAGAAGCATACAAGTGTGAGTTTCTGAGTAAATATCCTTTTTGGCATAATGACAATGTGTTCATTGAGGATTGCCTGTTTACCATCTATAGCAGGGCTGCTATATGGTATTCAAAAAATGTAAATATGATAAACTCACTTGTAGAAGCTCCGAAAATGTTCCGTGAAGTGGATGGATTATATCTCGAAAATGTGAAGCTCCCGAACGCCGGAGAAACGATCTGGAATTGCAGGAATATAAAACTCCGGAATGTACAGGCACATGGAGGTGATTACATTTTCATGAACGGTGAAAATATCGACATTGAGAACCTGTACCTGCAAGGGAATTACTCTTTCCAAGGTACTAAGAATGTAGTCATTCGCAATGCGCATCTTGATACAAAAGACGCATTCTGGGAAACAGAAAATGTAACGGTTTATGACTCTGAAATTAACGGTGAATTTTTAGGGTGGCATTCTAAGAATCTCAAGCTCATTAACTGTAAAATATCCGGAACGCAGCCTCTCTGTTATGCAACAGGGTTAGTTATGGAGAATTGTACGATGGCAGAGACATGTGATTTAGCTTTTGAATACTCAACATTGAAAGCTGACATAAACGGCCACATCCTTAGTGTGAAAAATCCAAAAGGAGGAAGTATAAACGCAAAAGGGATTGGTGAAATAATCATTGATAAAAACTGCCAAAATCCGGGTGACTGCAAGATAAGTCTGGAAGAAAATATCTGAACCGAATGAAATATAATTTTGACAAAACAGTTATTCGCAGGGGAAGTAATTCCTACAAATGGGATACATCAAAAGACGAAGAGATACTTCCGCTGTGGGTAGCCGATATGGATTTTCAAACGGCACCCGAAATTATAGATGCATTGCATAAGCGCGTGGAACATGGTGTTTTTGGGTATACAAAAGTACCTCCGGCATATTTCGATGCAATAACCTCATGGTTTCAAAGAAGGCATAATTTCACCATCGATAAAAAGTGGATATTATTTACTTCAGGTGTCGTTCCTGCGCTATCAGCTGTTATCAAAGCCTTATCAGAACCAAGCGATAAAGTTATAGTACAAACGCCTGTTTATAATTGTTTCTTCTCTTCCATTCGCAATAATCAATGTATAGCCGAACTGAACGACCTAATATATAAAGACGGGGCCTATAGCATCGACTATGAAGACCTGGAACGGAAGGCTGCCGATCCAAAGGCTAAGCTGCTGCTGCTTTGCAATCCGCACAATCCCGTAGGAAGGGCCTGGAAACGGGAAGAGCTACAACGTATCGGGGAAATATGCCTGCGCAATAATGTAATTATCATTTCAGACGAGATACACTGCGACCTTGTTTATGAAGGCCATACACATATACCCTTTGCGTCTGTCAATGAAGAATTTCTGCAAAATTCCGTTACCTGTATTGCTCCTACCAAAACATTTAATTTGGCAGGGATACAGGTTGCCAATATAGTAGCTGCAGATGAGAAGATCAGGGCAAAAATAGACAAGGCTCTCAACATAAACGAGGTCTGTGAAATTAATGTTTTTGCTGTAGAAGCCCTTATTGCAGCCTATAATAATGGTGAGGACTGGTTGACAAGCCTGAAAACCTATTTGTATGAAAACTATACCGTACTGACCGGATTCTTCAAAGAATATCTTCCGCATCTCCCGGTAATAAAGCTGGAGGCAACTTATCTGGTATGGGTAGATTGCTCGGCCCTGCAACAAACATCTAAGGAAATTGCAGAAACCCTGCTGGCGAAAGAAAAGCTATGGGTAAACGAAGGAACCATGTATGGAGAGGCTGGAAAGAGTTTTATACGTATCAATATTGCTACCCAAAGAGAAAATTTGATCAGAGCCCTGGAAAAAATCAGGAATGCATACGGAAAATGAAGCTACGAGAAGGAACGGGTAAAAGGACAGTAAGCATTATTATTGCGTATTTCCTTATTTATGTAGTCTGGGGTTCCACCTATTATTTTATAGGAGTAGCCCTGAAAGGCTTTTCCCCGTTCATTCTCGGAGCTTTACGATTCACTGTTGCCGGATTGACACTTTTATCCTGGTGCTGGTGCCGGGGTGAGCCTGTCTTTAAAAAAACACTTATTCGGAAATCTGCTGTAAGTGGTATTGTATTACTGTTTATAGATATGGCGGTGGTCATGCTTGCTCAGAAATATGTCAGCAGCAGTCTTGTGGCAATTGTCGCAAGTTCTACTGCCATTTGGATTATGGCGCTGGATGCTCCTATGTGGAGCAGGAACTTCCGTAATCCGGCTGTAATAGCAGGTATGGTTATTGGTTTTCTTGGTGTCACGTTGTTGTATTTCGAGCAATTTAACCAAAGCAGCAACCTTAATAACCATAGTGAATACGGAATATTACTCCTTCTGTTCGGATGCATATCATGGGCATTGGGGACACTTTATGCTAAATACCGTTCATCAGGTGAAGAAGAAGTGAATGCATTTGCCGGTTCTGCCTGGCAAATGATTTTTGCCAGTCTTATGTTTTGGATATGTGCCGGATTCAGCGGAAATATAGCAGGAACAGACCTGGACACAGTACCGGTCTCATCGTGGCTGTCATTAATCTATCTGATCGTATTCGGCTCCATTTTGGCATATTCCGCCTATATCTGGTTATTAAAAGTGCGTCCGGCTACCGAAGTGGCCACCCATGCCTATGTTAATCCTTTTGTGGCTGTTGTCATCGGGATGACATTTGGTAAAGAAATTGTTACATGGGTACAGATAGCGGGCTTGATTGTGATTTTATTCAGCGTGATGTTAATTAATAAAAAGAAGAAAATCAGGAATGACAAATAAACGAAAATTGCTGTGGAGCCTTAAAACAGAGTCAATATCTGGCTTTTTCGTCTTTAACCTCTTTTTTTACTTTGAATGGTAAATGTATGACAGTTAAACAAACAAAAGATTATTTTTACAGTCATGAATATGGATCATATTATTGAATTATTGCATAAAAGAAAATATTCCTGTGTGATCTCAAACGGAAACGAGATCCGCACTTTTGTCAAAGATGGACTAAATTTGTGTAAAATATAACAATAATGGAGTTTACACGCAAATTTCCTTCATTAAGCAAACTCTTATCAGGCAGAATGATACTTGTTATGAGTTCATTCTTAGCTGTTGATCATGACATATACAAACATCGTGAATTTCGCATGGCATTCCACCAGATCAGAGACAAACTCAGAGCATAATTCGAGGCGTACTAAAGGAGATTAATGATCTGTCCGAAGATATCCAAATTATGTATCAGAACAGTGGTAATGTAATAAATTCAGGTTATTAATTATATAATGGTTAAGATCTTTGTTTTGAGATAATTTCCACTTTTTGAACCTAAAGTATTCGATTCTTATTTTATCACAGGAGCCACCATTCTATTAGAAATAATAGTCTGAAAAGGAGATACATCCACATTGACAGTAGCAGGTAGAGATCGATATGCCTCATCGTCGTATGGTTCCCCGTCTTCATCTTTTGATTTAATACTATATTTGACTGTAGCCAACCCAATAAAATTTTTGGCCGGAGTAAAAGTGAGTACTCCGGCTTCAAAATCAAACAGCCAATTGCCTTCTATAGTATCATAAACAGTCATGTCGTTGTCAACTACTCCCAAAAAATCCCCACTGTCGTCACAAAAACGGAATGAATTTGGATTTAGATGCTCTTTGTCTCCTATCTGCGTTTTTGTAATCTGTCCACTATAGCCGATATCATTATCCAGGATATCAATAACAACAGGTATTGTCGAGTTTGTAGAGGTATAATCATCATTAGCTTCCGCCGAAGAAGGTAGGGATATTTCTAAATCCCTGATTACATGAATATCTGTTTCAGCTCCTGTACTAGCAGCAAAGCCAATACGCAAATACATCGGAATAGTTGCATTCAGGAGAGTAGTTGTGCTCTGCGGAGTTGCTGAACCGCCGACAATATTATCCCCCTCCAATCCATAGGCATTCTCAGCATATTCAAGAAAACTTCTATATGGGTAGTCATCGATAACGATTGTCTCCGTTTCTCCATGCTGGATTGTGACTGATATTTCAAAGCCTTCATTAGGGTCCAAAGGGTATATTTCAATAATAGCTCTCCTATAATCAGATTGATCTTCTCCTCTTAGATTGAAATCCCCACTATATGTATTTATGGAAGAATAGCCTCCTCCTATATCGTTAAGCTGCCACCCTTCATTATTACTCAAAGTTGGCTGACTGATCAACACAGGGTAACCCATATAGCCGTCGTCCATCCCGGCAATAGACGCAAAGTCTGTCACTTGCCTAACTCCCCCTCTGGCTCCGCGTAGAGTTACATTACTAATATATCTCTCCCCTAAATCTCTGGAAATGTTGGGAATTCCATTTTTCCGAGCCTCTCCCTGCCAAAACCTATTCTTAAAATTTCCGTAAGAATCCAGAGCTATACCCAGATAAGCGCCACTCAGTCCTGTCGCTCTATTATCCATATAATTGAGATCTGCCCTGTTATAGGTATACCCAAGAGATGCGCCTATGCTTCCAATAACAGGATTGTTCATGCTTGCATCAAAGAAAAACACACATATTCCATCTGCACCACTGCCGCCATACATTAGGTATTCAAACTCTATTCGGATCCCTTGTATCGACTGAAACTGATGATCTCCGATAAAAACTGCACCGAATCCCCCAATTTGGTTTGAGGTCAAACGCAGCCCTTCAAAAGTAAACGTAGCATCATTCTGGAAATCAGGATCCTGAGGTGTTACTATCTTTATTTCCACAGGTTTCGTTTCAGTTCTAAAACTTTGTGAATAAGGAAAATCTCCATAAACCTGAGCCCGACCTAATTGATTGATAAGAAACAACATACTAATTATGATACAACGAGCTGCATATTTATTATCCATAGCATTATTATTTTAAAACGAATACAATGTTGATTAAAGAATAAGCCGAGGCTGCCTGTTTTATATTATACTCCAGGACTCCAGATTCCGACAAAGATATTATCTCAAAGACCTCTGCGTCGTAATAAGTTATATAGTAGTATAGATCATTGGCGTTTAGTATATATGGAATACTTTCCGGAGCATCAAAACTTCTCACAATTGGATTTGCAAATTGCTCTCTATAAAGTTCATAAAGGTTTTTAGTAAAGCCTTCTCCCGCAGATGATGTATCGAAAACGACGGAAGGCATATAAAACCAGCTGGTATAAAATGCGTGAGACGAAGGAGTGTTTACCTTTTCCCATCTCTCCCCTGTATTATAATATACTCCCCGCTCTACAAAACCATTTTCTACAATATTATAGATAAACATACCTTCCTTGTGTTCTGTAAGAGGAAGAGGGTCATAAATGTCTCTTAACTGTACCCTTGGCAATAAAAGGCCTCTGGTCGAATTACCACTATCATCTTCTTTTAGATCTAAAAGGGCATTCTCGTCAGGGGGAATTCCCGAGCCAATAGTAACCTGCGCTTGCAGAGATAGGATCAGACTCAATAGAACAAATAAAGAAAAAGTTCTTACTGCTATCAGGGGACGTTTTAAAATTATGTGTCTCATTTTATTTTAAGTTAAGTTATAATTGAACAATATCAAGCATTAGTTCATTTGTAATAATATTGTAAAATCATAAGAAACAAAGTAATTGATAAATTGACAAAACTTATCTGACATTTAATCAAGATAGTAAATTAATTCGTCTTTTCGTTTCTAACTGTCAATCGTTGACTATAGAGCAGTTCTCTATTTTAGTTTCAAAAGTATCTATTACTCTCAAATTTCATGTTCCAATTTTCATCCTTTTCCAAAATACATTTTCTTTTAAAAGAAGAACGAACTCTTTATTTTCAATATTCAGAAAAAACAGCCTAGTTATTAGTATTATTTGTAACTTCAGGAAGAACAACCACAGATTTATTTGTTATATGCAACAAACACTCCTGAGTAATAAACTAATTTTGGATAGCAAATTTTCTTTGCACTCAGTGTATTTTTATTACCCTTTACTTCACTATATCGGGAAGTATTGGATATTTTTTGTATAAATACACAAATTTAGAAATGGAATAATAGGAACCTCAATTTAATTTATATCTTTGGTATACCTATATATTATGTATATGGAAACACATGATTATAACAAGACTTTACTTGACGCAGTAAGAGCTAAACTATCCGCAGACATTAATCCAGTGTGGTTTGTTATGGATATCTTATCTATCGGAAAAGAAGCGGCTTATCGGCGTTTACGCGGAGAAGTATGTCTTAACTTACAGGAAGCAGTACTTTTATCAAAAAAATTGGGAATTTCATTAGATGAAATAACCGAAAACTATGATGAAAAAATACAGCATTTACACATGCGTCTGGCTGAATTTGAGAATCCCGATGAAAGAGATTACCACATCCTCCGGGAATATATAGATCTGCTTTTAAGTTCTAGCATGGATACCTTTTCTCATATAACTATATCCACTAATACTTTTCCACAACAGATCTATTTGGGTTATAAGAGTTTGCTGAACTTCTTTCTGTTCAAATGGATTTACCATAACAAATCCGGACGGGGAAAAGCATATCACCAAGTGAAGATACCCAACCGAATGCAACAGATTTTCGATGATTCGCTGCATGCCTACCGACAATTCGCTTCCACCTGTTTTATTTTTGATAAACAAATCGGACAATCCTTAGTTACAGATCTGAAACATTTCGTCTCTATAGGATTAATAAGAGAAGAAGATAAAGAAAACATCCGCAGAGAGGCGTATATAATGCTTAATTATATGGAGCAGATCTGCATTAATGGAGTATATGAAAACGGAAATAAAGTCCAGATATACATATCAGATATAAGCTTCGAACGGTCTTATTATAACCTCAAAATCCATGAAAATTATCTTAGTATCATTGAAGCCTGTATTCTCAACGGCGTAGCTTCTTCAAATAAAATCAGTTATCTAAAAATGGAAGAGTGGATCGATTC
Source organism: Dysgonomonas sp. GY75 (assembly GCF_015234155.1). Classification (NCBI taxonomy): domain Bacteria; kingdom Pseudomonadati; phylum Bacteroidota; class Bacteroidia; order Bacteroidales; family Dysgonomonadaceae; genus Dysgonomonas; species Dysgonomonas sp. GY75. The sequence continues at coordinate 95,897 of NZ_JADCLQ010000048.1, forward strand.
CCGACGCAGGCTTTCTACTTTGATTACCCAAAGTGGAGAATTCCAACGTATTGAGTTTTTCTCCTCGCTGCGTAAGCTATTAGATGAGTTGTGATTTATGCCTTTGCTCCAAAAACCTCTTATTTCATATTATTATTCTACACATTATCGAAGAATTCTATATGATAATTTATAGTTCCTATATTATCTACATGTTAGCAGATATGGTGTACTAAGGGGTTAAAAGTGTTTTTTGTTTTGGAATACTTTCCGCTACAAGATTTATTTTCTAATACTATTTGTAACAAAATTCAAGTATGAAAACATATAATTATGACAAGGCCTTACTCAACGCTGTCAAAGCTCGGATTCCATCAGAAGTCAATCCTGTATTTATTATCATGAATGTGCTGTCCATAGGCAAGGAAGCGGCTTATCGTCGCCTGCGCGGGGAAGTGTCGTTTACCTTAAAGGAAGCTGCCATGTTGGCTAATGAACTGGATTTTTCGCTTGGTGAAGTAGTAAATACATCTCCTGACAAAAGATTTAATTACAGTATACACTTAGTCGATTTCGAAACACCCAGTCCTAAAGATTATAAGATTTTAGAGGCCTACTTAGATGATGTCCGCCAAGGTAGCAAAGACCCTTTTTCCCAGTTAGCCATCACGTCGAATAGATTCCCTCAACAATTGTACCTACGCTATAAGAATATTACCCGGTTCGCCCTTTTCAAATGGATATATGAAAGTGGATTACGGGAAGCCAAAGCCTATCATGATGTAAAAATTGAAGAACGTATGCAAGAGATTTTCCGGGCTTCACGAGAAGCCCACATGCAGATACAAAACGCCTATTATGTCTTCGACAGGCAGCTCTGCTGGGCACTGACTCATGAGCTGAAGTACTTCGTCTCCATAAAATTATTAAGAGAATGCGACGCAAAAATTATCCTGGGGGAAGTTCACAAACTCCTGGATTATATGGAACAGCTTTCAATCACCGGCAAATATGAAAATGGTAATGATGTACATATGTATGTTTCAAACACGCAGTTTGACAAGGCATTCTATAATTTAAAGGTTGGTCAGTATCATCTCAGTGTTATCCAAGCTTGCGTGTTAAATGGTCTGGCCAGCACAGAGAAAAGTTGCTATTATGAAATGAATAGCTGGATTCATTCTCGCCGACGCATTTCAACTCTAATTTCCTGTAGTGGAGAGCCTGAGCGTATTGTATTCTTTAAGGATTTACATCAGCAATTGGACGAATTCTAATATATTAGTATAGCCAATAAAAGAAACCAAGAAGAAAATGCCTAAATTAATAAAGCAATTCCTTCTTGGAATCAGAACTAAAAAACTATTAAAACCCTTTAATTTTTATATTAGTGTATTACAATTATTATTCAGATAATAATTGTATTGTTTATTAATAATTAGAGGATGGATTCAACTGTTCATTTATATTAATAATATATTTCCGTTATAGTATTTCTTGATTCAAAATATAAAGTTCCGGATTTATCTTCGATATTGATTTTATCTTCCTTAACCAGATACCCTATAGACATAAATATAATAGCATCTCTGCAGTGAGTATGTTCTCCAATCTGCCTAATAGTCATTTGTCCTCTTTCACATAAGAGCTCCCAGATGTTTTCAGCATTACTTCTGATGAAATTTTCCATTTGTTCTTGAGTTATATACATAATATGTATAGTTGAAATGTCTTTACTGTATTTTATATTTCTAGAACAACGAGAGGATAGTTTATAGTAGGAAATCCTTATTGCTATTCTTTCTGATTTCCTTACTACAAAACTAGCCTATTATTGTCCACCGGCCGTTTCAATACGCATTTATTGTGAAATATCTTTTTCGCATCACGAAAATCGGTAAAAAAGGCATGTCTGTTTTTGATATTATGGATAAATTCATTACTGCAAGAGAAAAACCGGTTGAAAAGAAATTGAGACACTTCGAGACACAGAGGAGTTACACTATACAGCTATTCCCCAAAACTAGAGAGCCCGGGAAAGAATCCCGCAAAATTTCTTCGCAGGATTTCTAAAAATAACATTAACAATACAAACCACACACAAATGATCACAATTTATTCAGTTCCTCCTCCTAATGCCTTATATAAAACTACGGTACATTGTAATTGCTCCAGCTTATCATTAACTTGACTTATCAAAGCGGATAAAAGATTTTGTTTGGCAGTAAGCACCTCTGTATAATTTGCATCCCCTGCTTTCAAGAGCTCTTGAGTGAAATAAACAGATCGTTGGCCGGTTTCGACTTGTAACTCTCTTACTTTTTGTTTTTTCAGTAAAGATTCGAAAGTATATAAAACATCCGTAACTTCCTGTGCGGCAATCAAAACTGTTTGTTCAAAGATTAACAAAGCTTCTTGTTGTTGCGCTTTGGCTATCTTCAGGCTTCCAACCAGTTGCTTTCTCGCAAAAAGAGGCTGTGTCAAACCCCCGATTATATTTGCGAAAATATTTCCAGGATTGAAAAAATTAGATAATGTATTATTAGTAGCATAACCTATCGATGATGAACTGAGGGTTAGAGACGGATAAAAGCTTGCTTGCGCAGCATTGGTAAGTTCAAAGGCTGAGCGGAAAGATAACTCTGCTTGTTGTACATCCGGACGCTTTGCCAGCATTTGAACCGGAACCCCATATTGTAATCTGCTAGGATATTGCTGGTTATATATACTTGACCGTTCTATTTTCTCAGGTTTCCTACCAAGTAAAGTATTGATCGAGTTTTCCATTTGTCTGATTTGACTTTCCAAATCAGGAATAGAGGCCTGTGTACTGTATAAAAGGAATTTGCTTTGCTCTACTGCGGCACCATTTTGCAATCCGGCCTTTTTAAGAGCTTCCATCGTTTCTACATTTTCTTCTAAAAGATCCACTGTTTCTTTTATAATAGCAAGTTGTTCATCTAAAGCAAGTAAGGAGTAATATGACAAGGCTACATTCGCAATCAATGATGTCTGAATCAGATCCTTATAAGCATAGCTATTCAAAAATTGAGCATATTTCGATCTGGATTGCCTGTTAAGTTTTCCCCAGATATCCAGTTCCCAACTTACCGATACACCTAAAGAATAGTCTGTAGAATGGTAACCGAGTACCTTTTCGCCATTACTCCCGTTACTGAAGCGGGATTGGTCTACTTGTCCGGCTAACGATATGTCGGGGAAATATGCTGCTTTAGCCATACTCAGGTTCGCTTCGGCTTGTTGTATGCGGGTATAGGCTATCTGTAAATCATGGTTTTTTTTTATTCCTTCATCTATCAAAAGGATCAAAAACGAATCTGTAAAATATTCTTTCCATGGAATACCGGTTATGGTAGTTGTATCGGAAGACGTCATTTCTCCGTATAAATTATCACTATCTATTTCAGGAACTTTGTATTTATTCATTACCTGACAGGCTGGAAGACCTGTCAGGATTATAAATCCTAATAAAGTAATATTCTTTATATATTTATATCTACTCATAATTATTCCCTGTTTTGTTGTGCAATAAATTCATCGTTTGAATTTACTATGCCCGATTTGCTAAACCTGTCTTGAATAGTTTGAAATATAATATAAAGAGAAGGTATTACCAGCACCCCGATGAGAGTACCAATGAGCATACCTCCGATAGCACTGATACCTATCGAGCGATTGCCGATTGCTCCTGCACCTGAGGACACAGCCAATGGTAAAAGTCCGAAAATGAAGGCAAAAGAAGTCATTAATATAGGGCGTAAACGGGCTTCAGCTCCATTTATAGCTGCATCTACAATACTCATTCCCTGTTGGCGACGCTGAATAGCGTATTCGACAATCAGTATCGCATTTTTTGCCAATAATCCGATTAACATAATAAGGGAAATCTGTACATAAATATTGTTCGTTATTCCCTGACTCAATCCGAATACAGAGAGGAAGATGAATACACCCGATAATCCCACGGGCAGAGAAAAGATTACAGCCAAAGGCAATATATAACTCTCGTACAACGCGGCTAATAACAGGTAAACAAAGATTAAGCACAGTCCGAATATCAATATTGTCTGGCTACCGGCATTTGCTTCCTCTCGTGTCATATCCGAATATTCGTAGCTGTATCCTGTTGGCAGGCTTTGCTCTTTCACTTCTTCAATAGCTTTGATGACATCGCCGGTACTGTATCCTGCCGAATAATCCGGTATAACCGTTAGTTCCATAGAAGAATACAGGTTAAAACGCGTACGGGTTTCCGGACCGGCAATGTCACTTACCGTCAGAAAACTTGTTACCGGAGCCATCTCCCCGCTTGCTGTTTTCACAAATATTCCGTCCAGATCATCAAGTTTGGACCTATATTCGGGTGCCGCCTGCACCATTACCCTGTACTGCTTCCCATATAGGTTAAAGTTTGATATATATTGGCTGCCTATATATGCCTGTAATGTACCCATCACATCATTTAGCGTGATGCCTGCATCCTTGATTTTAGCCATATTGACGTCCAATTGTTTTTGAGGAAAATTAGGGTTAAAGGTGGTCATTGCCATCATTACCTCTTTCCTCCGATTCATTTCTTCAATAAAATCATTCGTAACATTATAAAATTCATATATATCCCCTCCCGTGCGGTCTTGCAGATTTACGGTTACCCCGTTACTCAAACCAAATCCCTGAATAGTAGGTGTACCGAAAAACATAAAAGTAGCATTCTCTATAAAACTTGTTTTCTGTGTTAGTATTGCAGCAACTTCATTTACTGTTATTTTCCGGTTGTCCCAATGAGTTATACTTAACATAACCGATCCATACGAACTGGCATTACCACTCATGAAACTTATCCCGGTAAGACCTCCTAAATGTTCAATTTCAGGGATTTCACTCGCTATCTCCAGAACTGCATTTACAACCGAATCCGTCCTTTCCAAGGAAGATCCGGGAGGTAATGTTATGCTCCCCATAAGTCTTCCGCTATCTTCTTGTGGTACAAATCCGGTAGGCATTATTTTCATCAGACTGAACAAAATACAGGTACAAACCAAAATGATCGTAACAGTAATCCATCGGTGTCCCTTTTCCCCCAGAAAAACAAGTGTTTTTCTATATTTTGCAGTTGATATATTAAATCCGATATTGAAGAAATAATAGAAGCGTCTGATAAAACCACCTTTTGGGGAAGTTTCATCATTTGGCTTTAGAAATAATGCACACAATGCAGGACTTAACGTCAATGCATTAACAGCGGAAATACTAATCGCGATAGCTAATGTCAGCCCAAACTGTTTATAGAAAATGCCGCTTGTCCCCCCGATAAAGCTAACAGGAATAAATACCGAAGCCATAACCAAAGTAATAGAGATAATAGCGGGAGCTATCTCCCCCATTGCTTTAATCGCCGCATCTTTTGGGTCTTTTATCCTATTTTCGAGTTCAGCATGCACTGCTTCTACAACAACAATGGCGTCATCAACAACAATCCCGATAGCTAACAAAAGTGCGAACAAAGTAAGCAGGTTGATGGAAAACCCCATCAACCATAGGAAGAAAAATGTTCCTATAATAGCTACAGGAACAGCTATAGCCGGAATAATAGTAGAGCGTAAATCCTGAAGAAATATAAAGACAACTAAGAAGACCAGTAAGAAGGCCTCGATTAAAGTTGTAATAACTTTACTAATTGACGCATTCAAGAAATCACTGATATCAACTAAATAAGTTAATTTCAATCCCGGCGGGAATTCTGATATGGCTTTTTCTAATTCTACTTTTACGTTTGTAAGTACTTCCTGGGCATTCGAGCCGGGTGTTTGGTTTATACGTATCATTACTGCCGGATTACCATCTGTTGATGTAGACGTATTGTATTGTAATCCACCCAGTTCTACCGTAGCTACATCACTTAGAAGAACTATCCGGCCTTCATTTGAACGAACGATTACATTCTCAAATTCATTTACAGAGGAGAGTCGCCCTGTATATTTGAGTGTATACTGGAATGCCTGATTACTATTTTCGCCCAATTGTCCGGGGGCCGCTTCTATATTTTGGTCGCTTAAAGCGCTGATCAGTTCATCTGTCGATATTTTATAGGAAGCCATTATATCCGGTTTCAGCCAGATACGCATAGAATATTCCCTCGACCCGTAAGCAGAGACATTTCCTACACCATAAACACGTTTTATCTGAGGTATGATATTGATGCTGGCATAGTTTTCTATAAACGTAGCATCATATACCGGATTTTCAGATGAAAGTGACATCATCAGTATATTGCTGGTTTGTTGTTTTCTCACCGTTACCCCAGTTTGGATTACTTCGGCCGGAAGTTGCGATGATGCCTGATTTGTCAGATTCTGAACGTTTACACTTGCCATATCAGGATTTATCCCTTGTTTGAAATAAACCGTTATATTAGCGGAACCAGTCTCGGCCGAAGATGTCATATAGGTCATTCCTTCCACTCCGTTGATGGCTTCTTCTAATGGAATAATAACACTATTCATAATCACATCAGCATTTGCACCGCTGTAAGTTGCCTCAACCCTTACCGTAGGAGGCGCAATATCAGGATATTGTTCTATCGGCAGCATGTTGAGTCCGATCATACCCAAAACAACTATAATGATGGATATTACAGTGGATAATACAGGACGTTCTATAAATGTTTTCAACATATCTTCATGCTTTTATAGTTGTTAAACCTCAGATATCCTGTCAAACAGAATATATAATCTATACCTTTTGACCATTATTTGATTAATAAGAAGCTGTCAAGCTTTCCTTAATCAATATCTTCATTCCGTTTCGAAGTGTTGCTATTCCATCGTACACGATTGTATCACCATCAGATAATCCATTTGTTACTGCGTAATTCTGTCCATCCGGTGTAGACTGAACAGATATAACCTGCTGTTTTACTGAATCATTTTCCAGTTTATAAACCAATACTTTATCCTGCTGGCTGAATGTCGCTTTTTGTGGTATTATAAAAATGTCATTAAGCGTTTTTGGTATAACTATTTTTCCGCTTGTCCCACTCCTCAATTTTCCTGATTTGTTAGGAAATTCTGCTCGAAAATTAGCTGTACCGGTGGTTATATCTACCGTTCCTGTTATAGTTTCTATTCTCCCTTTTTCGCTATATTCGGAATCATCGGATAAGATTAATGTGACAGGAGGTATATTTTTTATTTTCTCAGACTGGGTATTACCCTCCACTCCTTTAAGGAAATCCATCAATTTACGTTCATTTAATGAAAAATAAGCATATACATTTCCGGTATTAGCTATCGCCGTTAAAATATTATTACTATTAACCAAGCTTCCTTTGCGATAAGGGATAGCGCTAACGACTCCATCTACAGGACTGGTAACTGTCACCCAACTGATTGTAGCCTGAGCATTTTTCAGGGTCGCTTTAGCTTGCTCCAAAGTGGCTAATGCCGTTTCGTAAGCATTTTCATATGTCTGTAATTGTACCTCACTTACAATTTCTTTTTCTGCCAAAGGGCGATAGCGGTTAACATTTACCTTAGCCGTATTGACCTGGGCTTTAGCACTGTTAACAGAAGCTTCGGCCGAAGTCAATGCGTGTTCTGATGAGGGAGAGTTTATTTTGAATAATAGCTGTCCGGCCTTAACCACAGAACCTTCATCTACATATATCGCTTCAATAAATCCATCCACACGGGGTTTTATTTCTATATCTTCCTGCCCTCTGATCGTGGCCGGATATACAGATTGCATACTGGCATGCTGTCTGTTCAAAACCATCACAGGATACTTAAGAGCCTTTCCACTCTGGTCTGATCTATTACTGTTTCCACATGAAGCAAAAATCAAGAAAAAAATTGCTCCGCTAAATATTATTTTTATTTTCATTGTTATCTAATTGTTAAACTTATTCAGTTCCCGGGATAATGATATCAGTTGAATTGTAAGCATCTCTTTATCAATGCTATGATAAATATTATCACAGCAATTCGCCATTTTGATAGATGCTATTTTGTAGAGATCTTTGCCGCTGTCTGTAAGTCCAATGTATATCGCACGAGTATTGATTCTTCCCCGGGCGCGCGTAATTATGCACCCTTTTTCCAAATTGCGGAGGATAGTAGAAGTCGTCACGGGATCAATCCCCGTTTCTTTTGACAAGTTTATCTGTATAATATCCCTCCCTGAGGCACTTAGGTCATATAGTGCGGTCAGTATCTCAAACTGGGAACCTGTCAGTCCAAATTCACCTAATATCTGTTTTTTACTTCTTAACCATAGTTTGAGAACGTGACTGATCAAAGCATCGATATTTATATTTTTCATGCTGGCTATAGCCCTATTCCTTTCCATATCTTATAAATTACGTATATAAATATTTTTATTTTCAAAAAATGAAATTATGGACTATTCCTGCATCTTTAAAAAAAAATCAATGAACAGAATAGTTTTCTATACGAAACACTTATAAAGATTCAATTGTATAGTTTTACAAAAAAACAGGAATATCACCATTTATTAGAGATTCAAATACGTTAATAGGCATTATCAGGTCGTTGATTGAATAAATTTGTTTCCCCATTATTATCGCTACTATCTTTATACTGAGTTTTATAAGCAGATATTGATTTATGAACAGAATATTAAATCATATACAATCTTCAAAAAGGCTTCAATATATAATTGTTTGGTCTATTATATTTTTCATATCATTTGCACAAATGATATGGGCAGGGATAGTATTAGCTATGTTTATAACTTTTATAACATTTGTAAGCCTTCTGACAATCTATTTCATGACACAGGTAATATTTGTTCCTATATTATTAATGAAAAGAAAAAGATATGGATATATCTTTTTTTCATCTATTCTACTTGTTTCACTAGCTTACATTTGTAGTGGGTTAGAAATCTATATATTTCAATATTTTGAAGTAGAATCCAAAGATGGGTCTCATTTTGTTTTTGCTCTGGTAAAATTTCTGGCTTTATTTATCCTGACATTTGCAGCATCAAACATCATTTTATTCTCTAAGAAAACGACAAAAGACAAAAAACAGAAAGAAAAGCTTCTTTTAGAAAAAAGGATATTGGAAACAAGAGTTCTAAAATCTCAAATTAACTCTCATTTTATTTTCAATGCCCTGAATAATATTTATTCAATGGTTTATTTTAAAGATGAATATACATCGTGCTATATATTAAAATTAGCACAGATGATGCGTTATGTGATGGAAGATTGTGATACGGAATTCACTCCGTTGGCAAAGGAAATCGAGTATATAGGAAACTATATTGATTTTCAGAAATTAAGACTTGAGGATGATCAGAATATTGTTTTCACTTGTAACATAAAAGATAATGTCAATATATCAGTCCCCCCTATGCTTTTCCAGCCTTTTGTAGAAAATTGTTTTAAATATGCTCCTCTCGAAGTCGATCAAAAAGGTTATGTGCATATCGATCTGGAAGTAAATAATCATCAAATAAGGTTTACATCGAAAAATAACCAGCCTTTTCTTAAAAACAATACATTAACAGAAAGAATCGGAATAGGTATTAAAAATGTAAAAAGACGATTGTTTCTCTATTATGGAGATAATTACTCCATGGATATTTCAGATTGTACTGAATACTTTAAGGTCGAATTATTAATACGCTTATAAAATATAATGAAATAAAATTAATTATGGCCGAGGCTTTGAAAGTACTTGTGGTAGATGATGAGTTTCACACCCGGAAATTGTTATCTGAGTATATATCAAAGTTATCTTTCCTTGAAATAGCAGGAAGCAGTTTTAATATATTTGAAGCGATGAATGTAATCCGTGAAGAAAAGATAGATATATTATTATTAGACATTCAGATGCCCGAAATATCAGGACTGGACTTTGCCCGGAGCTTAAAAGATCCTCCCTCGATTATATTTACGACTGCATATTCGAAATACGCAGTTGAAAGCTATGAACTGAATGTAGTCGACTATTTATTAAAACCTATTGCTTTTCCACGCTTTTTGCAAGCAATAAATAAAGTTATTGAGAAAAGGAATAGAATGAATATATTTCCGTCTACCCCAATTTATTCACCGGCCGAAGGAATAGCGGATAATAGTATAGCAGTGAAAAGCGGTCATAGGTATTATAAAATAAATTATGCAGACCTGTTGTTTATAGAAGGTCAAATGGAATATGTCACTTTTCATACAGCGAAAGAAAAAATCATGGTTCTTGCTTCATTGAAAAGCTTAGAGGAAAGGCTACCCGCGAATCAATTTATAAGAATACATAAATCATATATTGTATCGGTCAAACACCTAAAGCTAATTGATAAGAATCTTCTTCATATTGCAGGAAAAGAACTACCTATAGGAAGGAGTTTCAAAGAAGAACTTCTAAGACGATTAGAGAAAATGTAGAGCATAAAATAAATATTTCCCTAACAGTTTTATATAAGTAACTGTTTCGGGATACTTCATTTTGGAGAATGAGACGTATTCTCCTAATCAACCTGCTTAAGTGTATACAATTTATATTTTAGATTATATATACCCGTAAACTATATATGTTATTTATCTAAGCTATATAATAATGTATAAACTGATATTTAAATGAAAAAGCTGTTAACAAGTGTCTATTTCGGCTATTATGTCGTTCTGACAAGTTTTTTGATGTTGGCTGTGCGAGCCGGAGTCGGTATGCAGACATTAGGATTCATAATAGAACCTATGCAAAATGAGATGAAATGGAGTACAACAGGCATTACTTTCAGCCTGACATTCCAGTTAATAATCGCAGCAGTTTTGGCTCCGTATATAGGGAAAAGACTGGATGTTTTCGGTGCAAGAAACATACTGACTACCGGTTTGGTTGCAAACGGCGTCATGCTTGTATTGATGGCCTATGTTCAACAATTGTGGCAACTGACTCTAATTATCGGACTTTTGGGAGGTATCTCGCAGGCATGTATAGGCAACTCTCTGGTTATGCCGTTTATATCTAAATGGTTTCATAAAAACCGCGGAACAATGATGGGTATCGTATCTTCGGGAGCAAATCTGGGAGCAGCCATCCTTGCTCCGGTAGTTGTATTATTAATGGATAGTACGAATAACTGGCGTTCGACCTGGTTCCTGATCGGATGGCTACCGATTATCATCTCTCCTTTTATCTACTTTATTTTAAGGCAAAATTCAAAAACGGAGAAGGAGAGTACAGACAAGTTTACTTCTTCAACACTTCTTCCATTACAAAAAAAATCTCCGGAAATCTCTTTTACAGTGAAAGAGACTTTGAGGACGCCTGTCTTCTGGCTGCTTATCATTGCGTGGAACCTTGCCGATTTTGTTATGAAAGGAGCATTACTTAACCGAATCCCGTTCTCTTTAGAGATGGGATATGAAATTACAGATGCCGCGGGTATTGTTGTCGTATACGGCATTATGGCTATTATAGGAAAGATAGGCGCAGGATGGTTTTCGGATCGTATTTCACCCAATATACTGGCTGCTATTCTGAGCTTGTTTCAAACTTTAGGCTTAATCATCTTTATTTACGGAGCAAATAAGACTGTCCTATATTTAGCTTATTCTATCATAAGCGGATTAAGCAGCGGCGGTATTATTGCCCTTATGCCCATTATTCTGGCCAAATACTACGGGAGTAAATTTCAAGGAGCCATAAGTGGCATTACCAATCCTTTACTATTGTTTGCCGCTTTGGGAGGGCCACTGTCTGCGTCAGTAATACAGGACATTACGGGAAGTTACAAAAATGGCTTTATCCTATATATAATCCTTTCCGTTGCTACTATTATCTTATTTGTCTGTTTAAAAAGACCAGGATATTCCGGTCATCATTATAAATCTGAAAAAGTATAAAAGAAATGAAAACGATTGCAATTTTATATCCGGGAGAGATGGGATCTGCTATAGCATGCTGCTTAATAGAGAATGGATACCACGTAGTTACTTATCTGGAAGGCCGCAGTGAGCAGACTATACATAATGCAGCGAAATACTATCTCCGAAATATGGAATCTTTGTCCGAATTGATATCCTTGGCAGATCTGGTTATTTCAATTGTACCACCGCATGCTGTCATACCCGTGGCAGAACAACATATCCGGGCCGTTATGGAAGCAGGTATAAAGACGCCGTTTATTGATATGAATGCCAAATCGTTAGAAACAGCTCAAGTCATTGCAGCCAAAATGGACTTGGCGCAAATCCCATTTACAAATGCATGTATCATTGGAGAGTCTCAAAGAGTACAGGAAACCGGACATATTTATACAAGCGGAGCAAGATCGAAACTTCTTTCTGTAATATTGGAAGGTTCCATATTAGAAACCTATCTGGGAGATCAGGTAGTGAAGGCTACACAGATGAAAATGTGCTTCACCGGCTTTAATAAAATAATTACCGCATCCATTTTTGAAATGGCATTAGCAGCTAATCACTACGGGCTTTTCGATACTCTTTTTGGGGAAATAAATACGAAATTACCTGGAATCATGTCTGAACTGGGGAGGCTTATACCCTCATACTCCAAACATATAAAACGTCGTACGGAAGAAATGGAAGAACTCTCCAAAATGCTCTCTGCATCGGGGACACAATCCTATATGGCCGAAGCCAGCGCAAAAACATATGCCGAAATCGTTTCGAAAGAGTACTTAAAAAAGGAAAAAGTGTCCACTGCTGACAATGCCTGGGATTTTTTGAAATTATTGCACTGAGTGGTTTTAACCACTATTGTGTGATTAATTCAATTCATAAGAAAAAAGAATTCGCCTATATTTCTTTTGCTTAGATTTTATGCAACATAGTCAGTTATCACAAAAATTAGAAAAAAGAATTCTTTCCCAATAATAAATCCCGTATATTGAATATTTACAATTCTCTTTTTTGATAAAGGGTAAAAGTATTGCAAAAGAAACGTATATCGGAACATACAAGAATAAAAGGAAGTCTACTTTTACAGCATTAACGACCTCATCTATAGATGTAAATAACAAAATCCTAAATTGTAAAAAAGAGCTTTTCGAATACGTCTTATTATATGTCGGCCATGTGCGCCTAGTCTATTCGGTACTTTATAAGCCCAACCCGCAGGCCATTATATAATCAAAACTTCAAAAGATAACAGCCCATGAAAAACAAGGTCAATATCGAGTTACAAAGGGATGTTTTAACACATTACCCCTTATTTAGAATAAAGCTTTTATTAACATTAAACTATGGTATTTCTATGAGACAATTCATTAAAAAAGAACATCTATTTACTAAGCATGTAAATATCTTTCTTCCGAGAGTTATTTTGCTTCTTAGTAGCTTCTTACTCATCAGCACTCTTAGTACTTATGCTCAAACCATGTCTATTTCGGGAACAATAGTAGATACTGCAGACGAAGTACTGATCGGAGTAAGTGTACGTGTACAAGATACTCAAACCGGGACTGTTACAGACATAGATGGAAAATACACTATCTCTGCAAACATTGGTAACGTCTTGGTATTCTCTTATGTAGGGATGAAAACTCAACAGGTGACAGTGGATTCACTAAGTGTAATCAATATTGTGATGGAAGAAGAATCAAACCTTCTGGCGGAAACTATTGTTATAGGTTATGGTACAGCTAAAAAACGTGACCTCACCGGTACCATTGCAAGTATAAGAGCCGAAGATATTGAAAATCGTCCTTCTTCCAACCCTCTGGCTTCTTTACAAGGTAAGGTTGCCGGTGTACAGGTAGTTAACACTGGTATAGCCGGACAAGAGCCTGAAATCCGTATTCGCGGGACAAATTCTATCAATGGCTATAAACCCTTATATGTTGTTGATGGATTATTCAATGATAATATCAATTTCCTGAATCCTGCCGATATAGAGTCGATGGAAATTCTTAAAGATCCTTCTTCTCTCGCTATATTCGGAGTTCGTGGTGCAAATGGAGTTATTATTGTAACAACGAAAAAAGCTACGGAAGGCCAAACTTTGGTTAATATTAATACTTCATTTGGTTTTAAAACAGTTGTTGACAAAATTAAAATGGCCAACAGTACGCAGTTTAGAGAACTTTATCCTGAACAGCTGCAAAACACGTATGAAAGTACAGGTACGTTGGAAGAATTTGATTTTACAAACTGGACTGCCGATACAGACTGGCAAAATGAAATTTTCCAAACAGGTTTCATTACAAATAATAATATAAGTATCTCCTCTTCTACTGAAAAGAACAAGTTCTATATAGGTATAGGTTATACATCGGAGGAGGGTAACCTTAAATATGAGGAATACAATAAAGTTACAATAAATTTGAGTAGTGATTATAATATCACTAAAGATCTACGTGTGGGATTCCAATTTAATGGAGCCCGCTCAACTCCGCTTAACACGGAATTGTCCCTTTATCAGGATGCTGTTAAAAATGCGTTGTATTCAGCACCAATAGCAACACCGTATAACGAAATAGAAGGGTTGTTTAATACTCTGCCTATTTTCCAAAAAAGCCAGATATCCAATCCTATGTCTATTGTTGAATTACAAAAGAACACGAATAAAGTAATTGATTACAGGGCTTCAGGTAATGTATATGGAGATCTCACTTTCTTGAAAAACTTCAATTTCAAGATAATATACTCGCTGGATTACAGGTCTTATGACAGTAGACTTTATACTCCGATAAGAACCCTGTTTGATGTAGACATTCAGCAACCGTATGTAATGGGTGACGGCAGAACTGCCGTAGAGCAAACTAAATTGAACGAGACAAAAGTTCAAAGTGATTATGTACTGACATATACCAATAGTTTCAACGGTCATAATATAACCGGAACGGCTGGTTTTACAACATATTACAACAGCTTGTCGAGCCTTACTGCAAGACGCGGTCAAGGTAACGGATTACCAATAGCAAATGATCCGGATAAATGGTTCGTAAGTATAGGTGACGCAGATGCATCTACTACAGGTAGTACACAATGGGAACGCGCTACTGTATCATTCCTTGTTCGCGGATTATATAACTATAAAAGTAAATACTTGCTGAATGCTTCGTTCCGTCGCGACGGTTCTTCTGCGTTTTTCTATACAGGTAATGAGTGGCAGAACTTCTATTCGGTCGGGGCCGGATGGGTCATGACTGAAGAAGACTTCATGAGCGATTATACTTTTCTCGATTATTTGAAACTAAAGGGATCATGGGGAACATTGGGTAATCAGAATATGGATAGAGTTTATCCTGCCGAACCAATTCTAACAAATACGACATCGGCTGTGTTTGGAGATAATATTATACCGGGCTATTCTTTAGAATATCTACCGAATCCGGACCTTAAATGGGAAAAAATTGAAGCATGGGAAGTTGGTCTTGAGGCTTATTTCCTCAAGAACAGATTGAATTTCGAAGGAGTCTATTACAAAAAGAATACAAAAGATCTTTTGGCAGAAGTTCCCGGAATCACAGGTACTACCCCTGGTTTGGGAAACTTAGGCGAGATCGAAAACAAAGGTATAGAACTATCGCTCTCTTGGAACGATAAAATAGGCCCCGACTGGAGATATGGAATCAGTGCAAACCTTACAACTATCAAAAATAAAGTAATATCTCTTGTACAAGATGGTTATACAATCACCGACGGGACCTCTGGGCTTCCTTTGATGTCTTATGTTCAGGCCGGTTATCCTATCGGATATTTCTATGGTTATAAAGTAGAAGGCATATATCAGAATCAGACAGAAATTGACAATTCTCCCCAAAATACACTTGTTACAGTAAAACCCGGAGATGTGAAATTTGTGGATGTAGATGGTGATGGTAGAATTACTACAGCCGACCGTACCATGATAGGCAACCCCACCCCTGACTTTACCTATGGATTTACACTTAATCTCGGATACAAGAACTTCGATCTGTCTGTGGACTTAATGGGTGTGCAGGGTAACGAAATATATCGGACATGGAATATTTTCGAATGGTCTCAATTCAACTATCTCGAAGGTGCAATGGATAGATGGCATGGCGAAGGAACTTCAAATACACATCCGATATTGGATAAGAGTCGGTCTATCAATGGAAAAGATTATCCATCTGAATTATTTATCGAAGATGGCAGCTTTCTACGAATCAGAAACTTACAGATAGGTTATACATTTAGCCCACAACTCCTTCAGAAGTTAAGAATGAAATCCCTTAGGGTATATGCAAATATACAGAATCTTAAAACATGGAAGAGCAATACAGGATATACACCGGAAATGGGGGGCTCTGCCACGGCATTTGGCATAGATTCCAATCCATATCCAATACCTGCTATCTATACATTCGGTCTAAATCTTACATTTTAATAAAACAGATAAACAATTATGAAACCCCCATGACGTAAAAAAGACGCCAAAGATAATGTAAAAGTTAGCAAAGGCCCTTAGCTTTGGTTATAACCAACTAAAGATTAAGACTATGGAACAGATTACATTTACCCAGGTCGTATCCAGGGGATGCGGCATAGACGTACACAAGAAAGTAGTAGTAGCCACCGTGGATGGCGAAGGCATAAAGAAAACCACACGAGAGTTCTCTACTTTCACGAGTTCTTTGACAGAATTGA
>NZ_JADCLQ010000049.1:0-109356 GCF_015234155.1 Dysgonomonas sp. GY75
TTGTTGGATATGCATCATGTTAGAAAACTCAAAGGTTTAGATAAAAAGAAACCTTGGGAAAAACTCATGATTGCAAGACAACGTAAAACCATTGCACTCTGTAAGAGTTGCCATAAATTGACTGACATTGGAAAACAAGACTGATACTTTAGTGGAGAGCCGGATACGCGGAGACGTGTACGTCCGGTTCGGGGGCGAGTGCTTGGAAACCTACCATAGTAATATGGAAAGGCGCTGGGTGCTTAGCCTACAGAACCTGAGGGTATACGAACGCCTGAACAAGATACCGTCATCCTCGGGGACGCTCAAGGGGTTGCAGAAACGCCGGGAGAACCTCAAAGCCACACTCAGGGACCTGTTTGCCAGGATGCAGGCGCGCCGTGACGACGCCACCGATTTCAAGGAAATGGGTATCGACCACCTGTTTGTGGACGAGTCGGCGGAGTTCAAGAACCTTCGTTACGACACACGCTACCGCTACGTCTCCGGTTTGGGCGACCCGCAGGGCAGCCAGCGCGCGCTGAACCTGCTGTATGCCGTGCGTACGATGCAACAGCGCAGGGGCAGCGACCTGTGCGCCACCTTCCTGAGCGGTACGACCATCAGCAACTCGCTGGTGGAGCTGTACCTGATCTTCAAGTACCTGCCGGAACTCGCCCATTTCTACATGGAGATCTGCGCTTACCATACCTCCAAGGACATCGGTCTGGACAAGCCGGAAAACAATGTAGCGCTCCACACGACGCGCCCTACGCCCGAGCAGGATGCTTTCCAGCAAAAACTCATCGAATTCGCAAGGAGCGGCGACGGGAAGCTGATCGGGCGCCCGGGGCTGATGTACGACAAAAAGGATTCTGGGCGTATGCTGGTGGTCACCGACCTGGCCCGCAAGGCGGCGCTGGATATGCGTCTGATCGATGCGGAAAAATACCACGACCACCCCGACAACAAGCTCTCACAGGCCGCCTGCAAGATAGCGGATTATTACCATGCCTACCGGGAGCGGCGTGCTACACAATTTGTGTTCTGTGATATAGGCACTTACAAGCCCGGGAAGGATGATGAATGGAACCTGTACTCGGAGTTGAAGCGCAAGCTGGTGGAGGAGCACCGCATCCCGTGCCATGAGGTGCGCTTTATCCAGGAGGCGGGGAACATCAGGCAGTGCGCGGCGATGATATCGGACTTCAAACAGGGCGCAATACGGGTACTGATGGGCCATACCAAGAGCCTGGGCACGGGTATCGACGCCCCGGACCGTGCGGTGGCCACCCATAACCTGGACATTCCCTGGACGCCGAAGGATCTGGAGCAGCGCGGGGGACGTGCCGCCCGCAAAGGCAATAAGGTCGCCAAGCTTCATGCAGGTAACAAGGTCGATACTATCATCTATGCCTCCGGCAGCAGCCTGGATACCTATAAGTTTAACCTGCTGCAGAACAAGCAGGCCTTTATCACGCAGCTCAAGACCAACACGGCCGGCAAGCGCATTATCGACGAAGGGGCCATGGACGAGGACGGGGTGATGAATTATTCGGAGTATGTAGCCATCCTCTCCGGCAATACCGACCTGCTGGAAAAGGTGAAGCTGGAACGTAAGGTAGGCGTCCTGGAAAGCCAGCAGAAGAGCTACAGCAGGCAGCAGGAGCATGCCGGATGGACCCTGAAATACAACCTGGAGGAACTGGCTAAGAAGCAGGAGCGGCTCGAAGGGATCGAAAAAGACCTCTCTGTGGTGGAGACCTGCCTGGCAAGGGACGAAAACGGCCACAGGCCGAACCCCCTTATGCTGGACGGCTTCGAAGGCGGCGCTTCACCTGCACAGGCAGGGGAAAGGCTCCTTGCTATCGGCGACAGCACGGACACAAAAGGGGAATACCTGCGTATCGGCTCGCTGCTGGGCTTCGAGCTGGAGGTCAGGACCCTGGCCACGGATTACGGGAGCAAGTACAACCGCTTTTATATCCGTGGGGCCTGCCGCTACAGTTATAACAACGGTGCCCTGGCGCAGGACCCGGAGCTTGCCGCCACGAACTTTATCCGTGCGCTGGATAAGATCCACAGCCTGATCCCTGCGCTCAGGACGGAGATCGCTGCCCTGGAAAAGGATAACGCCGTGCTGGAAGAGATCACCTCCACCCCGTGGAAGAAAGCGGGCGAGCTGAACCGCCTCAGGACGGAACTCTCCGCCCTGGAGCGCAGGATACAGGATGCCCTGAAGGATATCGAAGAGGGCCGGGATAAGCAGGATAAAAAAGAAAAGCAAAAAGAAGAAGCCAAAGTGGATGAAGCCGCGGTTGTCGAATGCTGAAACACACCAAAGGACGGATGTAAAGCAAAAACCAACAATCGTTTTAAATCAATCAAAGACAAACAAACCATCTTAAAAAAAATATGGACAGATATATGGAAATACCAAAGTTACAAGAGTACGGTGTGGTACTGACAAAAGAAAATCTGGAGTATATAGGAAAACTAAAAGAACGGTATGAGCTTTTCAAGCCCTTCGGGGAGTTGGTACCGTTGGCCGATGTGGTATATACCGGTGGAAAATATACCTGCCGTGGATTTATTATCGCCCTGTGCATGGCCGGGACATTGATCTGCCCCAGGAAACTGCCGTCGGAGGACAAATACAGGTTCCACCTGCCCAATCCCTACCGTCACCGGCACCTGGAGTACTATGAGTCCCGGTTGCGGCAACCCGGCAGGGTAGGTGTCCTCTCGGAGAAGAAGCTCAAAGCATGGATAACCTACCTCCTGGCGGAAGAACAGGAGAAAAAAGAGGCTGCCGCCCGTATCATCCGCCGGGAAGAAGACTACAGGGACGAACTTAAAAAACTGGGGCCTATGGTCAGATGGGAGAATATGAATAAAGCGATAATAGAAAGGAACAACCTGCGGTTTGCCGTCTATTTCAACCCCGGCAGGATCAGCACAGAGTTAACCCTGGTAAAAGATTATGGTATCACCCTGCCTGTTTTCCTGGATATGACAGGCTACCGTGCAGGAACTTCAGAGAAGAAGAATGAAACAAATAAAAAAGATGAAACCGATGAAACCGAAAGGATATAATTTCAGGCAAAGCGATGTCGGGAACTGGGCTGCATACCATAATGAGACCATTCTCTGCGGCAGTTACCCCACGCAGGAAGATGCCGTTATCGCCCTTGCCGGCTATATCCGGGAGGCCAGGCTACACGAGGCGTTATTGCAGAGGGGAGTAGCGGAAGAAAAGCTCTTATTCAAGAACTACGGGGAGTTACGGGAGATAGAAAAACAACTGGACGAGCGGGGTTCATTGACGGATTCCGGAGAATCGCCGTAAGGGCTCAAAAGATGCACTCAAGAATATGCTATCCGCTTCTTCACAAGGCAAGCTATTGCAGCGCTTCCGCGGACCGTTCAAGGTCTGCCCTGCCGGGCGTTTGCGCACAAATCTCCACCGCTCGCCCTATTGGGCTCGGGTCGTATTTATACGCAAAACCTTGCCGCGGCCGCCGCGCCGCAAGCTTTTTCGCCTTATGAAGAAACGGATGCCCCTAATGGGTTTCTGTAAAAATAATTATTCATTTTAAAACGATAATGAGTTATGGAAACAGCTATTCAACCGGCAGCAGTAAAAACACCCTTGCCGGAAATCAAAGCGGTTCTGGGGAGCCATTTCCCCTCCACGCGTTTCCGGTACAGCCTGGTATGCAAGGACGGGTATCGCCGCATTATTATTTCCTACCTGGACGGGGCATCGCTCACCCGTGTCAAAAATGCCCTCCGGGGCTTTAACCTTCCGGCCCATCCGTCGATGCACAGGCCGCGCACCGAAGTCGTTGT
This sequence comes from Dysgonomonas sp. GY75, assembly GCF_015234155.1. Lineage (NCBI taxonomy): Bacteria > Pseudomonadati > Bacteroidota > Bacteroidia > Bacteroidales > Dysgonomonadaceae > Dysgonomonas > Dysgonomonas sp. GY75. The sequence goes on from NZ_JADCLQ010000049.1 coordinate 3,832, forward strand.
CGAAAGGGATATGAGCGACCGTGTCCGCGGCCTGCTGCTCAGTGAGATCAAATCGGTGTTCGGTTTACAGGTCCTGCCGCGGGAAAGCGACCCTTTCAGCCCTATCGGCGGCACAGTGGGCGACTATATGCGGAAAATCTTCCATATGCGCGATTTTGAATAACGGATAATTTTTAAATCAGAAACAAATGAAATCAGAAATGATAGCATCGGGTATGGTCTTGACCTTTGAACCCCGTAGTGATATTGAATATGTTGTCCTGAACTTGTATGAGGACGGGGTGATGCTGGAGCGTACTACCTGCCGTGAAGAAGGCTCCAACCGTCATAAATGCGGTTACGGGCACTTTGAGCATTCCCAGGCCAAATATATCCGTACGATGGACGAAAAGGAACTGTCCCGCTACCAAAACGGCGATGCGTCCTGCGATATAGAAAAAGGCATCTACCGGGTTAAAAACAATATCGATACCCTGCTGGAGCAACCCGCTGTCAGCGAAAATGAAGTCATCCGCGTCCTTGAAATACGCTGGAACGGGTATAAAACGCCCCGGGGGGAGCAATATAACCTGGATGTGATCTACGAGAAGTTCGGGAAAGAGGATAGCGGCCGCCTGGCATTCTATAGCCAGGATAAAACGGAGTGTATCCGCTGGTTCCGGGATAATTTCCATAAAATCGATATATACCAATGGGCGCAGGAAGAGTTAAGACAGGGGTAAGGACCAAAAAACTGACGGTGCCCCGTTGGCAGGCGGATCTGTTTATTTCGCTTTTCCACGCGGACGGCGGCGACGGGTTCAGCGACGCTGAAATAGAAGAAGCCGCGCAGATCATCAATGAAGAACACCTCCTGTCGCTGGTTTCGGTCTGCGAACCGCAGGACGGGGAATGCACCCTCGAATTTAGAACGAAGTAAACCATGTATTAAACCAAACTAAAAAATAATATGAAAAATTCAAACGATACGGTTCACGTTCACGCTAAAAAAACTGATGATATCTACCGCCAAAACGGTTATAAAGACCGCCGGGATTATTTGAAGTCTGTCGCTGGGCAGTACGGCACGGACAGGATGGTGGTAGGCAGTATGGCCGAGCCGCTGGGCGAAACGGAAGATTTCGACGGGCTTATCAGCGCCCTGGAAGATTTTCCCTTGCTGTAAAAATGTGATGTATAAAGGAAACAAAAAAGGTATGGAAAAGTTACGGTTAAACACGCTGTCCATCGAGGTTACCCGCAGGTGCAATATGTCCTGCGGGCATTGCATGAGAGGGGATGCGCAGGATATGGATATCCGCCATAAGGATATCCGTAATGTATTGAAGCACATTCGCTCTATCGGGTATTTCAATATCACCGGCGGTGAGCTTTCCCTGAATGTCAAAGCCATCCGGTATATCTTAAAACAGGTAAAGCGCTTCGAAATTGAGGTCTATCATTTTTACATTGTCACCAACGGCAGTGAAAGCTCCCTGTCCGCCGGCTTTATCAACACCTGCTGCTCCCTTTATGATTACCAGCAGGAAAAGGATATGCGGGGCAGCCTGCGTATGCTGGAAATGAGCGACGATCGCTACCATGACCACAGGCTGCATAAGAAAGTGATTGACAAACTGGAGGGATATCCATTTTTCGGGCTCCGGGGACAAGCCGGCACTATCTTCCTGTACAGGGAAGGCCGCAGCCAAAGTGGCAATGCGAATCCCGTAAGGCCTCTTTACCTCTGTGAGGGCAACCGTCTGGAAGGGTGTGTCTACCTGAATGCCGGAGGCATGGTATTAAGCAACGGTGATCTAAGCTACTTCAGGCAAACAGAAAATGAGCTGTGCCGTTCGGGAAGTTTTTGGAGCTATGTAAAACATCGTGTGGAGAAATATTAAACTAAAATATTGAGTTTTGAGTATATGTAATCGATGTCTATATAGATCAAAAGAATACACCTGTTGCTGTTGTAAGTTGTAAAGTAATAGCTATAAAAAAAACAGAAACAGAAAATAGAAAATAGCAAAAAAGGAAGCCTGCGGTACCTGTGAAGTGGGCTTCCTGTATTTAATAACCCTTTAATTGAATCATTATGTCAGAGTACGCGATCAGGAAATCCGATGGGAAAGAGATTTACATCGGTTCATGTGAAGATATGTCCTGCCTCAGGTATGAGGACAGGAATAAGGTAACCCCCGGGCCTTGCAGCCTGGATACGGCGGTGACGCAGGACCTGTACTGGCGGCTTCCCGTGCCGGATGAAGACGGCATCCTCCCGGGGGACTATAGCGGCAGCGCCTGTTACCGGAAAGACGAAAAGCGCGGCTTTTCCTATATCCACCACGAGGCGCTGCTGGATAACGACCCCGAAACTTTTGGGGAGCTTACCGCCTCCCCCGGCTTGTTCCAACTGTCCAAAGACGCCCTGGGACTGGTGCTGTCGGTCACATGTTACCATGGCCTTAAGCTCAACGAAACGGACGGCGAAACACGTTTCGGCTGGAGCGGCAGAAAGGACGCCCTGTGCCTGTGCGGGGTAAAGAACGCGGCGGATGAGATGAAGGCGCTTTATACCTGCGTGGCTTGTGATAAGATGTGGAGCTGCTCCTTCCGGGATATACAGCGCCTGGTCAGGAACCAGGAGGTGAAAAAACGCCTGTTCGTCCTCTGCTCGGAATACTGGGAAGAGAGGAACCCCGGCAAAGACTACCCGGATGCCATGACCCGGATCACGGAGGGGAAGGCAACAGTAAGCCTGAAGCGGTGGACCAACCCCTTCGGTGACAGGTATGCCGTCAGCATCGACACCGCGGACGACGGGCAAACGGATTATTTCAAGACGCTGGAAAGCGCCTTTGACTGCTATATGGGATATTAATAGTTAAATACAAACAGACAGATTAACAACCAAAGATAAAAACGAAAAAAATGAAAAATATGGAAAAAGTAAAGATTCATTTTTCAAAGTATGTGGCTGGAGACCGAGAATATATAGCCGGCCTGCTGTTAAATGCTGTAAGCAGCCTGGTTGAATCCGAGGAGGATTTTTTGGAAGCCATCAGGCAGGTTGTCCGGTATTATGAAGAGCGGACAGGCTACTATTCCGTACTGGCAGTCAGCAAGGACGATATACGCTATAAGGGATTTAATCCGGACAGGCTGGGCCCTGAGGAGATGCGCCGCTTCGAAGACGAATTTGCAAATAATGATTTCCTGATGGACACATATTGGTATATCGTGGAGCAGGTATCAGAAGAACTGGAGCTGCCGGAACTGCGGACGGAGATAGACGGTATATATGCTGCCTATAAGGAAGAAAACGGACGTGAGCCCCTGTATGCTGAAATCCGGTTGGAAGACAAGGGTTATAACAACCTGCCCCGGCCGGTGACGGTGAAGCTGACAGAAGATGTCGATGAACAGGAGGACGAACATATCTACATGTCCTTTTCCGGCTTTGAGGAACTCAGGCAATGGCTGTTCTCACTGGAAGGGGATAAAAACAGCGAAGATGCCTGGTGTTACGACAGCCCGGAGCAGCGGATCGTATTTACGGATAAGCTATGCCCGGATGAAATCTAAAAGAGGCGGATCGATGAACCTTAATAATGTATCGGTATTTATCCTGCCGCTATGCCGTTTCTCATTGGAGGAATCGCAGGGCTTTTCCCTGGACGAACTCAACGGTCTTTCCCTGGTGGGGAAGGCCACCAAATACAGATTCCCCGACTTTATGGAGGACATCAACGATAACCTGCTCGTGGACAATGCCAATAACTGGATTGTCATGCGTGAAGAACAACCACAAAATATAAACACATAAAAAAAATAAAAAAAATGAAAGTAATTTGCACCCGGTGCGGCAGCGCCGAAGTAACATGCGAGGCATGGATAAACCCGAATGAAGCGGAAACAAAAGAAGCATTGGACCATTTTTCAGACGATAGCTTTAACTATGGGTATTGTCCGGCTTGCGACCGGTTTGCCGGTTTGACAGATGTGGATGAAACCAGAAAAGATATAGAAGAAAAATATCTTGCATATAAAGAACAATCAGGTCAGGAACCCAATGCGGCCCGGTGTGAAATAACGTATCGCAGTTCAGGGAATGGTACGGAGGAAGTCCTTATAAAAATCGCATGTGACGGTAATGGAAATAAAAACTATTTTCCATTTTGTGAGGATATAGTGGAACTAAAAGCCCTGTGTGATAGAACAGATAAAAACTTTATTGTGACGGAGGTTTACTGCTTTGAATAAATAATTTCCCTGTAAATAAATGTATAATTGAACCGCCGTTGTACTGAAAAGCACCGGCGGTTTTTCTAATTCATAGAACCTATGGCCCCTTTTGATTCTCCATATTGCAGGGTAACCCCACAACAATGGCTTCAGGATTTTCTGGACACGGTTGATTTTGCCTCCCTCTTCCGGAAAATGGAGGAAACGGGAGCATACCGTAAAAGGAATCCGGATTGGCAGCGCCCTGTGGTTCTGTACGGCATCCGTAAAAAACACAAGTGGATTAAAAAAGACGAGATAGCGGTCGTCATCGACCTGATGCCCTGGCAGCAGCGGGCAAGGATGGCGGAGACACACTGGTATAAGGTTCTCTATAAACGCCCTGCGACCGATTTGGAGTGGGAAGAGATGAAAAAGGAGAATTCCATAAAGAGATACCGGATATGGCCTTACTTTATCGAAAAAGGCTGGACTGCCGATAAGATAATCTCCCATATCGTGCAGGACGACTCGGAAGGATACGGACTGGATACAACGAAGCTTATCAAAGCATTTGAAGGATACTACGGGCATAAAATACGTATTTACAAACAAGAACCGGCAATGCAATTAAAGATATTCCAATGACAACCAGGTATATATGCAGCCTGTCCCACGGCAAGGACAGTTTGGCAATGTGCCTGATGCTTATCGAGAAGGGATACCCATTGGATGAAGCCGTCTTTTTTAATACCGGCATGGAGTTCAGGGCTTTATATGATATGCGGGATAAGGCGCTTCCCATACTGTGGGCCAACGGCATCAAATATACCGAGCTGCATCCCGAAACACCTTTCCTGTATTCGATGCTGGAGAGGCCGGTAAAGAAACGCGGGACAAATGAGATCCACAAGTACGGTTATTCGTGGTGCGGGGGGCCCTGCCGCTGGGGCACCAGCGAGAAGCTGCGTGTGTTGCGCAAATACATAGGCCCCGAGAATTTCTTTTATGTGGGCCTTGCCCGGGACGAGCCAAAGCGGTTCGAAAAGGAATGGTATCCCCACCGTATCCTTCCCCTGAACGATTGGGGCATCACCGAAGCGGAGGCCCTGGCCTACTGCTATGAAAGGGGTTTCGACTGGCGGGAAGAGGGTATCGCCCTGTATTCGATACTGGACAGGGTCAGCTGCTGGAACTGCGGCAATAAGAATTTAAAAGAGTTATACAATATGTACCGCTACCTTCCCGAATATTGGCAGAAGCTGAAAGAGCTGCAATCAATGACCGGCCGTCCCTACAGGCGCAAGACCGGTGAAACGATCTTCGACCTGGAGGAACGCTTTAAGCGGAAAGCCCCGGTTGACAATTCCAGAATACCTGTATATGATGAATTCCAATGAAAAACAGCATAAGATGATGTCGACAGGAAAAGAATACGTTCAAGGTATAACGCGGACAATGGAATATATCCGCTATAACTACCATCATACCGACGGGGCGGTGTTCCGCTGTACAATGCCGGTATTGGAAGAATGCCGCAGGGAAAGGGACCGCCGGATAGAAAAAGGCTACCTGCCGGGTGACAGGCAGATTGTATATGACAGGCAGTCAGGGGAACGCCTGTTTGTATTGAATACGAATATAAAAGGCTATGCCGTATTGATAGAAGTAGCGACAGCGCGTATCCTGCCTGTCCGGCGCGGGCTCTTCTTCCAAAAGTATGGTCTTTCCGGCAGTGGCAAGCGGGCGGAACTATATGGCCCTGCCGAAGCCTACCACCTGATGCTGAAAGCCTACCACCTGCATTTCAGTAATAAAAGAAATAAGAAAATAAGAAAGAACCACTAACAGAATATCCACATTAACACACATTCCCATTATGAACGACAACAAAAAGAAAACACTGGCCTTTAGCGGCCACCGTATGAACCGTATCCGTATTGGAAAAGAAGAACTGTCGGCCCTTATACAGGCAGCCATTATCCATTTTTACCTCCAAGGTTACCGGATATTCCTATCAGGTATGGCAGAAGGCCTGGATATGCTTGCAGCGGAAGAAGTATTGAAAGCAAAGGAGTACTATCCGGATATTAAGCTTCATTGTATTATCCCTTTTAAGGGTCAGGCCAATAGGATGGGCACGGAGGATAAAGCCCGCTACGAGTCTATCCTCTCAGGGGCAGACAATGAAATATGCCTGAGCGAGAAATATTATGAGGGCTGCTTCTTAAGGCGCAATGACTACCTGGTGGAAAACTCTTCACAGGTAGTCGCTTATTACGACAATGTACCCCAAGGCGGTACACATTATACCGTAAGGAATGCACACAAAAGAGGCATTGAAGTCTTTAACCTGTTTGGGCGGGAACTGGAATACCACCATTTCTACCAGGACGAACTGCTGATGGGCTGGGGCCGGTCATTGTTCAATGTCAGGGCAGTATCTTATGAACAGGCCGTCGAGTCTATACGCTTACTCGGATTCCGGGATGTATATGAACTCGACGAGCATCCCCTTGTTGCTTACGACTCTTTTGAATACCTGCTTGAAACCAATACCCCGGTAAGTCCGGAAGGCAATAAAGGACAGGCGACAATAGAATACCTTAAATGCGATTCATTGAAGACAGCTGTATTCTCCAATGCAGATACCAGAATAGCGGAAGAAAGTCAAAATACAATCCGGGAACTGGCCTGCCTTCTGTCCGAAAAGAAGCTGGCGGACGAATTGGATATGCTTCCCTCCGGACTCAGGGATAAAAACAATCCGGGAAAATATGCGGAGGCCTATCAGGAGAAATACGACGGATATTTAAAAAACTATATGGAATTGTTGTCAAAGCTCTGAATGGAACGGCCAATAACAACTTCCTGTAAACAATAGCCGGAGAACACTAAGCCAAATAAATAATCTACAAAACCAAAAGATATAAAAATATAAAAGCAATAAAATTATGGGAAAACATATACTGACACCCGGATTTGCGAATATCCCTGTCCGGGACCTGCCCATATGGGTAAAAGTATTTAAGGAAGAAGGCATTACTTCGGCAGTGGAGATCCAAAAGGAACTGACATTGATCGACGATTTGCTGACCCTTCAGAAGAGCCAGTCCCTGCTAAAAAGGAAAAGACGCCTGAAAGACCAGTTGGAAGACCGTATAGGCGCGGAACTGGGACTAAAGCCCACTTTGTCATCGGGTAAAACAAAAAACAAAAGTGAAATAATGAAACAAGCTAAAGTGAAACAGATATGAAAAAGATAGATTACAACAAACATGTGTGGGAAGGCTGGACCGTGCGGGGCTTTATCGATGAGCTGCAACCATCCGTTGCAATGATAATGAATAACCGGAGCCGGCAAGAGCCATTCCAAACCAGGCAGGAAGTCAAAATCTGGTGTATGGATAACCAGCCCTATTACAAGAAATACATTCCCGGGGTAGTGGACCACTTCTGCCGGGAGTATAATATCACAAACTGATATAACAGGCTCGATCCGCAAAACGGGAACAATGGATGCGTTTCCCGGGAATCCGGGCTGCTGTAAACTTGTATCCATTATCAGGCGGAAGTCTGTTGTGACCTGAACCGTTGCAGCAGGCTTTCCCCGTTTTTATCAAATAGTAACAACCTCAAAAAGTAAAAGCAATGAAAATCGAATTAAAGAATATCAAACATTTTTATGCGCTGACAGATGAAACGAACGCTTTCTCTGCGAAGCTCTATGTAAACGGAGTCTATACAGCGGACTGTTCGGATACGGGTAAAGGCGGCTGTATAGACATCCGTGCTGTAAAAGGTAGAGAAACGCTACTGAAACAAGCCGGAGAATATACAAAGAGCCTGCCTCCTGTAAAGGCCGGATTTGATCCTGAACTGGATATGGACCTCGAACTTTATATCGGGCTATTGGTCGAAACTGATATTGAAGACCGGGAATTGAAAAAAGCCATCAAAAAGCTGGAGGCTCAAAATATCGTGTTCGGCAAAAGCAGGAAAGAACCCGAATATACCTGGTTTACCACTAAAGGCGGCAAGAAGGTGGACATCTCTGTTATGCTGTCACGTGCGGATACACAGGAGATGTTGGCCGCCCGCGTCGCTAAACTGCAAGGGGAAGGCAACCGGATATTCAATACCAATATACCGGATGAAATCCTCAATGCTGCCATAGCGGATAATAAACAAGGTAAGAATCCAAAATAATAAGTGGGAAATTATATAAAATATGAGGATATGGAAATAACGAATGCATTCTGGGACTTTATAGAAGAATACCTTCCGGGTTATTACCAGCGGGAGGATGTGTTAAGGCATTCTAACCTACAGCTGTTGGTCGATGGCCATGAGTCTGCAATAACCGGCCTGTCGAAAGAAGAGGCCGGAGAAGAGTTAAATAAGCTGACCGATGGCTTCTGCCGGGAAGCCATCGGTGCTTATATGGAAACAAGGAAGGTGCCAGGATAAAGGAAACAATAATTGTCCCGGTAAAGCAAATTCATCTCCTGCCGGGAATAAAATCTTTCATAATAGATTGTGTTCTTGTTAAAATGTGTCCGTCCCGGGTTGATATCCAAGATCAGCCGTCTACAGGCTGTTTTTCCACTACCGGCCTCCGCGTCCCTCTTATTGCTTCCGGGCGGCGGAGCCTATAATCCCATACGAATGTAAATATATTAACGTTTATTTATATTTACAGACATTTCGCCTTCTTTTTTATAACACCGTTAAACCCGGCCGGCATTGTATGTAGTAGTGATCCGGAAGGAATATTCCACCGCTTTCATTTTATTTCATCGGGCAAAGCTACGTCCGGGCCACCTGGTGGGTGGACAAGGCCCGGCCCCTGACGGGGTTTTGAAAGAAATCTCCACCCTCGCCCTGTGGGGCTCGGGTCGTATTTCTTTCAAAAGCCTTGCCTCCACCGCCCGTCCGTGTTGTTTGCCGCTGAAATTTAAAATGAAAACGGCTATGGAAAATGTAAAAGGTAAAAAGGGTTATAAGGTGACGGTCGCCGTCATCTGGTTGTTGCTGGTTGGGTTTACCGTGCTGATGGCGGTACAGTTTATCGAAGCGGTTTCCACACATACATTGCTTATAACAGGGGGTATTATCCTTTCGTGGAGAATCTGGAAATTCCTGTTCAAATTGGTATTGCTGCTGTTACAGATAGCGATCTTTTTCTATGTCATCTATCTGCTGATCGTATGATATTACTAATCATATAATATAAACCAAGATGAAAGAAGATTTAATGTTTTGCAGTATGGGCAACGGCATCACAATATGTGACCATAACCGGGAGGAGCACAGCGATTATAAAAGGGTCGCCCATATCGGTTATAGCCGGAATATCACTTATTATGATAAAAAACTGTCGCGGGAAGCTGTAGCCTGTATCGAACGGTTTAGTAAGTATAGTAATTTTTCGGCTTCACAGACACAGCTTTATCCGGTATTGAAACCTGTCGAATTTTCAAAGACCGACGTACAGGAACTCAAATTGATATTCAGCGAAATACTTGGTTTCAAGTTTAAAGAGGTGAATATCGAAGTTGCAAGTTGTCCGGATATGGGACATATTATCGTATTAACAAATAAAGAATCATGTATGTTTCTTTCTGAATATTACCGGTATATGAAAACAGAGTTTAAGGATGGTGTCCATCATTGGATATTTACCATGTACGATAAAGCAAATACGAATTACTAACACTATAAAACCATAAAGCAATGAAAACATCTGAATTACTTAAACGTATCGAAGAGGCATTCGAAAAGAAACTGGAAGAGAAGACCGGCTGGGGCCGTAAGGAGCTGCTAAGCGCGTACCGCTCGGCGGTCAACGAGGTACTGCTGGAAATCGCTGACAAGGCAGTAAAAGAGGAGGGTAAGGAAAATGAATAAAACAGACAGGCAGACAAGGGTAGTAAACATCAGGAACGAAGCGTATGATGTATATATCGGCCGTGTGTGCCGCGGCCAGGACGGGTATTTCGGCAACCCGTTCACTTTGGAGCATGGGGCCGCCCGTGGCTCTACATTGGAACGCTACCGAAAATATTTCTACGGCAGGCTGCAATCCGACCCCGGGTTTAAACAAAGGATACATGCGCTCAAAGGCAGGACGTTAGGCTGCTTTTGTAAACCCAATCCCTGCCACGGGGATATTATTAAGGAATACCTGGATTCACAGGAATGATCCATTATAAGAATATTACACATTAAGAAATTATAAATTAAAAAAGCACCTATTATGGAAACAGAAACATTTAGCGGCTGGTACAATTACTTATTTTCAGAGATAGAAAGACAGCTTTCGGATCTTACCGGCTGGACAGGCGTCCCTTCAGCACATATAAACGGCCCCTGCCTGAAAATAGAGGTAGAAAAGTATACCGAGATCGTCTGTATAGACGGGCAAGTAAGGCTTTTGGACAGCAACGGGTACCATTACAGCCTGAGTGCTATCGGCTTTGACGAATTATGCCTGCTGGCCGACAGGCTCTATAAAATAGACCCCAATGCCGCCGGTGCTGTGGAACGCCCCGTGCGTATCCTGACAGGGCACGGCATCGACCTGTCGGACTTCCCGAGCTTTTCCGTTACGGGCGATGTGGAAGGCATGCGCCTGATTTACGGCAAAGGCGCGTTGCTGGTCCGGTTCGGGAAAAATATCTACCATGTGAGCGCCGATCCCGGAATCTATTTTAAACATTCGCAAGATATGGATGACTGGATATGGTAAATGACAAAAAAACAACCGAAGAGAAGTCCGGGCAGCCAACCCCCGGGCTTTCTTGATTTATACACATCATATTATACATTATATATTGATATATTATGGAATACTTTCCTGTGATAACAATGAGTCCTGACACCTGCGCTGCCATCCGGCAGGCCTTTGCAGAAAATATGGATGAAGAGTACGATCTTATCTATACGGATTATAATGACAACTTCAACCGTTCGGGGGAAACGATCCAGAAATGCCTGGATGCGAACAGCGACGAAGCCCTGTACGATACCCAATGGGAGCACGATGCCCGGCGCGAGGGCAGCGAGTACGCACTGGAGAAGCTACAGGATAAGATACTGTCCGATGATACATACGAATTCCTGCATCCCTTTATTGATGATTGGCTGGAGCAGGATGGTAATAAGCAAGCCATGCTCGAAGCCATCGAAGAACGTGGCACCGGCAATCCCTATAAGGAGATGCTTTCGCGCAGCCGTATCCGCGCCAGGGCTACCCTCCATACCAATTATGACTGCCTGCCCCGTAACTACGATATGGGCAATACCTACTGTTATGATGGATATATAAAGGACATCGTCGATGTATTGTTCCTGAACCCTGCCAAGGTAAAGCAGGCATTCATAGGGAAAGGTATCGGCGCCATAGGCCGCTGGCCGGATAAGAAGGCCCGTAACGGCAGGGAAGCCGTGCGTTATGAGGACCTGGCCACAGAGCTGTTGAACCAGTGTTGCTACGGGCTGCTGGCCTTTATGGGCCTGATGCCTTTGTCAGACCTGTATGAGCATAATTTCGCGGCATATAAAACAATCGTCGTTCCCAAAGGCAACCTCTGCGGGATGTTCAATGACTGGAACGGCGGCGGCTCGCTGATGGAGATGGAGTTGCTGCGTGACTTATGTATCCCTGTCACATTCCCGAGGAAAACACAATATGACCGCTGCGAACTGTACGTAGATGAACCCGGGAGCGGCAACGGCTACTGCATCGATGAAGTATACGGGCTTATCCCCTCGGTATGGGGAAAAGAGTTCCGCCTGGTTTATAAATAATACCGGCCAATAAACACCCGGATAACATACGGACATGGAAAACATAAAACTTAAACTCATTGAAGGGGAGCACCTGACAGCCACCGAACGGAGAGCGGTACAGGCGATGCTGCAGAATAATTGGACCACAGCACATAATCAACCGTATACGAAAAGCTACCGGATCACCCGCCTGACAGGCCTGGACTTCGACCTGGAAATAGGTACGATAGCGGTTTGGGCAATCGGGGATATAGCCAAATGGCGGTATTACATGTATAAAATCGGATATAAGAAATGACAGGCTACCGGCAAGCAAAATAAAACAGCATACCGCCAGTCGGTCACAGAAGTATTAATGGCAATAGCCGGTAAAACAATAGAAAATGACTAACCCATCATTTATCTTATCATGAAATTTAAGAATATGAATGAAGCCATAAGGTATATCAGAGAAACCCTTGGTATACAGGAACTGCAGTACAGTTGCGGGCCGTATTCCTACGGGCAGAAAGGCAACATAAGGCTGATCGCTGAATATAATAAGCACGGTATAGAAGTCAGGCAGGAAGAGTGGGATCCGGATAAAAGCGATGAAATGAAAATGATAGAAGTGAATAATTCCCAAATTGCTAAAATAGCCTTTTCTAAATTATATCAAGAGGAAAAGAAAGATTCCGCCCTCCGGCTTGCATGCACTATCCTTAGCGGTGATAGTATAAAACTGGGGATCGGCGATACCGACTGGGAAATCGAGATTGCATTTAATTATTGCGGAGCACAGTTATCTATCGGAAGGAGATATATGGCGACATTCAGGTTTAAAGGGACTACTACTATACCCGAAGGCCATTATGAAAGCCTTGTCCGGGAATTTTACGATTAAATAATTATAAAACAGGTATATAGGAGAGCAGCTGAAAAGTTGCTCTTTCCTCATTTATAACAATATATACGGGAAAGAACATGGAACCAGGAAAAGAAATCGGCATGGCTATGGTAACCGGATTGATGGAAGAAAGTTATTCACTAACCTGTGTTGATTACAGGGATAGCCTTGAAAATAGCCTCGATACCATTGAAAAATGCCTTGAGGCTAAAAATAGCGATGCATTATATGAAGATGTAGGCGAATGGTATTATGACCAGATGGGGGCATCGGTCAGGGATATCATGAAAAATCTCAAAAAAGAATTAGTAAGTCTCGGTTATAAGAGATGGGAAGCTGAAAAATTCTTTGAAGAGAACGAAGATGAAATAAAAGAAACTATTTACAGCCGGGACGATTCCGATCCGCTGAAAGGCCTGCTCCGGAATACCGGTAAGATTCCCGTCCGTATCGAACTGATCTCCAATTATGATTGTATAAACTCGCATTGGCTGGAATCATCCGGAGGATATAGCTACGAAGAATCCTACTTCGGGGATATGGCCGATGCGCTGAACCTGAATCCACGTAAAATAAAAAAGATCCTGGACAAACACGGGGAAACCGTAACCGGGCATTTCCCTGATAAACGGTCCCGGAATGGAAAAGAGCAGGTCAGCTATGAACAATTTTATGAAGAACTGATAAACTCAACCTGCGGAGCCAACCTGCTTACCTATGCCGCTACTATCGATATCGGAAAATTATACGGATCAAACTTTAGCCTTACAGAGATAATCATTCCCAAAGGGAATAAATGCGGATTATACAGCTCTATGCAGGGCGGAGGGAGCTTGATGGAGATGGAGCTGACAGAAGATGTGAAACTGCGCCTTTCGCCGGAAGATTATCCCTATTTCCGTCTTGAACTGGAAAAGCCGGGAAGAGGATATGACTATTCCATAAAACAAGTCTACGGTGTATGTAATTCCTTCTTCGGCAAACCGTTTGACATACCACCCCAACCGGCAATGCCCCAACATACATAATCCCTTTATTTATTTACAAATAACTAAGAATATACTATAATGGCATCAATAACAATACATTCCATCAAAACGATAAACAACGGTTGCTCCAACGGCTTCCGGTTCGATATACAGGATTACCGCCAACTGGGAGATAAAAACCTGTCCAAGACAATTACCATAGACGAAAATAAGCTGATCAAAGCCACCCTGTACTTCCGGGATGAGATTATCGATCACCGGGAAACAGGGCAAAGAATCCCTGTCCTGAATGTTTCCATCTGGACAAAATCCGGAGAATCAACGATGTGGAGTTCCGGGTTGGGGAAATTCCATCATTACAGGGATAAAAAAGTTTCCCGCCGTGATATGTCCGTACTGCAAAAAATCACAGAAGACATCACCGATGATTTTATAAAAAGCATGGCTGTAGATAACATTGATGACAGCATACTCAGTGTGCTGGATAGTTCATCCGGCATTATTAGCCATGAAGTTGGTACCGGTAAATCCGAAACAACAAAAGAATAATCATTAAAAGAATAATCGAAAATCTCTAAAATCAGTTCACAATGAGAATCCAAATAAATTACAGAAGCCAAAAGGTTGCAATTTATTGTACCGCTTACCGTCAGAACCGTACCAGCCTTTACCTGGACGGTATATGTAAATAGTATCGATCCATGCTTGCGACAGCTCGGATTGCAGTTTTTTCCATTGGAAAAGGCGGATAGTATTATGGCCTGGATGCAAAAATACATGACAGTGACCGAATTGGCGATAAGGCAACGGGCCAGAAGCCTGATAGCTGACCTGGCTGTAGGGGAGATGTTCTGCATTGAAGCGGGAGGAATCCTGTATTTGTACCGGGGAAACGGTCAGTGTATTTATTTTTATGCTATACACGGAAAAGAATATACTGAAACATTCAAGGAAGATCTGGAAGTGTACCCCTGTACCGATATTCCGGTAACGGAAATAAAAGTGAGATTACACCATACGATTAGAGATATCTATCTGGAAGTCTGGCAATCCGAAACCATCAACAAAAAGACCTTATGGCTTGGCAGATATACTTACGGTCCGCATTTATGGTATTACCTGTCCGATGCACCATACGGATATTGTGAACCGGTTTGTCACATCAATCCGTCGATAGAATTTATTTGCTGTGATAAGGATTGGAAAGAAGTATTGCGTGATTCAAACAATGCTGTCAGGCATTCCAACCGGTTCCCGTCACTTGAAGAACTTTGCAGGAAAGAATGGGCTAAAATCAAAGATAAATATCCGGATACAACCAAAGACTGCATTTGTGACTGGCTGGATGCCAAAATGCCCGAAGATGTATCGTACGATGATAAAATCAACTGGAGATCGCACCGCTACGCGATAATCGATCCGGATAATATCATAGAGGGGTTGGATTGGATAAAGCGGGTAAGCCATCCGGCTATCAAAACAGAAACCATCCACTCGTTCCAATTTATGCATGAAACCTATAAAATCGTGCGTATAGCCAAAAAGCATTTATTGTGTGATGCCCTCTGGTGGGAATATATTGCCGTCTGCCCCGATTCCGGCGGGAACTATGCCTGCTGGTATGCGTATGAATATGATACAATAAACACCAACCGCATAGGACAATAATGCAACTAAATTTTAAGTAAATCATTCAAAACAGGCAGTGCCGGAAGAGGTGCTGCCTGCTGTTTTTATAAACCCGAAAACAAGATATAAGATGAAGTTGGAAATTGAAAGGCTGAGTATCGAAATTACCAGAAGATGTAATATGCGATGTTCCCATTGTTTACGTGGGAGTAGCCAAAACATAGACATAAAAACGGAATATATCGAAAACATTCTGCGGCATAGCAAACGGGTGGGGCATCTGACTATAACAGGAGGTGAACCCTCAATGAATGTTTCCGCTATAAAATTTATCCTAACCCGATTGAAACGCCGTAAGATACAGGTTGACGGATTTTATATCGTTACCAATGGCTCCAAAACCTCCATGTCCGGTGATTTTATTGAAATATGTAAAAAACTCTATGCCTGTCAAAACAATGAATCCTGTCCGGAAGAATGGGATTGCATGCTTGAAATAAGCAATGACAGGTTCCATGATTGTACTTACCGGGATGAAGTTTATGAAAAGCTTTCCACATACCCGTTTTTCTCTAACCGCTACAGGTTGTCGAATACAGGAGGTGTCCCCCTGCTCAGGCAAGGACGCTCGAAAGAAGGATTCGAACCGATACTGAATACAATCGGCCTTGATGATGAAGGCCTCAATGGAGATGTATATCTGAATGCTTTGGGATATCTGGTTAAAAGCTGCAATCTCAGTTACCGGAACCAGCAGAAACATATTATCTGCCACTCCAAAGACTTTATAAACTATCTAAAATTAACTCAAATAAAAAATAAAAAAAATGAAAACAAAAAGATTCTGTCCCTGGTGCGGACGTCCGTTGTGTAAGTCAACAGAGAAACACTTTTACTTCCAGTGTTACAATTGCGATAAAGATTTCACCAAAGCGGAAGTATTGCGGAAAGCGGATATGGCGCAGGTAAAAAAGCTCCGGAACCGTTCTATATTAGGCGACCTTTGGCGCGGGGAATACCCCCATAGCCATAAAAGATCTTATCCGCGAAAGAAAAAGAATTATCAGCGCAATAATTCAACAAACAATAAATATACGATCAGTAGCCTGATTGCATTGAACGGCAGTTACCATTATGAACACGAAGTTATGCAGTCCGATGTGGATATGGCGAATTCTTATGTAAACAGGATTGAAAGCACCCGGTCGGATAAGCAGCCCCGCAATGGGGATATTATCCGTTTGACGACACGGGACGGGGATTACTACCCGCAGGCCCATCTGGAGAAGCTCTGCCGCGACGGGTTCTCCGTATGTGAACGGCCATATATCCCGTTCGTATACCCTTCCCCGACAAAAAACGGCATCGTCTGTGACACCAGCGGCGGCGCCTGGCTCAGCATCCCTCCCAAAGCGTTGAAATATACAGGTAAAGAAGAAAAATACTTCAAAGACTGGGGCTGGCGTGGCGCCAGGGGCAACGGCTCGGTTTGTTTTAAGGCGGAGGTCAGCGTCTGGGAATATACGGCCCCTGATCCGCTCTTCGGTCATTACAGTACAAAAGACTGGCGCCGGGTATACCTTATGAAAAACGAAAATGACAAAGAGGATGGTTACCTCTACTATGGCGGTGGGCTGGCTTTTCAGGACAGGCAGCAGCTGGATGAATATATCCGCCTGTTCAACGGCAGGCTCTATCCGGGCTATCAGCCTGAGCGCTATGTACTGTGGTGTTACTTCGAAGAAAAGAGGATATTATCAGAAAAAGACTGGCATGCCCTGGAGCTGCCCGAAACAACATTCCGGACGAAGAATAACCACAGGGATAACCACCCGGTGAAAACCGGAGTGAATGACGCGCTGCATCTGGTTACCCTGTATTCAATATGTAAATAATATAACCATTAAATCATTAAATATCATAATTATGCTATACGTAATAGATACGGAAAATTTCAACGGGTGCATCGTTGCTAAAATGAATGACGATACATACATCAATTATACGGCGCTAAAACTGAGTACATATAAAATCAAGATGGGCTTGCCCGGTTTAGAAGCAGTAACAATAGAAGAGTTCGAAAAAATGCGGGAAGAATATATCGCCTGCTGCCAGACGGGTTTTACACCGGCCAAAGAAGAAGAGTTCTATGCCTGCATCAATGGATCAAAGATACGGCGTCATTTTTTAAGTAAAGAACTCAAATTTTTTTATCTGGATGGGGAAGAATCCGCTTTTGGCATCCATCCGCTTTATGTTTGCTATAAGGGAAAATACTATACGGCGCAGAAGGATATCAAATTACCCACCGGTGACATCCGTAGTTATATTGAAAACAGGAAAAGCATCAGCATACTAAGCCCCGATGATGCCGGGCACCATACAGGCTTATATAACTATATGCAGGAGCACGGCATCGGGGATATCATGGATTTCTTCGATACGGAGCCGGATAAAGCCAGGCTGGAGGGCATGGATATAGCCTTTATACAAGTCGAAGATAAGAGACAGCGGTACATTATTTATACGCATACGGAGGGCCTTTCGGATAAGCGCCTGTTGGAATTGATACTGGAACGTTTCTACAGCGATAATTTCCGGAGCTTTTTCGATAAGAAATGCCCTGTATGGAGTGACTATACAGACAAATGCATCGCCTATAGGGACGGTAAAGGCAGCCGGTATACGATCTGGCAATATAAATATTAGCCCCGGCGGATACTGTCACTATAAAAAAAATTGTATCTTCGCCCCCGTATTTATATTAATGTATAATAACACTAAAAAAGGTAAAAACGATGAAAGAACTGGTAGAAAAATTAAGCGGGCTGTTCACTGAATTTTCAAAGGAAGCTGCATCACAGGCCGAACAGGGAAATAAAGCAGCCGGACAACGGGCAAGAAAAGCCTCGCTTGAGATAGAGAAGGCGCTGAAAGAATTCCGCAAAATCTCAATATCCGAAGGTAAGAGTAAGTAAAATCCCGCTTATTATTAAAAAAAGAGTGAAAGAGTAATTTAAAACCGGTTACTCTTTTTTTATACTTATATATAAAACTTCCATTCATTTACAAAAAGCGCCGGTAACGCCGGGACGGTCACCGGCCACCAAATGTTCCCGTGGAGCGGGGATGTATCCGTTTCGATGCATCCCTGTTTTCCACGGGAAAGCCATTGTGGTTTAATTATAGCGCCTGACTATCTCCTGCAGGTTCTTTTTGAGCAGGTCGAAATACCCCGAAGGCTTCCTCTTCCTGCTGGCGATCTCTTCGAGTGTCGCGCTGTAATTGCCGAGTTTGACCTGGAAGATAAACTCGAATGCCGCGACGATCTCCTGCAATTGGGCCTTTCCCCTGTTCAGCGAGGATTGGATGGCGTATACCAGCTCTACCAGTGCCACGTAGGTATGCGTCCATTTGAGCCTTTTGGGTATGGCGATCCTGTATTCGCTGTGATTAAGTTTGAGTTCCATAACCTCCAGCTCCGTATCGATGATATGCACCAGGTAGCTGGCCATGCCTTGGCTCTCCCCACTGGTGGCCGCCTTGATTCCGGTATTGTAGCGCAGGCGCTTTAAAAAGCGCATGACCTGCGGCAGGTCAGCTTCCTCATTACAATACAGGGTGATTTCCCTTACCAGTTTGTCTAATATTTTGTGTGTTTCTGTATCTGCCGGCATCGAACCCGGATTCCCGAAAATACGGGCATGGTACCTGCCTATTTTATTCATCCGTTCCATATTTATAATGTGTATGAGTGAAAAAATACGGATTGCAGATACAGCGCTAAATATAGATAAAAAAAATAACATTTCCGAATAAATGCCTGTAAATCTGCATAAAGCATGCTTGCTACAGCCCTGCATACGGGAGAATCCAGCGGGGAAGCCTGTCCGCGGCTATAGGGAGTACCCCCGAGAGAGGTAAACATACAGTTACAGCCCCTGCGGGCGGCAGGATTTGGCGTCCGGAAACATACCGGGGCTTCAGGGCAAAGCCTGTGGTATGTATATCCTGTGTGATCAGGGTATGTACCCGCGGCGGACTGCCGTCGGATGGGCTATTTTTTATGCCTTGCGTATTTGTTAAAGATTAGGAGACGATAGGATAAAATTATATATCTGCAAACCTGAATGACTTAGGTCGCGGCTGTGCCGGGAGCGGATCTTCCTCTATAAGATGGCAAGCCTTGGGTAAAGGGCGCCTGCGTATCGGCAATGCCGGTTTTATATCCGGGATCTTACCGCAATACCACCCTGTTCCATCCCGCAGGAGCGATCCGCGGGACAAATCCCCAGGCGGCATTACGCCGGCAGCCCGGTACAGGCCTTTACTATATAATTCATCCAACAGGAAGGCGTAAGTTATTACAATAATTACGAAATACCTTTCCCCGGGGGGGATAATCCAGTTTGTCTTTTCTTTTTTTAACATTCGGTACGTCTTTCCCATGCCTTCTTTCCACTAAAAGTTATCCGTTTCCCGGCATTGTTGTAAGGGCTGCGTTTTCCCTGTCAAAGGCAAAGCTATCCGCGCCGCTTTACCGGAAATAAAAGGCTTCCCTTCCGGTTTTGGCAAAAATCTCCACCCCGCGGCTGCTGCCCCGTGGTCGTATTTTTGCCAAAAACCTTTGTATTTCCTTGCGCCGCGGGCTTTGAGGCCTTTGAAGGCAAAACGCCTGCCTGCAGATGGCGTTATAATATCCATTTAACACATACCGGATTATGAAGATCAACAGTAAACGGCTGGAAAAGACAGCCCAAAAATTCACCGCCCTGATGATCGGGCGTATCACCGAAGCCTCGCGGGACTGGACTAAGCCCTGGCTGGCAGTAAAGCGGAAGGACTACCTGCCCCGCAATATTACGGGACGGTTCTATAGCGGTGGCAATACCCTGATGCTGCTTATTTACTCGATGTATTACGATTTCCGCACCCCTGTCTTCCTGACCTTCCTGCAGGCAAGCAATCTTGGTATCCGCATCAACAAGGGGGCCCAGTCCTTCCCGGTGTACCATATCGCCTGGATGTATTACAATGCGCGGTTGCAGGAGCGTATCTCCATTGAAAAATATGAGCAGCTGCCTGAGATTGAGAAAGAGGGGTACCACAGGATCATGACACCCAAGTGCTATGATGTATTCAACCTGGACCAGACCGGTTACCACGAAAAGTACCCGCAGGAGTGGGCAGAGTTGCTCTGCCGCCATGAGCTGTCCCCGGAAGATAAACACCAGGGGAATTATACCAATGGCCTGCTCGATACGGTGATCGCCGGCCAGACCTGGGTATGCCCTATCCATGAAAGGCTGTCCAACAGGGCCTACTATTCCCCTGCGGAAGATAAGATCGTACTTCCTTACAGGACACAGTTCCCGGATGCAAAAGCCTTTTACGGTACGGCCCTGCATGAGATGAGCCATTCGACAGGCCATGAAAGCCGGCTGAACCGCATCAAAGGGGGCGCGGCCAAAGGTACGGACGACTACTCAAAAGAAGAACTCGTGGCCGAACTCTCCTCCGCGCTGATGGGCTACTACTTAGGGATAGAAACCACCATCCGTGAAGACCATGCCTGCTACCTGAGGTACTGGCTGGAGGCCCTGGAAAAAGACCACGGCTTTTTAATGGATGTGCTGGGGGATGTGGTGCAGTCCGTCAAGTATATGTGCGTGCGGTTGGAATTCAACCCGTTCGGGGAATCCGTACAACCGCAGCCGGATACGGTTACAGCTAAGCATCATAAAGAAGAAGTATTCAAAGACGAATTAGCTATTGTAGACTGATATGTACAGGGAATTGAGATGGCTGGTGAGAAGCTGTTACCGCCAAAGGCGCATCTGCGGCAGGGATAACTTCCTGCGGTTGGTTATCCGCGGGCCGCAGGGAAAGGTCATGCTGTCCTTCCACAGGAAGCCTCCGCGTCAGGCCCGGGAGCAACTGCGGCTCTATAACTTCCGGTGGAGCCGCAAGTACAGCTACTGGCACGCCTGGTTGAATAATGGCCGGCTGGAACAGGTAAAAAAGTTCTGCCGGCTGATCCGTAACGACAGGTTATAAGCGGGATTATAAGAGTATAAGTAAAACAATAAACGAAAGGATAAAAGTACAAAAAATTAAAAGCTAACTAAAAACTAAACTAAAAAGAAATATGGCAAATATATGCACCCATATAGCGGTTGTCTCCGCTACCGACAGGATTCTACCGGAGAAGGTAGTAAAGGAGATGACCGAACGTTTCGAGTGTTACTCGGATATTGAAACAGACAGCGGATGGTGCGAACTGGAATTCTGCAGCTGCGGCCCCTTCCCGTTAGAGGTGATGAAGGTGATAACGGATAAATATGCGGGAAAGAACCTGTACATACAGGTTGTCACCTACGAATTGGCCAATGAACTGGTCCAGCACCATATCTATGAACAGGGAAAGTGGACAGACAAGCTGGCGGAGAAATACCAAAACAAT
Source organism: Dysgonomonas sp. GY75 (assembly GCF_015234155.1). Classification (NCBI taxonomy): domain Bacteria; kingdom Pseudomonadati; phylum Bacteroidota; class Bacteroidia; order Bacteroidales; family Dysgonomonadaceae; genus Dysgonomonas; species Dysgonomonas sp. GY75. The sequence goes on from NZ_JADCLQ010000049.1 coordinate 25,799, forward strand.
CCTGATACTAAAGGCTAAAGCGCCATGAACGCAATAAAAAACATAAAAAAAATAAAAGAGATGAAAGAATTTAAAAAAATAGAAGGGAAAAAGTATTCCCTGACTAATTCCTATTTTAAGAACAGGAAAGAAGGCTATCCGGATACGATCCTAGAGATAGCCATGTATAGACACCAATACGGTGAGCTTCCCTTCGAGTGCCGGGACGAAAGTAACTGGCTGTATGAGGCCATGATTGAGCACCAGAAACGCTGCGGTGTGCAGAACAGTCAGTACCTGACCCCGGATGCGACGGCCATGCAGCTGGTATCGCTTTGCGATAACTTCCTTCCCGTGGACAACAGCGTGCTGGACGCCTGCTGCGGTACAGGACAGCTGACAAAGTTCCTGTTACAAAATAAGCTCAATGTCACGGGCTTCGACAACGACCCGGATATGGTTGAAATATGCAGGTTATCCTACCCGCAGGGGACATTTGAACAGTATGATTTCCGGGATAACCAAATCCGGCGGCAATATGATCTTGTTGTATCCAATCCCCCGCATGAGGGAAAAGACATGGAACAGTTCTTCGGCTGGCTGTCGTCGGCATTGACGGATGATGGCAAAGCCGTACTGCTTCTCCCTAAAGATTTTATGGATAAGCAGCGCCCCAAACAATTGGCGGAACACCTCCGGCGCTTTGAGACCCTGCACCGGGAAGATATGAAAGAGGCGTTCGCCCATACCAAATGTATCTGTGAGGCCTGCATCCTCGGACTGGAGAATAGCTGGAAGGCGCAGCGCAGGCTGGGGGAAAAGTCAAGCCCTCAGGTACAGGCGGAAACGGTAGCGCAGGCAGTACCACCGGAAGGGGAAAGGGAAAAGGCAGCAGTGAACCAACATCAAAAAACACAGGCGATGGAAACACCACCGCAGGGACCGGGAAAAATAGAGGATGTCCCGCTAAGCAGCATCATGCTGAACCCGCTGAACCCGCGAAAAAAAATCAACGAGGCCTATATCGGCGAACTGGCGCAGAGCATCCGGCAAACGGGGTTGCTGCAGGCCATCACCTTGCGCCGCAAGGGGGACAGGCTGGAAATAGTCGCCGGGGAGTGCCGCTACCGTGCCTTCCTGCTGAACGGGCGGGAAACGATCCCTGCGGTGACAGGGGACTATAGCGACGAACAGGTCGTGGCCATGGGCCTTACCGAAAATATCAACCGGCGTGACCTGTCACCTTTGGAAGAGGCCGGGGCCTTTTCCTATTTTATCATGACGGGGAACTATACGGTCGAAGACCTGTCCACCCGTTTCGGTAAAGGGCATGGCTATATCCGCGGGCGGCTGGCGCTGCTTAACCTGAGGGAAGAATTCACCGGCCTGCTGGAAAATGAGGAGCTGTCCCTGAGCGCCGGCATCGAGTTGGCCCGTTACTCCCCGGCCATCCAGCAGGAAGTCTATGAGAACCATTTCAGACATGAGGACGCTTCCCACTGGGGTATGCTCAAAACCAAAGAGCTGTCCGCCCGCCTGATAAAACTCTATACGATGAACCTGTCGGATTACGGTTTTGACAAGGCGCAGTGTAATACCTGCCACTGGAATACGGATACCGGCACCCTGTTCGAGGAGTACAGGGGGCGCTGTACGAACCTGTCGTGCCTGCGCGGCAAACAGGCGGAGCATACCCTGGAAACCTGCAAGCAATATGCTTCAGAAGGTGGCATTGAGATTATCGCCTCCCCCGAAGACAAGCTTAGCGGCGATACGCTTCAAAAACTGGAGCGGGAGGGCATAACGGTCAGCACCGTTGTCGCCTATGAAGCTCCCGAGTTTCCCCAAAAGCCCCGGCGGAAGGATTTCCGTCTGGAAAGCGATTATGACCGGGCCATGGAAGCCTACTGGACCCAAGAGATGGGCTGTAACGACGATTACGACGACTACGAGAAGAAAGTGGAGGCCGGGCAGTACAAGCGTTGCCTGCATATCGGTGGCGCCCACCCCAAAGTGTGCTATGTGCCTGTCGTTCACCCCGGGCAGAAAGAGACCGTCGCCAGCCTCGAAGAACAGGATAGGCTTAACCGCCGGTCGGCGGCGGCTAATGCAGCCAGGGAGGCACTCGCACTGCTGCAATCGCAGGATATGCCCGGCTCTGCGTTATCCGTCTTTGAGGATGAACTGCTATTCTATGTGATGCTCGGCAGCCTGGATGTGAAATACTACCCTCAGTTCGGTATCAAAGATAAGACCGGACAACCCTTGATGGACAAACAGAAGTATACGCTGATGAAATCACTCAGCCCGCAGCAGAAGGCGCTGGCCTGCCGCAGCTTCCTGCTAAGGCATATGCGGGCCCCGGCGGATGCTTACCAGTCGATGCTGCTGGTGGAGTTCTCCCGGCAGCACTACCCGAGGCAGACCGGAGAGATCGTAGGCCGTCATACGGAGATTTACAACAAAAAGTACCTGCGCATACAAAAACAACTCCAGGCCCTGCAACAACGTCAGGAGGTGGAAACAGCCCCCGCCGGCTAAACCACAGCAGGTTGTAACCAAAGCAATCCGGCGCAGGGCTTCCTGTGCCGGAATATTAAATTATCCCTTCCAAGGAATATGCCCAGTCCCGGAAGTTTGTCAAATCCGGCTATATTCCGTAAAAGCCTATATGATATATACATGTGGATTCCGGACAGGCCTGCGCCTGCTTCCCGTTCTACCTGCGCCGTCTCCTGTTTCGGCGTATGTCCCTGCCCGGCAAAGTAATATCCGGGTCCCTTCCCGGTCAAATTCCGGCCCTGCCGGGTTTAACGCGTAAATCCCCACCGTTCGCCTGTAGGCTCCGGATGGGGATTTACGGTTAAAAATTTGACGGTCGGCCCCCTGCTGCAGGCTGCCGGCGGGACATAGCATGCCGAATCGTAAGCCGACGCATATATAGCGACAGGGGGTACCACGGTCATTATGCGCGGGAGAGGGGTTTAGGCTTCCAAGGCATATCATCAGGAAAAGACATGTACCAGGGGGACAAAAGCTGCCTGTCCCAGCCTCTGCATATATATTTTTATCCTGCGGCGTAGTTACTCTCTTGTATATCATCTTTTCCGCATTCGCTTCCTGCCTGCGCGTGCGAGGGTATGGTAAAAATATGCAAAAAAAGAAACGGCTCATTATTTTCTTTTGTACCGAAAAGAAGTAAAAGGGGTTAAACTGTTTACATAAGTTAATTATGGAACTACACGAGTGTGGAGTTTCGGTTAAGAGGCCTGCAATGTAAAGACTATGTCCTTTATTTCAAGATTCCTTATAAACGGTTGCCCTGACCGCTGCCGGAAAAAAACAGAAAGGCTCCGCTTTTGCGGGAACCGCCGCTAATGGCCATAAACAGGCCTCCGCTTGCGGATAACAATCGCAGGCCGTTCCTACCTTTTGGTAAAAGAAAAAGATTCTCTTTGCTGAAACGTATATTGAAAAGGATTCCCCCGGGGGGAAAGGACTAACTTTGCACCTGGTAATTTTAGGGTACAGATACGCGGTGCCGGCAGCTTGTTTTTTGTGGCAGGCGGCAAACTTAAATGATAGCATGGTTGTTAATGATGATATATAAATAGATGGTGTATGGATGCAATAAGATTTAGAGAAAAACTATATGGCGGATTATAACAGGCTGGCCCTGGCATATGCCGAATCGGGGATACAGTGCACCGTGGAGTGCATGAACTGGTCTATCCGCAGAGGATAACGGGAAGGCAAGTGAATGCCTCCTGGAGATACAGCGGTGGAACGCACGGGTTACGGACATGGAAGCGATGCGGGTGTCTCTGAACAACTGCTACAGGCACCTGCGGCTGCCCTCGCCTGGTATGTTTGCCATCTTATATGACGGTATCTTCCGCCAATGGAGGTTTAACACCGAACCGGCCGGTGCGGGGCAATAAAAAGGAAATAAAACAGCGTATAAAATAAATTCAAAAAGAAAAAAGGAAAAGCGATGAATAAGCGTATCAGTGACAATGCAGGGCATATCAGTGAACTCCTCAGTTCAAACGGTGAAATGAATGTGAGGCAGATTGGGGAGCATACCCACCGGCGGGATCCGGTCATCTTTATGGCCATCGGCTGGCTGATGAAAGAAGACCATGTCCGCACCGAGGACAGGAACGGCAGATTGTATTTCATCTTGAAGAAGGACAGGCCGGAAATCTATTATTGACGGGACGTCACGATTCGCTAAAAACAGCGCATAGAGTGGATCTATGCGCCCCGGAGGGAGTATCCTGTCAAAGGGAGCTTCCTCCACCTATTTAGAGTGTTTTCTCCACCTTTTTATGCCTGCTGCTGGTTGCCGAAAGGGGGCTAGTTCACGCGCCAGTTCCTTCTTCGTCTTCATCGGCTTCCCCGCCATACCCGTCATCCTCATGGTTGCCCAAAGGTATATCTTCCCGGAAGGCATGCAGGTGTTCGTGCTCCGCCCTTTTCTTGTCGCTGCTCAAGCCTTCGCTTTTTTTCATGGGTGCGCCCAGCCTCTTGCCCAGGCCATCTTTGCCCGTGTGATTTTTTTTCGTTTCCCGTTGCGAGGCATAATAAAAATTATTTTAAACTATAAATGAGCAACTTATAAAAATATTTTAGCCAATAGGTAACGATTTAGAAACAAACCAATGGTTCGGAATATTCTATTCTAAATCAGCTAATTGGCAGGTTTGAAATTCAGAATAGGTAACGGATAAGTAACGAGCTAACTTCTTTGCTTTGCTCCGCTTTGAGCAAGTTGATTAGCTTAGGACGTAGATAAAACAATATTTGAAATTATGTATTTATATATCTTTTAAAATTATATTGATGCCTTTATTTATATCAAAAATATGATTAAAGGATAAATTATAAACTTGATATTATTGTTTTATTTAGTTATTATTATTTATATTTACGCTCACTATAATATAAGAAATATGGATGAAGAAGCCAAAATAAACAAATCTAAAATCAACAAACTAATGCAGGAATATTCTAAAGGTCTTGTATTATTATCTTCTTGGCTTGTTTTGAAAGGCTATCCGTATGAATTGCAACAGCAATACCGTAGAAGTGGATGGATGAAGTCAATAGGAAAAGGTGCCATGCTAAAATCCGGAGATTCGCTTTTATTGTCTGGTGCTCTTGCGGCTTTACAATCACAAGCAAACATAAATATACATATAGGAGGCCGATCTGCCTTAGAATTGAATGGTATCGCCCACTATCTGCAACTAGCCTCACCCGAAGTAACCTTATTTGTTCTTGGTAAAACAAAGCTGCCATCTTGGTTCATAAATAATAAATGGGATATCGACTATAGGGTATTCAAAGTATCTTTATTTAAGGATGATACTATTGGCTTAGTAAACTATCAGGATACTGGAATAGATATGAAAATATCAAGCTCCGGGAGAGCAATGATGGAATGCCTATCATTATGTCCCACTATATTTTCTCTGACTGAGGCTTACGAATTAATGGAAGGGCTATCGACATTGCGTCCAAAGCAAGTGCAAGAATTATTAGAAAGTTGTAAATCTATAAAGACCAAAAGATTATTCCTTTATTTTGCCGATCGAGCCAGGCATAGTTGGTTTAAATATATAAATCTAACAAAGATAGACCTCGGTTCCGGCAATCGTAGTCTTGCTAATAATGGTATATTAATCCCAAAATATAATTTGGTATTGCCCAAAGAGCTATCATAATGAAAGGTACATATAAAAAACAAGTATCACTCTTACTGGATATATTACCAGAAGTAGCGAAAGAAGATGTATTTGCTCTTCATGGAGGAACAGCCATTAATCTGTTCTGCCTGAATATGCCACGCCTATCGGTTGACATAGACCTTACTTATATCCCAGCTAGCGAAAGCCGGGATACGGATCTACAGAATATACGATTAGCCCTTGAAAAAGTTAAGGAGCATTTGAGAAAACAAATACCCAATATAAGCTTCTCTGATCCAATTAGGGCTGAAGAAGAATTGAAGTTGATTTGTACGACTCCCGAAGCAATGGTTAAAATAGAGGTGAATCAAATCAATCGGGGAATAATTGCAGAAACGGAATTAACAATATTGTGTGATAAAGCACAGGAAATTTTCGATAAATTTTGTGAAGTTCGAACTGTTTCACAGAAACAATTATGGGGTGGAAAAATTATCGCAGCATTAGACAGGCAACACCCACGGGATTTGTTTGATATAAGAAACATGATAAATGAGATAGGCTATTCGATGGAAATAAAAGAAGGGTTTATATTCTTTCTTTTATGTAGCAAACGTCCTATGCAAGAACTATTAAATCCTCATCGAATTGATCAGTCGGCTGTCTTTGAAAGTCAGTTCAAAGGTATGACCGATAATTCTTTTGGAGTCCATGAATTTGAGAATACCAGAGAATTACTTATTAAGATGATCAATGAATCTCTAACAAATGAAGATAAAGAATTCTTATTAACATTCTCTAAGGGAGAGCCGGATTGGACAAAGATTGACTATAGTAAGTTCCCCGCAATAAGATGGAAACTTTTGAATATTCAAAAATTGAAAGATAATAACCCTTCAAAATATGCTGAACAAGTAGATGCTGTTAGGCAAATATTATTTTGATAAAATAGAACTTTTTGTATGAATACAAAGTTTTTTACTAATACCGAAGCAAATACGCTCATTAATAAAATGGAAGGGGTATTGGCAAATAACGGAATGATAAACTGCTTTGATGCAGTTGTAGGATATCTGCGTGCATCAGGATATTTTCAAGTCCGCCATTTCTTAGGGAAAATTGATAAGATAAGAATCTTAGTAGGTATCAATACCGATAAATTTATAGCGGAGGCTCAACAAAAAGGGCTAATTTATATGCATAACTGTGAGCAAATAAAAGATGAGCTTTTACAGAATATAAAAGAAGATATTGAATCTTCTCATTACTCTAAACAAGTAGAGGATGGGATACTACAATTTATTGACGACATAGTCAATAAGAAAATTGAAGTCCGGGCACATCCGAGTAGAAGGATTCATGCTAAGATATACATATTATATCCTCACGATTTTAATGAACACACTCTTGGTGCAGCAGCCATTACTGGCTCAAGTAATTTATCAGATAGGGGTTTAGGAATCGGGAATGATAGGCAATATGAATTCAATGTCCTACTTAATAGGAATCAGGATGTCTATTTTACCAAATCTGAATTTGAAAAGCTTTGGGAAGAAGCAGAAGGTTGTAACATTTTACCTATTGATGCAAAAAAGGTAAAAGAGGGAACATATCTTGCTGGAGATATTACTCCTTATGAGCTGTATATAAAACTCCTTATAGAATATTTTGATGATCGCATTTCTTATGATTTCAATAATGTGTTTGAGATGCCTAAGGGATTCAAAAAAATGGAATATCAACTAGAAGCTGTAGATGAGGGATTTAAGAAGTTGCTAAAATATGATGGATTCTTTCTTTCCGATGTAGTAGGGCTAGGAAAAACTGTCATTGCTACAATGAATTGCAAAACGATTTATCTTGGAAAACGGAATAAACAATACAAAGATATTAGTGGTCTACCCTCCCGCTGTTGAAAAAAACTGGAAAACAACTTTTGATCGTTTTGGAATTACAAATGTCAAGTTTATTTCCAATGGAAGTTTGAAAAAAGTGTTGGAATCAGAAAATTATGATTATTGGCAACCAGAAGAATATGATTTTATTTTAGTAGATGAATCACATTATCCTAACTTAGATAAAATCCGAACCTTTATTTTCAATATTCACAGAAACAGTTATTTACCACAACATATTACCTGATTTTATTTTCATATATTTCTGCCTAAATTAACGATTGAAGAGCCTTCCTTTTAAGAATACCTTTCCTCAATAATACTTTTTCAATGTAATATCGTATTTTTGAGGAAAAATGTATTTATGGTATTTCAATTCAAAATTCAGATTAAAGGAATAACAAAGCCGGCTGTGTGGAGAAAGGTTTCTGTTCCTGCTAATTTCACATTTCTAAGATTTCATGATGTAATCCAGACTGTTTTTGGATGGGAGGACTATCATTTATTCGAGTTCAAAGATAAAGAATGGCAAAGCAATATCCGTATCGCTGTTCCGGTAGAGGATGATTTCTTTGATCCTGATTTCTTTGCCGATACAAAGGACTCATCAAAAATCAAACTATCCGATATTTTTAATGACAAATTCCGGAAACTCCTCTATGTTTATGATTTTGGAGATAACTGGGTACACGAGATAACCTTGGAGTCAATTAGCAATGACAAGCAAAAGACGGCTGTTTGCCTTTCAGGCAAAGGTGCTTGTCCCCCAGAAGATTGTGGTAGCATATATGGATATGAGGGGCTGAAAGAGGTTTTTGCGACAATGCCGGAAAGTGAAGAAGCAGAAGAATATAGAGATTGGCTGGGGTTGGAAGATGGCGAAAATTGGGATACTGATGCTTTTGATATAGATGAAGTAAATAATTATTTGAAACAAGTTTAACACTGCTAACAGCCATGCATTCCGATTCTTCAAAATACCCCAAAGAGATAATAAGTGCTATTGCTCAGGAAATTGATATGGGCATGATTTGCTTTCTCAATACCGAGACCCTGGAATTCGACAGTGTATTGGGCCAAACATATGATGCGTATTGGGATGAAGATGCCGAAAACAACTTCAATAAAGAGGTGTACGATAAGGTCGACGGTTGGAAACACTCCATAAGAATTGAACCTCCCCAATCGTGGCAGTCATTTAAAATTATGGAAGATTTTATTGAAACTTGCATTTCTGATGACGATCCGGTAAAAAAACGTTTATGGGATGCCATATCCAGGAGAAAACCATTTCAGAGCTTCAAATACGTAATTGACAATAGCCAATATCGTCAGCATTGGTTTGATTTCAAACAATCCCGGTTAGAGAAGTTTGTTCTGGAGCAGCTATATAATTCTCCGGAATAAAAACAAAAAAGGGCGCCAGCAAGTTTGCCAATGCCTGCTGGCGTGGTAATTAGAAAGTTATACACCTATGTTTTTTGTCCTATCCCTTTAATTCCCAGAAATGCTGCCAAACTATCAGATTCGGATTTCCATCTTTTGGGTGTATTCTTCTGGTTTTCATCCTCCAATGTAGCCAATGCTTTTGATTCTTGTTCTGTGGTAATATCCAAATAAACCATTGTTGTATGAAGATTGGCATGCCCTAACAGAAAAGATATCCGGACAATATTCATACCGTCTTCCAACCAATGGGAGGCTTTTGCATGTCGCATATGTGGAGCTCCACATATGCGTCACTCCATGGAATTCTCACGTTTAATGCAAAGAATAGGGCGTGTAAACCGTATTGGATCTATTGCTCCATATATATACAACTATGTATTTTATCCATCTGCACAAGGGAATAATGAAATAAACTTGGTGAAAAATTCATTATCTAAAATTCAAGCATTTCATACGGCTTTTGGCGAAGACAATCAGATATACTCTACAGAAGAAATCGTTCCACTTTCAAACAGTGCTTGCAAAATGATACCTGCAAGGTACGAAAGTTATTTTAGGCAAAACATAATAGAAAATTATTAGGATGCTTTGATAAGGTTAAGAAGCACAATTGTAAAAGACATATCGCGTAGTGAAGCATTTGCAGAACCAATACGTTTGCTTACCTCGGTTCCGGGCATAGGGATAACTACAGGTATTACATTCCTGCTTGAATTAGATGATGTAAGTCGCTTTGCCAGTGCAGCTCAGCTTGCCTCTTATGTAGGATTGATCCCCATGTGTCATTCCAGTGGAGACAAAGATGGGGTCGGAGATATAACTATTCGTAAACACGCCATGCTACGATGTTATATTATAGAAGCAGCCTGGATAGCTATACGCAAAGATCCGGCCATGACAATGGCTTATGAAGAGTACCTCAAGAGGATGAATGCACAGAAAGCGATTGTTAAGATAGCCCGTAAATTGGTAAATAGAATTTATTTTGTATTAAAACGTAGACAGGAATATGTGCCATGTATTGTTGAATAGCATACAGTCCTATGCTGTAAACAGCTTTATCCACGAGAGACACCACTATCATAATCGTGCAGCTTTGAAGTCTGCTTAAACAAGTATGTGACTCTCACCTATATTAAACTGATAGAGGAACTTGCAGCTCTCTCTAAAGAGTAGTCTGCTATGGAAAGGCTGTTTACAATAGGACTTACATTGGGTTTTCTTAGCCATATAGACAGTATTACTGCATACCGTCAGGTGTTTATTGCTGACAGGTTGCTCCCCAGCAGAGCCTGTTTCCTCTTAATGCCCTGATATAAAGATATAAATTAAAAGTTAAGTAAAATAATTATCCAATTTTGTTTGGATTTTAAATGGAAAAACGATTATGAAAATACCGTCTATCCCTACGGATATTGGTTGCGAACGTAAAGCAGGGTGGCGAATGCGGATCCGGGGGATATCCGCAGCTTTTCCTCCGGTAAAGGTAGTCCGCGGAGATGAAACTTCCCGGTTCGGGCCCTTCCAGGGTTGCAGTGGAAAATCTCCACGCCTCGCCCTGTTGGGCTCCGGGTCGTATTTTCCCCTGCAAAACCGTCCAGTTTCCCCCGCGCACCTTTTCCACCTCGGAAAAGCAGGGATATCCCCTGTATATATATGTATAACAAAACAAAAATGCAGAGATGAAGAAAGAACCCATTAATATGGCCTGTGCACGGCTGTATGTGACCACTGAAAGGATTTATGCCTCGGGTGACCTGTTCGGCCGATGGATGCAGCTGTGCGGCTATGCGGGCAAAAAAGCATTCATGGCGGCCTTCCGGAAGTTATATACCGGCGAAGAAGCTCCCGTGCTCAAAATACTGGACTGGCAGGATGTGCCGTGCTGCCTGGTCTCTGCCGGTGATGTTTCGGCCAGGGTGTTCCCGCTCTCAAGGTATGCCTCGGGACTCGACAGCTTCCGCAGCGGGGCTTTCCACCTGTGGCTGGAATACCACAGCCCGGGGATATTCACTTCCCGGAGCGCTGCGATCATCCGCCTGTTCGAAGAATCCTACCAGGGCTATTACCCCACGGACGAAGCCTTCGGGCGGTATTACGCCCGGGAGTTCCTTGCTATCACAGCCCCGGGGTTCGATTATAAAGGCTTCGCCGTGCAGTTGTTCCCCCGGCGGTTTATGCGCATCGGACAATATGTGTTCAGCCGGTGATATGAAAAAAACAAAGAAAAAGCTAAAAGTACAACAGATAAATGCCGGGGGAAGCTCCCGGCGAGTATTCATTAAAAAACCAAAAGATTATGTTTACATCGATTTTCAGTGTGATGCAGGACGGCCAGTCGCTGAGCCTGCACCTGATCAGAAGGGGCGATAAGCTGGTTGTCAGCTTCCAGCCCTTAGCCTCAAACGGGGCGGATGCCCCGGGCAGCAAGCTGACCCCGCTGGTTGCCACGGCCACGCCGGGCGAGCTGGATGCCGGCTTTATCACGGCTATCCGCGCGCCGCTGGAGGAACGCTTCGGGTTGGTGGCCAACCTGGAGGAATTTAAGAAAAGCACGCAGAAGGCGCAGCCCAAAGCAACAACAAACGGGACGGGGACAGTCAGCGTGGAACCCACGACAAACACTACTGCAAAGAAGTCCAAAAAGGAGGAGCAGATGGAAGCCGCCGAGAAGCTGGCCAAAGCCGGCAACCTGCCGGGCGCCTATGGCATCTATAAAAAGCTGTATGAACAGGATAAGACGGACACAAAGGTAGGCAACCGGATGCATGAGCTCTGGGCGCAGATGTCGCAGAAGCCACTGTTCCCGGTTGAGACGGTACAGGCCGTAGCGGAAGTCCCGGAAGCGCAGCCGGCAGTGGCGGAACCACCCAAAATCCAGCCTGTAATTGCGCCTGCCGTGCAAGAACCTGATACCACAGTCGCTGAAGAGGAAGCCGAGCCGGAGGATATGTTCGCCCGGATCATCAGCGGGGGCAGGATCCAGGAGCCTGTAGCGCCCGTACCGGTACAAGAAGTGCCCGCAGCGGTGGATGTTCCTCCTGGCTTCGATGCGGCGCAATATCAGAAATTCCTGCAGTACCAGGAGTTTCTCAAATCGCAGGGAGCCGCCCAGCCTGCCTAAGCGGTCATGGCTTTCCTGTAACCAGTATTGAGTATTAACCAATAACAAAAAAAACGATGGAAGTAAAAGCATTAAAACGGGAGTTCGTGGTAAAGGATACCGGTACGGTATTGCCCGATATCGACCCGGAGATGACGGCAGAGCAGGTACAGCAGTTCTATTCGGGACAGTACCCGCAGCTGACGGTGGCCACCTGCGAGAAGCGGTTCACAGGCGACAAATGGGTCTATACCTTTAAGAGTACCCTGGGAACAAAGGGATAAATAAAATGAGAGAAATAAAAATAATGAAGAACCATAAAAAGAAGAAAAAATGGCTGGCAGACGAGGAACTATACCGGTTGCACCAGGATATTGGAGCAATCCTTTTATCGGAGAGGGAGCGGATGGAGATAAACAGGGGAGTCAGCTCCCCTGTCAAAAGGGCGCTCAAGCCCGCGGAGGGACAAGCTTTGATTTTCTAAGCGCCCGCTTCGATCCCTACCCGGTGGTTCAATTCTCAGAGCTGTACAGTGAAGAGAATTACGATTTCCTGTACCGCTCGGCCAAAAACTACCTGAGGTTGCTGGGACAGGAAATGGGTATGGGACCCGACGGGTATGATTTTACAGGGTTGTATAACTACTTTAACCGTGCCCTGCCCGATAATCAGTATTGCGAGTTGTGCCGCTACGGGACGGATATCTATTTCCATGTCATAGAAGACAGCTTTGGCTGGGAACTGTACTATATCCCCTGCGCGGTTATCGGTAAGGTAAAAGATGAACAGTTCAGGGATATCCTGCTGGACTTCTTCAACCTGCTGCAACAGACACAGGGGCTGACCCCCTTAAAGGAAGACCCCGTATATCAAATCTTCATAAGTGATACCGGTCATTATACCCTGAAGGACAAGCAGGAGCGCGAAAAGCTGGCGGATGACTACGAAAAAGGCTCTACCGGTGAAATCCTCGACAGGATATCCCAACCTGTAGGAACCACAATCCCCGCCCTTAAAAAGCGTATCGACAAGTATAATCCCCGTCCGCAGGAGGCGGGGATCATCGCCCTGATGCTCGAAGGGCTGGAGCTGTTCGGTAGAAGGAACAGGAAGAAGAAGATCACAAGCTATGGCTTCTTCCCGGATGAGACCGAAGACTATTACAACTACTATTACCCGGTCGAGGTATGCCGCACCCTGATGATTGTCTATGAAGAGGATATGTTATATAAATTCCTCAGTGAATGGATAACCGACGAAGCGCAGGAGCAAAGCGCGGAGATCTTTTCAGCCGGGAATAAAGTGATAAGCCCGCGTACTAAAGCGCCGCTAAAAGCGGACCCTTATGTGACTGATTTTTTTAACTGGCTAAAACGATTTGAAAATGAGCTATCTTACTTGTGATATACTGGAGGGGACGGAGAGGCAGTACGTCCCCCAAATGGCGCTGGTATTCTATGCCACCGGTGATGATACCGGTAACGAGGCTTACTATGTCGAGGCGCACGCCATCAGGGAGGGCCGGCTGGGCGCCGGTGCTCCCCTGTCCAAAGAGTGCATTTCGGATATCGCCTCGTCCTTTTCCCGGGAGCATTCCGTGAGCCCGCACGGGGAGATACCCCCAAACCTGCTGTATGCCGACAGCAGGCCGGGACATCAGAAATACATCTGGTACAACCCGCCCGGCAAAAGGCATATGTTCTTCGGCAAACAGTTATCTATCCCAAACGGGGAATACCATGTGCCGGGCATCGTCTACGCAGCCTCGGGTGAAAGGCTGGATGTATATGCCTTCAAGGGACAGAAACCCAAAGACAAGCTGTATAAGGCCCCCTTCTTTAATACCACCGACGGTTCGGTCTGCCTGGGCAGTTCCAGGATAGAGTACCCGCAGAATCCCTCTTTCCACGGTATACTGGATTATTGGGAGAAAATGTTCTGGCTGACCGAGTTCACCCACTTGGGAGGAAGCCATAACCCCACTAAAAGCAACCTGGTGCATGTGACAAAGCAGTCGAAAGAAAACTTTGACGAAGAAGAATTAATAGAAATGAAAATAACCCTTAAAAATTTATTAAAATGAGCAAGATGAGCACAAGTGAAAAGGACACGCAGGAGTCTCACAGGCGAAAAATACACTTCTTACCGGACTACCTGCTGAACCCCACCCATCCGGTGACCGTCTGCCTGATCGGCTGCGGGGGGACAGGCTCACAGGTATTGACAGCCCTGGCGCGGATCAATTACAGTTTGCAGGCATTGGGCCACCCCGGGCTGTATGTAATCACCTACGACCCGGACGAAGTATCGGAGTCGAATGTGGGCAGGCAGTTGTTCAGCCCTCCGGATATCGGGCGTAACAAGGCCATCCTGCTGACAACAAGGGTCAACGCCTTTTACGGTACCGCCTGGGAGGCCGTACCGGATTATTTCAATGAAAAAACAGGTATCCAATGCAATTTTACCCTGAGCTGTGTGGATAACATCAAATCCAGGCTGGAGATAAGCGCGCTACTGAAAGAGTATGCAAAGAGTAGCAGCTACCGGGAGCCTTATATGACGGGGTATTACTGGCTCGATTTCGGCAACGGGCGGGATACCGGGCAGGTGGCGCTGGGCTCACTTGACATAATCAAACAGCCGGAATCGGACCTTTTCGATACTGTCAATAGGCTTCCGCTGCTGACAGAGCGGTTCAAGCTGGAAAAGGTCAGGGAAGAGGATTCCGGGCCTTCCTGCTCCCATGCCGATGCGCTCAGGCAGCAGGACCTGTTTATCAATTCCACCCTGGCACTGCTGGGCTGCGACATGCTCTGGCAGATGCTTACCGGAGGGATGATCCCCTATGGGGGCTTTTACCTGAACCTGAAGACCAAATGCTCGAATCCCATGCCACTGGAGGCTGTGGGTAAGGTAAGAGAAAGGCCAAAGCTAAGGCGATACAGGGGAAAGCAGGATGAACCTGCCGGATGATATATTTTTCATTTATATGCACACATATATGCATCGTAATATACAGAAGTACACCTATGCAATACTTTGAGATATGATCTGATTCCGAAAAATCCTTTATTCCGGTATTTTCAGTATTTTTACTCCGCTAATTTCAAAAGGCCCGGAATAAAATGTAGATAATCTTGCCCATATCGCCAGAATATCTAATAAAATGCATCGTAATGGTAAAAAAGTGTAATATAGAATATATATAATTTAAAAGGACAGAAAATAACAGAAAACAAAAAAACGATGAGACGTGCCCTCTTATTTTTATCGCTTATCCTTTCCCTGCCGGGCCTTTGCGCTCAGGAGAAGGAGCAGTGCGTACCATCGCCTGAGGCCGTTGTCGAACGCCAGTTGGCGGCTTATAACGCCAGGGATATAGACGCCTTTATAGCGACTTATTCACAAGACATCGAAATTTACAATTCGAAGGGTGCGCTTATCATGCAAGGCCATGCTGGGTTACGAAGGCTTCTTCAGGGATACCCCGGACCTGCACTGCCTGATAGAGAACAGGATCGTAATCAACAATAAGGTCATCGACAAGGAGAAAGTCACCACCGGCGAAAGAATCATCCACGCAGTAGCTGTTTATGATGTCACCGGAGGTAAGATCACCAGGGTCCGGTTTATAGACTGATTGTTTTCCCCGGGCCTACTCTTTTTTATTGAGCATGGCCAGCACATCGGATTTGCGGTAGTAGGACTTCCCCCGTACTTTACAGTAGGGGAGTATCTTATGCTGCTTATAGCGTTGCAGGGTGCGGAAGGTGATGTTCAGTAACTGGCATACATCCTGGTTGTCCAGCAGCAAGTCCCCTTCGGTGACATCCTTTACCCGGGATAACCGGTCGATCTTTTTTTCGATGGCATCGAACCTGGCTGTAAGCAGGTTGATGATCTTTTCTAAATATTCTTTGAAGTGTTCCATATTAAAACGATTATATTCATTCATTCATTCGTGGAGTTGCCATTGAGACTCCTCCTGCGCCTGATAACTTTGTTGTTAAGTATGTCCTGTACTTCAGAGAGAGCATACAGGCAGATATTTCCCTGTTTGATGTAGGGGATATCGCCCCTGTCGCGCATCCTCCATAGTGTCTGTTTGGATATGTGCAGCATTTGTGTAACCTGTTTCCCGGTAAGCAGTTTATTCGCCTCATTTTTCCCAGCTTCGATTTCTTTGATGCTGGACTGTATAAAATTCTCTATACGGTCGAGCTTGTTCATTATGGTTTTGAAAGCGTTGCTTTCGATCGTAATAAAAACCTGTTCCATAGCCTTTGCTTCTAAAAGTTCAACGGGACAAAGTTGGCAGGAATAAAAATGGAAATATCCCTAACTGATTTCAGTTAGGGATATTTTGTTTGTAACATTCAGGTTATCAGTTGCTAATAATTCATCTTTTTCAATTCCGTTCCTTTCTTTCAGCAATATATTGTGTAATTTCCCTGTTTTTATCGGGACCGGATCTATTTCTCGGGTCTATCTTTGTATTATCTGAATATTTGAACTTTTTTAAGTTCGGGCACAGCAGAAGCTTTTGGCTTATGACCTGAAAACCGTATTACAGCCGTTTGTTTATGATTCCCTGGGAAACTTATATATAATTCCGGCCTGACAAACAATGAGGGAGAAGTCATCGTTGTACTGAGCGATTACAGATCATATTCTATAGTAGATACGGATTATTAGACAAAAGTGGTAAAATAACCGTTCCAGCTATTTATGAAAATATATCCGCCATCGGAAACGATTTGTTCTCGTGTGAGATTACAGGGGATGGTTATTATATTACAATAAACGGAAAAGGAGAGGTGATTCAATAATAATATTGCCGAGTAGAGTAGGCCGGAAAATTTCAGTTCCGGCCGGCGATATTTGTGATCTTCATTAAAAATACAGGCATGGGCATTGGTAACTGACCGAAAATATACTATCAATGCCTGTTCAGGGTATAGGTATAAGAGATATGTCTAAAATAGAGAGCGTTAGTATAAGGAAAGCACTGTCCGTACTCGTTATTCCAATTATATGCTTATGCTTCAAAGCCGCCATTACAACCATTTTGAGAGAAAAAATATGGCATTGGAATAGAAGGTTATGGTTATAGTCATTCTATAAAACAATCATCTGTTCAAATTTCTTATAATCACTTAGGGTGATGTGCTTTGTAAAACATCACCTGCATTTCATCTATTATACAGTAGATATTCTGGCAATATGCAGCGGCCGTAAGTTGGATAAACGGGCCTTTACATATTCCGGTCGAGTATCTTGTGCAGGTTCCTGTAATTTAGGAGCTTTATGTCTCCCGCTGTATTTTCGAAGGTTCCGGTGTAAATGATGGTTTTACTGTCAATACGGCCGGGAAATGCTTTGTCCACAGCTTTCAGCCCTTTTTCAAATTCGGTGTTGTAGGTTTGGGCCGATTTTACTTCTATTGCATCGAAGCGGTCCCCGTGCCTGATTACCAGATCCGTTTCGTTGTGGTGGCTATCCCTGTAAAAGAACAGGTTACTTTCTTTTCCCTTATTGTAGCGGTATTTTAGGGCCTCGCAGACGATCAGGTTCTCGAAAAGGTCCCCTCTTTTGCGATCCCTTGCTACTTGCTCCGGTGCTTCTATGCCCAACAGGTAGCATGCCAGGCCTGTATCTGTAAAATAGAGCTTCGGGGTCTTTGTCAGCCGCTTTGAGGTATTTTCGAAATAAGGCTGCAACAAAAAGATAATGTATGAAGCCTGTAATACGGACAGCCATGCCTTGATGGTATTTAGGCTTACACCTACTTCATTGGACAGTTCGGAGGCATTGAACAGGTTTGCTGTCCTTGCGGCGCACAGGCGCAGGAAGGTCTGGAACTGCATCATGTCCCTGACCTGCAATAAATCCCTGACATCCCGTTCGAGGTAGGTTCTCACGTAATTGGGGTAGAGCAGGGAAGGGGTGTTCTTCCCGGCGTATATGGCGGGGAAAAATCCATCGAAGAGTAATTCGTCCGGTGTTTTGCCATAGGCACGCCCCGCCGCTTCGTTATAAGACAAGGGCAATAACTCAAAGATGGCCGTCCTTCCCGCCAGTGACTGTGAGACGGTCTTGAGCATGGCGAAATGCGAACTACCCGATAAGACAAAACGCCTGTTCGGGTCTTCGTCCACCATACCCTGTATATAGGACAACAGGTCCGGTACATTCTGTACTTCATCCAGTATCATTCCCTGCGTATCCTGATTAAGGAAAGCGATGGGGTCGTTTGCCGCGAAGTTACGGATATCCAGGTTCTCCAGAGAATAATAGGGCAGTTCCTCAAAGAGCCGTCTTATCAGCGTTGTTTTTCCGGACTGCCGCGGTCCTGTGATGGTGATAACCGGAAAATAGCCTGCCGCTTCTCTTATGGCGGGTGTGATGGCTCTTTCAATAAATATATTTTTCATATCTGCGATATTTTGCAATAATACTGCAAAATTACACAAATATTTCTTTTTCCGGAAATATTCAGGGATTTAAAAAGAGCTGATATGCCATCAATATATAATATACCTCTTAACTGGTAGTCAGATCGTTTCATGTAGCAGAACCGATATAATATGCTTAAACCGCAAGTAAATCTTTGCCCATGCCATTCTGTAGAGACCGGAATATTACAATCGACGAAAACGATACACTCTATTGCGATGGTTTGAAAACTTATGAACCGATCCTTCCGGATAGAAATAGTCCCGCTGGATTTCAGGCAACGAAAGCTATCGCAAAGATCAATTTCAGCAGGCAGTAGTATATCATGATTGTATAGTGTATAACAATTAAGAATGAAAAATCCCCTCTCCTTATCTGGAGGGAAGCCTTAAAAAAATCAGGCAATGAAAATACTAGGGAGAGGGGCTGGCCGTGGACCAAAAAATAATTGTTTTATTAAACCCTTTTTCCCCGGCCGGATTGTAAAAATAATAAATATCCGGTATATAAAAAGGCAAAAATCCAAAAAAGGCAAAAAACAATTGCCGTATCATTTTGGGCAGGGTATTCCAAATACCGGGAGCATTGCGGTTTGCCGGACTTTCCGTTACCAAAGCGTTATAAACAGGAACTGCGATTATTTTTATGTTGCTGGAAATCAGCCGGAAGATAAAAAAGTTCGAAATTAAAGGGGAAAAGGTTTGGCGGTAAGTGAAAATTGTTCTATTTTTGCATCCGCATTCGGGGAGAGCCCCGGGCAGAGTAGGTAAGGGAGTTCCGTTACCAAAATGCTACAAGAAAAAATTGGAGATTACAACGCGCTGATGTTCAGGTATGTTAAGAAATAGTTCAACTCTGCCTGGGACTACTAAAGGTGAAAAAGGAATAGAAACAGTTATTCAAAATCTCAAACAACCGAAAGATAATCAGCGAAATAACCTTACTGTGGTGGAGAGGTTAAAATAAGAGACTTCATAAAATACATGCTTTTGTTGTACAATTGTTAGACTAGAAAACAATTGTAGAAACAATGAGAGCGACATTAAAAATCTTACTCAGGAACAATTATCAAAGGAAGGTAAACAGCAAGTTTGCATCCGTTATACATCCTATAGGCGATTCACGTTTATAGGATTAAATATATCTGTACATCCCAAACACTGGAACGATAACAAGAAACAGGTCAAAGCTACCGAACCCCACCATATCCGCTACAACCAACTCATCAAGGAACAATACCACAAAGCCGAAAGTATCATACTGGATAACTTTCTAAAACCACTGCCAGTAACCGAATTCATCTCAAAGCTCAAAGACAAGTATTACGGCAATGCCGATTTCTATGTCTTTATCGAACAAGAACTTGAATTAATCAAGTCCGCACCTTCGCCCCGCACAATGGATAACTACCATAACCTGATCAATAAGATGAAGGAGTGGAAACCCACACTTACCTTCGGTGAAATTACATTAGAATACATCCAACGCTTTCACGACTACGAAATCAAAACAGGCAATCTGCTTTCTACCATCTATAAGAAACACGCCAACTTTAAATTTTTGCTAGGCTTGGCACAAAACAAAGAGTATATTGACAAGAACCCTTACGATAAATTCGAGATCAAGAAGATCACAAAAGCCCAGAACAGCGATATCCTGACCGAAGAAGAGCTAAAGAAGCTTTAAACAACCTATGATACAAGTAAATACACCGAAGGTGAAAATAAAGTACTGAGGGACTTCCTCTTTAGCTGTTACACCTCCTTATCGTATGCAGAGTTTTACAATGTCACCTACAGCGATTTAAAGCCTATTACACTAAAGAAAGATAAAGCCGAAGCAACTTACTACCTACTTACCAATGAGCACCAGAAAACAGGCGTTATGTATAAAATCCCTATTGTTTCAAATACTGTAGAACAATTATTAGAAAGAACGATCACAATAAAGACGAAAAATGGTATCCAAACAAAAGAGAAAGAATTCTTCTAAAAGATTTTTTCCCCTCTGACCAATCAACCCACTAACCGATATCTCAAAGAGATCATGAAAGACCTCAAAATCAATAAGACAATGACCTTCCATCGGGCAAGGCATAGTTTCCGAACCATAGCAGCGAAGAAAGGTATCAGAGACAGTATTGCCGAGCGTATAATGGGGCATGCGGAAGGGAACGACATCAAAAATATTTATACGCACTTACACGATGAAGATATTGTACAGGAAATGCTGGATAAGTGGATGGCATAAAAATGGCAGTCAATATAAACATTCTCATAAAACAGTTAAATACAAGATAAAGCCAAATGAAATGAAACTGTTTGTAGAACATTTTGTTAAGGATCTCATGCTCTATAGTTGTTTTACGCTATACTAATCATTTTGCTTACTTAACTAGTGTCACGCTTTTCAATTATTACTTTTATCGGTAATGTGTTCTGTAGGAAATGCGAATTATTTTTTTTCAGAAATGAGTATACCTCAATTTTTACCAAAATCAGATGAAACTCTAAAATTTACAAATAAAATAATTTGAAGAGTGTGCATATGCCTTATAAACAATGTACTATGGGCTTGAGAGTATAACTGTCTTGTATATGTATCCAGATGACTCTAAGCTATTTCTCTATAATTTTAGATCAATTTGATGATTGAGTAATTATGTGTAATTTAATAGCTAATGAAACTTAATATGGGATAAAAACAAACTGAGAGTTTTATACCATTATAAAGTAGGAAACTAGGTGGAATATATAAGTTTAAGCTTAAAAATGGTTTAGCTATAGGTCATTGATTATCTTTTTAAATATTTTTTCAATGTTCTTTTTATTCATTCTATATTGCGAACGCTACAGATTAAAGATGAATAATTATTGTTTTATTTAGAGATAGAACTATTATTTGAATAAAAAAAGATATTTATGAATATGAATGGAAAGGTTCAATTAACAATATACCTTGTTCTGTTTTTTATGTTTTATAACACAATGAATTCTTGTGAAAAAAGAACTTATAGGTGTAATTTTAACAAATGTCACTAATGCATAAGTAATATAATAAATAGCTAAGAACTTAAACTGATTATCTTGCTGTAAGATAAGACTATATCGTTTTTTTAGAGAGATGATGATGGTTAAAAATATATAATGGCCATCCTCTCGTAATCAAATACTTTAAAATATCATGAAATATAACCTGAAAGACATAATATTTCTATTTCTTGTCCGAATTGACACCATCAAGAGGGTTGAAAATCTTTTAACGATATTCTCTCATTTTGAGACAAATGTTCCCGTATTGGAAGCATCTTCATATGATGATGGAATATTGAGAAGGCTTATGTAGATATTGGTTATAATTAATGAGTGAAGGAGACAACAATAATTTCCAACTATAATATTAGAAAACTATAAACATAATTTGGCAAAATGGAATGATGGAGAGTATTATGTAGAAGATGACATAACCTATAAAATAATAAAATGGATTGATAAACAATAATTACGGTATAAATAATCTTCTTTTTTAGTGATAACTATTAGTTAGTATTATAATTTTTTATATACACCTATGCTACTTACCACCTTTCCTCACGAATATCAGATGGATGCCAAAGATTGCGGACCTGCCTGTTTGAAAATCATAGCCAAATACTATGGCAAATACTATTCACTGCAATATCTGCGCGATTTATGCGGCATCACTCGTGAGGGTGTTTCTTTATTGGATATCAGTTATGCTGCTGATAAAATAGGACTACGTAGCATATCCGTTAAAGTTACCATAGACGATTTGGTCGCACGGATTGTATTGCCGGCTATTATCCATTGGGATAATAACCACTTTATCGTTATCTATAAGGCCACCAATAAAAGAATTTATGTCTCTGATCCGGCACGTAGTTTAACTTCCTATGCCCATGAACAGTTTAAAGAAAAATGGTATAAAAACGATGAACCATACGGCATTCTCATGGCTCTGGAACCAATGGCTAATTTTAGACAGATCGAGGCACATGAAAAAATAGAAAGACTAAAAAGCTTCGAAAACCTGTTGGGCTATTTTACGCCCTATAAAAAGGCCTTTGGTATCTTATTTTTAATCATGTTTATAGCTACCATACTGCAAGCCTTCCTGCCCTTCATCTCTAAAGCAGTTATCGATACCGGTATCCGGACACAGGATGTGAATTTTGTATATATGGTATTGGCTGCTAATATTGTATTGCTGTTAAGTATTACCCTGTCCAATGTACTTCGCGACTGGGTGCTGCTACATGTGACCACCCGCGTTAACATCTCCTTAATATCCGACTACCTCATCAAACTGATGAAGCTTCCGGTTTCCTTCTTCGAAAACAAACTGGTAGGGGATATTCTGCAACGCGCTTATGACCATGAACGCATCCGCGCCTTCATTATGAATAACTCGTTAGGGATGGTATTTTCCTCTATCACCTTTGTGATCTTCAGTGCCATTCTGTTGATATTTAACAAGACTATCTTCTTTATATTCTTAGGTGGAAGTGTGTTATATGTATTTTGGGTTTTCATGTTTCTTAAAGTCAGGCGTAAGCTGGACTGGGAGTATTTTGACCTGCTATCCAAAGATCGCAGCTATTGGGTGGAAACTATCGAAAACATCCAGGAGATAAAAATAAATAATTATGAAGATACTAAACGCTGGAAGTGGGAAGCTATTCAGGCACGCCTTTATAAACTGAATGTTAAGATATTGAATATCAATAATGCTCAAATGTTAGGTTCCCAGTTTATAAATAGTATGCAAAATATGGCTGTTACCTTTTTCTGTGCCATTGCTGTTATCAACGGGGATATTACATTCGGTATTATGATATCCACCCAGTTTATAATCGGAATGCTTAATGGCCCAGTAGCCCAATTCGTTGGATTTGTTCAATCGGCTCAATATGCAAAGATCAGTTTTATGCGTATCAATGAGATACACCAGTTACGCGATGAAGACGAAATGGTATCCATATCAGCCAACAGTATGGAATTACCCAGAGATAAAAGCCTTGTTGTTAAAAACCTATCATTCGCCTATTCTGCTCATGCACCGATAGTATTGAAAGGAATCTACCTGACAATTCCTGAAGGAAAAGTTACAGCTATAGTCGGCGATAGTGGCTGCGGTAAATCTACATTATTAAAAATCCTGTTGCGATTGTATCTGCCATCATACGGAGAAGTATGTATCGGGGATATGAATATAAATAACATCAGCCTCAGGCAATGGCGAGCTAAATGCGGAAGTGTCATGCAGGAGGGAAAGGTTTTTAATGATACGATACAAAATAACATCGTATTGAATGAAGAAAAAATAGATTATGAGGCCTTACAAAGGGCAGTGGATATAGCCAATATAGCTAAAGAGATCGAAGCTATGCCGCAGGGGTATCAAACGATGATTGGAGAAATGGGCAGAGGCCTTAGCGGGGGACAGAAACAACGGCTTTTGATAGCGAGAGCCCTGTATAAGAACCCTGACTACCTCTTTCTGGACGAAGCGACCAATGCCTTGGATACCATCAACGAACAAAAGATTGTAACTGCGCTGAACAATGTGTTTAAGAACCGTACAGTGATTGTTATTGCCCATCGGTTAAGTACCATCAGAAAGGCGGATCAGATTGTTGTGATGAAAGCCGGGATGATTGTGGAATTAGGAAACCACAATACACTAATGGAAAGAAAAGGGCATTATCATGAATTAATACAAAGTCAATATGATCTGGAACCTGTTGAAGTTACGACCGAAGTCGAGGGATAATTCAAAACGGAGTGAAGAGGTAAGCGACATTATAGACCGTATGCCTACTGCTTTCAGCAAGTGGGTGGCTGCGGCAATAATAGTCTTTTCTATATTGCTTTTTATTTTTGGATGGCTAATAAAATATCCCGATGTCGTTACAGGACAAATAAAGATAAATTCGAATATGTCCCCTGTTAAATTGCCGGCTCATGTATCGGGTAAAATCAATATTCTGGGATTTAAGGCGCAGGACACTGTAAAAGAAGGAGAATATATTGCAGTTATTCAAAACTCGGCGAATACAGATGATGTACAGAAAATAGCCTCCCTGATGAATCAGTTCGATCCGAACGAATCGGGAACATTTAAACATACAGTAACCCTATTCCCTGAGAAAGTATCTCTGGGAGAACTGAATATGAAATATTACTCGTTTCTGTCTTCGCTGAAAAGTATAATTGATTATTCCGATGACAATGTTTATGAACAGCAGCAAATAAGCCTGGTTGATGGTATCAAGTGGCGAGAAAAAATATTGAATGAAACAAAAAATGCCTTGAGTATATCTACAGAGAATCTGGAGATTTCTGAAAAATGGCTGGATAAATATTCTTCATTAAATAAAGACCTTGTGTCAACATATGAGTTTGAAATAGACAGGAGCCGGATAGAACTCCTTTCAGCCAGACAGAACAATCAAAATCTAGTGAAAGAAATAGCCTCTGTTGAAATGCAGATTACAGAAAGTGAAAACAAGTTGTCCCAACTTTTGGTAGAACGCAGGGAGAAAGAAAGGCAACTCCATCTCGATTTATTTGCATCCTATCATGAACTGAATGACCAGATCAAACAATGGGAACAAACCTATGTGTTAAAAGCTCCGTTTGACGGACAGGTAGAGTTTCTTAAATTCTGGGCTAACGATCAATTTGTCCAGGCCGGAGAAGATGTGTTCGGTATCGTACCAAAAGAAAATTCCATACTTGGCCAAGTCCTGCTTCCTGCGATGGGTGCGGGCAAAGTGAAAACAGGCAGTAATGTGACAATCAAGTTGGATGATTATCCGTATGCAGAGTTCGGATCTATAAAAGGAATAGTGAGGTCTATATCACTCATTACCAATGAATATAAAACTTCACAAAGCAATATCAATACTTATCTTGTAATGGTAGATATGCCGGACGGCCTGATTACAAACTATGGAGATAAGTTGGATTTTAAATACGAAATCGGAGGACAAGCCGATATCATTGTGAAAGATCGTCGGCTGATCGAAAGGTTATTCGATAACATAAAGTTCAATACCAAATAGACCAAGTATATGAAAGTATTTCTTATATTATTAATTGGTATTATAAGTTCTTTTTCCGTTTCTCTTTACTCACAAGAGCACAAAGAATTGGACTTATTTGAATGTATCGAAATTGCGTCTGACAGTTCTTTACAAGCCTTCATTGCTCAGAATTATTACCAATCAGGTTATTGGGAATACCGCTCATACAAGGCCGCTCGTCTGCCGGCATTATCCTTAAAGATGACACCTGTACAATAGGAACATCGTAAAGCGTTATGATTTTCAAGAAAATATAGATGTGTATCGAACTCAACAATCATTCTATTCATCCACAGGATTAACCTTGAGCCAAAATTTTGATCTTACCGGAGGAACTTTCTTCGTTGATTCGGAATTAGGCTATATACGAAATTTTTGGGAAAATACCTATACTCAATTCAACAGCGTACCTGTCCGTGTCGGTTATTCCCAGGCATTATTCGGATTCAACAGCTTTAAATGGGAAAAGAAGATAGAACCTTTGAAATTCGAAAAAGTGAAGAAGCAATTCCTGTACCGCCAACAGGAAATAGCAGAAAGTACCGTACAATACTTCTTTAACTATGCACAGGCAGAAAAAGAGCATGAATTAGCTTTAGAGAACTTACTCTCGGCCGATACTTTATATACTATCGGATTGGAAAGACAAAAAATATCAGCTATATCCGAAGCGGATGTACTGACATTGAAACTGGATAGGATCAATGCACAAAATACGCTCAAAAATGTGGAATTAAACCTGAAAGATGCAAGGTTTGCTTTTATTACATTTTTGAATCTTGATAAGAATAAAGGATACACACTAAAATTACCGGACAGGACAAATGATATACCCGTAATAGTCGATGATGCTCTAATATATGCACAAAATAATAACCCTGACTATCTGGCTTACCAACAAGAAATACTGGAGGTAGAAAGAGAAGTTGACAGGAATCGAAAAGCGGCATTTGGGGCCAGCGTTTCAGCCAGCGTCGGATTTAATCAGGTGGCAGATAATTTCGCAGGAGCATATCGCAGGCCTTTGCAACAGGATATATTTACGGTTAGTTTGTCAATCCCTATCTTGGACTGGGGAGTAAGGAAAGGACGGGTGAATATGGCAAAAAGTAATTTAGGGGTTACCCGGTTTTCCATACAACAAAAAAGACAGAATCTCGAACAGGAGTTAATATCAGCAATTGACAATTTTGATAATCAGAAAGAATTAATATCCTCTGCCAAAGAAGTCCTGTCACTGGCAGACGAGGCTTACAGGATAAATAAAAAACGCTTTATTGTAGGTAAAGCGGATATAAGCACCCTTACCTTATCCTTGAATAGATACAAGGAATCCCAGCGGAATTATCTAAATACACTTAAATATTATTGGTCCGGTTATTTTAAGATAAGGAAGTTGACTCTTTACGATTTTGAGAAACAGAAAGAGATTTCAGCCTTGTTGGAGCAGAAAATGGATATTTTAAAATATTCACCTAAATAGTTTGTAGTAGATAGAATGATAGTCAAAAAGTATAAGTTTTATAAATCTAAACCAAGTGCAATGAAGAGAATTATTTTAATCCTATTATTACTCCCTTTTACTTCGGTTACGTTTGCTCAACGTAACTATGCTCAGGAACTAGTAAATCTTATGCAGCAGGGTAGATGCTTTGATGCAAGAGAATTTCGGATGCAGTACTCGGATAAATTACCATCAAATGATAAAGCTCTTGATTTATTATATAAATTTCATATGGCTCTTTTTTTCAATAAATCTGATAGTGCTGCTATTTATTTGGAAAACGTGTTTTCAAATCGAGATTATGAGCTAAAAATGGGGCCTGGAATTGGTACCTATTATGGAAGATTATTTAAGCTCTATGGAGATGAGCAACGATTTAAAGATGGGATAAATTCTTGTGATAAATTTCTGGATTATTTAAATAGAAATCCATTTGATTTGGAGCCGGACTTTATTCAGAAAGAAATCAATTATGTAGAAAATATAAAGTCTTCTTTCAAGAATAGGGAAATGAATGAACCTCGAATAAGGATAGTAAGAAAGGAGTGTAGTGAGAATGATATTATCGAACTTAATAACAGCAAATATATATATATTGATGCTAGATATAATGATGTTGCAGTCCAGACTTGGTTTGATACAGGAGTTACTGCATATTTTATGATGACACGGAGTCTTGCCGATAAAATTGGAACAAAAAAGTCAGTAAGCGATCAGGATAGTATACAGATGGTAAATGGTAAACCAAGAAAAGTTGTTTTAGAAATAATTGATAGTATAAATTTGAAGAATGTACAACTTTATAATATTCCAGTTTTGGTTTTTGAAGAAAATTTTCATTCCCATTTACCAGCCACATTAGACAATGAAACAAAACTAAATATTGAAAGAATCTTTAGTGATAATCAAATAGTAATGGGACTGCCTGCAATAAAGCGAATCGGGAAGATTGAGCTTGATTGGGAAAAGAGTACAATTTCTTTTCCAAACAACACAGAGCATATGCGATCCAATGATTTTTCTAACATTTTTATAATAAAGGATAATCCATATTTAAAATTGAGAGTCAATGGTTTAAGTTATGTAGGGTACCTAGACTCGGGGGCGGATGATTTTCTAACCTTAACAACCTCATTTTACGAAAAAAATAAAGACAATATAGAAATAGATTCGGTAGAGAATAAAGAACCCCTGCATCATCATACAATGACCGGAAGTACATTCAATATTCCATACGAATATGTAAAAGACGTGAAAATTTATACCAATGGCAGATTAGTAAATTATGATATGGAGCGAGTTATTATAGTGGATAAATTCTCCCACATTAATATTTTTGATGGAGTGGTCGGTCTCAATTTTATTAAAAAACTAGGAAAAAAAATCGTTTTCGATTTTGATAATATGAGAGTGGAAGCTATAAACTAAAATTATAAAAAGAAAGGAGGTGAAATAAAATAATAGCAATTTAATTTATAGAGTTAAATCAAAAAAAAACATTATGAAAAAATTAAAAAGAATTTTATTAGACGACCTAGAACAATTATCAGCAGCCGAAGCAGCTAAATATGTAGGAGGAACAGGAGGAAATCCTCCTTATATACCCCCATTAATAACTTCCTCGAATTATGACTATACTACTTCTTTTCCTCCATTGGGTAGCTCTAGTAGTAGCGGTTGGAGTATGAGTGGTAGCAGTAGCAATAGTGGCTGGAATATAAGTGGCGGCTATAATAGTGGTAGCGGTTGGAGTGTAAGTGGTGGTTATGGAAGTAGCAGCGGCTGGAGTGCAAGCGGTGGCTATAGCAGCAGTAGTGGCTGGAATGTAAGTGGCGGTTACAGTGGCAATAGTGGCTGGAATGCTAGCGGTGGCTATAGCGGCAGTAGTGGCTGGAGTGTGAGCGGTAGCATTAGTAGCAGTGGTGGAGGAAGTGTAACCGTAACGGTTAATTTCTAGTGAATTAATACAGAAAGAAGAATATTCATATCTTCTTTCTGTATTAAATTATTTTTATAGAATGATTATTCATAATACTCTTAACGTGGTGAATTTTGCATATAAGATGAAATATTACGTAATACTAAATATTTAATATGAAAGACGGCTTTTCAGTCATTATGCCCACTTATAATCAGTCCTCCTTTATACGGAGAGCCATTTTGAGCTTATATACGCAAACGTATACAAACTGGGAGCTTATCATTATAAATGATGGCTGTACAGACGAAACGGAACTTTTTATATCTGATTTCTTGGTAAATCCTCAAATAAGATACGTGAAAAATAATAATAATCAAGGACTGGGTTATGCTATCAACCAAGGACTAGACATTGCTGGATATAGTTATATTGCTTATCTTCCATCTGATGATTTTTATGATAGAGATCATCTAGAATCACTTAAGGGAAGATTGGATGAATCTGAAGATATTATACTTGCATTTAGTGGGGTGAGATACGATGAATCCGGGAATCCAGGTTTTCTATTATATAGACAATCTGAAGGTGTAAGGTTAAATTATAATTTGCTTCTTGTGCAAACAGCTCACAAGAACACTAAAGATAGATGGGTAGAAAGGGAAGAATATGTATCTGATGATTTATTTTTTACCTTCTGGAAAAAACTAACAGGCAAGGGAATATTTGTCCCAACTAAAAAAGCGACATGTGAATGGACGAGTCATCCTAATCAACGACATAAAATAACGGGTGAAAAATTTGGCGGAGGACTGAACCGATATAGACATTATTATAAAGTGCAAGAACCCATTATGTACAGAGCCACTAATTATAAGACCATAGATGAAAATTTAATTTACAAGCCCTTTAGGGCTAAGAAGGAGTTATCAGATGGTTATTTAACGATACTTTTAGTCGGAGACCTGGCATATAATTCGGAACGGGTATATGCTTTTGAAGAAGCGGGGCATAAATTGTATGGACTATGGGCTAAACCTGCTTTTTGTTATTCCACAATAGGACCGTTACCTTTTGGCTATGTAGAAGATATCCCGTACGAAAATTGGCAGGAGAGAGTTAAAGGACTAAAGCCTGATGTAATATATGCCCAATTAAGTACAGGAGCTATAGATATAGCTCATGAAGTGATGAAGGCGAATACAGGTATTCCTTTTATCTGGCATTTTAAAGAAAGTCCTCACGAGGCTATGAAATCGGGATTATGGAATAAACTAATTGAGCTTTATACCTATGCTGATGGTAGAATGTACCTCAATGAAGAAGTCAAAGAATGGTTTGAATTATTTGTCCCTTTCCATTCTTTATCTCGTCCTGTATATATCTTAGATCCGGAACTGCCAAAAAGGAATTGTTTCAATGGAGAATTCTCTGAAAAACTATCTGAATCTGATGGAGCGATACATACCGTAAATGTAGGAAGGATAATTGGGCTCACTCCTTCAGATATGCATTTTTTAGCACAGAATAATATTCATGTTCATGTATATAATGAAAATCATATATCTGAAGAGGCAATGTTATCACATTATAGAAACGCTGCTCCTAATCATTTCCATGTAGAACCACATGTTTCTCAATTTGGATGGGTTAAAGAATTTTCAAAATATGATGCAGGATGGTTGCATTCTTTTGATAGTCTCAATTGTAACTCATTGATGAGAGCTAGTTGGGCCGATTTAAATATTCCTGCACGGATAAGTACATTAGCTGCAGCGGGAATTCCAATGATTCAAAAAAATAATCCGGACCATATCGTATCGATGAGAAACTATGTTAAGGATCACAACGTTGGCATATTCTATAAAACCCTTGATGAGTTAGTGATTCAATTGAAAAATAAAAATAAATTAGCTCAAATTGAACGAAATGTACATAGCGAAAGGCTAAAATTTACTTATGATTATCATATACCTTATATCATTGAATTTTTTAGGGAAGTCATAAACAAGACAAAATAATATTTTATGGAAAAAGAGCTGCTGAAAATAGCAAATACACTTCTGCTTTATAGCTATCATATAGAAAATCCGGGATTGTTAAATGGCAGGATGGGAATTGTTCTATATTTATATCAATATGCTCGCTATGCTGGTCGTAAATATTATTGCGATTTTGCAGATGACTTATTAGATAAAGTCCTGGATTCAGTGAATCATAGTTCTCCTGATTTTGAATCTGGGATTTCAGGTATAGGATGGGGAGTAAACTATTTGATAAAGAATAAATATGTAGAAGGAGATGTTAATGATGTACTTTTTGATATAGACAAGAGAGTTTTTTATCAATTGAGTTGTGATCCCTCTGCTTCACTATTGGGACAAGGGATATACTTGTTAGAGAGATTGCCAGATAATGAATCTAACGAGGAATTTGATAAATATATAAACCAGCTTCTGGATTTCTGTTATAAAGGAATTTCTGGATATAAAGGAACAACCTCCCTGTATCATCTTAATTCAATTCTATATTTTTTAGAGAAAATAAGTGTCAAGAAGAATTGTGAGGCTGAAGTGGATCAGATTATGAGATTACTCCCACATGTTTTAAAAAAAATACATAGATATAAGTTATATGATAAAGTAGATCATTATATCTTTCATCGTTTTCAAATAAATCTATCACCACAACTAAAAAAATATTGGAAAGATGTTAGTTTATTGAACTCTGATGAAACAGTCGGCAATCTTGATATAGCGTCAACAATCAAGTTATGGAACTTAGAAAATTTATATTTTGGGATTTCTACTATCAAAGAAATGTCATTTACGGATATATTCAGCTTTGTAAAACAAAAACAAGAAAGTTTAGAGAAAACTGATTTTATACTTTATAAGGGGCTGGCTGGGCTTGGTAGTGTACTATTAACTATCTCTAAAAATGATACTGTGAACTAAACTGTGTCAAGCAAGAATAAATTATTATTTTTACTCACACAGTTTTTATTATGGAAAAAGAGTTTGATTTTGAAAGTATTAAGAAGAAAACCTTAGAACAATTTTAGTCAGGCAAGTCTTTATTTGGTAAGGGCGGAGCTTTTGCTCCCTTATTGGAAAATATCCTGAATGCTGCTCTTGAAGGAGAGATGGATGCTCATCTGGACAAACATGAACGTTTGTCCGGCAATCGTCGCAATGGTCATACCCCCAAGCAAGTCCAAACGCCCCTAGACGAAGTGACCGTACATACACCACGAGACCGGGAATCTACCTTTGAGCCGGAATTTATAAAAAAACGGGAGCGTATTTTAGCCGATGGCGTTGCGGATCATATTATCGGTTTATATGCTATGGGTAACAGTACGCGCCAGATCAGTGAGTGGATGGAGGAGAATTTGGGTAACCGGATATTAGCTGGAACTATCAGTGCCATCACCGACCGGGTTCTGCCCGAGATACAGGCCTGGCGTAGCTGTCCTTTGGATAATGTCTATGCGATCGTCTGGATGGATGCCATCCATTACAAAGTTATGGACGATAAGAACCGGCCGGTAACCAGCGCTATCTACAATATTCTGGGTATAAACAAAGAGGGATATAAGGAACTGTTAGGCACGTATATCGCTAAAAGTGAAGGAGCCAACTTCTGGCTGTCCTGTTTATCCGATCTACAAAGCCGGGGAGTAGAAGATATCCTGATTGCCTGTACAGATAATCTGACTGGCTTTGCCGATGCTATCAAAAGTATTTTCCCTGATACTACCGTTCAGACCTGCATTGTCCATCAAATACGGAACTCTATTAAATATGTAGCCAGTAAAAACCAGAAAGAGTTTATGCGTGATCTTAAACTGGTTTACCGTGCTGTCAGCAAGAACAGGCGGAAGTCGAACTCGATAATCTGGAACTTAAATGGGGTGAGGATTACCCCATCATTATAAAATCATGGCGTAATAACTGGGACCGGCTCTCGGCTTACTTCCAATACCCTGATGGGATCAGAGGGATGATATACACCACCAACACAGTAGAGGGATATCACCGTCAAATAAGGAAGGTTACTAAAAACAAAGGTGTTTTCACCAATGATGCCGCTTTGGAAAAGCTCGTTTACTTGGCTTACCGTAATATCAAAAAGAAGTGGATAATGCCACTCTGAGAATGGAGCAAAACAGCTCAACAACTGGCTATTATATATCCGGACAGATTTACATTACTGGATTAATAACAATATCTCCAATATTTTATTAGTTTTGTAAAACCAACAAAACTCAGGATCTACATTACCCATTGTAAGAAATGGACATAAAAAGATCCTAAGTTATTGAGAAGAAAAATTAGCTGACACAGTTAAATTTATATGCCCTTAATTTAATCTGTATACAATTTACACACAGTTATACATACCGTATTTTATTCATTGCCCTATCTTAAGTTTCGCTAATACCGGCACTTTGGTCGTCCTCACTTCCGTATGCGGCTTATCATTCAGCTGCTCGAAAATAATGATCTTATTCTCTCCTTTCTTAAGCCACACACCCGGGATATAAAGTGTCTGTTGTGGACCCACATACCAGTAACGGCCGATATTCTTTCCATTGATAAAGATAATCCCTTTACCCCAGTCTTCCATATTGATGAAAGTATCGCCGGTCTCTGTCAGATTGAAAGTACCTTTATACAACACAGGTTTACCCGCCAGTGATTTAATCGCTGATTCGTTATTATCATATACACTCGCCTGGTCCATCTTGCTGAAATCAGGGGCTTTATCCATTGGAATCGAAATCATCTGCCAGCCACCTTCGATTTCCATATCATTTATCCTGACAGGACTAATAATCCCTTTTGTATTATGGATAATCTCCGAGCCGTAGTTGATACGTCCCATATTCTCCACCAGTATTTCCAATGTACTGTTAAACGGGACATCAATATCCATTGTGTATTTATTAAAATAGCGGTTCAGCTCCCCGGCCTTTTCATCATTTGTATATACAGTGGCATAGTCACGCAGTCCCTTTATCTCTAATGTCCCGCTTATCGGCTGGTTAAAGTGTTTGCGGTATAAAACATATCCATACCCTTGATTCAGTTGTTCAAAGGTCAGTGGTGTGTTATTTTCTGTTGTCTTAAAGTCCATGCCTTCCAAGGTCGCTACCTTGTCAAGTCTTATAGACGGAATCTCTATCAGGTCAATAGCGGAAGGAGCCTCCGGTAAAGTGTAATCTACATATTTTTGGATAACATTACGCAGTGAATCGAACTTTGGGGTAACCCATCCGGCTTCACTGACCGGTGCATCATAATCATAACTGGTCAGGTCTGGTTGTATATCATGCTTCTTATCATAATTGGCACCACTTGTAAATCCGAAGTTAGTACCACCATGAACCATATAATAGTTGATAGATACATCATTCTGAAGGTATTTCTCTGTCTGGCGGGCAACACTTGTCGCACTTACCTGGGGATGAGGTTCCACCCAGTGTGCAAGCCAGCCCGGATAAAACTCAGCAACCATGTAGGGGCCTTGTCCTCCGTTGTACCGGTTCACCACTTTTTTCAGGTTATCAATATTACTTTCACCGTTTGCAGTAGGAAGAGCGCCCGGTACAGCCCCGCCTTCAAACAACCAGCTGCCGTCGGATGTAAAAGAAGGGATATCAAAGCCTGCTGTTTTCAGTTGCTGTACAATCTTCGCGTTATAACGGCGGTGTTCTTCAAGAGGAATATCTTTCCGCTGGGAGACATAGGAACCGAATTCATTTTCGGCCTGTACCATAATAATAGGTCCACCCTTGGTTATTTGCAGGTTACCCACTTCCTGATACAGCCTGTTTATATACAATTGGGTATATTTCAGGAATTGCTCATTGTCGCGTCGCAGTTCCATTTCTTCAACATTCTGGAGCCACCACGGATAGCCCCCGAACTCCCATTCGGCACATACATAAGGACCAGGGCGCAAGATAACCATCAGGCCTTCTTCACCGGCAATCTTTATATATTCTGCCAGGTTCTTATCTTCGGTAAAGTCCCACTTACCCGGTTCGGGTTCATGTGCATTCCAGAATACATATGTGGCTACTGCATTTAGACCCATTGCTTTCAACATTTGCATACGGTGACGCCAGTACTGGTGAGGTATACGGGGATAATGCATCTCTCCCGATATAATGCGGACAGGCTTTCCGTCGTAGACAAAATCCCCGCCTTTTATCTCAAAGGTATGCTTACTCTGGGACTGTATGGTTACAGGAGCCGGTAAAAACAATAGCAATAGCAATAATAGTAAATAGTTTCGCCTTTCCATGATAGTATTTGTTTGAATTTACAGAGATTATATTTTCTTTTCTCATATGCAAAGAGCTTAATTACCCAATATCTGTTTATAAACCTCAGTTGCTGTTTGCAGGAAATCTTCCTTCCGGTTTTTAAGCCGGTAAATCTTATGGTATAAAATATTGTTTTGAGAATGAAAAATAGACTTATTTTTTTGTCAATGTAAAATAATCTATGTCAGGAGCCCAG
This sequence comes from Dysgonomonas sp. GY75, assembly GCF_015234155.1. Classification (NCBI taxonomy): domain Bacteria; kingdom Pseudomonadati; phylum Bacteroidota; class Bacteroidia; order Bacteroidales; family Dysgonomonadaceae; genus Dysgonomonas; species Dysgonomonas sp. GY75. Next base: position 61,437 of record NZ_JADCLQ010000049.1, read on the forward strand.
TTATAGCTATTTCCCATCCGGATTATATTGTATCCGGGTTTTAATTCTACGGGCACTGTTATTCTGGAGTGGTTATCATCTGTACCCAGTTCTTCGAGTATTTGCTTTTGTCCGTTGATTGTCAGTTCCAGTTTGCGGTTATTGCCAAATGAATAAAAAATTGTCATATCATAATACCCGCCTTCTTTGCTATATACTTCTTTCCATTCGGCATAGTTTTCCGGACTGCCTCCACAGTAACCGACTTTCATTTTTCCTGAAGCTTTTTCATCTGCCGCATACAAGATTCCCTTCGGTGATTTTCCCAGATCGTTGAACAGAGGTAGGTAAGCCCATTCAGCTTCATACAATACGGGCTCTATACGGTTTTGCCCTTCCATACGCAGGATTATAGCGCTACGGGGAGGGAGCTCTTGTTCAAAAGATCCTGAAAAGCTACCCAGATCAGTGTGCTTTACTAAGTCCCTTACCTTTACTTTTCCTTCAAATTCCAATGCTGAAAAGGGTACGGAAAATAAGCAAGGCGTATCAGCGGGATTATAAAGCGCCACAGCACGTGCTTTCCCTCTCTTTTGCTCAATATCTTTTACCAGCACATACCCTTCATTGTCGTGTTGTACGACATATGCTTGCAGCCCGAGCGGATCCTGATTCAAGGCAATAAGTTCCTTATTCGTCAATAATTTCAATGAAGATTCAGGTATCTTTTCCAAATCGCATCCGATAAGTAACGGGGAACTCATAATACACCATAAACCGAAATGGGCTTCTTCTTCGGTCGGGGTAAGCCCTGTCCCTCCTACCATGCTGTTATTCTGAAAGCCGATGACCATCATATCCATGTCGTTATAATGTCCGTTCCCTGCATAAGCCGACATATAGAGGTTCTTACCTACTACATATTTCAACGAATTCCAATGAGCATTGATATCCCCGCTTATACGCCATGAGTCGGCCACGCCCTTGGCCCATGTGCCTGGAAATGCCCAACGACAGATATTCAGTGCAATACCTTCCTTTACTTTGTCGATATTGTTACGGATAGATGTATATCTGTCTTTTTCGCTCAATCCTAAATACGAGCCGCCGCAGTAATCTATTTTGATAAAATCGAATCCCCATTCATTAAAATAAAGTTCGGCATCTTGTAATTCATGTCCGTAAATTCCGGCGCCTACACCGGATTTATCCTGATCTTCCGCTGCCATCGAGCCGCATGTATTATTTCCTGCGTCTGTATAGATCCCGGCTTTCAGTCCAAGATGGTGGATATGATTGACTACGGGTTTCATACCATTGGGAAAGCGCTCCGGGTTAGCATGCATCTTTCCCGACTTATCGCGCGCCCCAAAAAATCCGTCGTCGATATTCACAAATTTATAACCGGCATCTTTCAATCCTTTTGAAACCAGATAATCAGCCTGCCGTTTAATTATGTCTTCACTTATATTTACGCGGAAGGCATTCCATGAACTCCAGCCCATCAGTGGTGGAGAAAATATTCCTTTTTCCGGTTTCTCAGTGCCAATATTGCCGGATATATTTATTGACAAGCTCTTCCCGGCCATAAATACAGAAAGGAATACCAATACTATTCGTGTTTTCATATTAGAATTTATTTTTATGATGATCAACTATTTACAAATAGATGTCCTTTATGATATTCTAAAAATAAACATTTTATGCATTTTACTTGTAATCTACTTGTAATCAAAGGATTCAAGTTTTTCTGCATATAATATCTATTCATAATTATTTTTTGTAAAGATATTAAATATAATAAAAAGCCAGGATAAATGCACGAAAATTAGTCGCTATAATAAGTAGTTTAATTTATATTTATTAACTGTATATTGTTAAAACCTGACACATCTGACAACTTTTCTTCTATTTCTTACTTGTCATTTTTATATTCGTTAACAGTGTATGGTTGAAAAAGTAACAAAGGTAACATATGTTTCAGCTTTTAGCTGATAGCTATTAGCCGTTAGCTTATGTACAAAACCTGACAAACCTGACGACTTTTTACACAATTTTTATTGTCACTTTTTCTTCTAAAAACTCCGTGCTACTCCGTTTACTCTGTGGTTAAAAATAAAAGGTAACAAAGGTTACACTATTTCATTCATTTGCTAATTTGCTAATCTGCTGATTTACAAATCTGCTGATTCATTTTTTCAAAGAGCTACAAGCTATCAGCTAAAGGCTAACAGCTACATACATAGATAAACTTCCTGCAAAAAAACATATTTCGTGCGATGGCCCGGATAAGAATAAAGGATGCTGCTTATTTGTAGCAGCATCCTCTTCCGTCACAAACTTAAATATTACCAGCCTACCATTCTATAGCCTGATCTTCATCAGGTATCTGAGTATTAATCTTACGTTCAAGAATCAGCGAGCCTGTCACCTTATATACTATATCGACATTTGGAATCATTGTGTAGTCTGTAAACTGATAGTCGATATTGTTAATCGTCACATAACGATGTAAGAGATATGGACGCACAGCATCCATTACTTCGCTCACCACATAACTGGCATCTTTATTCACAATCAACTGCATATCCGGATTATCAGAAGAAAATGTTACGCCTCCTGACTCATTAAAGGTCGCATAAACTTTATATTTTCCGCGATCTATACGTTCCTCATCTATATTTCCGGCATAGAAGAACAGTGTATGCTCATCAACAACATATGATTGGATTTCAGACTTAACGATAGGTGTCTCATTTTCATATCCGGCCATATTAACTTTCAGGGCCGTACCACTGTATACTCCGGAATAATCATTGAAAGGGATTATACGAAGTAAGGCTTTTTTGTAATTTTTACGTGGATTTGCGATATAATTATAAGAAGGATCGTCTAAAATAGTCAATGGAAGTACCCATTTATCCACCAGATCAATGCCGGTCAGCTTAAAATCAATATTTAGCAAGGACGTGTTTTCCCCTGCCTTTATACCCACACTTTCGGGCATTGAAAAATACTGGTTGGTCAATTCTTTATAGTAGAAATCGGTGCGGCTCTGAAAACGTTCGTAATTCAGGATTCTCAGAGTATCCGGATCCGTTGCTACATGAACAGTCATATCATTATTGTTGCTTGTGGAGCCACTGACTATCAGAGGCAACTGATAAACCACTTTGTCAGTGTCTTTATAGCGAACATAGATAGAGGTTACTCCTCCATCCCCTATGGGAGCCTTGAAAGAAACATAGTGTTCAAATTGCTCATCTTTCCATTCATCGTTGCACGAACTGAGTAATATTATCAGTACAGCGAGCAAGGATGACAAACCATATATCTTTTTCATATATTCATTTATTTTTTTATTAATCATTGTATGTCCATCCGGGGTTCTGCGTAAGGCGGTTGTTGCGTTTCAGCTCAGTGTGGCTGATAGGCCAGAACCACATTTTATTGGCAAAAGTGGTTTTAAGTATCCATACGGCTACTGGTTGATGGAACAAATCCCTGTCATTTTCAGTCATTAATACATTACAACCATATATAGGCAAGGCTTCCTCTACCGGAGCATCCATCCACCGGCGCAGATCGAAGTAGCGCTGTCCCTCACCCATAAGCTCTATAAAACGTTCTCGTTTTATTCTTTTACGCATATCGTCTCTTCCCGATTCCGCATATGCTGTCTCCGGATAGTCCGGTACGCCGGCACGAATACGTACAGGATGGATTCCCCGTTTCATCTGTGTAACGTCCCGGCTGATGGTGTATGCTTCGCCTTTCCACGATGGGATAGTGTACGAGCCTGTCAGTTCGTTTAACGCTTCCGCGTAGATAAGCAGGATATCTGCATAGCGAATGGCGGGTTCCGCTTTATTTACAATCCTGGATGAGCTTCCCCCTTCATACGTATCGCTTGGATGGACAAATTTCATTACGCCGAATCCTGTGCGCAACCAATATGCATTGGTTGAATTGAACCCATTTCCCTGAGCATTATCACGGTAGTAGAATACCTGTTGGTTACGGTTGCGCTCCTGCGATTCATTCAGTAAAGTCCAGAAAGCGCCGCTATAAGATACCGACGCGTAAAAACGAGGCTCGCGATCAGCGTATTGTAACGATACGCCTTCTCTCAACGGTTTATATTTACCGGCATCGTAATCTTCCTTTGTCACATATCCGGATACGCGGTTGCTACCGTCTCCCCGTCCGATTTCTTTATCTTTGCCAGGAGCATCTGTCCCGTCATTCATATAATAAGCGTCTACCAATTTCTGAGTAAGCCCATGGGTATTCCAGCCTGTGGCGGAACGGGGCAACTGATGTGCTACCATACTCACAATACTTTCACCTCCCTGATTCTGCCCGCGTGTAAATATAAGTTCAGGATTACTCGATGCACTCAATGTTCCGTTGAATACTTCCCTGTACGAACGGTACGGATCTATATTGGCCCAGCCTCCCGGCCAGGTTTTTCCGGAAAAATTACCATCATCCGGCGGAATAATGGTTGCGGGTTCTACATTGTCGCCTGTAGCCCGGAGAGGGGTCCAGTATAAATCATATACCCCCAGTTCGATGACATCTCTGGCCGCGGCTGCCGCTTTAGCCCATTTTTCCTCATTGTAGTCCGGAGACAGTAAAAGCCTGCCTGCATCGTCTTTTAATAATTGAGCCCATCCTGCCGTATTGCCGTTCGCTAACGGGCTGGCTGCATATATCAGTGCCTTGGCACGGGTAGCCAAAGCCGCTCCACAAGTAGGACGCGTTATGACGTCCTGACCTCGTCTCATTCCCAGTTTTTCCATTTCTTTCGCGGCTTGTTCCATCTCGGTAGCGATGTATTCGGCACACTCTTCGTATGTACTGCGAGGAGTCGCTATATTATCATAACTTTCCGTATAGTCGACACCTTCGTCAGGGACAATCGGAATAGGCCCATATTTACGCAGTAGCAGCCAGTACAGGTATGCTCTGGCGAAACGAGCCTGGCCTCTGTAATCTTCTATTTCGTCCCGGCTCATTTCTTCGTTCATATATATATTATGGATAAATGTAGAAGCATTCCGTATTCCTCTATACGATCTAACCCATGAATCCTGCTTGTCTCCTTCACTATACTCTCCCATTTTGAACATATTGTATGACAGTTCGTTTTTGGAAGGGTCGAGGTCGGAGTCGCGGTCGCCATAATACATATCGTCTGCGAAACAGTGCGGTGTATGTCCCTTACTTGCCACATCCGCATTTATATCAGTAAACTCTGAGAATACATGCGCTAACCACTGTTCGGAATAAACTTTGCTCTTAAACACTTTTTCCGTAGTCAGACGATCTTTAAAGTACTGGTCGGAATCCAGATAATCCGAACAGGAGGGAAAAAATCCTATTCCCAGCACCAATAATAGAATATATATTTTCTTTATCATATTGCTTTATTTTATAAGTTAACACTTAAGCCCAATGTAATGGATTTAGCCAATGGATAGTCTTCTCCCCGGGGAGTCGCAAGTTCAGGATCCCACAGCTTGAATTTAGACCAAGTCAAGAGATTAGTACCGACTAAGAATACACGAATGTTGTTACAATGAATCTTATTTGTTAAGTTTTTAGGCAGCGTATACCCTATATCTACCGTTTTCAGGCGGAGATACGCTCCGTTTCGTAACCAGAAAGTCGAGTTCCTGTAGTTATTCGCGTTTCCGCCAAAACTTAAGCGGGGATACGAGGCATTTGGGTTTTCTGTCGAAGGGTCGCCCGAAATATCGGCTGATATCCAGCGGTTAGGTCCCATTACATCTTTTAATACTGTACCCCATTCTCCTTCACTGAAAGCCCATACGGTTTTTCCGTATGTAAAGAATGTCGATTTTCCAGCTCCCTGAAAGTGTACGTTTATATCAAATCCCTTCCAACTGGCGGATATACCCGCACCATAAATAAGATTAGGCCTTTGGGTAGCGCCGATAGCCACCTGGTCTCCGTCATCTATAATACCGTCGCCATTGACGTCTTTATACTTGATATCACCCGGCTGAACAGTACCAAAAGTTTGTGTAGGACTGTTGCGTATATCATCGTAGTCTTTAAAGAGGCCTAAGGAAATCAGCCCTTTAGCCTGGTCTACCCGGTAGCCTTCCTGATTCTGATATGCATATACATTGTTTTCTTCGTCTCTTTCAAGCACTTCATTTTTGCTGTATGTCATATTGCCTCTGACGGTCAGATTCACATCACCCAGTTTCTGCTTGTATTCGATACGCCCGTCAAATCCTCTTGATTTTACAGCCCCGACATTAGCACTCGGTGTACTTTCCAAACCAACCATAGATGGTAAGAAGTTACGCGTCATATAAATTCCCTCACGTTTTTCATCGAAGAAGTCCACATTGGCCTGGAATTTATCTCCGAAAAGCGATAAATCGAAGCCCAGGTTGTTTTTGGTAGCAATTTCCCAGGTGACATACGGCGAAGCAACCTGAGTATACTGCAAGCCTCCGATATAATGGTAGGCGCCGAAATCGGACAATTGATACCCTCCTCCCGGTTCCCATACGTTTTGAGCGTTCATCTGCCCTATTTCTGCCATAGAGGATAAATACGGGAAGCGGATATCTCTCCCGGCACTGTCTTTTCCTAAATTGTCGTTACCTACTCTACCCCAGGAATAACGCACTTTGAACATGTTCATCCATTCCAGGTTGTCTTTAATGAATTTTTCTTCAGCTATATTCCAGCCCACCGAGAACGCAGGGAAGAATCCGTATTGCTGACCTACGGCAAAATTCTCCGAGCCGGTATATCCGAAATTGAAATCCGCGAAATAGCGCAAGTTCCAGTTATACGTCGCGCGTCCTGCCAATCCTTGGTTACGTCTTGATACTCCGTTTTTGATATCGGTTCCTAAATCGACGGTTTGAATAAAAGCGTCAGTCGTATATTTAAGAGTTGCACCGAGATTGTGCCCGTTAAATCCGCGATCCCAGTTAAGCATTAAATCGAGGAACTCACGCCGGTTACCGGTCGAATAGCCACCCTGGGTCATTTCACTGGGATCGGAAATATGGGTGAAGACCAATTCGCCCTGAGCGTTGCGGGCGCGTTCGGCTTTCCATTGTTCAGGCCATTTACGGCGATATATATTATTCGTATTGTTTGTATCGAAACCAAAGTGACCGGTAAAGCGAAGCCCCTTGGTTATGAAATTGAAGTCTTGCTCAAGGGAGACATTTGTTTGTATATTGTTTTCCCAGTTTTCATTGAAGCCTGTTTGCGTAGCCATCACCCAGGGATTGGTCAGCCCTCCTGTGCCAACAGCGGGTACATAGCCGTTTGAGTACATAACCGGCGTGCGTATGGGAGAATACCCGAAAAGTGCCGCCCATACATTATTATTTTCATCACCTACTCCCGGGCTGTTCCGTTTCGACAATATTCCCGATACACCGACTTTCAGTACAGTGGACTTAGTGATGTCTATATCTGTATTGAGACGGTAATTCCAGCGCTTGTAATTCGCATTGGTATCATAATCCTCTCTGAGCGCTTTATCGGTTTTATACATGCCTCCTTCGTCCGAATAACTGACGGATACAAAATAGCGGGCCGTAGTACCGCCCCCACTCATGTTCATATTAGCCCGGTACGCCATAGCCCCGTCTTTGAGCAGTAAATCTTTCCAGTCTACATTCGGGTACAGGTCGGGGTCGAGTCCTAAACGCAGGATCTCCAGTTCCTCGGGTTGATAGATAGGGGAAAAGTTGCGGGTGATACGGGACTCGTTCAACAGGTTGGCATAGGTGGAGCCATCTACAAAATCAGGCGTAATGGTACGCGTGTTATATGTAGTTTCCACTTTTACGTCGATGTTTATCTTGCCCGATTTACCACGTTTGGTGGTAATCAATATAACACCATTGGCTCCTTTGGAGCCATAAATGGCTGTAACGGAGGCGTCTTTCAGTACAGAAAAAGATTCTATATCTTCTATGTTAATATCGTTCAGGTCGCGCTCGAATCCGTCTACAAGCACAAGCGCACTGCTTCCGCCTCCAAATGTGGAGATTCCCCGTATCCAGAATTCCGATATGTTTTTCCCCGGCTGGCCCGATACCGCCATAGCCATAATACCCGGTACATTACCGGCCAGCGCGTTGGATATACTCGATGTCGGATTTGATTTTAAGTCCTCTACATTAACCGTGGAAACTGCTCCGGTCAGGGTTTGCTTTGTTTGCACACCGGTTCCTGTTACTACAATCTCTTTCAGTACGCTGGATTCGGATTCTTTCATCGTGATATCAACCACGCGCTGTTCGTTTATCAGCACTTCCTGTTTTTCAAAACCGATGTAAGTAAAAACCAGTTTCTTGTATCTTTCCAGTTTTATTTTATATTTTCCGTCCACATCGGTGATGGTACCCAATCCCGGAGCATCGGCTACGGCGACACTCACGCCAATTAACGGCTCATTACCGGCATCTGTCACCCGCCCTGTCACTTCAATGGTTTCCTGTGCGAAAGCATTAAAGGAAATAGCTATTAATGACATACATATTATTAAAATTTTTTTCATAATCATATGTGTTTCTTCATAAATTAAATTATTCTTCATCCGTTTCTTCCAAGGCAATTTTGCGGAGGCGGCGGTTTTCGTCATCCGCTATGTAGAAAGCGCCTTCCGATTCATTATAAGCGATTCCCGTTGGACGGTCGAAACGGGCTTCTTCGCGCAAATCCCCGTCGATATAACCATAAGGGTTAGGATTAATACTGGAACTACCCCTTCCCGCGAACGTGGTGACAGCCCCCTCGGGCGTCAGTTTACGGATGGCATGATTAAACTTGTCTGTAAAGTAAAAATCGTATATATCGCTTTTCCCGGCTGCCTCATATTCGGTGTTTTTCACAAACACTCCCTGATAAGGTTGATCGAGGTGCGTACCGGTACCGACGCCGTCTTCATATCCGGCTTGCCTTATTGTACCACATACGACATAGGGTTGATTGAACTGTTGCTTTTCCCAGTTGTAATCGACGCGTAAGATATAATGTTTATTGACTATCACTACATATGCGTAGTTTCCCGTAGGGTGTATAATGATACGGTATTCCCATTCCGGGTCGTGGACAAAAAATAGTGAGACATAGTCTTTAGGCCCCAATCCTGTACTGAAATACTTGTTCAGGTCGTAGCGGAAGAATTGCCCCTTTTCGTAACTATTGAAGTACATTTCGCCGTTTACAGGGTGAACCGCTACTGTATTGCATTGCCTGTATCTGGTAATGATATCTTTATTTACGAAGTTTTGGGCGCGGTCGACCCTGATGACATTCCGGTCGTCTTCACCTCCCCTGTCTTCCGCGACAAGCATGTACTGCCCATCGATGGTAAAATCAATTGCGCGGGGACGGTCGAATCCTCCCTGTCTTTTGGTGATGGTGCTGTCCTGAAAATTTATCAGATAGAGCCCGTCGTTTCCATCACATACCATCCACAGGTTTTTAGGATTCACCGGGTCGAATTTCAACCACCCTGAGTTTCTGAATCCTGCCGCCATTTTGTTTGGGTCCGGGTCTTTAAACTTCCCGTCTTTCCATCCCTGGTCGTCCCTGTCGGTTTTATACCCGGCCACTGTGGAAACGACCATCTTCCGTTCATATCGGAATAATTCACCGGCTTCGGCTACGACAGGGTTGTCTCCTTTCCCCACCCATACTTCGATGTTTCCTTTTATCGCTTTTCCGGGAACCAGACAGTAAAGGCTTTCACCTTCCACACCTATCACTTTGGCCTCTTTACCACCAATATATACGCGGATAAGGCTAAGATCATTACCAAAATTTTTTCCATAAATGACCAATCGTTGTCCTATACCTCCTTCTTTAGGAAGAAAATCGGTTACCACCACCGGTTGGGAAGAATCAAAAGGAGGCGCGCTGTTGCTGTTCTCATTGTTATCTTTGCAGCTTGTGAGGCAAAGAAATAGCAGGAGCGGCATTATCCACCAGATACGCCACCAAGATTTAAACTTTTCCATAATGTTTTTCATTGAGTTTTAAATATTTTATTGACTGATACTTAAGAGAGCTGTTCTTAATGATATTATCAAAATTCGTTTGGTGAAAAGCTGAAAGCCAGACTTGCCGTACCTGCATCATACACACCGGATTTTGAGACCGTCTTTATAGATGTAGAGCTAGATGAAGTATCTCTTTTTTGAGCAATAATATTAACTGTTCCTGTTTTAGCAGGCTTCCAATAAAAACCATTAATCCCTCCCATTGCAAAATTTCTATCATAGGAATGTTCTCCAAATGATACAAAATAAGAATAATCTTCATGATTTGAATCGGGAGGTATGCTGACATAAATTTTAATTCTTCCATATACTCCACTATTCGTATCTCCTAACAAAGGGCTTCCTGAACCGTAAATGTTATTAACTATGCGGTTACAATAAGCCCATTTGGAAACTAAGTTGGCATTATATTTCGGTTCTGTTATTGTGCCAATATTTGGACCTGGAAAATCTTTATGCACCATTCTTATTCTGATTTCTAAATTACCATAAGCGAAATCTGTAGAATTTAGGTCTAAAGCTGCCTCATGCCCCAGAATATTATAGATTCCATATGTTCGGTATGGAACTCCCTCAACGTTAGCTATATTTCCTGGGGTTATCCAATCATAATTACCAATCCGGTATTGTACTTGCATTCTATAGTCTCGGAAATTAGAATAATTATATGGCGGGTATCCATTCCAAATAATATTTATATAATGGAAATAGTTGTTTGGTGAATACGGAGAATAAGGAGTGTCTAGGTAATAAACATCATATAAGTAACAACCAAAAGTTCCCTCCCTATTATGCCACCATTCTATACCTGGGGCGATATAAAGACCTTGATTAGTGTCGAGTATATAATTTTCCAGATAAATAGATTTTAGCTCTTTCTTCTCTTCTTCTTTTTGCTCTTTTTCACCATTACCGGTTATAAGATCATTGGATTCATTGCTACAAGATAATAATGTGCATAAAACTGTTACAGTCAAATACATTAGATACTTTAATTTTTTCATAGCGTTACATTTTATTAATTTGAAATATTAATACTTGTGGTCATTGTTTTTTCATAATTAAGATTAAATTTTTTCTGTAATAAAATTCTTCATATCCATAGATATGGCCGGGGTAAGTCATTCCCCTCATTTTGCGGGTCATTGTTTTTTTTTCATATTTTTCTTATTAAGGTTAGAGATTAGATAATTAGGATACTGATAGTGAGTGCTTATTCATATTAGAAATAAAAAACAGAGGCTTGTATACCATTTGTATGGTATACAAGCCTCTGTTTTCAGTTTTTTTCGTATATTCCCGGCTTTCTTAAATAGCCTGAGAGTTGTTAGTATATATGTATTCTCTCTCTCTCTCTCTCTCTCTCTCTCTCTCTCTCTCTCTCTCTCTCTCTAATAAAATATGGTTAAGTGCCAAATTTTCAAAAGAAAAAGTGGATTTGTTAATCGATATATTTTGTGTGATTCTATGCATTAATTAAGATTTAAAGTATATTTTATACTTAGACTAATTGTCTTTTTTCTAGTATTCGTTTTATTTATTTTTTGTTTGAAAATCGGAGGTTTAGGATTAATTAATGGGTTAAAATCGGGTTAAAACTCTAAAATAAACGTTAACCCTATTGTTTTTGATTTCAATGATTTAATTCAAATTGCTATTCAATAGATTGTAAAATAGCCATATATAGGGACTGTAATGAATTTTAATAACAGGCGTCTGCATAAAAAATAGTTAAATTTATGGTAATCGAAATCGTTTCTTTATATTATAAAAAAGGTTACGTCAATAATGGTATAATTTCATCCATTCAATTATATTCGATTGATTTATCAATAATATTATTCGTTGAATAAATGTAATTAGAGTAAGAAAAATAATGAGGAAATATCTGGTCAGAAAACATTAATATCTGCGCATTTTTACCTATGTGGATATTATAGAAGGGAGTCACTTTTCGAGCTGTTCAAATCATACTGTAACCCCTTTACTGACTATATACGCAATTCATTATCTTCCGCTGACCGTCTTTCAAAATCCCTGCAAAAACTAATAGTAATTGTTATGCTTTTATTAGATTCATTTAGAAATAGATAGGGTAAACGCACGAAATATGTGTTTTTATGCAGAAAGTTTATCTATACATTTTTTAGCCGATAGCCATTAGCTGTTGGCTGATAGCTCTTTGACAAGATGAATTAGCAAATTTGTATATTAGTATATTAGCATATTAGCAAATGAGTGAAATGGTGTAACCTTTGTTACCTTATCAAAGTAGTAAGTATTGAGTAATAAGTTGAAAGTTATATGAGATACAAGTAAACAAGACACGAGATACAAGTTGCTGACTGATGACTGTTCACTGTAAAGCCACTTATGCGATAGCCTAAGCTAACGGCGAATAGCTATCAGCTAAAAGCTGAAACATGTGTTACCTTTGTTACCTTTTTTAAGAGTTACAAATTACTGCGCCCTGCGGGCAGTTACAAGTTACGAGGGAAAAAATTAGCTCTGCTGACGGTTGGTTCTTAATTTTTCATTCTTAATTATTAATTGTTTTCTGTGTTACCTTTTAACTATATATAGTTAATGAAATAAAAAATGACAGGATGAAAATAGTAAAAAAGCTGTCAGAAGTGTCAGGTTTTAACTACATATAGTTAAAAAAAATGCAAATGAGATCGACGGTTAAAATTCCTGATTTTCGTGCGGTTGCCCTAAGTTATAAAAACAAGAAGGCTGAAATTAATAGAAACTACAAGTCCTTTCTTGAATTAAAGAATGGTTGTAAAAATAATCATCTGCATATAATGATTTACACCCCTTTGTTATCAATAGATAAAATTAATCCAGAGGATTTGAGGCTATATCTTGAAGAAAACATGTCGCTTATTGATGATAGCAAAAACGGAACTCACTTTCGTAAACTAATATGTCTCTATGATTATTTGAAATATCGTCTTGGTATATAAGTTTAGCCTTTCCCTTTCAATAATTAAAAATAAAAGTTTATGAAAAAAGTACATTCGAGATTTCGTTTTATTTACAGAGCGACCATGTGAACAGACAAGGCCTGTCGGTGATAATGATCCGCATCAGTATCGACAGGGAAATGAAACAGTTCTATTCGAAGACGGACGTAGGCGGCGAATTGTGGGCCGCGAAGAACAATCTGGCTAAGGGGCACGAACATACGCCCGTGAGGTAAATAAACAACTGGCAGATATAAGGTATCTGCTCCAGCAGCGTTATCTTTAAATTCTTTATTGGATGTATCTATTGATGCTGTCATAATAATGCAACAAAAATATACATAAAGTACAAAATAGGATTAAGATTGACTGGTTATTAATATTATTAACAATCAGCCAACTTAATCCTATTCATATAAGAAAAAAGTAGTGTGTGTCTAATTTAAAATGGTTGTATGCTTTTAGTTTTCCAAACCGGGATTAGCTTCAATGGCATCTTTAGGTATCTGAATCGTATAACGGGGATCATCCTGCTGTAGAGTATATGTTTGCCCATTTATTTCTTTGATAATCTGAGGGCGTGCTGTACGGCGAAGGTCATACCAGCGGTGCCCTTCGAAAGCCAGTTCACGGGCTCTTTCAGCCAATATTTCTTCAATCAACTCCGATTTAGACATTGCATTTACGGCTGTTTCCTTCACGCTATAGCCTGCCGGATTATACCGCTTTTTCATAAGTTCCAGCAAACGTTTACGGGCTTGAGACAAGTCATCTTTATTTGCTGCAGCTTCGGCAGATGTAAGATAAAATTCGCCGACCCTGAATGTTTGCCGGTATTGTGTGTATCCTGTTTTTTTACTTGTATAATAGCCATCTTGGTTCGGGCCTTCAAAATAGAACCCAAAACGTAGGTCATCTACGTCGTACATATCAATAAATGTTGGAGTAAGGAAAGCTGTTCTGGTAACCTGCTGACTCGGAGTTAATTCCATTGCTGTAATAACTTCTCCACATGTGTACAAAGTAGGGACAACGGCATCGGCCGCATTCAAGTCTTCCAGATATGCCTGGCTTGCAATAACCTCTTCAGCCTTGTTATACGCATTTTCCCAATTACCAATATAGAGAGCTATTCTGGCATCGAAAGCAGCGACCGAAGTTGTGTTGAACCGGTATAGATATTTATTCTCATCCCATATTTTCACATTGATAAGCTGGCGGGCGAAAGACATATCATCCAGTATAGATTTGTAAACTTCTTCTACAGTATTTCTTGTCAGTACAGCTTCTAAATCATTATTTAATTTGAGAGGAACGGCTTTTGTTGTCAGCGCTCCGGGTTTAGTATAAGGCTGACCATAGAAGTTGACAAGTATGAAATGACAATAAGCACGCATCATATAAGCTTCGCCTGCTAGCTGATTTAGCTCTTCCTGTGAACCATCTTTTATTGTTTTGTCATTATATGCATCTATTATTTCATTAGCTATAAATATTGTGCTATAATAATCAATCCATCCTGTTGTATATGATGCGTCACTTGACGGACGGTCTATCCATATCTGCATATCGCCATAGTTAGCCATATCAAATTCATCAGTCTCATTGACCTGCATCTCATCTGCACGGAATCCGACAACTCCTCTGTCACTAGGAAAGCCGCTATATGCTCCGGTGAGCAGAGCACGATACTCGTCCAATGTTTGCGGTATGACACTGCCAGTAGGTTTTATATCGAGGAAATCACCGCAGGATGACAATGCCAATATGCCGCTAAAGAATAGTAATTGTATTATATATTTCATAACAGTCATTAATTTGGATTATTAAAAATTGAAGTTCAAACTAAAAACAAATGATCGCGGAATGGGTGTTGCGAATTTATTCCCCATAGTTTCAGGATCTAAATAATTTTTGTAACTGGTCCCCCATACCAACAGATTGCGGGCTTCCAAAGCAACTGTCGCATTATTTATTGTTAGCTTCCGTGTTAATGCTTGTGGTATATTATAGGCTAAACGGACATTCTGCAGGCGGAAATAGTTTTGTTTCTTAACCCATATATCCAGGCTCCGGTAGATATCCTCCCGGGAATTGTACCAGTTGTATTCAAGACTGCGCGTAACACCATCCCAGATAGCCGGGAATTTTCCGTCAGGATTTTCGGGAGTCCATCTATCCAGTATGGAAGTATCGGTATTCTGCCCTATATGGGTAGAGTTGTTGCTGTAAGGCGGCCTGATTTGGACATGCGCCCCCAGATAATATGCTATATTGCATGATAACTCCCAGTTCTTATATGAGAATGTGTTCAGTATTCCACCTGTATATGGAGCATCTTTAGTTCCCATATATGAGTAAAATCCGCGTTCTTCAAGAGGTGTTACATCCGAGGAGGCCAGGCCTATTCCCCAAACATCCTGTAACTTATATAGTTCCTCTAAAGTAACTTTATTTCCCTGTTTGTCTACAAATAACGGAAGGCCATCTTCATCCAGCCCGTCTGTTTTCAGGGCGAATATTGCCCCTGCAGGATACCCTTCCCTACTTGGAAGGACATTTTGGTCGCCCACCTTTTCTTTCAGGACTTTGTTTTTATTATATGCGAAGTTAAGGTTTGTATACCATGAGAAATCTTTGGTTGTAATATTCTCAGTCCTTAAAGCAATCTCAATACCTTTATTAGTCATACTTGCCCAGTTAATGTTGGTGGAATAGAATCCTGTTTCGAGCGGAAGCATCTGGAAACCTATAAGGTCTGTACCTTTGCGGTAATAATAATCGACACTAAGATTTACTCTTTGTTTCAATACAGAAATATCTACACCGAGATTAACTGATTTTGTTTTCTCCCAACGTAACTTGTCATTCGGCGCACTGGCGATACTTATAATTTGCTCTGAGCCGTCAGGTAAAAGACTCCTAACCTCATATTTACCCAATAAATATGGCGATGTTTTTTTATCAATATTACCCTGAATGCCATAAGAAGTTCTGATAGCCAAGTTATCCAGCCAATTTTTCTGGTTTTTCATAAATGGTTCTTCCATTACTCTCCACGACCCGCTTACGGAATAAAGAGGTAAATACCGGTATTTAGGATCTACTCCAAAAAGATCCGAACCATCGAAACGAATACTACCTCCCAGTATATAACGTTGTAATAAAGAGTAAGATGCAGTGGCAAAGAAAGAGGCATAGGCATTGACCTGTCTGATCCTTTGATACTGTCTGTATCTGGATAATTGCGCACTGGATGCATCCGGAAAAACAATCGGTTGAGTCGTTTCTGTTGACGAATTATATCCGAAACCGGCGCTATACAAAGTAGTATACCATGTTTTCCTGATTTCGCTACCGCCCATCACTTCTAATTCGTGTATGCCGTTGTAGGTATCCCTGTATTCGGCCATACCTTTCCATGCCACTTGTGAATTATCGTTCTCATTATTTCTGATGACACCTCCATCAGGCAGAAAAGATTTACCTCCTTTGAAGCTATCCTGACGAAGTTCTCGCATTGTGAAAGATTCTTCTTCCGCAATCTGTTTTATCGATGTCTTGTCTGATTGTATTCCAAGCTGGGATGTCAATTTCAACCGGTCATTTAATAGCCTGAATTCCAAGTCCCAGATAATGTTTGACGAGGTAATATCTGTCTTATTGCTCGTATTTTCATATTCTTCGAATATATTAAACTTAAGACCTCTGTCGCTATCCTGTACGTTGTAATCATATGAATAATTTCCATTAGCATCATAAGGCTGTTGGTAAGGATTCGCTTTACGGGAATACGATAGCGGATTTGCAATTCCGTATGTATCAGATAAATATGAACTGTTAGTCCGACGATTGAGATGGATTGATAAGCCCGTTTTTACATGATTATTAAATTTATAATTCGTTTTACTCATTAAACTGAAACGATTGGACGAAACTTTTTCCACATTACCATTCTGGGAAGAATAGCTAAACGAGTTATAATACTGCATATTTTCACTTCCTCCTGATACACTTACATTGTATTCCTGATCGAATGTATCCCTGAAAAGAATATCGTTCCAGTCAGTATTGATTGCTCTCAGGTTATTAATTTCCTGCTGTACCTGTGAAGGAAGAGCGTTCCAGCCATTATTAAGGTAATCGTTTACCAGATTATTATTTTGTAATATTTGGTGGACGCCTCCCATTTTTTGCAGATAGTAATTATCATATCGTAGTAAATCCAGCTCGAGCCCTACTTTTTGATCGGCATTCATCAGATTCAGGCGGTCGATATTTCTTTTAGGAGAATAGGTTAATTTAGTAGATACATTCACTCTGGGCTTTCCTACCTTTCCTCTTTTCGTAGTAATAACGATTACATCATTTGCAGCGCGGGCTCCATAAATGGCAGTGGCTGCCACATCTTTAAGTATTGTTATACTTTCTATATCGGACGGGCTTAGTCCTGCAATAGATGATTGGCGGATATTATCAAGGTCGTTGTCATTCTCCAATTTCGGGATATCAGTACCTTCGAGAGGCATACCATCAAGAACCCACAACGGGTCTTGTGTACCGTTTAACGAAGCAATACCACGGATACGTAATTTTACAGGAGCTGTGGGTGAACCCGAAGTCAGCACGGAAGACAATCCGGCCACCTGTCCGGCCAGTGCCTGATCTATACTGTTTACAGTACCTACACTTTCGTCCGAAATAGACACGGTGGTAATAGCAGCCGTCAGCTTTCTGCGTTCTATTGTCTGATAGCCGGTAACTACTACAGCATCGAGTGCGTTTCCGGACTCTTTCATCGTAATGGTAACAACCGCTTTATCGCGAATATCCACTTGCTGCGTTTCAAAGCCTATAAAAGCGCAGGTTAAATGTATAATACCTTTGGGAACAGATAAAGTAAATTCACCTTCAGCATCGGCAATAGTTCCCATGTTATAGTTCGTAATTATTCCTTCTATCCCGGTTTTCTCTCCGATTGTATTTTTATCGATATATACCGATGCTCCCGGAAGCGGGGTTCCATCTTCGGCTAATACCTTACCTTTGATAAGTACAGTGTTTTGAGCCGAAAGTGTAATAGTGGAAATAATAAGAAGCAATAGTGTTAATAATCTCATTATTTTACAGTTTTTAGTTTTTACAACAATTAATTTACTTAACGTAAAGACTTGTCGATGCGTAGCAACATGTCTTCATAGTGATAGCGGGTAGCTTCGTCTGTAGTGGTTAACCTTGATTTCATCAAACGTTCGATCCGGAGTAATGTTCCTCTTTTTATAGAGACTGATTCTGAAACCCGTTTAAGTCCGGAATAAAGTTTAATAGAGTTGAAGCTTTCATTTTCATTGTCCAGGCTTTTCTTCTCTTTAGTGACTTCGTTACGGTCAGCAGCTATAATAAGAGCGTCGATAAATGCTTTTTGTGTCGCTTTTTCAATTACATTTAACGGGCGGCCTTGTATTGTCGTTGAAAAAACAGCCTTGTACAGCTCTCCCAGCAGCTCAGTTGCCGTATAAGCCATTTTTCCGTTTTGAGCCTCATTATCAATCATCCTGTCGAGCCGTTCATCGTTTAATAAATCCCACAGGACGTATGATTGCGCGTTTGTATAGCTTACAAAGGGAGCATATTCCCTGTACCCTTCAGGGGATTCCTTTATGGGGTACACATAGTTGTAAAGATCGTCTCCGAACAACCATCCGGGATATGAAATAACGTTGTCAATCAAATATTGAACCGATCTCTTTTGTATATCGCGGGGAACATGTACATAGCTTTTGTTTCCATCGCCATAGACTGTACGGTTGACATACATACCTCCGACATTGGTCAATACATGATATGAGTACAGATGCCATTGCCCGATAATATCATTCATCAGTTTCCCGGCTTTGAGGTAATCGTCCCCTTCTTTTGTCGTCCATTTCAGAATTTCAGGAACGATACGTTTTAAATTTTTCAATCCATATTCACTGGCTTTTACAGCATCATCGCCTAAGTCTTCGCTCTGAGCCCTCGGGTCGACAGCTTCACGCATATCCTGTTGCGGAAGATAGTGATACTGCGAGTTCTTATAGGCCTCCGCTACCATCGTTTTTAATCTGGGCAGTTCCTTATGTGGATCATTTTCCGGATAAAGACGGTATGCCCACTCAATGGCAAATTTGTCGTACACTCCTATCTTGGGTGTAATGGAGGTCACATTGTCTTCGGGTTGGGCGATATAATTAAAACGGGCATAATCCATAATAGAACTAGCCGTAGCCATTCTGGAGCAGAAAGATTCGCTGCGCAAAGAATCGACCGGATAAGAAAATGATGCGCCCATGTTATGTTTTAAACCTAAAGTATGTCCGATTTCATGAGAGGATATAAAACGAATAGCTTCTCCCATATGTTCATCATCGAACTTGTTGAGTCTCGATTTTTCATCTATGACACCGGTTTGTACACGCATCCAGGAATGTACGGCGGTCATTACATTATGCCACCAAATAACATCGGACTCTATAATCTCGCCCGAACGCGGATCAAATACCGATGGTCCCATTGCATTGGCCCTGTCCGATGCTGCATATGTTACCGCCGAATAACGGACATCGTCTATGTCAAAATCCGTTTCGTCGGTTACTTCTTTTGCAATGATTGCATTTTTAAATCCTGCGGCTTCAAATGTTTCCTGCCAATCGTAAACGCCCTGTATTATATGTTTTCGCCATTGTGCAGGCGTTGCCGGATCGATATAGAAAACGATTGGCTTAACAGGGGCGGATAATTCTCCGCGAAAATAAGCCTCTTTATCTTTAGGTTCGAGACGCCAGCGTGTCACTACTTCTCTTTTTTCAAGTTCATGTTGTTCATCGCTAAAGTACCAGCGGGGGGTAGTAAAATATCCCACACGTGTATCTTCGAAACGCGGAGTCATCGGTGTTCCAGGCAATAATACAAGGTTGGATGTAACCTCTACGGTAAGATTGGCTTCTGTCTGGGCCCCCGGTATCTTAGTTGTTTGCATAGATTTAACAACGATGTTTTGCGGAAAGCTTTTCATCGTAGAGATATAAGAATAGTCTTTTATCGGACTGGTACCGATTCCTGTCATCCCAAACACATTGTTAAAGCTGGTTTTTGTTCCGTCATATACCTTATTAACCTTGACCAACACAGCAGTACTATCCTGGTTGTAAGCTTCTATATCGAATGACTCTAAAATAGACTTACCAAAGTTGCTGGCAACGCTTTCACTGATTTTAGTCAGGCCCGATACTTCAATAAATGGCTTATATTGTAAGGTATATACCTTTTTCTGATCTTTGTTTATTTCGAACTGAATAACTATACTTTCGAAATTCATGCCTTTATTGATTCCGGCATCATTAAAATTGGACGGTACCTGCGATATTTTGTTTACAATAAGGAAATCGCGCTTGGTAAGGCTGTCCGGAATAAGAAAATAGAAATCATTTTGTTTTTTATAGATAGGGAAAAGACCTGTGTCGCATGTCGCGCTATCTGTAATTTGTTTAAATTTATCCGTTTTTTCAACTTTTTCGGCAGGTTTTTCCTTCTCCTTCTTTTTCTTAAATGCTCCAACGTTAGCTTCTACTGTGAATGGTAAAAATAAAATAATAAAAAATAATAAAATTCTCATAAGACATAACTTTGGCTTAAAAGTAAGGAAGTAATATCTTCTGAGGAAAAAAAATGTAATGAATGACCGAAAATGGGTAGTGAATGGTGATTAATTACGAATATAATGCTAAGAAAGAAGAGGGATTTTAGCAAAATAATATCCATCTTGTATTTTGAATGTACATTTTGTTTTTGTTAAAATTGAATATCTTTTAATAAGATTATCTATACCCTTGCCGGAATAATCATCATCCTGTTCCCGCGGATTATAATTATTTGTAACGACGATAAATTCTCCTTCTGCATAAATACGGATATAAAGCGGTTCGTTATCTGATATCTTGGTATGCTTAATACAGTTTTCAACCAGTAATTGCAATGAAATAGGTAAAATCCTGTAAGTTAGTATCTCTTCAGATAATGTTATTTCCGTTACAATTTTATTCGCAAACCGGATTTTCTGCAAGTTGATATAATTCTCGGTAAACTCCAGTTCTTCTGCCAATGTAACGATGTTTTGATTTTCCTGTTTCAGCATGTATCTGTAGAGATTGGATAATGTAATTGCAAAATATTTGGCAACTTCCGCGTCTTTACTTATGAGTACGCGCAGGCTGCCGAGAGAGTTAAACAGGAAATGAGGATTCAGCCCGCTTTTCAACCTCTCTAATTCTGTAGATATCATGGTTTGCTTATGTTGTTCACTTTTAAGCAGGAGATTCATATTTTCCTGTTCGATTTGCCGACGGCGAACCGCCTCTTTTTGCCACCGATAAATTCCTAGCCCAAAAACCACCAGAAATGAGAAGATTGCAAGTAAAGAAATGACCAGGAAATCATTTGCAGTCTTTTGTATTGAGTCACTTATACCCAAGTTAGGAAGATGAGCGGTAAATAACCACTGCTCATTGTCCGAATTATGTAGTTTGTAATAACTATATACGGGAAGGTCGAGGTAATCCGATTTTGTATTGATTATCGTGTCTTTCGGGTTTGATAAAAGGTACTTTTCATACTCCATATCCTGTTCCCGTATTACAGAGCCTATTTTCTTTTCGTCGGGATGGTAGAGATATATGCCTTTGTTTATGATGGTAATATATGCAGAGTTTCTAATAGGGGCTTCTGATATCCGTTTATGAAAATCTAATAAGTTGACCAGTAAACAAAGCCTTTCGGTTCGATTGACAGCAAGAGAGAATTTAAAAAACAACTGATTATCCTTATTATATATCTCGCGCCAAACTCCGGTAGAATATTCCTGTGGTCCGTTAAGAGGTTCTAAAGTAATATTACTAATACTTGGATCAAGAGTTCTGATTTCTTCAACAATTTCCTGTAAAGTTTCTTTTTTATCGTTGTTTTCTAATACGACTTTGATAAGGGAGAGCTTATTATCATAGTCATCAAGCATATTTACAATTATCTGGATATTACTCAATGCGATATTTGTCGTCATAACGCCAACCTGTGTAACCGCTTCTTTTTTTACACTGTTATTTACATACCAGGCCGCCATAAAAAAGCATAAAAGAATAAATACACTTACCCAAAAGTATATACTGGAAAAAATGCCATCCGTTATCTTTCTAACCATTGTTTGAATTCTTTTATTTTTTCGGAACTGACAATAATCTCCTCCCCGGGTTCAGGGAATAATTTCACTTTTATCCGGTTCTTAGAATAAGGGGTAAAAGAAACGATGCTGTTGAAATTTATGATATAACGGCGGTTTAGTCTGAAAAACTCACGATTGTCCAGAATTTCTTCCAATTTATATAATGTGTTTTCATAAAAATATTTTTTTCCAGACTTTGTCATAGCAAAGAGGTAACGTCCTTCAGCCATAAAATAAGCTACATCTTCTATATTTACGGGAATTTGAGTTTTACCCAGATTGAGCATGATACGGCTCAGGTATTTTTTCTGAGGCAAAGATGTCTTATCTAAATAATCTAACAGATTGTCTAATCCGGTCGCAAAATTGCTTCTTGTTTCTTTATATTTATTTAGGGCTTGTCTAAGATCCTTATCGTCAATAGGCTTTAATAAGTATCCGATACTGTTTACCTGAAAAGCCCGGATGGCATACTGATCGTAAGCTGTAGTAAAAATGACCGGACTTTTTACTTTTGCTTTGTCGAATATCGCGAAAGAACTGCCGTCACTTAAGTGAATGTCCAGAAAAATCAGGTCACACTCGTTTTGTTGCAGCCACTCTACTGTAGAAGCAACACTTTGCGTCTGCCCTGCTATCCTGATATTACTATCCATATCAAGTAGTTTCTCGGCCAACTCCAGCGCAAGGAGATATTCATCTTCTACAATTAGTACATTCATTGGTGTTTATATTGTTACTTACAAATGACAAAAGTAATAAAAAATGGACCGGTAGGCATTCTATCATTTATATTTCATCACTTACACTCATTGTTGTATTCATGTTTATTAACCATGTTTGGTTAAAATCGGACGAATTTGATGATCTTTTTCTTTATTTTCCAAATGTTGTGGTTAATACCGCCGTCTTTAGACGCTTATACTTTAGTCGGCTTTAGCCGAAGCACAATCTACCTGCTTTGTAGCGGGTGGTGTGTTGAATTCTTTACTGTTTTTTTGTGTTTATTGACTATATGTAGTTAAATAGATACAAAGGTAATACATTTTCCATTTTCCACTTTTTTTTTGATCGCTACCTCAATCCTTAAATATTGAATCTTTAAATTTTTACCATTCTTTCAAAGAACTCTTTTGATAAAGCGACTTGAACTTCCGGGATGAAATAAATAAATAAAGGATATTTCAACGTATTTGATTTTAACCATATTGTTATTATGTCGTATAATATTTGTAACAAAAAAAATCTTCCTTTATACAAAAATATTCTATAATATTTATTCTATATCAGCAAGATATTTACAAAAAGATCGGACATACTAGGTATTTAGCGGTGTTTCCGATTTTTTTATGTGCAGATATCAAAGCAAATATGAGGAAAAGAGAAACGTATTATAATTATGAAAAAACTAATATTGCTATTTGTTATATTTATTTCATTATCAGCTACTTCAATGTATGCATGGGGGAGAAACGGTCACAGGATAATCGCACAGATTGCAGAGCAAAATCTTAGCAGGAAGTCTTACAAGGAAATTAAGAAATTATTAAATGGCTATCCGATGGCATATTCATCCGACTGGGCAGACCAGATACGGTCGGATACCACCGGTATATGGAAACATACATATGTGTGGCATTATATCAATATCCCGTCCGATTTGGACAGCTTGGAATTTCAGGAAGCTATAAAAGCCATTGAACAGGAAAATATATATAGTGAAATCCCAAAATTGGAAGCAATACTGAAAAACAAGAAAGTCTCCACCAAAGACCGACGTGTCGCACTCAACTTCATCATACATCTCGTCGGCGACCTGCACCAACCCATGCATATAGGGCGGGAAGAAGATTTGGGAGGCAACAGGATTGCCGTAAAATGGTTCAGGGAAAACAGCAATATTCACGCAGTCTGGGATTCAAATCTGATCGATTTTGAGCAATACAGCTATACTGAATATGCATCCATATTGGGCAACATTTCCAAATCGCAACAAAAGCTGATACAGGAAGGCAATCTTTCCGACTGGCTTTTCGAAACATACCGGTTGACCAACGAAATATATTCGTCAGTCCGGAGTGGCGATGAATTATCTTATGGCTATTCATACAAATACAAACACATAGTAGAGATGCAATTACAACGTGCTGGTATCAGGCTTGCTCTCATTCTTAATAGTTGTTTCTAATCTTAAATATAGTACATATGAGTATAAAGATCAGGCTCATAATAATGAATTTCTTACAATTCTTTATTTGGGGATCGTGGCTCACCACATTGGGGGTGTATCTGGGTAATTCTTTGGGGTTTACAGGCAGCCAGACAGCCAGCGTATTTGCAACAATGGGTATTGCAGCTATCATTATGCCGGCTCTTATAGGGGTAATTGCAGATAAATGGATCAATGCCGAACGCTTGTTGTGTATACTGCACATCGGAGGTGGCATTGTCCTGTTCCTTTTATCCGGTACAACAGCTTTCGAGCAGTTTTTCTGGCTTATGCTTTTATATAATTCCATGTACATGAGCACATTAGGATTAGCCAGTAGTCTTGCATATAATACACTGAAATCCAATGGGCTGGACATTGTCAAATCTTTTCCGCCAATCAGGGTATGGGGAACTGTCGGCTTTATCGGCGCAATGTGGATGGTTGATATATGCCGGTGGACAACATCGAAACAACAAATATATCTTGCAGGCGCGGCTTCTTTATTATATGGTATTTATGCGCTTTCATTGCCAAAATACCGGAGGGAATATTCTTCGGAAAATGTTTCCATAAAGAATATATCAGGAGTGGATGCCCTGCATTTATTCAAGGAAAGAAAAATGGCAATATTTTTTATCTTTTCCATGCTGATCGGCTCGGCCCTGCAAATAACAAATACGTTCGGACAACCGTTTCTAACGGACTTTTCTTTGGCGGGCGCTTATTCGGATTCATTTACTGTCAGGCATCCCGGTATATTGACTTCCATCTCCCAGATTTCAGAAGCCTTATTTATACTTGCCATACCTTTCTTTCTGAGGAAGTATGGTATTAAAACCGTCATGTTGATAAGTATCGGAGGATGGATGCTCCGCTTCGGCTTTTTTGGTATAGGAAACCCCGGAAGTGGTTTTATATTTCTCATTCTCTCCATGATTGTATATGGGCTGGCCTTCGATTTTTTTCAGATTTCAGGCTCCCTTTTTATCGAACAGCAGGTAAATCCTTCGATCCGGATAAGTGCACAGGGAATTTTTATTTTCATGACGAATGGTGTCGGCACGATAATAGGGACTAAACTGAGCGGATGGGTAGTAGATTATTTCACGGATGCGAACGGATATCGTAGTTGGGAAAACATCTGGTTTGTCTTTGCCGGATATGCACTTGTTGTAGGAATATTGTTTTTGAAATTATTCAATCCGAAGAAATCCATATAGGATTATTATGCAACTTTAACATCTGTTTAAATTACAACTTTACAAAAACGTAACTTTTAGTTAGGCATAAAGAAACTCTTTTCCTATTGCTTTGTGCCAAACTAAAACAGGCAAACTATATGAAAAGAATTATTTTATTATTGTTAATCATTTCAGGTATAAATTACTTTGCATCTGCTCAGGTTACCACATCATCAATAAGTGGGAAGGTGACCTATACGAACAACGAAACCGTGATTGGCGCTACAGTCCGGGCTGTCCACGAACCATCAGGAACTTTCTACGGCGGAGTCACAAATACAGATGGCCGTTATACGATTCAGGGTATGCGTGCCGGAGGACCTTACAAAGTGGAAATTTCTTATGTCGGGGAAGAAACGGCCGTTTTTACCGGAATAATTCTGAAATTAGGAGAAACAACAGATATTTCAACAAAATTAGAGGAATCATCCGAATTATTGAATGAAGTTACAGTGATAGGCAGGGCAGGTATCGATGCCAATAAGACCGGCGCGGCTATGAGTATGAATTCGGATCAGATCAGCCGTATGCCTTCTATCTCCAGCAGCATTGCAGACGTCATTCGCCTGAATCCGCAAATCAGTATAAGCAATAGCGGTGCAATGTCTTTTGCCGGGATTAATAATCGCTACAATAGTTTTCATATTGACGGGGCGATGAATAACGACGTTTTCGGTCTTACAAGCAACGGCTCCAATGGCGGGCAGGCAGGAACTCAGCCCGTATCTATGGAAACAATCGAACAAATCCAGATAAACGTCGCACCTTTTGATATCCGCCAATCGGGATTCACAGGTGGAGCCATCAATGCCATTACAAAATCGGGAACCAATACCTTCCATGGTTCAGCCTATAACTTTGGCAACAACCAGGACCTGATAGGTAAGAAATATACCCTGATGAACGGGGAAACCAGTGAAAAATATAATACGCAGAGTGAGTACAGAAGAGGTTTTACATTGGGCGGTCCTATCATTAAAAATAAGCTCTTCTTCTTTACCAACTATGAGAAGTCAAATAAAAAATATCCGGATGCATATGGTCCGGGCGCGGCTGCTTCAAAGATTGATGCGGCAAAAGCGAAAAGTATACTCGATAGAATAAAAGAAATGGCTCAGGCACAGGGAGTGACCTACAATGGTGGCTTCGAGGGTTCGGATGTATATACAAAATCGGATAAGGCAAGCGCTAAGCTGGACTGGAACGTCAGTGATATGCATAAAGCGTCTTTTCGCTGGAGTATGGTTTCGGCCAAACAGTTGAACATGACCAGTACGGCCTCCAATCTCAATACTTCGGATTATGCCTATGACTTTATTTCCAAAACCAACTCGTTTATCGCCGAACTGCAAAGCCGCATTTCAGATAATATAAACAATGAATTCCGCGCGTCTTATGTGCGTGTGCGCGACCAACGCGACCCGGGCGCTCCATTCCCGATGATTAGTATTGCAAATGTGGGCGGTACGGTCAATATTGGCAATGAACGTTCTTCTATGGCCAACCGTCTCGACCAGGATATCTGGTCGTTCACCGACAACCTGACTTTGTACAAGGGTGACCACACTCTTACATTCGGTACGCATAACGAATTTTCCCGTTTTGCCAACCTGTTTATCCAGGACGCTTACGGTACATATTATTATAGCAGTATGGATGACTTCCTCGCAAATAAAATCAATCAGTACCGTTTTTCCCAGGCCAATGTCGAAGTGACCGGCGATCCCCGCTGGGAAGCTGCTTTTAATGTCGGACAGCTTGGCTTTTACGCACAGGATAAATGGAATGTCACAGATAAACTGGATCTTACGATGGGTCTCCGCATAGATATTCCACTGTTTTTTGATTCCCCGGCTGAAAATAAAGGATTTAACGAATATGCCGCGTCTAAAGGCTGGGACTATAAAACAAACAGTAAATTGAGCAGCACGCCGATGTTCTCTCCTCGACTGGGCTTCCGTTATAATATAGATGACAACAATAAATATATCCTCAGGGGAGGGGCGGGCATATTTACAGGCCGTATTCCTTTCGTATGGCTAAGTAATAATTTTTCGAATACCGGCATACAGTTGTCTACATATAATGTCAATTCGCCTCAAGGCTTATCATTGATCCTCGACCCGAATAAACAATCGGCAAATGTGGACAAGCTGACCGCATCCGGCAGCCAGCTTATTAACGTTTTTTTCAAAGATTTCAAATTTGCGCAGAACCTTCGTTTTAACTTAGGGCTGGATTTCGAATTGGGTGGTATCGACTGGACTGCTGAGGCCATCTATTCAAAAACGCTGAATGATATTCTTTACCAGAATCTGGCTTATGACCTGAACGGAAAAACTTTGGGCGAAACTGTTCCCGCCCTGAGCTTTGACCAACGCCCGATGTTCCAGAGGGTGACTACCGGAACCGACTATTCGTTAATCTATGCTCTATCGAATACCAACAAAGGCTACTCTTACAACCTGTCATTAAAGGGTGAGAAAAAGTTCGACTTTGGGTTAGAACTCATGGCGTCTTATGCATATACCCGTTCCAAATCGCTTAACAGCGGTACTTCTTCCGTAGCGCAATCGAATTGGGCTTATAACTATACACGTGGTAATTCAAACGATCCTGAACTGGGATTCTCTGCGTTTAATTTTCCACATCGTATCAATGCCTCAATATTTTATCATAAAGAATACGGTAATACCGGCTGCAACTCATGGACAACTACTGTAGGCCTGATTTATACAGGTTCATCGGGGGCTCCTTATTCGATATATTATAACGGAGACCTGAATGGCGACAGCTCTACCGGAAATGACCTGATCTTTATTCCCACTGATGCGCAAATCGACCAAATGCCGTTCAAGGCTGCCACCGATTATACTATAGATGCACAGAAAGCAAGCCTGAAAGCCTGGATTGCCAATGATCCTTATCTAAGTAAACATCGTGGAGAGTACTTTGAACGTTACGCAGATAATGAGGATTTCGAACATCATTTTGATTTCCACATTGCACAGAAACTCAATTTCAATGTATGCAACAAAGTTCATTCGCTTGAGCTTTCATTTGATATGCTGAATATCGGAAACCTCTTTAACAAAGAATGGGGTCGCTATGCTTCTGCCACCGGCTCGGCAACATATTACAGCCCGATTAACTATAGCGGCGGAACTTTTCAGTTCTTACATAACTCCGATTACAATATGCGCTCGTATAGCGATTATTATTCCCGTTGGAGAGGGCAGGTCGGCTTAAAGTATATATTCTAAGGAAACTTTTTTCATACACGCATTTTCTTTCAGGCATTGTTATTAAATTGCAATGCCTGATTTTTATTACAAATAATATCTATATATGAAATCTTATTTCTCCAAAATTCTACTTTTTTTATTATTACTTCCTATAACTCAATTTTCAATTGCTGGTAATGGAAAAACAAATAATAAGAATTATACTGTCATAGTCTCATTAGACGGGTTCAGATGGGATTATCCCCGGTTACATCATACTCCGAACCTGAATGAAATAGCCCGCAGAGGAGTCAGCGCGATAATGCGGCCCTCTTATCCATCCTCTACTTTTCCAAATCATTATACGTTAGTGACCGGCCTTGTTCCCGATCATCATGGCATAGTCAACAACTCGTTTTGGGATAGGAAAAACGGACGGCAATACAGTATGGGGGATTCCCTTACGCGCAACAATCCTGACTACTATAAAGGAGAGCCTATCTGGGTTACCGCCGAAAAGCAAGGCGTTACCGCCGGCAGCCTGTATTGGGTCGGTTCTGATATAGATATAAGAGGCATGTATCCCACATATTATAAAGTCTGGGCAAAAGAACCCCGCCTGAGTTTTGCCGAACGAATCGATACAGCACTCGTATGGCTTAATAAGCCTGAAAAAGAACGCCCCCGCCTGATCACATTGTATATGGAAGAACCGGATGGAGCAGGCCATCGCTCAGGGCCTCATGGGAATGAAACGCATGCGATAGTGCAGAC
Source organism: Dysgonomonas sp. GY75 (assembly GCF_015234155.1). Lineage (NCBI taxonomy): Bacteria > Pseudomonadati > Bacteroidota > Bacteroidia > Bacteroidales > Dysgonomonadaceae > Dysgonomonas > Dysgonomonas sp. GY75. The sequence goes on from NZ_JADCLQ010000049.1 coordinate 91,168, forward strand.
AATGGATAGCCTTATCGGCGTGCTGATGAAGGGTATTGAGGCACTGCCATTTTCAAGCCAGGTGAATCTGATTGTAACATCGGATCATGGGATGACTGACATTTCATCCGAACGCTTTATAAATACGAATGACTATCTCAGGCCTGAGTGGTATAACCATATTGTAGGGTCGAACCCATCATCTATATTCTGTAGTGAAAGTTATCAGGATTCAATCTATAATGCGTTATCCGGGATAGATCATATCCGTGTTTTCAGAAAAGAGGATATACCGGCCCGGCTCAATTACGGAACAAATGAGAATATAGGCGATTTAATAGTGATTGCCGATTGCGGGTGGCAGTTTGGCTTCAATCCTTCACGTGCAAAAGGCGCACATGGGTACGATACAGCTTGTAGTGATATGCATGTTATATTCTTTGCCTATGGGCCTAACTTCAAGAAGAACTATAAAGGAAAAATCTTTGACAATACGGCTCTTTATTCATTAATGGCTGTCTTACTGGGAATAGAACCTGCCATAACTGATGGCGATATCAAGCAGATAACTCAGTTTCTTAAAAGATAATTCAAATAAGCTCTGTTATATCTAGTTTGATGCGGCTATATGTTGGATACTTTTCCGGATACAGTTTTTGTTATCGGTTCGGTTTCTCTTACCTTATCTTAATAAAGGTAATCTGGGAATCTGTTAAATCCTCTATAAGTTTGTTTTAAAATCAATATAGACCCTGCTATTTATGGTAAAGTTCCTTTAAAAGAATAAAGCATCATTGCTTATAAATCTTCATAACAAAACCGCCCCCTGGAGCCATTGGAACAGATAATTTTCTACTTGCCGGTATGTCTGTGACTTCACGTTTATAATCGCGACCCACACGATCAGCATTGATCCCATCTTTGAATATTTCGGCTTTGAAATTACCATCGCCCAGAAATGAAAGATCGAGATTCTCTGTTCTTGCATTCCAATCGGTCATAGAACCTACATACCAGATATTACTTTTCTGGCGGGCAATGGTGACATATTCCGATACCTTACCGTTCAGCGGAATTGTCTTATCCCAGATGGTTGGTATATCTGCTATAAAACGAGTACATTCTTCTTCTTTCATATAGTTTGTAGGAGCATCACACATCATAATTATCGGGGAGTCGAATATAATGTATGCTGCTAACTGACGGCATCGAGTCCCCTGACTCATAGGTTCCTTATATATAGCAGCAAAATTTTCTTTGGTTCTGTTATCCATAGCCCCCTGGGTATAGTCCAAAGGTCCTGCTACCATACGTATAAATGGCATAGTAACATCATAGGTAACCATATCTGTTTCTTTTTTAGCCCATTTCAATTCTTCCAGACCAAATACTCCTTCAAAATTAATTACATTAGGATAAGTACGTTGGAGGCCAGTAGGTTTGTAGGTACCATGAAAGTCCAGCAGAAGTTTATACTTTGCAGTAGCCTGGGCAGCACGATGATGAAAATCGACCATTAATTGATCGTCGCGGTCCATGAAATCGAGCTTGAAGCCCTTTACACCCATTGCTGCATAATGCCTGCAAACCTCATCCATATTCTTAGCAAAAGCGTAATAGCCTGCCCAAAGGATAATATCTACGTTTTTACTTTTGGCATAACGGATTATCTCTTCCAAGTCAATTTCGGGAACGATAAGGAGCAGATCAGCTTTCTCGGCAACAGACCAGCCTTCGTCCAATATAACATATTCGAGTCCATATTCAGATGCAAAGTCTATATAGTATTTGTATGTCTCTGTATTGATGCCGGCATGGAAATCGACATTGTATATATTCCAGTCGTTCCACCAGTCCCATGCAACTTTTCCGGGTTTAATCCATGAATAGTCTGTAAATTGAGCCGGTGTGGCCAGTTTATATATCATATCATTGTTAACCAATTCAAAATCGTTCTCCGACACTGCTATTACACGCCAGGGAAAGTTTGTCGCCCCCTCGTGTTTTGCAATATAAGACTCTCTTTCTTTCACTACTCCTTTCAATCCTCTGACCTCTTGCTTGATGACTTTTGGATAGGCCGCAAATATTCCTTCCAAAGATGTATTACCTTCTTTATTATGCAGGTACATTCCCGGATAGTTGAGCAGGTCGGCTTCCGTGATACAGACCTTTTTGTTGTTGGCACACTCAACCAACACGGGTGCAAAAGCTATCTCACCTTTCTTCCATTCCGAAAGAGGGATGTGCACGTAAGTACTTTGGAATGCACTGTAAAAAGGATCAGTAACTCCATCATTTTTACGCCCTTTGGCATAAGGTGCATATATTTTGTTGTCGGTCGGAAAATTGAATGTCACTTGCTCCGATTCTACCATAAAGGCCTTTTTTGCCGTAGATACAAACCGGTAAGCTACCCCGTCGTCATAAGCCCTGAAAATAAGATTGTAATTTCCTTTAAATTGCAAGGTGATTTCGTTGTAATTATCTACAATCTCATTTTTCCGGTATAGAGGCGGATGAATAACTCCAGAATAAGATCTTGTATTAGATTTAGCCAGTTTAGGGTTTATCCCGAAGGGTTCCATATTGGTAAAAGTCATGGAGATAGGGGATTTGTCTATCAGAAGGTCTTTTTCGTGCCTGACGCAGTATTCCACATTTTCTTTGTTTATGACAACCGATATTTCCAATTTTTTATTTGGGGACTTTACCGAAAATTCTTTCTGTGCGTTTATCGTTTGGGCAAAAGCGATGCCCGACAATGCAATAATGCATAGTTGCAAAATCTTTCTCATATCTGTTCTAATTTATGAAAAGTTTGAGGTTATAGCTTTACTTCAATAGTTTTTCCAACTTTGGATGTATATGTACGTACAACATTATCATCCTTTATTATAGTGATCTTTATATTATTGCCAATCCTGTCTATCTTGATATCAAAAGGAGCTTTTCCGAAAGCACCTATGTTCTTCAGTTGCATAGTATCCCATTTGTCGGGAAGCTGAGGCGTTAATGTAAATGAGTTGAATCCAGTCGGACGTATACCGAATAATCCTTCTGTAATGATACGTCCATATAATCCGCTCTCTGCCGAAAGATGGCGCTGACTGCCTTCCGGCCATGCTTCGATAGGGTAGGGAACATGGTCGCCCAGTAAGCGCTGTGCCGAATAGTGTTCGAGATATTCCGTTGCTCGTTCCCTTTCCCCGGCAGCGTATACACCGCGCAATGCGTAAAGGGTGGAACGATCCCAGAATGTTTCTGTTCCGGCCTGAGTCAGCATCCCGTCTTTTGTCCACAAGCGAGGAGAGAATAAAGCATTGGTCGTACCTCCTTTTTTCTCGTAAATACCAACGGTGAGCGGAATACATATCCATGAGCGGAGAACGGTATTCCCATCATAATATTGATATGTATCGAAGCCTTCGACTGTGGCTCCGAAATAATTGTTGATTGCTTTTTTCAGACTTGCAGCTTCCGACTGATATCTCTTGGTTAGGCTTACAGGTTTATTCAGTTCCTTTGCCAGATAACTCGCCGATAGCAATGCATCATAGTATAATGATGAGGTGCAGAGATTAGCCTCACCCGAAGGAAAACGTCCTTCCAGTTCATCACTATCAGATTTTACCACTTCCTGAGGGTTAAGTTTCCTTTTGCAAAACTCCAGACACCATTCTATCAGCGGCCATAGTTGACGGGCCTCATCTGCACTGGCCTTTTCCAGTGCATAGCGTGCTGCTCCGTAGGCGATCATAGCCCCGTCGCCCCGATCGCCTGCACCATTCCATGTACTCAAACCTTCAGCAATAATCGAACTCGGGATAGGTTTGTATTCGTCATTCATGAACCGTGCAAAATGCATAAATGAATTAAAAGCCGATTCATTTCCCAAGCGGTAGCCAAGAAACGGGAGGAACGGATTGACATATTCGGCCTGGTCGTTTGCCCATATGGCTGCATAGTAGGATTCCCCGCCGGGTCCGTGCATATATCCGCCTTTTGTTTTATAAATACTTTCAGAAGCACGTATTTTTGCAAAGGCAAAAGCTGTGTTAAGTACCGGATCGGGAGACTCGAAGTCAAGTTTGGTCCATACCTCTTTCACAAAATCTTTTCGCGCCTGTTCTTCTTTCAGTATATCAGGTTTGATTTCAGACTGGCCCGTTTTATATGCCTGTACAGATGCGCCAAAGGTCAATTCTTCGTTTGGATCCAGATAGAATAATCCGGAGTTGCCACTGATAGCTGTCACCATAGTGTAACTTCCATCTACACCCTTTTGTGCATCCGTATTATAGGTTGCATGCAGATTGGGGACTATAACCGAAATTCGCTTCTCTGTAATATTCTTCAATTTATATAATTCGCAAAGCATTGGCTTATCGGTGGAAGGGAAGTATGTCCGGGTCAGTTCAACGGCAGGTACGGGTTTCCTGTTTCGCGCTGCCCCGGTGTTGACATATCCGGTCGATAATTCGCTTACTACTGTTAGCCTTCCGTCCAGCTGCATGTATTTTACTTTTTCATTATTCAGTGTTAATCCGTTTACTATTAGTTGAGACGGATAATCCACAGCAAAACGTTGCATCAGGCTGCCATGAGTATTGTTGGGAATAGTGCGGAGCATAGGCCATATCATAGAACGCTCCAAGCCGAAACTCCCATCCTGATTTACGCCATACCGGAGTACTACCGAAACTTGTTCGCCACTCATCTCTATGTGGTCATAGTGGGGTATGCTTTGACCTGTTTCCCATCTGATAGACCTATCAGGTTGTATTTCCCATCTATTCTGGGCCTGAGAAAAAAGAAAATTGCTCAAAAATAATAAAATGAATATTCCTGTAATTTTCATAGATTGTATTTTAAATGTTTTTATTTTCTATGTTTTTTTATTAATTGCTTTCATTGAAAGAATGCAATGAAATTAACTTTTATTCGCAATATATAGTTAAAAGGTAACACATGTAACACTGAAAGCAATTAATAATTAAGAATGAAAAATTAATAATTTGAAATTTTTTGTCTCACCCGCTATTTTCAACTTACTACTACTTAAAACTTATTATTTGTTAAAAGGTAACACATGTAACACTTTTTTCATTATTTCATCAATGTTACTTTTTCTCAAAACTTTACAAAGTTGACACACCTCGCTGGCGCGGACATCTTTTCCGTGTCTTGCCCAAAGGGCAATATATCCTTATATCCTTTTGCTTCGCAACACACAGACTGGAAGTCTGCGCGAGACGAGGGGTAACCACCAGGGATTACCTTTACATAAAATTCAAAAAAGTTACAAAAGTTACACATTTTTTTATTGTCAATTTTTAAATCTTTAAACATTCAATCTTTAAATCTTTCAATCTTTAAATCTTTTCAAAGAGCTATCAGCTAATGCCTAAAAGCTACCAGCTAATAACATAGATAAAGTATTTTCCAAAATCAAACAATCATTTGTATAGTAATTCTAACTTGAAGCACATTCGTAATAAAAATTTATTAAATTTGTTTTCAAGACCTGGAATCAAAAACAACAATACTTTTGATAATCACTAAAAGTACCAGCAAGTAGCAGAGCATCGTATACAAATTTAATTGTATGCATAGATAAATACTAACGTATACTGATATAGAGTAGGATTTTGCAAAATACTCTATCTACTTATCTTTGATTATAAGGGTATTATATGGAGAGGATCATCTTTTCAAGTAGAACTTTATAACTGTTTTTACTCTATCGTGAAGTAACAGGTACAACATATATTATGAATTCCGTTATGAATAAAATTCTCTTTACATTTTTTTTCAGTTTTATTTTCATTGTACCCTCTCAGGCAGGCGAACGTGATGACCTTATGAAAGAGCTTGACTCTAAAATAAAGGAGCGGAAATATTATATGCAGATTAAAGAAAACAGGATAGACAGCCTTTGCAAGCTAATAACGCCTCAGAGTTCCCTGGAAGATCAGTATCTGATAAATAATAAAATTTATCAGGAATATAGTACATACAGGTATGACTCGGCGAAACATTACATTACGCTGAATAAAAATATATCAGAAATTCTTGATATTCAAAGGTATAAAGATGAGGTGAGCTTACATACGGCCATGCTTCTGTCTACTACGGGATTATTTAAGGAAGCCATTGAAATCCTGGAAAGCATCAGTAGGAGTACTCTGCACGAATCTCTATTGACGGATTATTATATGACCAACGAATGGGCGTATCTCAGAATGAAAAATTATGTGGATGATGAGGTTTATTCCCCTGTTTATGAGCAAAAAGAATTGTTGTATGTCGATTCTGTATTTCAACAGTTGGAGAAAGGCTCTACCGATTATTTCTATTACAAAGGCTACATTATGCTACAACAAGGTAAGATGGATGAGGCAAAAACGGTATTGCTTGGCCTCTTGTCAAAATTGAATGTAGACTCCCGGCTGTATGCTATTGTTACATCGAATATTGCAACCATATGCAAGAGTCAGGGGGACCTGCATAATTATGACGTATATCTTATCAAATCTGCCATATCCGATCAGGTCTGTGCTCTCAAGGAGAACAGGGCGATGCAGGAATTGGCCATGTATCTCTTTCAGGAGCATCCTAAGGAACTGGATAGAGCAAACAAGTATATACAATGTGCGATGGAGGATGCCCAGTTTTTCAACAATCGTGTTCGTACTGTTCAAATAGCGAGGAAACTACCTGTTATTGTGTCTGCTTTTCAGGAAAAAAGCAAGACTGAAAACCGGAATCTCAGAATTGCCTTAGGTACTATTAGTTTTCTGGTAGTGGGGCTGATACTGGCTCTCTTTTACATTTACAAACAGATTAAACTGGTTAAAGAAAGCCGTTTAAAACTACGAAAGCTCAATGATCAGTTAAACGGGCTGAATACAGAATTGACCGACTCCAATAACAAGTTGTCGGAAGCAAACAAGATGCGTGAAGAATATGTAGGACTGTTTATAGACCTCAGCTCGTCCTATATCAATAAAATGGCGCAATACAGAGATACTGTCAAACGTAAGATTCTGGCTAAGCAGATAGATGACTTATATAAAATCAGCAATTCTTCAGACCTCTTACAGTCTGAACTTACGGACTTTTTTGATAACTTCGATACAGCTTTTCTAAATCTTTATCCTACTTTTATTACCGACTTTAATGCCTTACTTAATGAAGAAGGGCAAATAAGGCTAAAAAATAATGAGAAACTCAATCCCGAGCTCCGGGTTTTCGCCCTTATCCGCCTGGGAATAACAGACAGTTCCAAGATTGCTTCTTTCCTGCGTTTCTCGCCTCAGACTGTATACAACTACCGGGCAAAGGTGAAGAAGTTTTCGGTGGTGGATAGGAATGAATTTGAGAAATACGTTATGGAAATTGGAACCCTGATGTAAGGATTAAGGAATTATTCCTTAATCCTCAATCGATATATTGCTACAATCTTCTGTCACGAATCTTCTTGTTTCGGTATGGACATGTTTATACTTATCCGATTGTTGTATCTTATTGTTTTTAAAAGTGAAGCCATCTACACAATAGAGGTATGCTATGGTGGGATAGAATATATTAAATTGATTATCGGTCACAACTATATTTCTATGGTAACGGCTCTTGTCTTTATCTTCCATGATTAGGGTATTAACCCCGATACAACCGATACCCCATGAGTCATTACCAAAATTACAGTTGTCGAAAATATTATTCCGGATGATGACATCCCTTACTCCCGATTGCTCGTACCAGTAACAGCCATCGCCTTCGAACAGGATAGCCGAGCCCGGAGTGTGGAAATAATTGTTTTCAATAACTATCTTAGCCCGTGAACTCAGTAGCAATCCGCGGGCGCGGTTTTTCTGTATAGTACATCCTTTTATCAATACTTCCGGATATGCCTCGATACTGGCCATAGGATCTTTTAGCCTGACAGAAGATGGAATGGAATCTGAAAAAGTTACGAATGTACATTCTTTATTGAGCCGCTTCACTTCTTTTATCTTGCATATACCTTTTGAAATCAGGCTTCTTGCATCTTCAAATTCCACATTCATACCTTTCTTAATAAAATCGAAACCAAACTGTTGACGATGTTTCAGCCGGACAATAATTTCTGTCGGGGAGATAATTTTATCCACTACGGCATATATCCCGTGAATGTTGGTCGCATCATCTTTCTGATTCTCGAAAGTACAGTCTATCATTCTCAGATATCCTGAGCAATTAACAAAATGAGTTGCATCCGCAGTTGCACTGATAATTCGTTTGCCATTAGGCCTCGGGCTTACCATCACTTTGTTCAGTTCTATATCCTTTGTTCTCTGACCGATAACTCCCATGCCGCCGCAGTGATAGATGTTGATATTCGAGAGCAGGATATTCTCCGAATCGGAAATAGTGAATGCGGGAATCAGCCTGTTAGACGCTCCGAATACCATAATGTTGCCGGTTTTTCCAATAATATCTTCTTTATACATACGGATATCGTTATTAGGCAGAATTTCGGCAGGTAAAGGACTGGTGAAAAGCCAGTTGTCGAACACTTTAAATTCTGTTTCTCGCTGTCCTGCATTAAATTCGAGTAAATTACCATAGGGATATAAACTCCCGTTTCTGTCAATGAATCTGAGCTTACCGTTTTTTACTTCGTATGGAAATTCATCACTGAATTTTAGGTCGATATAGCCTTTGCCCGATCCTATGATTAGCCCTTCGGTATGGAAAGGGCGTTTGAAATCGATACTGAGGTTTTTTATTGTAATGTTTATAGAATTATCGAGCAAAAAAGGACAGATGAACCCCTCCAGTATAAATTCAGAGCCATTACCATCTATCTCCAGATTGGAGATGTTACTTAAATCAAAAAGAAATGCTTTAAGCCCGGCATCGTTATTGCTGACGAAAACATATTTCTCTGACGCATAATTTGGCGTTATACGGTAAATGGCTTTCGGAATAACCAGTTTCGAGGCTTTCATCTCCTTGCAATCGCTTAATGCGCGGGTTATATCAAAAGTAGCATCATAGGTTGTTGACGATACAGAGTCGGCCGGGATATAATCAGCCAGATTGATAGTATCAATTGCGGATTGTTGTTTGCATCCCAAGAGACATATTAAACACAAAATGGGTAATGATATATGTATTTTCATAGCAGCATATTTTTATAATGGAAACTTATTTCTCCAAAGCTTCTTTTAATTAATGAGAAATGAAAATATTCACAAAATAAGCAGAATAAACCGATACCATTATTTATACCATAATATAAAGTAGATGTCACCTTATTTTATGTATGTGATAATCAGTTTTTTAATGTGTATATTAAGTAGGCTTTATTTTTAATCTAATAAACTTACTATATTATTATGTTTAAGTTTATTTATAAAATGATATATGTTAAGTATACCTAAATTTCGACTGTTGTTTTGGTAAATCATTATAAAGCAGCTGATTATGTGTGTAGGCATGCTTGGAGTGTCTACTTTAGAGAAAACTACAATATTTTTCTTTCCTATATTGTCCTAACTTGCAGTCATGAATGATAAGTATCAGGCTGCTGTTTTTGAAGCCAAAACTATGAAAAACAATTTTTAAAAACACAGCCATTAACCTGGATTATAAGAACCTTATTTTTTTAATACTAACAAATTGATTTTGCAAGCATGGAATTAACTACAAAACCAGGACGTTTATCCCTACGTTCTAAACCACGTTTTTTAAGAGGATGTGTTTATCGGGATAGTTTGTATGTGCTTTTAATCATGTCCGCATTCCTATTTGGTGGATTCTCCCAAGTCGCCGCCAATACAGCAGAAAGCCTTAATATATCGCAGGATATAAAAAAGGTGACAGGTACCATAACCGATACATCCGGTGAGCCTATAATAGGCGCATCTGTAACAGTCAAAAGTACTTCGAAAGGGGCTATCTCAGATATGGACGGAAAATTTACCGTTGAGGCCTCCGGTAGTGATATTTTGGTAATAACGTACATCAGTTTTCACACACAGGAAATAAAAGTAGGTGATCAGACTGACTTTAGAATTGTCCTGTTGGAAAATGTAACCATGTTGGACGATGTTATCGCTATTGGCTATGGTACTACTTCGGCCCGCCGTACGGTGAGTGCATTGGGTACTTTAAAAACCGACAAAATAGATGAACTCCCTTATACCAGTACGGCTGCTTCCCTGCAAGGCCGTATAGCCGGTGTAATCGTACAGCAGTCGGGAGGTGAACCGGGTGGAACTGCTCCTACTATTTCCATTCGCGGAGGTGGCACTCCTCTTTATGTAATAGATGGTATAATAAGGGGTAGTGATGATTTCAACTCATTGACCTCTTCAGATATCGAATCAATGAGTATCCTTAAAGATGCCAGTGCCACAGCCGTATATGGTGCTCAGGCCGGTAACGGTATTGTATTGATCACTACTAAAAGGGGAGCTTCGGGGCTGAATATTGAATATACCGGAGGGGTCGATTTTAGCAAACCTACAACTGTCGCAGATCGAGTAGGGGCTCTTGATTATGTACTGGCAGCTAACGCAGCAGCCCGATATGACGGACAGGGTGAATATGCCCTTTATTCGCAATCGGAAGTAGATGCGATCGGAAATGGTACAAGCAAGATATATGGTAATAACGATTGGTACAAAGAAGCAACCAGAAGCCTTGCACCTCAGCACAGGCATACTGTAACCATTTCCGGGAAGTCGAATACCGTAAGGCATTTTACCTCTTTAGGTATAATGGATCAGAAATCGATCTATAAGGAGAGTCACAATAACCATTATCAACGGTATAATATAAGGAGTAATGTTTCTTCGACATTTGATAAATATGGCCTTGAAGTCGGGGTTAATTTGGACGGGACTTATGCAAAACGTACCCCTAACCCATACGGGCAGGAGGATATATGGCGCAACCTGATGGGGTATAATAAGGCAATAGACAGAATATATAACGATGATGGTACATATACGGCTATGGATGTCCATCCTATTGTATATCTGGATAAGGCTTCAGGCTATACAAACCAATACAACAACACGGCAAATGTTCAGGCATATCTCGACTGGAATGTGCCATGGGTAAAAGGGCTGAAGGCTAAATTGACGGGAAATTATAATTACACTTCTTATGACAGAAAATATTTCAAGTCAAGAGCCCCTCAATATTCCGACGGAACATTAGTCGGAGATGATAAGCCTAAAGAGCTGGAGATGAATCGTTCATGGACAAGAGGTAATACGCTGGAATTCGGACTCAATTATACAAAAGAGATTGGATTACATTTTTTGGAAGCTCAGGGTGTATACAGCTACTATGACGAATATAATGAATGGTTTGACGCTAGTCGTACCGGATTTATTTCAAACGATTTTGATCAGTTGAGCTCGGGTGATGCTTCTACCAAAGATAATGCAGGCGGAGCAGCAGAAAGAACTCGTATAGGATATGTAGGGCGGTTGAGGTATTCTTTCAAAAACAGGTATTTTCTGGAAGGAAACTTCCGTTATGATGGCTCCGATAACTTCGCAAAAAATAAACGCTGGGGATTCTTCCCTTCTGGTGCTGCTGCATGGGCTATTTCGGAAGAAAGTTTCATGAAACCGCTTGCCGAAAAAAATATTATAAATTTTGCAAAGGCCAGAGTATCGTACGGACAGGTGGGTCTGGAAGATGGAGTCAAACGTTTTGGCTATATACCTGTATACAGCTACAATGCGCAAGCCAGTGTTATCGGAGGTAAATTTGTTCCGGGATTCAGCGAAGGCGATCTTGTATCTCCTGAAGTACTTAGCTGGTATACTAAAGATGTATTTGATATAGGTATCGATCTAGCCTTCCTGAATAATACACTTTCAGCCTCTTTTGACTATTATTATTACAAGACCAAAGGTTATCTTATTTCTCCTCAAAACAGGTACAGTACAACTTTAGGTAAAGCTCTACCTCAGGTAAAATCTAATAGTGTACATCGTCGCGCGGGCTATGAGGCATCGCTCAGATATAAGAACAAATACAGGGACTTCAACTATGAGGTGGGTTTCCAGTTCACTTCTTATAACGAATTATGGGAAGTGAAGGAAGATGAAGCTTTGACTGATCTGATGGATCCGAGGAAACGAATTACACATCGTAAGAATATATATGGTTCATCGTATTATATGAATGAAGGATTGTATCAGGATTATGAGTCTATCTTGAATTCTCCACGTATGCTTAGTGCCACCGAATTGAAAAAGGGGGATCTGGCATACAGGGATGTCAACGGTGACGGTAAGATTGATTCAAACGACCAGATAAAACTCGGAAAACCATTCTTCCCTTCATTTGATTTTGGTATGGATTTCAATCTCGATTATAAAGGTTTCTTTCTGTACGGACTGTTTCAGGGTACAGGAAAACGTTATACTGAATTAACGCTGTTGCTTAAAGGTGGAAATATAGTGAATTCAAACTATGCTTACCAAATGGATTCATGGACTCCCGACAATCCTTCGGCACGATTTCCAAGATCATCGGCATTGCAGTCTACCAATAGCGGAAACAATACGGTAAATTCCGATTTTTGGCTTATTAATGCACAATACTTCCGTCTCAAGAGCTTGCAATTCGGATATGATTTCAAAAAATTATTATTTAAAGATAACACAAAAATATCCAAATTTAAGTTGTCATTGATGGGTACCAATATATTTACAATTTCTGATGCTATGGACTATTTCGACCCCGAGTCGTATAATTATGGTGAAGGATATCCTGTTCAGAAGACATATTCGATTGTGTTAAATATAGGAATTTGAAAAAAAACAGAATTAGTAACTGTTTAAATTTTATTGACAAACTTATTTTTAATTATTTCAAATAGATTTTTTAGTTATTGTTCGCAGGTTTAGCGGGCTAAACCAAGAATAAGAACTGAAAAATATAGAAGAAAGAATAAAAATAAGTGCCAAAGAAGAATAAAAGACAGTTACAAGAGATATGTTCTATAAAATTAAAACAGTTACTTAAGCTATGAAAAAAATAATTATTATATCAGGGATTTTACTATTATTGACATTGATGTTTTCCTGTCATGATCATTTGAGTAATTATCCTTTGTCGGATCATGCTGAAAATAAAGTGTGGAATTCGGCTGCCAGTGCGCAACTGTTTGTAAACGGTACAATGTATGTGAAAGATCATTTGCTGGATAAGGGTAATAATCATTCCGACGATTGGTGCGACGATATGGTTATTAACTCTCAGATGGGCAGTGCCCAGAATGTTGTGAGGGAGGTACTGACCAGTGATCATGGAATTTCTACTTACGGATGGAATATGTTTCCGGAAATCCGGCGTTGCAATCTCATTATAGATAAAGTGACCTCATCTGCATCTATCAAGGACACCGACAAACCTTATCTCATTGCTCAGGCAAGATTCCTGAGAGCCATAGTATATTACAATATGGCAAGAAAATTCGGGAGGCTGATTATCCTTGATAGGGTTCTTACTCCCGAAGATGAACTTATGCTGGGACGGTCGAAGACGATAAAAGAAACGTATGATTTTATTTTACAAGACCTGAAAGATGCAGCAACCGATCTCCCCAATTCGGGAGAAGCCGGAGCTATAACCCAAGGGGCGGCTTATGCCCTGCTGGCAGAGACTGCATTACAAGGAGCGGCATATCTGGATGATACAACTGCAAAAAGTGAATATTACGCTATTTCAAAAAAGGCCAGCGAAGATTTGTTTGCATTGGGTAAATACAGTCTCGAGGGCGATTATGATAAGCTATTCAATGATTTTACTACCGGATTGAATTCTAAAGAAATTATATTGGGGTCGTACTGGTTGTCCGACAATACATATACGAGTGGTACATGGAAGATGAAGTTTGCACCTAATCAGGGAGCATCCAATAAGTTACCTCCGGCAGTGGCTGCCATATGGCCAATGAACGATTTTATGGAAGGCTGGTTCGAGAAAAGTCCTTCGCAGGAAATTGTAGATGCCTATCAGGTAATAGATAAAGACGGAAAAGCAAAAAACTGGGACGAGACGTCTTATTATAATAATTTCAGGCCGGGTGTCGATTATGTCCATGATGTACTCTATAAGAACAGAGATGCACGCTTCTATTCCACTATTACATATGATAGTTGCTGGTATATGAATTCACTCCTTACTATGCGCCTCGGAGGAAATATGTACTATAAAAACAATATGGAGAAAGATCAGCATATGACAAAATCGGGCTACCTTTATCGTAAAGGATCGTATCTGGACAAAGATATGATCATTGGCTCAAGTGTAAAGATGAATTACCACTTAACGCCGCTACGTCTGGGACGTTCCTACCTGAACTATGCGGAAGTGATGCTTAGGCTTAAAGATGCGCCGAAGGCTATCGAATATATCAATAAGACACGTATAACACATGGCCAGTTGCCAGCATTGCCTACCGACATGTCATTAAGTGATGCATGGAAGTATTATAAGAACGAAAGACGTGTTGAACTGGTGCTGGAAAACGACAGGTATTGGTCTCTGCTTCGGTGGGGTAAGGAGGAAGGACTGGATGTTATCCCTGAATTGAGTACCCCGCCGACGGCTATCGAGATATCGGAAGATGGAAAGAGCTACAGGTTCATAGATGTACCTGTTGTTCATTCGGCGAACAACAGAAATTTCACATCGAGAAGATATTTCTTCCCTATTCCTAAAAGCGAAATATTGACTAACAAGGCTCTGACAAATGATCAGAATCCGGGTTGGGAATAGTGTTTTTGTATAATAAGTAAAAGATAATATTATGAAGAAGATTTTTATAATTTGTATTTCTATTATAATGATTATAGTGAGTTTCCCTTCATGTCTCGAGTCAGGTTTGCATGACGTGGAGACATATTCGGAAACAAAGGTAACGGCTATCAATTTTGAATACAGATGGATGGTACAGGAAAATCCGAACGACCCTTGGGCCGGTGAGAAACTGCAAGTGAAAACATTAACGGCAAAGACTACTTTTACAGATGGTAAAATAGAGTGTGAAATAACCGTACCTGCTGCTTCGGGTACATTCACAGCCGAACAGCGAGACAAAGTTTCGTTACAGAGCCTGATTGCCTACATGACTATATCGCCGGGGGCAAGTGTACGACCTAATGGGTCGGCCCCTACGCTGGGGAAACTAGGCGACTTCAGCCAATCGAATATGTCATATAATGTAGTGGCTGCCGATGGTATAAATAAGCAAGACTGGGTGCTTGTTATCACGGCTTTTAATAAGTAGGGATTTATGGGATTGAAATGGACAGGAGGCTGATAATGGGGTCCTGTCCATTGTTCTCGTTTTGAAATGAATGAGAACATACATATTTTTGCATACTGAGTTAACAAACAGGCTATGGCCTCAATAATGATAAATGATGAATAAAATATATTTACTGTTTATAACTGCTTGTTGTATTCTTTTAGCATTTTCTTTTAGCTGTGAGAGTAAAGAATCGAAGACTGTTTTCAACCTGAAAGATTTCGGAGCCATACCTGATGACGGAGAAGATGATTCGGAGGCTTTCATGCTGGCATTAAATAAGTGTCGCGAAAAGCCCGGTTCTATCCTCGTCATACCTCCCGGGAACTATAATTACAGTGATGCTAAAGCAATGGAATTCGAGTACAAGGGCATCAACGGGCAGTATGGAGAAGATGTGCAGGGATATTTCTTTAAACCTAAAGGAGAATATGTCATTGCATTGGATCTGGATAATTTCAGGGATATAACTATCGAGGCCGAAGGTGCTACTCTGGTTCAGGAAGGTTGGTACGAAGCTGTATCTATCACTAATGCTAAAAACGTTGAAATAAAAGGATTGAAACTGACTCATAAGCGGCCCCCTTTCACCACGGGAGAGGTGATAGAATCCACTACTACTTATTTTGATATGAAGATAGATACCGCCCTCTATCCTTATCTGACAGATAAAATAACAGGTCGTGTTCACTACTATGATGTAAAGAAACAGCGTATATATACAGGAAACCGGGTGGAGAAAAAAGAATTATTACCCGACGGACAAACGGTACGCATTTATACACAAACCCGGCCGGGAGTGGGAGATATGTGCATTTTAAGACATTGTGCACACAACAGGGCTGGTATATTGATTAAAGAATCATCAGGCATTACATTGGAAAATGTAACCATACATTCACAGCCCGGAATGGGTATTGTCGGGCATCGTTCCGAAAATATTGTAATGAGGAATCTGCAAGTTATTCCCGCTCCGGGAACTGTCACATCTTCCAATACTGATGCCACTCATTTTACAAGTTGTAAAGGAAAAATACTTTTCGATGCCTGTAAATTCGGAGGACAGGGAGATGACTGTACTAATATTCATAACTATTATTGGAGTATATACAAAGAGTCGGGCAATGATGTATGCATAACAGTAGAAAATGCCGACTTGCATGCCTTATCGCTTGATTATCCGGATGTGGGAGACACATTGGCATTAGTATCAAAAGATAAATTGACTCCGGTAGAATACTATATAGCTCAGAAGGTTTCTACTTCGGTAGAAGACTGGAAAGTTGTTGTCACCCTGGATAAACCAATAAAATATGATGTGAATGAATATTACATGAGCAATCTTACCCGCCGCCCTTCCGTAGATATTCTGAACAACACAGTGAGAAGCCATATGGCAAGGGCATTCCTGATCAAAACAAGAAATGTACGCATTGCCGGTAACGTTGTGCAAAGCAGTAGTGGGTCTGCTATCCAGCTGGGTGCCGAGGCAGGTTGGAGAGAAGGTGCTCCGGTGGAGAATGTTGTGATAGAAAATAACTGGTTTATAGATTGCGGTTATGGTCACGGCAGACAAAGTGGTAGTACTATCAGTGCTGAGGTCAACGGTATAAGAAAAACAACAGACAGGTTGAATAAAAATATTATCATACGAAATAATGTAATACAGGCAGTGGGAGAAACAGCTATCTATATTTCTGATACTGACGGAGTAGAAATAAGAGATAATGAAATATCTGGTTCCAACAAAGCTATACAAGTAAAGAATTCGGTAAATGTAGATATTAAGAATAATGGAGCTTTAGCTGTGGAGCAATAATCGCAGAGATTAATATAAGATGTGTTTGTGCAAAGAGAAGTTTACGGAACTAATATAGTTATCAACTATTAACGGATAATAAAGAATTATTTATTGATAAATTGATTAGGACACATTGATCTTATATATGTAAAGTTCTCGATAAAGGCAGGGGCTGATTCTGAGTTCAGAATCAGCCCCTTTATAATCATAAATTATTGTCCATATGTTTTTATTTTTTCTTATTCTTGTTATTTACACTTTTTAGTTCCTTAGAGAAAGAATAAGGCAGGTCATTATCGTTGACCCCTCTGCTCTGATTCGGAGCCGGAGCCATCCGGTAGTTAATGGTAGTACCTTTCAGCAGCTGGTCATGGGTCAGGTAGTTTTTGGTGTGCACCTGTCCGTCTACGGTCATTGACTGTATATACCTGTTGGCCTTATTGTTGTTTGCTGCATCGATAACCACTTTATTGCCGTTCTCCAGGTTGAGTGTCACTTTCTTGAACAACGGTGAGCCTAAGATATACTCATCAGAGCCCGGACATACAGGATAGAAGCCTACCGCCGAGAATACATACCAGGCCGAAGTCTGCCCGTTGTCCTCATCCCCGCAATAACCGTCAGGATTAGGGGTATAGAGTTTGTCCATCACCTCACGTACCCAGTACTGGGCTTTCCATGGTTCGGCCGAATAGTTGTACATATAGATCATGTGCTGTATCGGCTGGTTGCCGTGTGCATAGTTGCCCATGTTCATTATCTGCATTTCGCGTATCTCGTGTATGACTCCCCCGTAATAGCTGTCGTCGAATAACGGCGGAACACTGAACACGGAGTCCATCATCCGGTTGAAACCTGCCTTGCCCCCCATCAGGTCTATCAGGCCCTGGGGGTCGTGGAATACCGACCAGGTATAGTGCCAGCTGTTGCCTTCGGTAAAGGCATCCCCCCATTTCAACGGGTTGAACGGGGACTGGAACGTGCCGTCCTGGTTCTTACCGCGCATCAGCTTATGTTCGGGGTCAAACAGGTTCTTGTAGTTCATCGCGCGTTTGGCATAGATGTCTATTTCTTT
>NZ_JADCLQ010000005.1:0-342 GCF_015234155.1 Dysgonomonas sp. GY75
CAGCCGGAGGTCTATCCCCTGCGGGCAGTCCTGCGTCCGCTCATAAACACAACCGCTTATACCGGACAGGAGAAAGGCCCCCAACAGCAGGAAGCTTATTTTCTTCCTGCCTGCGTACCCTTGATTTGACTTCGTTTTATGCATACGTTGTAGACTTTGTTTAGTGTATGAAAAATCAATGTGCCGATATGCCAATATACCAATTAGTTAATGTGCCAATGTGCCGATGTGCTAATATTCACATTCGCCAATTTGCCGGTTGGGTTTAGCTGTTAGCCATTAGCTGATAGCTTGTTAGCTTTTGTCGCTTCGCGCCATTGGCATATTTCCAGATCAGCACAT
>NZ_JADCLQ010000005.1:664-5316 GCF_015234155.1 Dysgonomonas sp. GY75
AGCCATTAGCTGATAGCTTGTTAGCTTTTGTCGCTTCGCGCCATTGGCATATTTCCAGATCAGCACATTGAGTTTCATTTGCTAATATTCACATTTGCTAATTTGCTAATTACAGGTCTATGTCATAGGTATGTACCGTCCACATCAGCACCTTGATATCGACGGACATATAGGTGTCGTCCGAGCTGAGCGGCCCGTTCGGGTCGACAGGGTTTTCCGGTTCGGGGCCGGACGGTTTCGGGTCCGGGTTATACGGTACATCCGGCCCGGAGGGGATCAGCGGGTTCCAGTTCACCCCGATGCGCTTGAACGAATTGATATTGACATGGTAGATGTTGTTCCTGATCACCGGCGAGTTGACAGGTTTGGCGATGTTATCCGGGTTCAGCCAGATGTAATACAGGACTTTGCCGCCCGTATAGGTGGAGACCGGCTGATTCTGTACGCCGGTTGTGTAATCCTGCGCTTTCTGGATGCTGGAATAAATATGGCCGTCGGCGTCGCCCACATAGAAGGTGCCGCCGGTCAGCGCGCCTCCATCCCTGATCTGCGAAGGGTCGGGCGTAAAGGTGGCCCGTACAAGGATATAGGCCGTATTACCTTTGCGGTACTGGCTGTTCGATGCGTCCGTGCCCCGCTGATGGGTGTTTTCGAGCAGGAACTTGCCCGGGAAGGTGATATGGCTGCCGTCCGACGGCTTTGCAGGGACGGCATCCGTCAGGTTCTGCAGGTCCGTGTAATCGTAGTAAGCGGCCGCGGTGGACGTATAATCGACTCCCACCCCCGGCAAATAGTCAGACCCCCAGGTCTTTGTGCTGCCGTCCGCATTGGTTTGCGGGAACAGGTATACCGCTTTGGCGCCCTGGGCTACCGAATAGGTGATATTCGAGATGGTACCGAGCTTGACCCCGTCCGTATTGACGACATCCGCCGGGGCCGATGTGGTGACAATCGCTCGCGAAGGGATGCGGGTAACGTTAAGGGCGATCATATTTTTTCCGCTGGCGGTGACATCCTCCGCGCTGATGCCGTCCTGTATGGAAAAGGTATTACTCTTGCCGCTCAGGGTCAGCAGGTCGGCATAGATGGTCAACCCTTCGGGGGTAGTTACGCTGGAGGACTGGTCTATACGCGCCAGGGAAGAAAGAGGCAACGTCGAGGACAATGTATAGAGGTAATCATTCCCGGGAATAGCCGTCAGCAGCGGCTCGGGGCTGTTCAGGATGACAACCATCTGCTTGTCCCCGGGGATCGTCTTAAAAGGCGTGGTAAGCTTTATGGCATCGCTCCCGTCGGGATTCGCCCCGAAAAGGAAATCGCTGGTCCCGAAGCGCCGCGCATCCAGCAGCGTAGCCCCGTCGGACGAGAGCAGGTACAGGTCCAGGGTAACGATTTCCGTTACACCGGAATACTGCCCTGCGGCGTTATAGTCCGGGTCATCCGCCGCCTTGACGGACCGGTTCTGCACCAGCGACAGCATCAGGCCCATGTGGGTCGTACCGCCCGGGACGGTTCCTTCTTTTCCGGTTCCTTCATCCGTACTGCAGGCTGTAAATCCCGTAAGCAGGATCAGCCCCGTTAAAAAACTACATAGCTTTCGTTTCATAATTCTAAAGTTTAATTGTTCGTATATGGTATCGGTTATAGTTCTGTTCTCTGCTTACTGCTTACTGCTAACTGTTTACTGTTAACTGTTTACTGTTCACTGTTAACTGTAAAGCTGATCCGGTATTCGCATACGCGCAGGGACGGGTAAACCTCCCCCAGCAGGTAAGCGTAGGGCTTGCCCCCCCGGTAGGCCTTCAGCCGGGCTTTGCGGGCCGGTGCGTCCTGCTCACCGAGGATATGCAGGATGCCGGTTTTCTCCTGGTCGCCCAGGGCGTCCGCCGCTATAACGGCAGCCCGCAGTCCGTCCCAGTTCTCGCCCTTGGAACGCACGCTGAAGCAGCCGGCATCGAAGCCGTAGGCCGCTGTCATATAATCCCGGAGGGCAGCAGCGCGTTTTTCCGACAGACTTATATTATGGCTTAATTCCCCTTCGGGCGAGGCATAGGCCTCCAGGCTGATGCTTTCGATCCGGGAACCCGGGAGTTGCAGGACGGTTTCAACCGAACGTTGTATTTTGGAAAGCTCCTGCCGGTTATTACCGTAGTCCGGATAGACTACATAGCGGTCGACGGGAAACAGGATGCAGGCGCTGCCGCTTTCATGGCGGTATTGTTTGTCAACGCACGGTATGTAAACCGTATCCGCGGGTACAGCCGCAACCGGTACCGCAGGGCTTATAGCGTGTGGCGCCACAGGCAGGGGATACGTTTCCGGCGCGCCGGGTCTTTTTGCCGTTTTACCGATAGTATAGGACACCGAAAGGCCGGCCCTGTCAGGGCCCCAGTAATGCTTCTGGTCTGATTCCAGCTTCTGCCCGCAGGTGCGGCAACCCGACGGGCCGGTTTCACCGGAGGTGTGCTTTGTATAGTCTATGTAGGCATATCCGGCGCCGATGTTCGCCTCTATGGCCCACCGGCCTGACAGCTTCCACCGGTACCCGGCGGAGAAGCCTGCCCCGGCCAGCCAGCCCTGGTAGCGGTAGCCGTCGATGACCTTGGCTGTATTGAACAGGGCCCCGTGGATATGCAGCCCGCTGAAGAAGCTCCGGAACGGTTCGTCTTTCCAATAGCGAAGCTCCGGCTGGAACAGCAGGAACTTCCCTTTTTTACCATCCGTAAAGGTCCACGGATTGTAGGTGACAGGAAGGTCCAGGGTCAGCTTCCCGTTCAGCCGGAGCTCGGCGCCCAGGCTCAGGCTTGTCGTGGCATCGTACAACAGGTTTGTCTTGACAACGGCGGTCTCCTGGGCCTGCACGGTACACCCTATTACCTGTATGCAAAGCATCAGGCGCAGCGCCGCCCTGAATCCTTTGTCCTTGGTATTTCCTTTGTTATGCATATATCCTTTATTTGTTTCATGCTTCTTTTTTTCTTTTTTCTTTTTTTACGCTTTGCCCCTGGCACTATATAGCCCTCCGCTCAGGAGGCTCCGGGGGACAGGCATACGCAACCTGTAGCCGGACACGCCCCCTTCAGGTCAGTAAATTTTGATCCCGGAATACCACAGGGCCGGTATCCAGCCCCGTCGGCATACGGCACTGCCCCTCGAAGCGGGCGCCCGGCTCGATCTCCAGGCTAAGGGCCACCAGGTCCCCTTTAACCAGGCAGCCGGAGCGAAGGCTGGCGCTCTCTCCCGCGGTGACCGTACCCAGCACGCAGCCGTACACATCGGCCCGGCCCGCGGTGATATTGCCGTTGACATGGCCCACGGGGCCTACGGTAACGGTTTTGTCACTGTAAATACTGCCTTCAACACGGCCCTCTATATGAAGGTCTTCGCTCAGGTGAAGGTCGCCGCTGAGGACTGCTCCCGCAGACAGCACGCTCGGGCCATCCGCAGTGGACGGTTCCCGGTTTTTTTTCTTGCCATACAGTTCCATCGCTTTTTTCCATTTTTGCGTTTCTTCATCAGGGCCGGTGTAGCCCGGGCCGCCGGGTGAGCCGGCTCGCAGCCCGCGCAACAGCTCCAGGTAGCGGCTGTCCTTGTCAAGGGGGCTCAGGCTCCGCAGAAGCAAATCATGGCCCCCGCACACTACGCCCGTCTCCAGCACGATCTCTTCCGCCCCGACCCCGCATAGCTTCAGGCCCGCCTTGCGCAAGCCCTCCACATCGCTGACTACGCACGCCAGGTAATCCGGGTAGCCCTCCTCGCTGACGCGGAAAGCGGTCTCCGTACGGCACAGGCTGAGCACGACGCACGCGGAACGTTCGAAGCACATCAGCACGCCGCCCAAACGGTACAGGTAAACCTTTCCCGTATTCGAGCCTTCGCGGGACAGGATCGACCCAAGGCTAAGCTGCGAGCCTGGGCCGGTGGTATCTTTGATTCGTAGGGCGTGCATCATCCCGGTGGTTATTTTGGTGTTAATTTTGCTTTTATACAGGGGCTATAGGCCCTTTTCTTTGTCGTGCCGGCCAGGTATTGTGAATACAGCCGGGGAACTACATGCCGGTACCGCTGTTCTTCTTCCGGCTGTGCCGGTTTTTTGGCCATGTCCTGCCTGCCATGCGGGCTTATGCACGGCGCCGGGACAGGCTTCAGTACCGGAAGTCAGTAAAATGGACGATAACGAATTCCATACTGCCATACTTTTCCAGGAACTCCAGAAAGTCGCTGCAGGCCAGGCCTTCGTTACGCGCTACCGTGTCAACCGGCACCGGCTTGCCTTCGACCAGCAACTGCCCGCCGGATTGATCGTAACGGGCACGCTGGGTATGCAACGTCTTACCCTTTGTGATCGGGCAATAGACCTTGCCTTGCGGACGGTCTTCCGTGTATACGATGCGCAGGCTGTAATTGCCGGTGGCCAGCTTACGGCAGGCGCCTTCCCAAAAGGACACGCCGCTCTTGAGGGCATGGATTTTACCCGGTTGCAGGACGCCCTTGATCTTACTGGCAAAATGTGTGTCCTCGCCGTAACGGCTATGCCAGGTGGGATAGGTATCGGGTACGGACAGCAGGATCTCCTTTTCAATACCTAGCAACTTTTTTATGCGTGTGAGTAGCATAGTAATCGTGTCGTTTTATATGTATTGTTTTTTGTT
>NZ_JADCLQ010000050.1:0-91635 GCF_015234155.1 Dysgonomonas sp. GY75
CTCTCAATTCTGTCAAAGAACTCGTGAAAGTAGAGAACTCTCGTGTGGTTTTCTTTATGCCTTCGCCATCCACGGTGGCTACTACTACTTTCTTGTGTACGTCTATGCCGCATCCCCTGGATACGACCTGGGTAAATGTAATCTGTTCCATAGTCTTAATCTTTAGTTGGTTATAACCAAAGCTAAGGGCCTTTGCTAACTTTTACATTATCTTTGGCGTCTTTTTTACGTCATGGGGGTTTCATAATGGTAATATTTATTTGTTTTTTGATAAAAGAGAGTAACTGAACTTCTTTTTCCAATCTCATTTTATGATTGGCTTATAAAAACATCAGATTCTGCGAAAAGTGGTGTAGATATATAGAATGAAGAAAAGAACACTATACTATTATAAACAATTAATTAAGCCTTATTGTTTCAAATAATTTCAAATTCAGATATTTAATGAGTTATTCCGGCTAAATTGAATAATCTTGCAGGAGTTGACATCAATAAGATTTGATCTTTATCATGAACATCGAGGAATACCCATTAATGTCAGTCTTTCGAATAAAGAACACAATTGAAAAATAGGTATAGCTTGTTGAGCTGTGAATTATGTAATTAATAATCAGAAATGTATAACAAAATATATTCGGGAAATTAGTTCCTTTATAAGTTGTTTATATATATTGCGTATGAATGGAAGGATAAGAATCGGGTCTTCAAATCAGAAAAAGAAGACAGCTTTAATTACAGAAGGAAATAGCGCCATAGGTTATAATATAGCTACTTGCCTGGAATCTACCGGTAATTGGAATGTTATCATCATATCTTCCCAAAAGCTTTCTTATGCAGGAACATTCGAGTTTATCCGCTTGGATTGCCTGAATACAGATGCAATCGATCTGCATCAGGAAAAATTACAGGAAATTACACATATCTTCTTCGGTACATCCGATAATAGATCCTTGAAAAATATCGAGTCCCTGAATTTAGTAACAGAAATAGAAAAAATGGCGCCTTGGCTCGAACATATTATATTTATCCAGGAAACTATCAGGCACGATAAGAAAATGAGTGTGCTTAAACCAGTTATTGTAAAAAGATATGTGCCATTTACCCCTTGTCTGTTTTTTCATCTTTACAGCCCTGAAGAAGAGTTTTTAAGACAAGAGTCCGTCAATAAGAAATGGGGATGGACATCGCTTCGTTCAAATACAATAATCGATATCTCTATTGACAACCCTTCCGGTATAGCAATTCAAATTGCAATCTATGCAACACTCTGTAAGGAAGAAGGTGTGCCTATGTCTTTTCCCGGCAGTGAAGAAAAATTTAATTCCCGGATTGATCTAACCGCATTAGATACCCTTACGGAAAGTATGCAATATGTACTGTCCCGGAAGTTATGCAAAGGGGAGATCTTTAATATAACAAGCGGGAATGGAATACTATGGAAAGATCTTTGGGTACAAATAAGCAAATATTTTGGTATACTATCGGGAAGGCCTAACGTTTTCTCGTTCGCTTTATATATGCAAAGCAGGGATGATCTATGGAGAGGTATTTGTGAAAAATATAAGCTCAAGAATAAATCTTTACTCCGTTCTTTAAACTGGTATTCAAGTGATTTAATCTTTAATGATTCATACAATATACTGTCTGATCCGGAAAAGATCCATCGATTTGGTTTTATCGATAACCAAACAGATATCTTCCCTGCTTTCAGAAAAATGTTTGATCAACTGAAAGTAGAGCATATTATCCCTGCTTATTAGTCTGTATCAGAAGAAAGTCTGAAAGGTAATTTCTTCTTTTATTAGGATCTCTAATGATTTATTAATTGCCTTTCCCGAAAACAGAATTTAGAACAAATGATAAGATGAAACCATTAGATATTTTTAAAAATATATCATTAAGTGCCTTTTACTATTTAATAGCCTATCATAAGATCATTTTACGTAAAAAAATTAGAGTTTATTTTTTAGTCATTCTATCTCTCTTCTTCGTGACTGCTTTAAACGCACAGAATAAGGGAGATTCTATTCCCATTCAGTTAGGTGATGTTGTAAAGAAACCGATATACGAGCAAAAGAGAAATGAACATGGTTCTCTATATCATAGTTTATGGGGTACGCATTACGAACCATTGTATTATAAAGCGGTAAGCGTAAAAGCAATTAGTCTGAATTCTTTATATGGAGGATTATCCATTCTCAGAGAATTTAAGGATTTGCATACCTTAGTATTGAAAGATAAGAATGAATCCTTGTATTTGCTGCGTCCTCTTGGTGGATCTACCAGCTTCTTAAATTCGAGTTTCTTTAAAAGTGTTTATGATATTGATGATTTAGAAGATACTTATATAGGCGATTTTATTACGGAAGCATTTACTATTGTTCATCCGTATGGTTTCATTGCTTCCAACCTTATGGCAAAAGAAGTTGACCTGATCTCTAATCGATATGATATTGCATATATATCAACAGGTGAAGCTACAGATACTGTTGCAGACGGCAGCAATATCAGAGGTAATCTGATAACGATTACACGTTTGCCTTTTACCGAGCAAGAAAAGGTATTTACTAATGTGGAACAACTTCTTGAAGAATTACATAAAGGGGATACTTATAATGTAGATCAGCAACTTTATATCCGTACGCGGTTATTTGATATGCTGATTGGAGACTGGAACAAAATCCCCGAATCATGGGGTTGGATTACGGCATTGAAGAGTGATTCAATTATATTTGAACCAATGGTACTTGACCGAAACCATGCTTATCCGAAAATAGAAGGTATTTTATTTAAGCCTTTGTTGAGAATGTTGGGTTTGGGCTTTATTAATAATTATGATGAGACGCTAAATAATGTAAAAAAACTCAATACTCTTGGTTATGCATTAGATATGGCTCTTACCCCAAAGAGTGATAAGAGCGCTTGGTTGGAGCAAGCTAAATATTTGCAGATCCATTTGTCAGACGAGTTGATAAACAATGCTTTCTCAGCATTACCAGAAGAGGTGCAGGATGAGAACATGCAAGATATAAAAAGAAAACTAATGAGCCGTCGTAACCAAATAGAAAATATTACGCATCGGTATTATCTGGAATTGCAGAAAACCCCTGTGATTACAGGTACGAATAATGATGATAGATTCATATTCGGTGAAGATGAAATGGGCAATTTGCACATTCAAATTTATAATTCAAATTCAGACCAACCATATTTTGACCGGCATTATTCTGCTAAACAGACTAAGGAAATATGGGTCTACGGATTAGAAGGCAATGACATATTTGAAGGAAACCGTCCTACAAACCGGATAAAAACATTGCTAATCGGAGGTAAAGGGGAAAACCTCTATAATCTTACTTCTAACCGTAAGGTAAAAGTTTATGAATCCCAGTCTCAACAACAAAGATTGGCTGATACATCACCCGTAAAGATTATATATCCCCGTAATGAAGAAAATGCATTAAAGTATGATTATGAAAAATTAAGCCACAAAAAGTTATCGGTTACTCCCATCGGACTTTATGATTCCGATCTGGGTATTAACCTGGGAACATCTATTACCTATACGGTGAATGGTTTCAAGAGAACTCCTTATACTCAATGGCACCAACTTAGTTTTGATTATATCAATGGTTTTACTTATCAGGGAATTTTTCCGGATTATGATGGAAGAAGAAGTTTTCACCTGTCGGCATTTATCGGCAGTCCTGCTTATTTTTCAAACTTCTTCGGTTATGGAAATTCAACATCTGGCTACAAAGACGAAGATAAAAAATTTAACAGAGTACATTTGGAAAGATATGCTGTTACACCTGCATTTTATTATCAAATAGATAAATTCCAAACATTTAATATTGCAAGTTCATTAGAGATTGACAAAGTGGATAATCCAGAAAACAGAGACCGTTATATTAATCAGATATATGATGACAACAATGATATTTTCGACACTAAATTCTTTCTCGATCTGAACGTACGGTATGTGATGGATAAGAAAACAAATGATGTCATCTCAAAATACAAAATAAGTCTGTCTACCGGAGGAATATTCAATTTAGGAAATAGGGGGCGTCACGTTCCTTATGCAACAGCCAATTTGAGTGTAAACATTCATTTGATAAGTCATTTGTCTTTTGCGACAGAAGTAAATACCAAAGTGCTGCTTTCTAATAAATACGATTTTTTTCAATCTGCGACAACTGAGTTAAGAGGGTTCCGGGATAATCGTTTTATGGGTAAACAATCATTTTATCAGTTTTCCGAATTCAGATGGGATATGGGTGAGTTGAAGAACAGTTTCACTCCCGTTGAATACGGTTTATTCGCAGGAGTTGATTATGGGCGAGTGTGGTATCCGCACGAGGATTCGAATAAATGGCACTCTTCGTATGGTGGTGGATTCTGGGTAACACTGTTTAAGGAGTTTACCGGTAAACTATCATTCTTCGCTTCCAATGACGATCAACGTTTTATGTTGCAATTGGGAATGGGGTTTTAATATACCTTTTCTTGTGTTTTTTTATCTTAGAAGAAGGTATAGTAGTCCGTATTATTTATTGAAAATAAATATGTTACAAAATTGTTTTCGCCAATGGGTAACGATCTAGAAACCAGCTTAGTTCTTAGATATGCTTATTTACTCACTATATTAAAGAGCGACCTATGTTTGCTAAGATACAAAATTCTTCGTTCTAATGTATCATTCACCTGCAAATTATTTATAAGCGTTCATCTTTTGCTGGTCAGTCATGGTTTGGAACATTTCTTCTGTCGAGAAAGATTTTAAATGGAATACTTTTTACATAGATATTCCGTTTTTTTGTTATCTCTACATTTTCTCTTATCACTGTCTGTCGGGAATTATATAAGGTTTGTAATTCCGCATAGTTTGTGTAAATAGACATAGCCCGAACTGGATTTCTTCAATTCGGGCTATGTCCCTCTTTTGTTATCTATACAAATATAGCTAATTTATTAACAAATAGCAAATTATTGCTTCGGGCGTATTATAATTCATTATAAACACATTTCACTTTTTGTTCTTCTATAACTTTCTTAATATTTTTATCAGGGTATTTTTCTTGATATTCCTTAGTTCTGTCAATAAAGTATGTGCCACTTTTTTGTTGAGGCTTTACTCCGACATCAGATTTCGACTCAAGTAAGAATTTATACCTGTATGCAACCGCTTCGCTCGTTTTAACTGTAAACTCATATTCTAGTGTTTCTTCTATGAATTTATAAATCGTGTATTTATTAGGATTACCTCTTAGGATAGCAGATTCATTTTCAAAAGAAAGATTATCATAAAATGATTTTTCTTTTTGGTTATAGAATAAAGAACGTTCAAGCATATCTTGTTCTATAGTTTCTTTTACATCTGGATCACCTTCGACTGTAATTTTTGAATTCTTTAATTTCCAATTCCCTGCACCTTCGTATTCAACGACTACTTTGATTTTATACTTTAGTCTATTTTTTTCTCTTATGGTCACAGTCGTAGTACCCTCTTTTATAGGGGTAATAATAAAACCTTCCCCTTCCCAGTCGTATTGAGCCGTAGCTATACTTAGGTCAGATACATTAATTTCCAGATCGATGTAGCCTGACAGATCGGCTATACTGTTTAATACTGTCGGTTTACCTGAACCGAGATGGCTATATACTTTAAATTCCTGCACATCATCAGAATCATCATCAGAACATCCGATTAAACCGATAGATAAAATAAAGAATAATAGACATAAAATTTTGTTCATAGTGTTTTGTTATTTTGTATTACTCGATGAAAATAAGATATAAACCTCAATAAAGGAAGTCGTAATATCCTTTTAACTATATCCTTTTAACTGTCGCGACCTACTTTTATTATTATTTAAAACAGAAAAATTAGTTTTTAGAAATATTCGCTTGAATCCTGAATTTTCTATTATAGACCTGTCCGCCGTTAGCTGTAAATTCTAAAGGATTTTCCACTTCATAATATCCGTCCCAATATCCATCCCATCCAAAATTGTGATGGACATAAATAGTCTGATTACTATCTACATTAGTATGTATGTAAGCATCCATCAACCAACCATGTCCCCCTTCATCGCAAACAGCAGAAACATGTACTATTTTTCCGCTTCTTAGTGAGGCTGCGATAACATTCCAATCCCATCCTCTACCTCCATCGCATCGCATACCGACTTTCGGTAAAACTCCTTCTATTGCGTTAACATTTGTGGAAGTACCTTTATCACAGTTACTATAGTCCGAACCCGCAGTTTCTCCAGTCCACTTCATTAACATCCCAACTTGATCTAATATAGTTTTAGGCGTATAACTTCTGTCTAATTTTGGGGTTTTCTTAATATTAGCCCAATCCATATTATAAGCATAAATATTAAGCTTTGGTTCACAGTGCGCTATTGCCTGTGTTATTGCGACAATGCCGCATCCTGTGAGGTATCTGCCTTCGGGGCGTAACGGACAATTTTGAGCTAATTTACAATTATAGGGAACTCCTTGTCCCCACATTGTTTTTATTAATGGAAATTTCTTTTCTGTTCTCTCAACGACATACTGAGGGTATTCATCCAACCAATCAAATTCATTATCATCTACTTGGATAGATCTTAAAGAGGGAATTGATTGAAGTTTACTATATGCAGACTGCTCCAAAGAATCTTTAATTATATTAAACTTTTTTATTCTTTGAAGTGCCGACATAAGACTGGCTTTTTGTATTTCTCTTGCACCGATATTTATACCTGATTCATCTGTCATGTTTTCCGAATCTACACCTGCATTAGGAACAAAAGCAATAACTTTGGCATGTCTGGCATCGGCAGATACAAGGGCATATCCGTTCTTTCCCTGTTTATTTATTCGGACTTTATATACAGGTAGATGTTCATTATAATCATTGCTTTTGGTTGTCCTTAACTCAGATTCTTCTTCAGAAAAATAAAATTTCTTATCTATCTCATAGCCTATCTTATCCATAGTATTTCTCAATAGTGGTTCCTCCGAAATAGAATATTCAAAATTACTTACAATATCGAGGATTTTACTTTCCGGTATTTCATAATTATCCAATAAACTAATCCTTTCAAGAAGTGAAAGTTCGTTTGAACCAATAGGTGTTTTATCGTTTGATGGTTCAGCTATTTCATTATTTGAACATGCAATATTAAAAAGCAAATTCAAAACAATGAAGAATAATATATATAACTTTTTCATACTGATTATTTCTTTAGTAGTTTACGACTAAATATTTGCCCGTTTATATTAAGTGTACACACATTAACTCCGTTACTCAACGAAGAATAGTCGATTTTAAATCTATATTCTCCTGCGGGATAAACTTTGTTCACTACAATATTATGCTGTCTGCCAGCAAAAAGACCAACAGTGCTTAAAGAAATTTTAGCTTCAGATGGTAGCTTTATGACTGCATAAGTACCGTTTGTTGTAACCGGATTCTCCAAAATATTAAAAAGAGCGTCAGTATTCAACAATTTATCGTCGACTTGAAGGCTTCGTATGCGCGGAGTTACTTTATTAATTATATCCCCATCAATAATCTCTTTAATGTATTTCTTGGCAAAAGTCTCATAAGAAGGAAATATATAAGCCCCATCCTCTGTATAAGGATCTTTCGACCATTCTTCTTTTATGTTTGTTATGATACTGCCATATTTATCAGCTGCAATTTCTGCGAAAAGTAATGGAGATAATGATGTAGAAAGATTACTTGAATTTTCATTAAAAATTATATCAGCGAAGAATAATACACTTTCTTTTACGTTTAATTTTCCATATTCGATCAGAGCCTTTCCCTCCGGAATAATGATGTAGTCATTCGTATTATTAGTTAATGCGTATTTGTCTGAATTTATTGCTTTTTTCCAATTTTCAAACAATATGCCTAATTTGCGACCTGACTTTGAAAGAATACTTGCCGATTGATATTCATTTACTACTCTCTGTTGTTCAGAATCTAAGTCAATATCTTCTATTATCGTTAATCCGTCACCTATTGATTGTTCCAAAGTATATATATCATCTTCACTTAATCCTGAAGAACGACTTTGGGTCGTATTGGATAATGAATAATAATTAGTAGGATTCGGTTTATAATAATATGCGTACGGACTTCCGTATTCAGTCCCATTAAGAGAAGTATTTGTATGGGTTATTCTTCCCCATGTTCCAATCTTGCTTTCGTATGCAAAGCCATGCAAGTCCATATTAGCCCCATTAGTCGTAGCAAAATGTGATGCTCCCGACATATCATTATTCTTTGAGTATAATACAACCGCTAATTGTCCGTATGTCGACCTGCTGAATGTTTCTGCCCCTGCATAACGTCTCGGATTATTACCGAAATAATTATCCCAAGAACTCCATGCAGAAAGTCCCCCGATAGTTACATTCTGGTTTATAATACCACCAGCCCATGCGGCAGCATTATAAGACGAATTATCATCCCCTGTTAAGATCGCATCCCCGCTCTTTAAGTTAGGAAATTTAGTCATATATTTCGCAGGTGCATCCCTTAAACCACCGTAAACATCACAGTTACCATAATATACACTCCATGCCCCGATAGAGGTTATCAACATTTTCCAATTATTATTAGTTGCCCTGTGCCCAATTTTCTTACGGGCATCGTCGAACCAATAGAAATCGGCTGGAGGGTAATAAGTATATTCCTCAGAATTGAATAACATCTTATTGCCATCTAACAAAAATATTCGGGGACTGCCTGTTGATTTTCCTGTAAAATAATTCAGTGTTTCTTTATATTTTACAGGTGCGTCTAACATGTAACCCGATACAGGCACACCTTCATTGGCTATTGTCCCATTCCAATAAACATTAACCAAACCTGCTCTTGGGATAGACTGATGCGCATAAGAATTTATTTTCGAACGAATGACAAGGTAATAATCTCCAGCGGGAGGTGTAACGTCAATTCTTGAATGATTGCCTGTATAATTATCATTAAACCATGAGTAATTATTCGGATCATCTATTTTGTAGAGATGCATATAGGTATCTACGTCGTAATAATCATCACCAGCTACGGGTGTTGTATGAAAAATATTCCGTTCTTTCTTAAGGGTTAGTCTTCTGTGATATGTGTATACAACAGGTACTTTAGCCCATGCAGTGTAATAATATTTACTGGTATTAGAAGCCCCGACATTTTGTGGTGTCACAGTCCAATTATAGGATTCATCAAAGGCCGACCGCGTACCTATACTTGGTGTTTCCTTATTTGCCAGTGTTTTGACATAATGATTATAGATATAATCTTGTTTAATTAAATCTTCTTCAGAGCTAGCCAACTGTATGCAGTCAACTTCTGGATAGAATGGGGCATCTGTCTCAAAAGTAATCAAGTTCTTCCCTGCTGTCATTGTTACAGTCTTTTTATCCTTAATCCCAATAACTTCCCAATCTCCTTTTGTACTGTTTAATACACCTTGATATTTAGCATTTACATAGACTTTTATTTCTTGGAAATTACCTGATGAAACATAGGTTGAAAGGGTGTTCGCTAATAAATAATAATCTCCGGACTCCTCCAATATAACGGTAAAGTCCTTCATCAGCTTAAGGGCTTCAGGGTTTTCTATATTTGTGATTCTTGCCTGAGTTGAAGAAACCGAGTTGCGATAACCTGATTGTGTAAATAAGATTGCACTATTTTTTCTCACTCCTCTTAGTTTTTCATCTTGAGTTTTCCCATCCAAATCCTTTTGAAGGAAAGCATTATTGGGTATAGCTTCAGAATTTATCTTTTTCTGAGCAAATACCCCCAAAAAAGACAATGATAGTAATATGGTAAAGATTTGTTTCATCCTAATTTTTTATAAAAGTGTTATTATATACAATAGAGGTAATTTACTACCCCTATTGTTATTATTTGGAATTACTTCTTTACAACAGCGGTAATCCATGTATTATCCCAGCATTTTGCACTACCCGACACACTGCCTTTTTCCATCTTATATGAATGATAGCCCGTAACCCAATCAAGTGTTACTCTAATTTTGTTCCCTGTTCCGGTCTTAGAACCACTAAATGGTTGTAAAAACTGTGCCATTGGGATTACTACTCCACATTCCCAATTTAAGGATAGTTCTGTATTTGCACTTTGCCAATCAACACTTGTGTTTGGTCTTGACCATGCTTCAACTTGTACACCACATTCTGATTTAAGTGGATTTTTACTTGACCAGAAAGAAGTTTGAACTTTAGTTCTGCCATCTGCAGCGATTCTCAACAAAGGTGGTTTTTGCATTTCTATTGTGATAATAGGTTCACCATCATAAAAGACTTCTACTCCTTCCGCTATTTTATAGTTTCCATTAGGTAAGACGGCATATGAATCTAAGTTTCCAATAATTTGTTTTTCGTTGGCAATCTGTTTGAGCCCTTCATCGTATTTTGATATTTGAATGAAATAAGTAGTATAACCGGATTTTCCGTACTTATAAACCATATTTTCTACTTGAAATTCCAGATTATCATTCAGAATAGCTCCTATTGTCGTAAATTCTTTGAAGGATTCTATAATACTCAGCTCTTGGTCTGGAGAATAGGTACTAGGAGAGTAAACTGCTTCTGATCCTCTTTCTGCTTTTAGGAAAGCTTCAAATTCGGATTGACTGGCGAAAACTTTACGAGTAGCATCCACCCCTGGCTTTGAGTGCGAATCAAAATCGTTATCATCATTACTACAGCTAAATAATGCTAAAGACATTATTAAAATACCAAATACAAGTTTGCATGTATTCAGTCCTAAATTTTTAATTTCACTTTTCATTGTTGATTAATTTGAATGTTATTTATTGAACATTAAAGTCTCCAGATGTGCTTTCTCCGCTAACAAGATTTATTACTGTCATTATGTAACCTCCCTTACTGAATGAAGAGAGAGGAATATTTATTCTTTTTACTCCATCATTTTGAGAGAGTATTATTGATTGAGAATATAAGTGATCTCCATTTTGTTCAATTATTACTAAATGATCGTCGGATGAGATAAATTCAAGAATTACGTATTGCCAAGTTTCTTCTTTTATCCCTGTTACAGAATATGGTGATTCGGATCTTACTCCCCCTGAACTCAATTGTGATTTCAGGAAAATCTCTCTTCGGGATTTGTATGCTAGTTGACTTTGAGCAATGAATGATTCCGATGTAATGATAAGTAACAGTAGCAATAATAATTTTTTCATAATTTCGATATTTTGATTGTTTATATCTATTGCATATAGTTTGTGTTTATTGTGAAACAAAAGTAATATTGCTTATTAAGATAAATAATAGCAAGCGACTTTTAATCAAGAATAGAAATTATTCAACACTTTAGTATTCAAATAGTTATAATGAAAACAGAAAAGGTCTATGGCGACTTTTACCATAGACCTTTCCTCTTTTTATATAGAATTTTTATAGATTGTCAGATAGATCTTTTAACCTTTGGCTTATATTGTTGTAATCTTTTATTCCCATTTTCTTCCTTATTGATGTTCTTTTATGTGTTATTGTATTAAGGCTAAGTTTCATTATTAATGCCATTTCTTGGTTAGTAAAACCGGAGTGAATCAAACAACATATTCTAAATTCACTTTCATCAAGTAGCGGAATATGTTGTTTTAACTTATCCAAGAAGCCATCGTGTAATTCATTCATTATGTCATATAACATATTCCAGTCAAGCCCGTCCTGTTTGTACACAATGTCATTGAATTTCTTTAATATTCTTTCTCCCTGCTGTATTTCATCTTCTCTTAAATAATTTTGCAATGTGGCTGATTTTCTCAAAATATCAAAGTGATGTAAAAGAATATCTCTAAAAGAAATTCTTTTTTCGTTATAGCTTAATGCTAAGTTATTTAATTGGAGTATTTTATTCTCGGCTTCATCCAGCTCTCTTTTTTTCTTCTGATGGTGATAATAAAAAAGAAAAGAAATACTTAAAAGAGCTATTCCCAAGAACAATATCCATGCAAAAAAATGAGCATTTTTTATATACAACTCATTATTATGATTTCTGATACGCTCAAAATTGTATTTATTTTGAATATCCAATATTGTTTTCTTTTCTCTTTCTTCAGAAATAATATCACTCTTTTTAGTGTAATTCTTATAATCGAGGAGCGCCTTCTCGTAATTTCCAGCTTTCTCATTTATTTCAGAAGACACTTCATCCAAACTGGCTGTGAAGTAAGGATCTTTAATCCCCCCACTAATTGACAATGCTTTATAAAAAAAGTAATTAGTGGAGTCGGAGTCGTTTTTCTGAGCATATATTCTAGCTAAGCTCAAATAAATCTTTGCATCTATTGGCATGTCAGCTATAGGTAGTGCTTGCTTATATAAAGCAATTGCTTTCTCATTATCTCCCTGCAATTGATAAACTAATCCCAGATTTTGTAAAGTTTTTAGTTTTATATCTGGTAAGTTCGAAATCTCCGCTAAGTCTAAGCTTTGATTGTAATAGACAGATGCACTATCATTCTTATCCATCATCATATAACAATTCCCAATATCAGTTTTTATTCCAATAGTTCGACTTATATCATTCCCTTTTTGAAAATATTCAAGTGCAGTTTCAAAATGATATAATGCTTCTCTATAATCAGATTCCCCAAATAATAAATACCCCATATTAGCATGAATAACACCTTTTAAGATATTTCCATTGGGTAATTTCTCTGCATATTTATTTGCATTCAAATAAGCATTCATCGCTTTATCTGTATTTCCTGCTTCATGCCACAAACGCCCACAATAATATTGAGCACGTGTTAATTTCGAAATATCATTCTGCGCTGTATAATAGGCTATTGTGCTAAAAATTGCAGTATCTTGAGTTATATTTTGGTAAAGTTTATCTTTTGCCTGTATTGTTAAAAGGGTATAGTCATGCCAATCCTTTTCGCTTAAAGAACTTGGTTGGATGATAGAGTCTAAAAACAGCAATGCACTATCCGGATATTGCTCTATAGTAGATTCTGCCATTCGAACATAATCTGGTTTGGAATTACACGAATATAGAGTTAAGATATAAGACAAAGTTAATAAATAGCATAAAAACCTCATATTCATAAATTATCAGTCATTTTTCTCTTTTGAATTCAAAAATAGTATAAATATTCTATATCAGATTCCCTATCAGATCTAGAAGCAACAATAGGTAGCTAATTTTTTTATCTGTGTATTACACAATATTATATCAAATATCATCAATAATGACCAAAGGAATAAGTCGCTTTATGTTTTTTTCAATATATTATATATCAATTATTTATTTCTTGGTTGTATTGCGTAAAAGTCGCAATACATTATTTTATGATTATTTGTAAATAAAAATGCCATAATTTGTAATTGCAATCTAGTTCTCACAATCTTTATCTACAAAAAATTTATGATTCGCAAGTGTAAGAAATGCATCTAGGTTAATAATACCACCCTTGAAGATAAAACAGGGAGTTACACAAAATGAGGTGATGCTCCTTGTCTGCTTTATAGAAGTTAAATTTAAAAATGAAATCTATGAAAAGACTATTAAACACACGGTTATTTTGTCTGCTAAAGAAGATGGAAGAGACGTTTGATGTGTTGCAAGAGATTCCTCCGGCATACGATAATTCTTTGTTTGTTTTCTCAACAATGACTCAATAACGTTCAATTTCGGGAGATCTACAAGAGACTGTCCAAAACTTTTTGCGAATCAAAAACTACTGGTTTTTAGTCTGAGATACCAAGTCGATACGAAACAAAGCAATATGGCTCATTTTGTTTGGTATTTATTGATATTGCACAAATTATATTTTTATACAGTTAGTGTATTATAATCTATCTAGTTCATCACTAGACCTGCTTCCTTTATATCTATTGCTTGTACTATTAAATCTATATGTAATACTTACTTGTATGTTTTGTCTGTACATCTTATTATCGTAGTATGTAGCTAGATTGTTAGATATAAAATTCACCCGATATTTGCTTGTGTTAAATAGGTCATTAGAGCTAATATTTAACATCAACTTATCATGTAGAAAAGACTTATTTATATAAAAATTAGTTTGCCAGGAACTACTTAAATATTCAGCATTTGCGTTTCCTTCGGAACTTATTCTAATATCTACTCCCAATTGCCAGTCTTTTAGTTGAAAACGATTCCTTAGATTTGTTGCAAAGATTGGTTTATTGTATTTTATACTTGAGTTACCTAATTTTAGATAATCTTTTGCTAGAGAGATCTCCCAATTGGGTTTCCATATCCCGAAAGAATTCGAATAATTCAAGCTGATAGAGAGCCTCTGGCTACTATTGAAATTTATAGGTTTCAATAAAATTGAGTTCTCTAAATATAATTGAGGGATATAAGCAATTCTATCTTTATAGTGGGTATAAATTGTCATTAAAGTGAATTTCTTCCACATCATCATATAAGTAAAATTATTTTGATAGGTAGGCTTTAATAATGAATTACCACTATAATAACTGTATGGAGCTTGATAAAAGACCGTACTTCGTAGATCGTAATAATATGGTCTTTGAATTATATTCTTATAAGCTAGCTCCATTTGTAAGTTGTCATTTTTATAAGATAAGCGAAGACTAGGAAAGAGCTTTTGATAATTTTTACTTTGTTCTTCTATTAATTCATTATTTTGGAAATATTTAGATCGCACTGATTCATATCTAAATCCAATGTCTCCAGAGAATTTATTTATTGTTTTACCGTAAGACAGAAAGCCTGCTCCTAGATTTTGTTTTACTCTATTATTACTAGACTCAACACCTGGTACATTAGAATCCTCATAAACTGAAAATACCTGCTTATTGGTTGTGTAAGACATTTCAAGTCCATAGGTTAATGCTCCAGAATATAAAGGAGTATTCATTGTTAGTTTTCCTGCAATCAGTTCTGAATTTCCACCTTCGGATGTTATTATCTCCTCATTTGAATGTATGATAGAAGTATTTTGAATATTTGCATTATTTTTACGATTAGATGTCTTGTAATCTATATCTAACTTTAAAGAAAACAATGAAGATGGAGTAGTATTTAGGTATGTATTTAAATAATGACTATATTCTCTACCTCTCACTTTACGAATAGAATGAAGGTCATCTTCGGTTACACTATTCTGAAAAACGTTAATATCTCCATTTGATTTACCGAATGAATCAAATTGATTTACATACTCATACCTTGCACCTAAGCTACTTTTATTATTTATAATATAGTTGAATCCAAGTTCAGGAATTAGATGGTCAAATCCATCATTTTCTACCGTTTTTGAATTAATCGTTGTGATATTATTTTGTCCATTTATTAAATTAGAAATATTCCGATCTTTAGGGAAAGACATAGTTGCATATTGGAATCCTGTGAAAATGTCTAAGTTGTTATTTCTATAGTTAAATGATACTCTATCCAAATTAGAGAACTTTTTATTATATCGATTATATGTGTATATATTACCACTAAGCCCATCTCCAACAGGACGTATTGTTTCAATTTTTATTATAGCATTAACAGATGCGTCATATTCAGCACCTGGATTAGTAATAATTTTTATTGTTTTAATATCCTTTGAGCTTATTTGTTGTAATTCAGAATTATTCCTAACTTGTCGATTATTGATATAAAATAGAGGGGCACCTTTTCCAAATACGGTGTAAGACTCTTGATCTTTTAAAACAAAAGGTAATTGTCCTAATACATCTGAAAGTACACCCATATTTTTTAAAGGGCTATTTTGTATATCTACAGAAATACCTCCAGATTCCATTCGAAATATTTTAGATGTTGCTGTTACTACAACATCTGCTAAGGATCGATCTTTCGGCTTGAGATAAATAACACCTAAATCTTCATTATCAACGCTTGTTGTGTACGTTTCATATCCCAAAAAGGAAATACGTAATAGATAGTTTTTGAGAGGTAAACTCAATTTAAAGTATCCAAACTCATCAGTCACTGTTCCAGAAACGTAGGTTGAATCTGAGGAATTTATCACCATAATGTTTGCAAAAGGCAAAATATTCGAGTTCTGCTCATCAACAATTTTCCCGGAAATAGATATATTGGTTTGGGAACTTAGTTTTTCAGAGTACAAAAATATTAATACAGGTAAAGTCAAATAGACTAATAGGGTTCTCATATATTCGTTGATGTTAAGTTCATAACAACAACGAATTTATATACATTTTCCAAAGAAATATTTATATATATAGATATTTCTTTTCTATATGTCTATTTGAAAATTGCTGAAAATAAACGTGTTACTTTCAGATGAAAGTTAAATCATATATACACGTTAGAATGTCTTATATATACACTTCCTAGGTAAAATGTGCAAGTAAATATTCCACAATATCATCTTTATCTTCTAGTCCTATTTTCTTTCGAATTGTAGAGCGACGTTGATATATTGTTTGTAAGCTTTGTTGCATAATAGCACTGATTTCACTCGAAGAATAATCAGCACGAAGTAAACAACACAATTGTATCTCCTTTTCATTTAGTAATGTTCCATATTTACTTAACAATTTATAATGAAAGTTAGAATACACTGAGTTTATAATTGGATATAAATCTTTCCACACCAAAAGAGCTTCTGTTGAAACAGTCTCATGTGATATATCTATAATTTGGGATAAAAGATCTTGATTTTTTCTGTTATTTGAGGTTGCAATTAGTTTTATTATGCCAAGTTGATCTAATAATGCTTTTTTAAAAAAATTGAAACTATTAGAGTTATTATTTTCATTTGAGTTTGCATTATCTCGAATCAACTTTTGAAGCACCGCTATACGTTCTTCAACCTCTTGATACCTTCTTCTTCTTTTCAAATAATATAAATATAGAAGTAAACATGTGATAGATAGTATAAATATGATAAATAAAAGAAACTGCTCAGTCTGTTGTTTCTTTATCGTTAATTTTAAATTTCTTTCTTC
This sequence comes from Dysgonomonas sp. GY75, assembly GCF_015234155.1. Taxonomy (NCBI): domain Bacteria; kingdom Pseudomonadati; phylum Bacteroidota; class Bacteroidia; order Bacteroidales; family Dysgonomonadaceae; genus Dysgonomonas; species Dysgonomonas sp. GY75. The sequence continues at coordinate 16,987 of NZ_JADCLQ010000050.1, forward strand.
AAGATTATTCTTTTCTAATAATTGCTCTTTTAATATTGCGTTCTTCTTTATTATAGATGAAATAATAGAATCATTAAAAGAAGAAATGGAAGATACGTCTATGTCTTTTTTATTATGAGTATCAATAACAGCTTGTAATACTGCATTTATATTTTCAGTTCCAATTAAATTTAAATCATTGCTCCCACCATATGAACTCTTTCTCTTTTCTATTAGAGACTTGTCTAAATAGAATTGAGCTGAATCAGGCATACCTAATGCTAGGTAAATCTGAGCCAAGATCTGATCATTTATTCCAAAATTTTTGTAGTAGTTAGATAGTTCTCCTGTTTTTTTTATTGCATTAATAGCCTGCTTGTAGTCTTTATTTTTATAATATACAGATGATGCATAGTTTCTCAGATAATGTGCAGCAGGAAGAGTATCTCCCTTTAATAGAGCTAACTTAATACTTTCATCTCTATAGTATTTTGCAGAATCACCTGTGAGATATAAACCTGCTATGTAATAAGAAAAGTGATCATTCGTAAATGACATCCTTTTTTTATAAATATCCGCAGCTTCTTCGTAATTTCTATTTAACAGGTATAAAAAACCTAATTTATGCATGAATTGGCTTATGCGGCTAGTATCTTTTGCTAATACGGCTTTAGACAGACCTTCAGATAGCATATCCTTGGCATTAGCGGATAATTCTTTCCATTGAAAATATTCACTAGCCAACATATAAGAATCTAACATTTTCTCTATATCATTATTTACCTTGTAATAATTTAAAGAGTAAATAACCAGCGAATCATAAATCAATGTTTCTCGCTTTTTACTATGTGCAAGACTACGTAATCTCCAATAATCAGCTTTATTTTTATCTTGTAGCTCCTCAGGGAATTCAATACTTGATAGAATATTCAAAACACTATCTGGATTATCATTAATTATAGCGTCAGCTGTAGCTAATTTATCTTCTAAATTGTTGTTGCAACTAGTAAGTGAATAGAAAAACAATAATAATAAAGATATATATATGACTTTATGTTTCATTAAATTTATAAATAACTCTAAAGGGATTATCATGATTTCATTCTTTTACGAAAGATTTTAAACGTTCGAAGATACTTCGTTCGGGTAGTACAATTTCAGCAACACCAGAAAACTCTTCTAGAGAATATTTTGTCTGATTATTTTCTTCTTTTTTATTTAAATAAATGTCATTATTTTCCTTGTATATCTTATTGTAAGAGTAGTGTTCAAATAAACTTATGGCATATAATATTATTTATAAAAGTAATCAAAAATAATTAATACAAACAACAATTTTATTGTTTATATGGCTGCCTATGAATGATAATATTCACGGTATAAATTATTTAATAGTTTATAACTAAAACGACTAATTAATTCTTGATAAATTTAAATTAAGTAATTATTATTGATTTTTTGATTGAGTTATTTCAAGAAATCATCCAATCTTCGGTCTTGGTCTTTTCCGGATTGGCTGTTGACTCAGACTTTGTTTTTCTTGTTTATTTTCCTTTTCAATTTTAGTAATCCTCGGTTCACCCCATGATTCTTTATATTTTATATCCTCTTTATTCTCTTTCCAGAGATAAGGATAAGCAAAAGTCCCGATACCATACCACTTAACTTTAGCCTTGGTAACATACCCATTCTCAATCAGTATTTTATCTCTTATACGCATCTCGTACTTGCCATATTTGATAAACCCGTTTGGATTATCTTTACAGGAAAAAGCTTTGTCCTTTTCATCATTGAGGAAAATATAAGAAGAGAACTTTCCCTTGCCATCACTCTTATTTATATCTTCCAGATGAATAAAGCCCCCCTCTTCTAGTGTCTGCCATTGTTCGGGTGTTAACTTAACCCCACCAATAGAGCGTATCTTCGGTTTATTTTCAATCGGTTGTTGCCCTTTCGGTGCCGGCATTTCTCGCTGTGGCTCTCTTGAGGCTTGTTGCTGTAACAATTCGATGTTCTCCTTAAATGATTTTTGTAAGTTTCCGTAGCTAAATTTCCGATCAATCTGTGAACCTTTAAATGATACATTATCATAGCTGAACGATATCCCCTCTATCTCTCCTGTAGTTCGTCTTCGTTTAAACTCAACATTAACACCCTTGCTTTGCAAATAGCCTTGAAATTCTTTTTCACTCGTACAGTGTGGTAAAATTGCCTTGATTACATCATACAAAAGATATTTTACCCTATCGGGATTGTTTAGTTTTTCACGTTTCACTCGATCTTTTCCCTTACCGTACGTCAGATTGTATTTGTCCTTTAGCTTCTTACAGGTCTTCACATTTCGCTTATAATCATTGTTTACAGAGATAAGTTTTAAGTTATTATTGATGCGATTATAGACAATATGCAGGTGTTCATTATCGGTATTATGATGCCTGATAATGATATATTGGGTATCTTTAATGCCCATTTCCTGCATATATTCTTTCGCTAATTGAATCATAAAATCATTGGTCATTCTCTCTTTGTCTTCGGGAGCGAATGATATAGGGATATGCCCGACAGGTTGCTTTATCTCTTTCCTTCCTGATCGCTGCATGGCAAAACTTCGGATCATATTCTTAGTAGTATCTGCCCATACTCCCTCCGCTTCGAGCAGTTCAGCCGTCTCATTCATTACATATTGGACACATCCCTTAAATGACTTCCCTTTTATATTCTTAGCGATCATCCAGCAGCTTTTTGATTTTAGTAGTTATGCTTATTACCTCCATAGCTGTATTGGCAAGACCTGATTTATTCGCCTGTTTAGCAATTTGGTTCAGGTTATTTGCCATTCCTGATAGTTTTCGCATCAGATCCAGATCTTCCAGAGAAAAGCGAAGTTTAACACTTCCCTTTAGTACCATTTCCCGTGCGTATTGTGTAGCTTTCATCCCCAACTTTCCGGCTTTCTCTTTCACGGAATTAAAATCTTTTTCTGTCAATTTGAGATTAATCGAACAGGATAGTTTAGTTTTTTCCTTCTTTGGCCGTCCCCGGAGAGCTTTGCCTGCCTGTTTATTTTTACTTTCCATAGCTTTTCTATTTCATGTTATGGAAAACTCTCAGATGCCTTTTAACATCTGAGCGGGGCGTAACGCAAGCTACCATAAGGAGATGAAGTGGAGTCTCTGTCTGCAGCCCGGACCTTTTGCGACCGCCGGGAGCAAAATCCGTAGGCAGCCCGGTGACCTCAGAATATGCGACCATCGGGAGCATGTTTTGAAGCGGGGGATAAATCCTTAGGGAACCGGATTTATCTTCTGCGTGGTCACAGCCCCCTGCAAGGGCAAGGTATGCACGAGTGTTGTCCGAAAATGTGCGGAGCGATTTTCGGGTAACCCGTGCGATTACCTTGCTTCTTTGACGACGAGAAAAAAATAAAGAGGTGGTAGTCTCTTTATTTTTTGAATTGGCGGCAACCGTTAAACACCCTCCGGAACATAAAACCATACAGTCCGGACATTTAATTGTTACATCATTTTTAAAAATGCGGTTTGGATAAGAGGCCGCCGATACTGCTTTTTTACTTTTCATAAGTCTGTCTTTTTAATGATACAGACCACGAATTAAATAATAATATTTCTTGAAATACAATACTTTATGCAGATCGGATTTATCTGCGGGGACTCGCTGTATATTACTGTTTCAGGCATAAAAATACCGGTGCGAACTGCTTCGATCTGCTATACCGGAAAATCAGGGAAGTTTTCCGTATCAGTAAATATTGTTTTTTACAACACATTCGCCTAAGCCCGGCATTATCCTACTCTTTTCTGGAGCAAAATAAAGTCATTCTATGCAATAGAAACGAGTATTATGTACTGATAAATAAGTTATTATATATTCGCCACAGAAAGTTTGATAAACTTACAATTTGCAGTTTTTACAGATTAAAAAACAGATTATTTTCAATTTGTATATAATACACTAAAAATTGGAGGTTGGTAAACCTGCTATTTTTCCAATAGCCTTTCAGTTTTGGTAAACTGATAATTATCAAACTTGAAAAGTTGATTATTTGGTAATTTGGAAATAGGAAGACTTGAAAATTTCACAACACGAAAGGTTGATCGTTTTAGTATTTTATTGAAAATAAGATGAATTGAAAATCTGATAGTCATCCGTACAACTTTCAATCAAGGAGTAAAATCTTCAAATTTTCAAATTCACACGATGTCTAATTTTAAAATTGTCAATTCAGTATGAAACAGAAACCTTTATTTATCGCTTTCTCCACCCAAAAGGGAGGAGTGGGCAAAAGTACATTCACCATCCTGACCGCAAGTTGGCTACATTACCTCAAAGGGCTGAATGTCGCCGTGATGGACTGCGACTACCCGCAGTGCAGCGTCCATGACATGCGCAAGCGGGAGATCCGCCAACTGGAAACCAACCTGCATTACCAGTCCAAAGCCATATCCCTGTTCGAATCACTGGGTAAACAGACTTATCCGATTGTTTGTGCCAAACCCGAAGCAGCTATATCCAGAGCCAAAGAGTTCTTATCAAAAGAAAATTCCGCTTATGATGTGGTCTTTTTCGACCTGCCCGGCACCATCAACAACGAGGGTGTGATTACTACTTTTATGGACATGGATTATGTCTTTGTACCCATGTCTCCTTCGCGTCTGTCGATGGAAAGCACCCTTTCGTTTATTGTCCCCGCCAGTGAATTGATACAGGAACATACGGATATAAACCTGAAATCCATCCACCTGTTCTGGAACCGTATCGACGGACGGATCAAAAAAGAATGGCTCACCCATTACAAAAGCGTTATCCGGGAGTTCGGTTTATCCCTGATGCAGACAGCCATTCCCCAATCCGTCCGCTATGACAAGGAACAATCCCTTGAGGGCAGTGATGCTGTTTTTCTGTCTACGATTTTCCCTGCCGACAAAAAACTGGTCAAAGGCAGTAACCTGAATCTGCTGGTCGATGAGATACTGGATATTATTCACCTAAAACCTCAGCTCTAATGGCAACAGATAAAACGACAAATAGATACGAAGACCTGCTCAAATCGGCACATAAAGGAATCGACCTTGATCAGCCTGTACACAAAACAGGACAGGATGAAAAAGTAGCAGAGCTTGTAGATACAATACCTGTCGATGTAGTAGCGGGTGGTTCAGATACAGCCAAGAGGGTTCTGGATGCGAAACCTGATAATAAGGCTGTATCAACAACATCAATACCAACAGAACTGTCTTCATCTAAAACTCTCGGAAAAAAGAAACGTAAAACCCAGGATGACTATCCCGATGTGTTCTTTGTGCGTGTGGATTTTACCCACCGCAAACCACTCTATATTACGGCCGCCACCCATCGCCGTCTGATGCGTATCGTCCACCTGATGGATGAATCCAAAGCCACCATCAGCAGCTATGTGGAAAATATCATCCTGAACCATCTGGAGACCTTCAGGGAGGATATAGATACTATTTACCGTACAAACAATCTTAACCCTACAGAGTAATGGATACATTTATACAAATCTATCTAGTGATAAGCCTGTGGTTATGGACCGGACTGTTTCTGAGCAGTCCATCGCTTCGAAAGGCATTTGTGGATATGCATCGCAGTATGGCATCGGATCTATATCAAGCAATGAAGAAACAAATGGTAAAGCTATCTAAGATAGCAATTGGCTTTATATCACAGAAATTAAAGAAAGCCTCACTTTATATGGAAGAAAGCAGCTATGAATTGCGTGTGAGTGTAGCCCGCTCACTTATCAGCAAAGAACTTTTGGAGGAATTGATGCATAAAAACCTAGTCTATGCCATCTCCCGGTCAAGGAAAATGGATCAGGGAGATTCCGGGGTAATGTGGGATGATCTGGAAACAATGGCAAACCTGGCTACCGGAAAAGAGGTTGGAGATGAAGGCCGGAAAATTTCGGTAGAGACAGCTTTCAAGTTGTGTAATACGGATTTGTTCGAACAACTGATCACCCGTATTCCCCGTGCCCAAGAACGCATCCTGTTGGCACTGGACCGAATAGAAGACAGCAGCCCTTATGAGTCGGTCAGAAATGAGGCATACCGCAAGTTTATAAGGGAATAAGTACATTCCGACAAAAGATAGAAATATATAAGATCGGGATAGACAATCAGAATCAGCTCACGGATTAATTTTCGTGGGCTGATTCTCAATTATATTATACAATCCATATGGTATAGAATAAATACAATGACAAAGCCATCGGCTTCCAAACCGGAGCCACTCTCTACCATCAGGCTGTAAACCCGGAAAACACTCCTGGATTAATTCTTTCTTTGTCCGTCCATTGGTTTACATTTTTTTTCGACAACCTATTTCAGGAAAAGATAACCTAGTTTAGGAGCAGATACTTTTTATTGTCAACCATTTTCAGGACAAGACAGAATGTGCCAAGGTGACAAATGACGACAAATAACGACAAATGACGTCACGCAGGAAAAACTTACCATTTAGTGGTATATATTGCGATTGTAAACGAATTTTATTAATTAAAAACGAATTTGTATGGAAGTAATAAACATTGAAGCCGGAGCTTTTGAAGCGATGATGAACCGTTTTGAAGCCTTTACTCAAAAAGTGGAAAACCTGTGCGGAGATCATCAGGACAAAGGCTTGCATCGCTGGCTGGATAATCAGGATGTATGCAGGATACTGAACATCTCGAAACGTACCCTGCAAACCTACCGGGATAACAGTACGCTGGCTTATACCCAGATCAACCATAAGATATTCTACAAACCTGAAGATGTAGAGGCAGTTATTAACAAATTAAAATCAAAGTAGTATGAGCAATGAAATTATTACAAGAGAAAACGATCGTATAAAAAGATTCTTTAGTTCATTGGATAGGATGCTGGACAAGATCGAAGCCGCGCTGACAGGATGCAAGCCGAAACTAAACGGGGAACGTTTTCTGAGCGATCCTGAAGTCTCGGACAGGCTAAAGGTTAGTCGCAGAACCTTGCAGGATTACCGCACAACTGGGAAAATACCTTATATCCAATTAGGAGGTAAGGTACTTTATAGGGAAAGCGATATACAGAAGCTACTGGAGGAAAACTACCGTAAAGGATGGCAGTGAACTTCAGATGTGGACTAAGCTAGCCCAAACCCAACTATTTTTTTCTTTTTATCTGGTAACTTTTATCACACAGCAAGCAATGGTAAATAAGACAAATCTTTTCCTGTTAAGGAAAACCTCTCAGGGCTTCGGGTTTGGCATTTTACCGGCTTGCTGTTCTTTTGTGGACGGATAAATATGAAAATCATTATTTAATCAATTTTGTTTAATCATGAGTAGCAGCATAGTAGCAATTAACTCTTTATAATAGACCCCATTCGGATAGAAATACTTATTTTTGTTCTAACAAATAAAAAAATGCAGTATGTGGTCTGACTGGAAAGAACAAATCAAACACCAGCCAAAGGTAAGGCACAGTTTATTGTGGGAATATAACCTTGGCAGTTTTGACTGGCAGTATATGCGGGCTCTGGTAGTAGAGCGTGTCATAGAAAGAGGCTGGGATGAGGATTATTATGCCCTGTTCGCTCTTTACGGGGGAATGGATGGTGTCAGACGAATCATACGGGATGAAGTATTGATCCTTTCCGATAAAGATATTGCTTTTGTTTGTACTGCTTTTAATTTAAAAAAGGAGGATCTCAAATGTTACATACGCAAACAGTCGAGACAGGCACTTATGAACTCTTAAAATCTATTATGAGTGATACCGTATTCGATCAATTCTCATTGGCCGGAGGTACAGCTTTGTCATTGCTTATCGGACACAGGAAAAGCATTGATCTGGATTTATTTACTGTAGAAGAATTCAACCCTTCATGGCTTGAAAAATACTTGCAGGATAAATATGCTTTCAGAGGCGACTTTCGCGAAGGTTTCAGTCTGAAAGGTGAAGTGAACGGTGTGAAACTGGATTTTATCCGTCACGATTATCCGGATGTAGAAGCTAGAATACAGGATGATGGTATACGCTTATACAGTCTGAAGGATATTGCAGCAATGAAACTATCGGCTATTGCCGACAATGGTACTCGGTTGAAAGACTTTATTGATGTGGCTTATTTATCGGGGTATTTATCGCTAAAAGAAATGCTGACGGCCTTTAAGGTGAAATATCCACAGACAAACCCCTATCGTGCAGCCAAAGGGCTTAGTTATTATGATGACATCCGTTTTACGGAAAAGATAGACCTTTTGGGTAAAGACTTCAAATGGGAGGATATTACAGCCCGTTTGTCAGCTATGACCCAGGAAGAAAACAAACGTTTTGGTCTGTTGGATAAGGCTGATAAAGAAGAACGGGTTCAAATTCCAAGAAGGAAAAATAGGGGGATAAGGTGAGTTGAAATAACATAGGCTGGTGGACTTTTAGATTTCAGAATATTAGACTGCTTCGGCAATAACGGAAAACGGTTAAAAGCATATTTTAATAATGTGAAAATAAATAGTATATAAAGCTTTGATAAATGGCCGTTATTTTATAATTTTAAGAGTGGTTAACAACCAGATTATTAACTCTTAAAAAAGGAGGTGGCTTATGACCTATACAAAACCGAAAGTATTGGCTAAAAGTACTACAAAGATGGCTGAATGCCGTCCTAATAGTCAGCCAAGTGGTCGTCCTTGTAATAAACCGGGACCAGGAGGACGTTAATGAACAACTTAATCAGGAGACGCTGTTTTATATTAAGCTCGTTTCCTGATTACACTAAAGAACTAGCCTTATGTTTTTTAAGCAAAAATCTAATATTATATTCAGAAACTATGAGTCTTTTGGGTACATCACGGACAATCGGAATTTTGGATATAAGTTAACCAATAGTAATGAGAATTATATTGGAGACAAAATTCTATCAGAAAGTGGGAATGTCTTTTTTTCTGTTTTAGATAGGAAGCCACAAGATCTTGATGAACTTTCAAAAAGAATTAATGAGCAATTTAAAGATGTTGATACTCAAACAATAAAAAACGACGCCGGAGAATTTTATTGTATGCTTGAACAAGACGGATTTATTGTATCCGGCGAAACATTTGAAGAATGCGAAGAGAAAGATAGACGATTCTTATACAAGATGTCAGAGTCTGAAACAATAAAAGAAGGTTCTTTTTCGGCTAGTAAGTATCTCTCAAAAGATACTCAAGACTTTTTTGAAGAATACTTTGATGGCAAACCACAGCTCACCAATATACATATAGAGCTAACAAGCAAGTGCAATGAAAGATGCGTACATTGCTATATTCCTCATGAGAACAAAATAAGTAATATTGATCCTGACTTATTCTATGATATTTTAGAACAATGTAAAAAATTGAGATTACTGCATTTGACCTTAAGTGGCGGTGAGCCAATGCTGCACAAAAAATTCTGTGATTTCTTAAGAAAATGCAGAGAATATAATTTTTCGGTAAATGTGCTCAGTAATTTAACATTACTCAATGATGAAATTACCGAAGAAATGAAAGCTAATCCCCTCTTAGGTGTTCAGGTTTCATTATACTCAATGAATCCCGCTATTCATGATGAGATAACTCAAATGAAGGGAAGCTTCGAAAAAACAAAGGATGCAATTTTAAAATTGATTGAAAATAATATCCCTTTGCAAATAAGTTGCCCAATCATGAAGCAAAACAGATATTGTTATACTGATGTTATAGAATGGGCAAGAAAGCATCGGATTCATGCTGGGACCGATTATGCGATCATAGCAGGATATGACCATACAGCACAAAATCTGAATTGCCGTTTATCGATTGATGAGATCAGAGGAGTCATTAACAGCAAAATTGAAGAAAATGTAGAATATCTGGAGCGAATGGAAATGGCCGCAATAGAGAAAAAATATATCACTTCAGATGATTTTGTTTGCAGCATTTGTCGTTCCTCTATTTGCATAACAGAGACCGGAGATGTATACCCATGTGCGGGCTGGCAGGATTATGTTGTTGGTAATGTAAAAGAGACTCTACTCAAAGATATTTGGGATAATTCTGAAAAAGTGCAATATTTAAGAGGTTTGCGTAACAAAGATTTTCCTAAATGTGTCCAATGTTCAGATAAAGATTACTGTACCATATGTATGGTTAGAAATGCAAATGAGAATTCTCAGGGAGATCCGCTAGTGGTTAGTAAGCATTTTTGTAATATCGCAAAACTCAATAAACAAATCGTATTTGACTGGAAGAAAAAATTGATGAATGCTTAATTTTCCTCTAAAATTCAAACATATAGTAAATCGGATATAAAGAAATTACTAGGATATAATTACAGAGAAGTTTTTCGGCTGGAAAGCGGAAAAACCGAATGCTGAATCAGTTTGATCTTATGCAGAGGAAGAGGAGAGCAGCTTTTGCCCCCTTCTTTCCTATTTTTGGTAGACCTTTAGTGGGCTCTGTATCCTATGCGTCGGATGTCGGCTTCGCATGCTATGTCCCTTTGGCTCCGCAGATGAAAAAAGCCAAGTGTCAAATTTTTAGGTGGAAATACTTTCCCGGAGTAATAGCGTAGGGGGAGTATTTTCGTCTAAACTCATAGAGCCTGAATTTGAGCGCTTGGCTTGTCCATGTATTTTCGCCAAAGGGATATGCCGCGAAGCATAATCTGCCGGGTAAAAGGGTGTGTTAAAAGGGAAACAGGAATTATTTGGCATCCCGCCCTTTTAAAATGGATACTTTCACCGTATTAGCTTGCAAGGCAAATAAGATTAGCCTTCCACTGCGAAGGAAACTCTCTGAATCTTGGGTTTAACATTCTACCGGCTGTCTGACTGGAAAGGACAAATTTATAATCCGCTTGTGTCCAAATCTTTCTGATTACTGGCTTTTCCCCATAGTTCGAGCGGGGTTAAAGAGGTTTCAACCAATTCGACAGGCACTCCTCCATTATTAATAATGACAACCCTGTAATTGAGTATCGGCTCATAAGGACCTAACAATATTTCGTGTCCTTCTACCGCTTTGTCCAGATTATTAACCTGTATGGCTACATGCGGAACAGTTTTGATAAGCGGATGCAAAGGGCTATCTTCTGTAAAGCGGTGATACTGTATTCTGAAATCCCCATCTACATCGGAAGTGTACATCCCAAAAACTTCGCTGAACTTCTCATTCGGACGAATTTCCGTTGTCGGTATTCCCATGTGGTGGTAACGGTATTCTTGATTGAACTTATTCATTTTATTATTCTTTGTAATATATTTAAGATGAGACTATCAGCTAAAAAAGCAAACTTGTGATTTTTCATCTTTAACTTTTTAGCCTCTTCGTCCTTTTTCATTAACAAAGATACACTCTTCTCCTAAATAATTTATAACATTAAGAGTTTCATGTGTCCAGCATTTCAAAGCGAACTCACAAATATGAGTCCAGTTTATCAAAGATTTAATCTCCGGTACTAGAAAAATAATTGCATGGAGTGTTTATTCCTGTTGTATATTTTATTTGGAGAAGTCAATCTCGGCATAAGGCCCTTTCTAATTCAGAAACATGTAATTACTCGAAGCTAATGCTTGTATTCCAGAGACACTGGCCTGTATTTTTTCCTGTATCCACTTTCGATGCATCTGTGCATTTTTTGACTGTACCCTAAAAGCAAGAACAATAATCACCTCCAATCCATAATACTCCGGATAGACTTTTCGACCATCAGCTGTGCACCCCATTACATAATCCCCTTTGGCACTATCCGCTTTTTCAATGGTACGGGTATATCGTTTTGCCGTCTGGTAGTAAATACCAAACAAGTTGGCAATTTCCCCGATATTCATTCTTACCTTGTTTGGAGTAGTAACCATTCCATTATCTGTCATTGTAATTACTTCTCTTATTTTTCTCTTCATGGCAGGCTTATATTATTATTGCGGTTTGAACTGCTGTGTTTTTCATTGTATTTCTTCGTTTAATTAGTTTATCCATATCCTTCGATATTTTCTGCTCTGTGATTTGGGCATATACCTGTGTCGTATTGATATTGGCATGCCCCATCATTTTAGCAACGCTCTCTATAGCAGCACCTGCCGAAAGCAATAATGTTCCGAAACTATGCCTGCTTTGATGGTAGGAGAGATTCTCTTTCAGATTTATCAACGTTCCGATCTGATTGATCTCATACCAAATCTTATCTCGTACAGGTAAAGGAAATACAGGCTTGCTATCATCTTCGGTATTATATAACAGAAGGACCTGCTCCGCTATCGGGTGCAGGGGGATAAATGCTTCTACATTGGTCTTTACCCTGCGTTTACGGATATATAATCTACCTTCTGATGTTTTTTGGATATGATGCGGATACAATCCGTATATATCTACATAAGCCAACCCTGTTAGTGTTGAGAAAATAAAAGCCCTGCGTACCAACTCCAACCGTTCTTCAGGCATGGGTGTTTCCAGCAGCCGTTTAAAATCATCTTTACCGATGTGTTTATGCTTGGGTGGTTCTTTCTTTTCGTATCTCACCTCTTCAAGCGGATTACTTCTTAATACTTCCTGATCGATGGCAATGTAAATAAGCCTGTTGAGCCATGTGATACATTTATTGATATAGCCTGCCCTGCGTTCTCCAACGGTTTTCAAGAAGAGTTTGAATGATTCGCCGAATTCTTCGGTTATATTCGAAAACGAAATATCTTCCATTCCCCGATAGCATAGAAATTCTTTCAGGTTCCGTTGTGATATTCCCGATTGTCGGTAGCTTGTCGTAGAGTTTATTTCGATGGAGCGAAGCCGCAGACGTTCACGTTCCACTTCACCAGCCTGTAACAGCCTGGTCGGGATAGAGTTAACCCCGATAATCGTATTTTTAAGCAATTCTGCACTGATAACTCCCTGCTCTTTCAATATATGATTGTAGGTGTTCTCGATACGGTTACGATACGCTATAAGCTTATTATTCTCTCTTTCTATTTTAATGGTTCCTTTCTTGGTATTCCAATCTTCAGGACTGCAATAAATACCTGTGGTGATAACGCTTTGTTTTCCGTCTATACTGATTCGGCACAGAATAGCTGTCGTGCGGTCTGCTTTTACCTTGTTTTTATTGATATAGAATAATATTTTGAATGTACTACGCATAATGATATATTTTTGAATGTTAGATTGATATTGTTATTGATTCTATTCCGGTTATAAGATTAATTTAAAATCTTTTGTTGCTTCGATAAACTTATCCATATCCTCGAAAAGCTTTTTGGGAGTAACACGGGCATAGACCTGAGTTGTTTTGATATTGCTGTGCCCGAGCATCCGGCTGATCGTTTCTATCGGCACGCCCTCTTCGAGCGTAATTAAACTGGCAAAGCTATGTCTTCCTGAATGATAGGAGATCGGCTGTTTAATATCTGCCATAACGCGTAATCCCCGCATATTAAGTTGTACTACTTCTGCCGACTGTATCGGGAACAGGGTCTCTTTAGCTTCATCCTTGTATTTTTCAAGCAAAGTAATAGCTTCGGGCAATAATTTGACACGGGCCTGGAAATCCGTTTTCTTTCTGCGGTATTTGAGCCAAAGGTTACCTTCTTCATCTCTAAACAGGTTTTCTTCCGTTACGCGAACAACATCCGCATAAGAAGTACCTGTATAGCAAGCAAATAGAAACAGGTCTCGGGTAAGCAGATGCGAATGGCGGTTGGGTGCAATCTCTAAGTCCCGTATCTTTTCAAAACTCTCCCGACTTAATGCTTTTGGTGTAGATTCTTTTTGTTTGGGTAGTTTGTAATGGGCGAAATGGAGTTTTTCGGAAATACCCTCTTTGAAGGCAATCTTACACATCTTTTTTAGGATGGCTAGATAGTGACGGACTGTATCCATTGAATAGCCTTGTTCAAGAAGAACAAAGTCCTGGTATTCTCGGATAAACTGTTCATTGAGTTGTCCGAAAGCGATGTCTTTAGTCTTGAACTTCTTCCTAATAAATTTACCGAGTGAACGGTGGGTATACTTATAAGTAGCTAAAGTGGTTGGGGCTACATCTATTCCGATACGGGCACGCAGTTCTTCCATATGCCTGTCAAGGAGTGCAAGCAGGGTTGTTTGTGCCCCCATACTTCCCTGAAAGAGGTTTTTGACGGACGTAGCATCGAAAGGCTGGTTGCGCTCTATGAGTGTATCATAAGCCGAATGGACGGTGAGCAATAGTTTCTCTATTTTTGCATTGGTTACTACTGCTTCACGGCTCTTTCCATCCAGGCGGCTTTCGCGGCGATTCCACAACCCGGGAGTACAGGTAAGTTTCAGGCTGAATTGGGACATGGACCTTCCGATAGTGATTCTTCCCATGATGGGAGTTTTGCCTGATTTATCAGGACTGCTTTTTTTCAGGAAAAGTAAAACCTTGAATTTTTCTTGTTTCATACACTTATAATTTTGTGGGCTTTGCCGGAAGGCAAAGTTACCTGTTTTACAAGTGCTCTTTGTTATGCAAAATACTGTGAATCAGAGCAAAAAAACCGAATAGTATTTCTCCGATCTGCAGCAAGTTACCTGTTTTGATTCGGTAACTATCGTGGTAACGGATTGGTAACTGAAATACTGCTGTATTTGGCAATATCCTGCTTTTTAACAAAACAGCAAATCAGAGCATTTCAATTAATTATAAACGAGTTATGTTTTATTCGCTGTGTCTCGCTGTTACCTGTTTCTGCTGTTATTACTCACGTAGCCCGCCATACGGCGGCTACGGTAGTGTTTTTAGCCAATAATGTATCGTTGGAAAATGTGTCTAAAATACTGGGACATTCTAGCACGAAGATGACCCAACACTATGCTAAAGTCTTGGATAGTTCTATATTAAGAGACATGCAACAAGTGGAAGCGAAGTTTGGTTAAACATATTTGTATTAGCTAGATACAAGAAAAGCGAGTTTTTAAGCTCGCTTTTCTATTTTCATTTAGTCTTCTCTCCACGACTTTTCGTAATTATCCTCTAACAATTTGAGAATATCCGACTGTCGATAAAGAATCTTGCCCGAGATCTGAATATAACCGACAGTCCCATTATCTCGCCAATCTTGAAGAGATCGGATACTGATATTCAGAAGTTTGCTAACATCGTTATTGGTCAAATACTTCTCTCCATTCAAATGTGGAGTTCTGTTTGTTAATGCGACTTTGATAGAATCTAGGGATTCATCCAACACGCTAAGAAAAGAAACAATCTCGTCCGACTTTTTATTTAATATTTCCATAGACCTTTATTTATTAGTTTCGCATATAGTCTCCTAAAGAAGATAATGTTAGCAAATCAGTCTTTCTGTCATATGTAACATTCACTCTTTTGAGATCATAAAAGATATAATAACCAATCTCATCAGCTAGAATTTCATAAGTGGCAGGCTGTGCTTGTTGGGTCGTTTCATTTATATGAATTATACTCAACAAATAGCCTTTATCATTTTTATAAATCATCACAGTTGGATGTAGATTTACACTCTCCCAATTACCAATAAAAACATCCAAATTGAACAGCATTTCTTCTTTCATGGCTTACTCGGTTTTTGGATTAATGAATCTTTCAAAAGTTTCTGAACATCAGATACTTTGTAGTAGCATTTATTGTTGATTTGAGAGAATGATAGTTTACCACAGTTACGATAATATTGTAAACTACGCTTCGAAATACTCAGTAGTTCGCATACATCTTGGTTGTCGAGCCATTTATCTTTTGGCTGTTCATTTGTACAAAGCTTTTTGATCTGCTTGGCAAAAAGTATGAGCCGATCTTTTATAAGCTCAAAAGTTTGTCTTTCTATTGCTATAATTTCCATATCAAATATTCTTTTAATTTTTACTTAAACTATTATCATTGCAATGATTTACCTGCAAATAAATAAAGAATATTGACTGGTTTGGAGAAATGAGGTGTAAAGGCAGTAGGTGGTAGAGAATGTCCTTTTTATTGTTTAAATATATTCATCTAGTTTAAAATCAATAGAATGAGCATAAGCATTCAGATCTATCGCAGGAATAGTCCCTATTGCTTGTTGTAAATAACGAGTCAATTGTAAGAAAAAAGAAACAAGAGCATATTGAGAACTGCTAAATATTATTTTCTGAACTTTTCGTTCAGAGTAATATCTGCGAAATTCATCCATTTGACCAAAATCGTTTTCATCTCCAACAGCTTTAGGATTTAGATAATCTATAATAAAACAGCCATAATCTACAATACACCCCATTTCCATACTTTCTAGAGCCTTTAGATTTTTAAGATGTTTTTCTAGTGTTTCATTGTTTTCCGTTGTAAAACTATTAGATATAGTTAATATTCCGCCTAAAATCTTTGTAAATCCTCTCGGAGAACATTTTCGTCCACCATTGATAAATGTAGTAGCGGTTCTATGCAACGCTCTAACACTGGCTATTTTCTCTCCTGCATACTCAATATAACCTTTATTAATTTCTGGCTTTACTTCAAAAACAGCATAAATTCCTTCAGCTGGAACATATTTTATACCATTCTGATTAAATACGAAAGGAGTAAATTGTTCGTCATAAATAACTAAATCCATTTGGTGACTAATATTACCAAGTGAATCTATTACTATTGCTTTATCAACGGAATATTTATTAGGTAGATATTTTCTAAGCCATTCTATCCAAACATTTTCAATAGAATCTCCTTTTGTACCAGGATGATCTATAAACAAACGATTAGTACTTAGTTCGGCTAACATTTGTTTTTGCAGGCTTTCAAAAAGGAGCATTAATCTTTCTTTATTTTCAGTAGGAGTCTCATTCATATTTATATAATTTATTATTTACAGAAACATAAAAAGCAAAAGATGTTATTTTAATATTATACCCTATTATAAGCATTATTGGATTTTCTATTGGTGTTGATTTATCTTCTGCTATCTTATTCAGTGCTATTTTATCTGATATGCTTGGATAAGGTAGTCCATTTGGATGTGTATGCCACTCTCCAATATAATATTGTGAAGGCTCTTTTTTATATAGCTCTATAAAAACATTCTCTAAACCATCAGGCTTTCTTTCAAAACTGGTAGACGTGTTTTTATATTTTATAGGTAAAACATAATCTGTGATATAAACAGTCTTGAAAGTATCATTATAGTATCCAACAAGAAAACCTCCATATTCTTTAGGTAAATATTTCTCTCCAGTCTTGCTTAATTCATCTATCAAAGTTTCCTCCACTTCAATAAAAACATCTAATTCATGATTATGTAGTCTCAATATTCTTTCAGTTTGATTTCAATATTATTACTCTCATCTATTTCTAATGTGAAATTATTGAGGGGGAATCCTTTTTCCATCTTATAATTCAGCTGCTTAACAGCATATTGAACAAGTGTTTGAATGTCGTTATAAGAAGCCTTAAATGTTGGACTCCAACAACCTGTTGGGTTATACATATCAGAAGTATCATTATCAAGAATACTTTGATATTGATTCATTACCCATCTATAGCTTTTAGGAGTACAAGCACATACTAACGCTTTCGATTTATTTGTAATTGAAATAGTTATTATATTGGGAAGTTCTAATTTATCTAAAATATGCATTAGTCCATTATCAGTACTACAATCTATTATGTAATCATAATCAAGTAGTTTTTCTAATACTTTTTCCTCTTCCACAGTCTTATGAGTGGTTCTAAATTTATTTTTCACTGTTCTTTCCCAATATAAATGTTCAAGAGTATCGACCTCTATAAAGGGAGAAATAGAGAGTAATCTTTCTCTTAACTCGACTGTTTTAATTTGATTACCAGTAGTGAAAGAATATTCACTTCTACATACATTCTCAGGTTTCTTTATATCATAATCACTAAGTGTTATGTGTGTAGCACCTCCTCTTGTTAGTGTTGTATACCGTCTACAAAATTGTGTATTCCATCGGCATAGAGGCTCAAATATCCATATGGCTTAATAGCCTTTTTGTTTTTATGGCTGATATGTAATAATTGTTCCAGTATAAAAAACACAAAGAAACCTCCGAGTATAAGCCATGAAGTTAATCTGGCTGATTCCATATGAAAATAAGATTCCGGCACAAGCTGGAAAAAAGCATTTCCCAATAAGGTTCCTATGGCAAAACAAATCAGCAGATTTAATATTCCGCTTAATTTGTTCGATTTAAAATATAAAAGAAATACCCCGACAAATGACAGGGTACTGACAAAACATGCGCTTAATATCGCATATAAAGCATTATTAATTTCCATATCTGTAGTTGTAATTTTAATTTATTTGATAACCTGTACCAGTTCTGCATCATATAGCATATACATCAAATGGTAAGGATCATTTCTGTTTAGTCGTAAAATGCCTTTTATTTCGATAAATTTATCTGTCTTAACTCGTTTGAGCTCTTTATGTCCTTTTTTTACAAAAATTTCCATAACCGTCTCAATACCTCCTGTGCCACAGAAAAAGCACATCGTTGACGGAGATTTAGAAAGGGCAAATATTTTACCTTCCATATCAATAGGTACATAAAAGCCTTTGATTGATATCGGCTTATTATTTAGAGCTTCAATACTGGTACCAAAGTGAGCTACATCGTAATATTGCTTTAATGCTTTTACATACTCACGTTTCCAATATATGTCATTTAATGCCTGCCAGGCAATCGGTTTTTGTGCTTTTAGCGAACAAAGACAACAAATGAAGATTATAGAAAGAAATACTTTTTTCATTGACTAAGTGTTTTTGATATATTTGTTTTCATTGCTTTAACAGCAGGAATAACTGCGGCTGCCGCACCAATAATTATAGAAGCAATCAATAGCGAAAGATCCGTTAATGTTGCCCATTTTTGCAATGTGTAATTAAAGTTATTATCAGTATAAGAAGATAGGAAGAACATTGCCAAACGGCTGGTCACAAATCCGACTATATATCCGATAATCGCAAAACTTATCCCTTCCAGAATAACGATAGCAAACAATCGGAATCGACTTCCTCCCATAACGCGTATTAAAGCCAACTCATATTTTCTTTCTTTTAAGGAGTTCAGAAGAGAGATAAATATACTCAAGGCTGAGATTAGGATTATAAATCCGCTTATGTAGGTCAAGGCTTCTATTCCAAGGCCCAACAAGGAGTACAGGCGATTTATTTCCTGCACCGGGGATGCCGCCTGCATATTTGTCGATTTATTGATCAGCCGTGGCAAGGTGATAGCACCCATAGGACTTTGATACTGGATTAACAACGTTGTTATTTCTTTAGGATGCTCCCCATCTTCGTGTTCATGCTCCTCATGGCTGTGATCACAATCTGCATCGTGCTCATGATCATGTCCTCCATCTGTATTATGCTCATGATCCTGTTCTGCCTCGCTATGCTCGTGATGATGCTCATGGCTATCATGTATTTTCCATACACTCTCAATATTGGTTAAGATCAATTGGTCGAGCACTGTCCCTGTTTCTTTAAAGATGCCTGTTACTGTATAAGGAGTACTCTCATGTACATCATCCGACTCTGCCGATAGACCGTGTACTCCTGCAAATTGCCGGCCTATTGCTAAACCTGTTTTTGAAGCGACTTTCGAACCTATCGTTACCTCAAAGTCTTTTAGCCATAAGCTTCCCGCTTGTATTTGTCCATTATAAATAGTGGGGTATGCCTTATTGGTTCCAACTATGCGGAATCCGTTAAAGTTATCTCCAAGAGCAAGAGGAATAGCTTGTTTAATCAAAGGGTTCTTACTCAGTTCTATTGCCTCATTATAATCTATATTTCCGGTTGGATAGTCAACATGGTAAATTCCTGATAATATAAGTTGTAAAGGGCTGCCTTTAGCTCCTACAACCAGATCTATTTCTCCGGCATTTTTATCCATCTGGTTTTCAAAAGAGTCTTTAAGGAGGAAAACCAAAGAGATAATAGTAACCCCTGTTGCAAAAAGGATTATATTCAAAACGGAGGATAACGGACGGCTCTTTATTTGTTTGAAGTTGAATTGTATAATATTCATGTCTGTTTTTTTAAGATTCTAAATGAACAATTTTAAAGAAATCCTGAATAAGCCTGTTGTCATGTGTAACGATTACCAACCCCGCCTGAAGTTTTTCAGCCTGGTAGCGAAGCAGCTTTATAGCTTCTCTACAATTTTTATCATCAAGGCTGGATGTCGGTTCATCTGCGAGGATTAGCGAGGGTTTATTTATAACAGCCCGTGCTATAGACAGGCGTTGTAATTCTCCCTGACTCATCTCATTTGTTTTACGATTCCGACAATGCACTATATTTAAAGTCTCAAAAAGACTATCCAGATATATATTATCTACTGACAAGTTATTAAGGGATCCTGCCATCTTTAGATTTTCCTCTGCTGTTAACGATTTTATAAATTGAGGCGTTTGAAAAACAATTCCGATTTCCCGTCCTCTGTATTTATCCAACTTGGTACCTCTTAATTGAGCAATGTCATTTCCTTTTATCAAAATACTCCCCCTTTTGGGTGTAACCAAACCTGCAATCAGGTGAAGCAATGTTGTTTTCCCACAACCCGAAGCTCCGGTAATAAGTAAATGTTCTCCTTTTTCACACACAATATCCGGAAACACGAACGTATAGTTCTTATTATAAGAATATTGAACACTATTTGTTATTAAGTTTTTTTCCATAACCAATAAAATTTTCAACAAATGTAATTATTTTTCTATATTTGCAACACAGTTGCAAATGAATTTATACTACATTTGCATTGTCGATTCATTTAAGGTTTAAAATACATCATTATGGAATCTGTTAAAGAAATATTACACAGGAATAATTTAAAAGGAACAGCAGCGCGTGTCGCCATCTTGAATACGATTATAGATAGTGAGGCTCCTTTAAGTGAATCCGATATAAAAAAAAGAATACATGAAGTTGACAGGGTAACATTCTACCGTTCGATTAAAAGTCTGCTGGAAACAAATATTATCCAGGGTATGATCACTCAGGGAAAAATAATCAAATACACTTTCTGTCATGAGAATCATAGCAGTGAAACAGCAGGCCAGTTTTATTGTACTGAATGTCAAAAACTCACAGATGTGGAGATAGAAGCCCAGATCCCTGTTGTTCCGCAAGGATATACGGAAAAGACATGCAGTATAACTATAACCGGAATTTGCAAAGCATGTAATAATTCAGATGAAGAACAATAATGGTTTTTGTAATCTAACATCAAAATATAAAAGGGTTAATAATGGAAGAGATCAAATGTGAATATAAATTAATTGAATTCTATGCAAGTTGGTGTGCCCCATGCCGCACATTCGAGACCACTACTGCCTCAATAGAGAAGAAAAATGAGAACCTTAATATTCAAAGAATAGATATAGATTCCCATCCGGGTCTAGCCCTACAGTTTGGAGTTCGCTCTATACCTGCATTGACACTTCTTAGAGGAGAAACTGAGATTTGGAGACATTCAGGTCTGATATCTGAACCCGAACTGGTTTCCGTATTAGCAAAGCATTTAGATAATAAATAAAAAGAAGATGGAAGTAAGCAATCTATTTTATGGAATACTAGCCGCATTAGGCTATGTATTACTACAATCGCTGTTTATTGTTGGTGTACGAATAGCTGCCGATGACAGCACCGAAATTTTACCCAACGGAAAACAAAGGGATCGGATGGGCATGATATTATATCCGGTTTTAAAATACCTGAGCCGGACAAAACAGGAAAAAGTATACTATGAGGGTTCTCAGTTTACGAGTCTCATAGGTCAAATTCGGATGGTGCTACCCGATTTGGATATGATTGAAGGAGATGGCCGATTGAAAATTATAAGCAGGGGGCGGTCTTTAGGGATATATTCTAATAAGATAGAAGATACACTCTATCACATTGACCACAGGGTAAAGATAGAGATGGAAGAGGGACTACTTCGGTTTTACAGAATGGACGAGCAATACCAGCTCAATAAATACCTGCGGAAACCTATTCTTCAATGCCCTATCTGTATGTCTTCAGTCTGGAGTATACCCAGTTATTGGATACCCGTTATATATAAGTTCGGCTTTAATATGGAAGTACTATATCTGGGAGCGGTTAATATTTGCATCGTAGCTTGTGTCAATGCCCTGATCTGGGTGAAATTCAAATCCATGCAGAAATCATTATTATAAAACGAATTATCTAATTAAACAATGAAGGGCAAGATACCCGTGACAATAATAACCGGTTTCCTCGGAGCCGGAAAGACTACTCTTATCAATAACCTGATAAAGAAGCACCCTGATAAAAAGTTTGCTATTATCGAAAATGAATTTGGAGAAATTGGCTTGGATGGAAGTTTTATTATCGGAGCTGACGAAAATATATTCGAACTCTCCAACGGATGTATCTGCTGTTCGTTGAACGCCGATTTTTATGAACTGATCAATAAGTTACAAACAGGAGGCTATGATTTCAACCATTTATTGATTGAAACAACGGGTATAGCCGATCCGACATCTATCGTAAATGCTTTCCTTTCCGATTATGAGATCATCGAACGTTTTACTATTGATTCAGTTATCTGTCTGGCGGATGCCGTCAACATTGAAGATCTGATCGATTCAGAACCGGAAGCCCGTAAACAATTAACTATAGCTGACATTATCTTATTGAACAAAATAGATTCGGTAAGGAAAGGTTACTGTGATGGGCTAATGAGTAGAATACAGGATTTTAACCAACTGGCAACGATATATCCGACTTCACAGGCAGATATTTCACAGTTGGAAATTTTAGATACTCATCAGTATTCAGGCAGGAAAATAGAACAATCAGTTTCAACTTTTAAAAATCTAGCCTTTCTAGGTAATAATAATTTGAAGCATGATATCAAATCAATTGGAATCTCCATTCCCGGAGATCTGGACTATGAGCGTTTCCGCTTCTGGTTCGAGACGATCCTCTTTTTTGCCAAATATCGGCCATACCGTGTAAAAGGGATTCTCAGTTTCAAAGATGTTCCAGAGAAGTGCATCCTGCATGCTATAAAAGATAATTATGTATTTGACAGGGGCGATTTATGGCAGGCAAGTGAAGAGCGTTATTGCAAGCTCGTATTTATCGGTCGTAATCTGGATAATCTGGAAATAGAAGAAAATATATACAAATTAAGAGCAGAACAATAAAATAAAAAACAATGAACAAGATACCTGTAGCAGTCTTAAGTGGCTTTTTAGGAGCCGGAAAGACAACCATATTAAATCATATTCTCAATAACCGGGAGAATATGAAAGTCGCTGTCATAGTAAACGATATGAGTGAAGTCAATATCGATGCACAATTAGTAGAAAAAGGTTCGACCCTTTCTCGCACAGAGGAAAAACTGGTACAACTCAGCAATGGCTGTATATGTTGTACTCTGCGCGATGATCTGGTAAAAGAAGTAACCCGCTTAGTTGAGAACGGCAAATTCGACTATTTATTGATAGAGGGAACGGGTATCGCAGAACCTATGCCGATAGCCCAGTCATTCAGTTATGCATTCGAAGACTTGGGTGTTGACCTGACGAAAATTTCACGTCTGGATACCATGGTAACCGTTGTTGATGGCTTTAATTTTTATAACGATTTCGGATCATCGGAAACATTAACGGACAGGGATCCTGATAATACAATCAGCGAACGTTCCATTGTAGACCTCCTCGTGGAACAAATTGAATTTGCGAATGTCATCGTACTGAATAAAGTAGACCTGATCTCGGCCCATCAACAAGAAGAGATGAAACATATTATCCGAAAACTAAATCCGGATGCAAAGATTATTCAAGCTGATCATGGAAAGATTGATCCGAAAGAAATACTAAATACCCATTTATTTGATTTTGCTGAGGCTGCTCAAAGTTCGGGCTGGCAGAAAGAACTACAGAATAAGCATACTCCCGAAACAGATGAATACGGCATCGGTTCATTTGTCTTTCGTGAACATCGTCCCTTACATCCCAGAAGGTTCAAGGAATATTTAAGCAAAAACTGGGATGCAGGCATTGTCCGCAGCAAAGGATTCTTCTGGCTGGCAAGCCGAAAGAATGAGGCATTATTACTAAGTCAGGCCGGAGGTTCTATCGTGGTGGAACGTATCGGTTCATGGTGGGCTTCTTTTCCAACAAAGGAAAGAAATCAACATCCTTCGTTTCAGGCAAATGAGGAATATATTATGGGTCGTTGGGATAAGACATGGGGTGACCGGATGAATGAGATTGTATTCATCGGACAAGATATGGATGAGCAAAAGATCAGAAAAGAAATGGAATACTGTCTCTGTACAGACATTGAATATAATGCTTATCAGAATGAACTGCTAACAGATAATAACTGGGATTTCTTATAAAGAAAAGGTCTAATGAAATTTACTTATACACTACTGACACTGGTTTTATACTGTTTCACTTTATCAGCTCAATCTTCATTCAAAATCAGTGGGTTTGTGATGAATGAAGATAGGATGCCGATAGAAGCAGTACCTATTTCTGTGGTAGGGAATAACAATACAATACAAAGTGACCAAAATGGCTTTTTTGAACTTACGCTGTCAACTTCGGGGACTATAACACTCCATATTGACGCTTTAGGGTACTTCCCTTTGTCAACACAACTAAAGGTAAACAGTAGTATACGTCGAGACTTTATTCTCAGAAAGAACAATATAGAGCTGGAAGAGGTCATCGTCAGCGGAAATAATAAAAGAAGTCTTCAAATGAAATCGGCTCAGAATCTTGTTCAGGTTGATAAATCATATATCGAAGATAATTTCTCCGGTAGCCTGATGCAAAGTCTGGAGAAAATACCAGGAGTCAGAGCCATGACTATTGGTTCGGGACAGTCCAAACCTGCTATCAGGGGGCTTGGCTTTAATAGGATGATGGTTACCGAGAATGGAATCAAGCACGAAGGACAGCAATGGGGTGAAGATCACGGTTTAGAAATAGATCAGTTTTCGGTAGATGATATTGAAATATTAAAAGGTCCGAGTTCTCTATTATACGGAGGCGATGCCATAGGTGGAGTAATCAGTTTACGCAATAATTATGTCCCTTCAGCTAAAACCGAAGGAAATATAAATCTGTATGGCAGAAGCAATAATGAATCACTTGGTTTTTCCGGTCAGATAGCCGGACGAAAGAATCGATTTTATTATAAAGTGAATGCCACCTATATGGATTATGGTGATTACAAAGTTCCCACTGATAGCATACAATATTATTCTTATTATATAAAACTCAAAGACAGGCGACTCAGAAATACAGCCGGAAAAGATCGGAACGCCGGAATTACACTGGGATATATTGATAAAAACTTTAGAAGTAATTTTCTGATATCTGATGTATATTCGAAGAGTGGCTTCTTTGCAGATGCACATGGTCTTGAAGTGCGCATGTCCGATATCGACTATGATAAATCCTCTCGGGATATCGACCTGCCCTATCATTCGGTGAACCATTTCAAAGTAATCAACAACTCCCATTTGCAGATCGGGACATTACATCTTGATGGTAATTTTGCTTATCAAAATAATCTGAGAAAGGAACTGTCAGAACCTGTATCGCATGGATATATGCCTATCCCACCCGATGCTTTGGAGCGTAAGTTTAATAAGAATACATACACATCCAATATCTCCTTCAAGCTGCCATTAAAGGAAAAACACTCTCTGCAAGGTGGAATTAATATTGAACATCAGCATAACTCAAGAGATGGATGGGGTTTTATTATACCTGATTTTCGGACAACAGGTATAGGAGCTTTCCTCTATGACCGCTATTTTATTTCGGAAGATTTAATTGTAAGTGCAGGTATACGTGCTGACCAAACGGATATTTATATAGACAGCTATTACGACTGGTATCAGACTCCTGTGGAAAATGGAGATTGGGTATATAAAGAGCGGGCTGCAAACCTGAAAAGGAGTTTCAATAGCTTCACCTGGTCAGCCGGAGTTAATTTCAATAAAAGCAAATGGATGCTTAAAGCTAATGTGGGTAAAAGTTTCCGGGCTCCAACCCCCAAAGAGCTGGGGTCTGATGGCGTGAACTATCACATATTCCGCTACGAAAAAGGAGATAAGAACCTGAATGCAGAAGAGTCTTATCAGATAGACCTGGGTATTAACTGGAAAAATGATGTTTTAGATATTCAGGTAGAACCTTACCTGAATTATTTCCCTAACTATATCTATTTGAATCCGACTTCGGGTTATTACGAAGGTTTACAGATGTATTATTATACACAGGCTAAAGTAATAAGATATGGATTTGAAGCCAGTCTGGAATACAAACTAACCCAACAGTTTACTCTGAGTGTGCAAGGTGAATATTTGTATGCAGAGCAGCTTTCCGGAGATAAGAAAGGTTATACGCTTCCGTTTTCTCCTCCTTGGTCTTCCAATTTAACGGTTACTTACCACCCCAAAAACAAAATATTCGGGACAGATGGTGATATCGGGTTGGAGTATAAAATAGTAGGAGCGCAGGACAGAATTGTTCCGCCTGAAAACAAGACAAAAGAATATCAGACGATAAATATGTCGTTGGGGCGTAGTTGGCAAATAAATCAGAAACAAATAAAAATACGCATACAAGGACAAAATCTATTGAATAAGCGGTATTACGATCATACAAGTTATTACCGGCTGATAGATGTTCCCGAACCGGGACGGAATATATCAGTTATGATCAGATATAATTTTTAACACAATACACTAAGTATTATTTATTCTCTAACCGGGCATATATAGCCCACTTAATTAATTAAATGTTATGAAACAAAAATTTCTATGGGGAACAATCCTTTTTCTAAGTACGTCATTATTCATCTTTTCATCATGTAGCAGTGATGACGATGATGACAATCCGGCAAAACCGGTTATAAACCTGACTGAAGTCGGTAGTGAAAATAGCAAGATTGGAGTTGCCGGAAGCGATCTGCATCTGGAAGGCACTATCGTGGCTGATGGGATGATAAAGCAAATTGATGTTGAAATTCATCAGGAAAGTGGAGGCAGCTTTAAAATTGAAGAATCATATAAAGACGGGAAATATATCGGAGTAAAGAATGCCGATTTCCACGAGCATATCGATATTCCGGCTGATGCCCCTGCGGGAGATTATCACCTGCATTTTACGGTTACAGATCAATTCGGACAAACTACAACGGTAGAATCGGAACTGACAATCGAAGCTGAACCTGTGAATATTAGTATAGACGGTTTGACTTTCGGAGCAGGACATGATTTTGCCGATAATAAAATCGGATATATCGGTACTGCCCCTGTTGTAGAGGCTACATCTATTAAAGCTGAAAATGGAATTGACAAGATATTTGTAGAAATTCACAGCGAAGGCGAAACAACTGCTTTTGAACTCGATACAACTTATACTTATGCCGGTGAAACCGAATTAAAAGATTTTCACAAACATATATCGATCCCAGAAAATGCTCCTGCAGGAGACTACCATCTACACTTCAAGATATACGATAAGAACGGTAAATCTCTTGAAAAGTCAATGGATATAGAAATTAGAGAAACAGGAATTGCTATATCCGGTTTAGAAATAGGAAGTAATAATTCGGCAGTAGCATCTAACATTCATACCGAATTTAAGGTGAATGCTTCAGATCCTTTGACCTCTATTCGTGTCCGTATTTATAAAGCTGCAACTCCGACAACCTATGTATTCAATGAGACATATTCTGATGAGTTTGCAACCGGAGATGTAAAAGAGTACACTTTCCATAAGCATTTAAACGCAACTGGTGCTGTAGCTGGAGAATATGTAATTGAAATAAGAACAAATGATGCGAAAGGAGCCAATAAAACCATAAAAGAGAAATTGACTATTACTGGAGCATAATAAATTATTAAATATCAATAGCGGATAGTTTTTGAAAAAGGACTATTCGCTAAAAATAAAGAATATGATAAATAGAAAAATCATTTTATACTGTCTTGTTTGCCTTTTTGTTATGGGGTGTAGCAACGACGATGATGATAGTCAGGATATGGAAAAGCCTTCCATCGATATGAGTGGCAGCAATGCTTTTCCTCAGAACTGCATTATTTTGTATCGGGGCGAAAGTTTTCCATTCAGAGCGGTATTTGCTGATAATCAGGAATTGGGAAACTATAATATCGAAATACATAATAATTTCGATCATCATTCGCACAGTACAGATGATGTGGAGTGCGATCTGGAGCCAAAGAAGACTCCTGTAAAGGCATTCGTTTACAATCAGGATTTCTCTATCCCTTCAGGGAAAACAATATTTGAAGCAAATAATGAGATTTCAATACCCTCGGATGTAGATACCGGAGACTATCATTTTATGGTTCGACTGACAGATAAGGCCGGGTGGCAACAATTGAAAGCTGTAAGCCTGAAGATAAAAGACAGGGATTGAAACTATAATTTATAATTCAAACTCTAATATATAGAATAATGTCAACAATCTGTATATGACTGTTTATTGGGTTTATAAACAGTCATATACACCTGTTAGCTTATGCGTTTAAACTTTATCTTTCACAGTTATGAATACCTAATAATAATTATTTCAACAGAAATTATCACAAAAAATGGCGATTTAATTTAGTTATTGTAACATCTACCTTTGAGCTATCTTAATCAAATCCAAATTATGAAAAAATTAGTTCCCTCCATCAGTGATAATATCGCTGATACACTTTTCATCACAGTCTACATGAGAGCTTTAGATGCTCAACAAGAACATCCTGTTTTGGGAGACAATAAGAGTTTAGAGTTGATGAACAGGATAGATTATCCGTTCGAAAAATATTCTGGAATCAAAACAATGAGTCGTTTGGGGACTTGTGTTCGCCTTAAATATATAGACAATGAACTGGAAAAGTTCATCTCTACCCATCAAAATACAATTGTCGTAAATATTGGTTGTGGCTTGGATGACAGATATAACCGGATAAAGAATGCTTCTGAAGCAATTTTTTATGAACTGGATATTCCGGAATCTATTCAATTGCGGGAGCAGTTAATCCCAACACGAGAAAATCAATATCTAATAGCCGGATCTGCTTTTGAAACAGATTGGTTAGACAATTTGCAAGAGAAGCATCCCGATAGACATTTCATTTTTATCGCAGAAGGAGTATTTATGTACTTTCCCGAAGAAAAGGTCAGAAACTTGCTAATCGCTATAGCTAATCGCTTTCCGGAATCAACCGTTATTTTCGACGGATTATCCGAATATCTTAGTCGCCATTCGGATAAGCACGATACCCTAAGAAAAGCAAAAGCGGTTTTTGCTTGGGGATTTGATGACAACCTCGTATTTGAAAAATGGGATCCAGCTTTAAGGATGGATAAGGTATTTTATATTATGCATGGAATGCGCCCCTATAATTTTATGGTTCGTCTGTTAAGTTATATTCCTGTTTTTGGAAAAGGTTCTAAGATTATCTCATTGGGAGTGATACCGGATCAGAAAAAGATATAAAATCTGCTATTTATAAATTCTTCAATAAATAACAGATATTGCTATTGTATAAACACTAATAAATAAACTAAAATATGGATAAGAATAAAATACTCATTTTCATAGGTTGTGTCTTATTCTCAACTGCAACTGTGTTTGCCCAATCATCTTCAGGAAATATAAAAGGGATGGTCTGTGATAGTGAGAATGATGCAGAACTGATTGGTGCATCCATTCACATTAATTCTGTTAACCGAAGCGGAGTCTCTGATGAAAATGGTGAATTTAGTTTCAATAATATTCCGGAAGGGAAATATTTACTGCAAATATCATTTATGGGATATAAGTCTCAATCAAAACAGGTTGAATTAAAAACAGGTGAAACGAAAGAAATTAAAATCAGGCTAATTCCGGATGAGAACAGTCTTTCGGAAGTAACTGTTACCGCAAAGACAGAAGCCCGGAAACTAAAAGAAGAAGGAATGCCGGTTACAGTAATCAATATGTCCAGTTTACAGGGAACTGTAACAAGTATATCTGACATTCTATCCAAGACTGTGGGTATGACTATCCGTACATCAGGTGGAGTCGGAAGTGCCTCGAGAATCTCAGTGCGAGGACTTGAAGGAAAAAGGATTGGGTTCTTCATTGATGAGATTCCATTAAACGACCAAAGTGACTTTATAGACCTGAATGATATACCAGTAGATATGATTGAGCGCATCGAGATCTATAAGGGGGTTGTACCTGCCCGTTTCGGAGGGTCATCGATGGGAGGAGCTGTCAATATAAAAATTAAGGAATATCCGGACAAATATATGGATGTCAGCTATATGAGAGAGTCATTTAATTCAAACAAGCTACAAGTTGTATCCAAACGTAACCTGAAAGACAAAGGCTTGATTTTCGGTGTCGGAGGGGGATATACTTATGCCGATAACGATTATACAATGACTTCACCCTATCAGGAAGGATTAAAAATCAAGCGGAATCATGATCGGTTTCAAAAGATTTTGATAGGAGGAAGTTTTAAAGCTACGAAATGGTGGTTTGATGAAGTCGAATTCGAACTTGTATTTATTGATACGAAAAAGGAAATACAAGGAATTGAAACAGATATCCGTAAAGCAGAGACCAATTCTCGGGCGTTTCTATTTGCCAATACATTAAAAAAGGAAGATTTCCTTCTTCCCGGTCTTGACCTTGACTTCTCCACGGCAGTAGCTTTCACTAAGATTAATTTGATAGATACAGCCAAAGTCAGATATGACTGGGACGGAAATCCATACACAACGACAAAGTATGGCGGGGAATTGGGTAATCAATACGCAGCAAATTCGAATGATAAGAAGTTTACCCTTATTAATAAAATTAATCTGGAGTATATGATCAATGAGTCACACTCAGTGAATTTCAATTCAGTTTTCAATCTAGCGAACGGATATCCGGAAGATAGTCTTCGCAATCTTAGTTTAGGCAGGCAGAGTGTTTTTGATTCAAAGATGAGGAGTTGGGTCGGCGGTATAAACTATGATTTCAGAACCAAAGATGATAAATTCTTAAACTCGGTTACGGCTCGTTACTATATATATTCGATGAATACCAAAAAATCCCAGATATATGGAGGTGATAATGTAAAAGATATTGATTTATCTAAAAATGATTTTGGTATCAGCAATGCAATGCGGTATAAATTTAAGCCGGATTTGATGGCAAAGTTCTCGGTAGGATATGATGTGAGGATTCCATCCGAAACGGAGTTATTAGGAGACGGATATTCTATCTCTCCATCAGAAGGGCTCGTTCCGGAGCGGAATACAAGTGTTAATTTAGGGCTACTTTATGATCGGGTGGGTATTTCCTCGAACGATCTCCAGATTGAGTTAAGTCTCTTTTATATGCATTTAGAGAATATGATTCGCTTTACAAAAGGATTTATTGATGCCCAATATCAGAATTTTGGGGAAATGCGGACATTGGGTGTTGAGTTTGATGTAAAAATGGATTTATTTCCATGGCTGTATGGCTATTTCAATACAACATTCCAGGATTTGAGGGATGTACGTAAATATGAAGAGGAAAGTGAATTACCAAATCCGACAAAAGGAAAACGGATGCCTAATATCCCTTACTTAATGGGAAATGCCGGACTAGAATTTCATAAGGAAAACCTGTTTGGAGGAAGAGGACAAAATACCCGTATATTCTCTGATGCATCATATATAGAAGAATATTTCTATGATTTTGAGATGACCACAAACAGCCAGCGAAGAATACCCCAAAGTCTGACATTCGATATCGGATTTGAACACAGTTTGATGAACAACAGACTTTTCCTATCAGGTAAAATTAAAAATTTAACAGACAAGAACCTTCTTTCGGAATTTAACCGCCCTTTACCCGGAAGAAGTCTAGGTTTTAAGATTCGGTACATATTTAAATAACATACTAATATTTAAAAAAATGAAAATTAATTTTTTATCAGCTTTATGCATTAATACTCTTTTTCTGAGTTTAACAGCATGTGATGACAATGATGGTTCTAATTCAGAACAGAGCGTTGGGAAAATCCTGATTGAAACCACTGTGAAAAATCCAGATGGAGCTAGCGGCTCTTCTTATATTCAACTCATATCTGATTTTACCAAACAAACTATTGATAATAAAAATAGTATTCAGGTAGGATTCGATGCAGGAGTACGGATATATGGAAAAGATATTTATATTTTTCCTGAATTTGGAAAAGACGGAACGCAGGAAATATTAAAATATACCTACAATGAAACAACGGGATTGACAAAATCAGGGTCGTTAAGTTTACCGCCAATGTCAGGGGCATATAGTTTTGTAAAATATAATGACGAAAAGGCTTATACTCCTTTATATAATTTAGGTAAAATTTTAATATTCAATCCTAGTACAATGGCTAAAACAGGGGAAATCGATTTAGCTTCTTATGGCTATGAGGATAACAATCCGGATCCTGCTTTTATGTTTATTCGGGATGAATTATTATATGTCCCTTTGGATCAAATAGGTCCTAACTGGATGCCTTATATTGATTACAAACAAGCAGATGTAGCTATTGTGAATTTAAAAACAGATAAAGTAGTTAAGATTGTATCTGAAAAGGCATCAGGAATGACTTTTCCAACCCGCCCGTTCCTTAAAGACATGATTTTCACGGATGAAAGTAATGATCTGTATATCGGGTGTGCCGGAGGTTTCGGACTTGATCCTCGCTTCCCTGAATCTGGATTTATTTGTAT
The DNA here is from genome assembly GCF_015234155.1 of Dysgonomonas sp. GY75. Classification (NCBI taxonomy): domain Bacteria; kingdom Pseudomonadati; phylum Bacteroidota; class Bacteroidia; order Bacteroidales; family Dysgonomonadaceae; genus Dysgonomonas; species Dysgonomonas sp. GY75. The sequence goes on from NZ_JADCLQ010000050.1 coordinate 49,716, forward strand.
CCGTTCGGGTGAAACCGAATTTGATGGATCTGCGTCATGGGATATCTCTCAGACAATGATAGAAGGAACATCTTATAAACCGGGATCACTCTCTAATTGTAAGTATATTGGAAATGGAAAGCTCGCCGCTTATGTAAGTATCACTGAACTCATGGCGGATAATCCATATACTGCCAAATATTCAATGGCTGTATTAATGGATCTAAAAACGAGAACTATAAAGAAAATTGATGGGATACCTTTGAGTGATGGACATAGTGTATTCATTGATACATATAAAGACAACGTTATTTTTGCAGCTTATGGAGATAAGAGTGCAGGATTCTTTAGTTATAATCCTTCAACAGGTGTAGTCAGTGATAGCCCTGTGGTTTCAACAAGTGGAAATCCTATATTTATGCATGCTTTTGAATAATGATCTAAGTCTTTAACTATAATAATAAAGTTTAAAAGAGGATGCTATATTTAGCTCCTCTTACTTTTTATACAATCAGGACATATACCCTCAAGCAAGATTTGAGCCGATTCAACATGATATCCTGAAGGTAAATGTAGGTTTCTATCTAATAGAGAAGAGTCTAAACAAGTAACTTTATCACAACGAGTACAGTGAAAATGCGGATGTATCCTTGATAAAACCAACTGGCTGCTTAAGGCATATTTTACAATTGTGTTATTTAGAACAATACGATGTATTACTTTGGCTTCTTCTAATGTTTTAAGAGAACGATAGAAAGTAACACGATCAAATAAATCTAAAAATGCATCTTTGATTTCATTTTCAGTTAAGGCTGTATCATCACTTTCTATTAGTTTATCGATAATACATTTGCGACAAACTGTCTTTTTTATTCCATGTTGTTTTAATATCTGTTCTGCATTCATGATCATTCTTTTTACAAAAATAATAAAAAGCATAAGATAACTTCTACTTACCTTATGCTTTACAGGTTTAAATATATAAAAACGACATAATAAAAAATGATAGACTAAGCTTATTGAAATATTGAGATTAAGGTACATTTAGAAGAAATAAGAAAAATAGGTATACTTGTAATCTTTATTTTTTTTCTTTCAACTTAAGTTTTCATTCCATTACTCTGAATTATATACCTTTTTAGATGTTTTCCCGTTAATGAAACATTACTTGTTATTAGATCAATAGGCAAGCCTTCAAATATGACTTTACCTCCATCTTTACCAGCAGCAAGTCCCATGTCTATAATCCAATCGGCTTGAGAGATAATATCTATATTATGTTCAATAATAATGACTGTATTTCTATCATCTACCAATCTATTAAAAAGTTTTATGAGTTTAATTATATCTGAGCCATGTAGCCCAGTTGTTGGTTCATCAAATATATATGTGTTTCCTCTACTACCCAATTCTGTTGCCAGTTTTAGCCGTTGGCGTTCTCCTCCAGAAAATGTGTTTAATGATTGGCCTAATGTCAGGTACTCTAGCCCAACTTCACAAAGCCTATTTAATGGTTGTGTTATTTCCTGTTCATTGAAAAAAGCATTTGCTTCACTGATGGTCATAGACATAATATCAGTAATAGATTTCCCCTTTAGTCTATATTTCAGAACTTCCGGTTTAAAGCCTGTTCCATTACAATGTTCGCAACGCACTTCAACAGCATCCAAGAAAGCCAAATCGGTAGATATAACCCCCAGTCCTTTGCATTCGGGACAAGCTCCATCCGAATTATTACTGAATAAAGATTGCATCACTTTATTCTGTTTTGCAAACATAGTTCTTATCACATCCAATATTCCGGTATAGGTTGATATGTTTGACCTTTTACTTCCTCTTAATGCACTTTGGTCTATTACAACAATTTCTTTGTACTGATTTATCAATGATTTTACAAGTGAACTTTTTCCTGAACCAGCCACACCTGTAACGACTGTTAATACCTGCTTCGGTATCTGGACTGATACTTCTTTCAAATTGTGAAGAGAACTGTTTTTTATAGAAAGGTAACCCGATGGCTTTCGATATTCTTTTTTTAGAGAAGTTTTACAATTGAGATAATTTCCGGTTGGAGTGTCTGCTTTCTTCAACCCCTCAAAGTCTCCTTCATAAACAATACTACCTCCGTTTTTACCGGCACCAATTCCCATATCAACAATATAATCAGCAATCGCAACAACATCCGGATCATGCTCTATAATTAGTACTGTATTTCCTTTATCCCGTAATTCTATCAACAACTTATTTAGTCGTTGTACATCATTCGGATGAAGTCCTACGCTCGGCTCATCAAAAATATAAGTAAGATCGGTCAAACTACTGCCTAAATGCCGAACAAGCTTTATCCGTTGAGATTCTCCTCCCGATAAGGAAGATGTGTCTCTACCCAAAGTCAAATAGCCTAAGCCAATAGATAATAGATTTTCAAGATTCTCTATGATTGTATCCAATAGTGGTGAAACCGAGTTATCTTTAATCGTTTTTACAAACATGAGTAAATCGTCAATCTGCATATTATAGCAATCAGCGATATTTTTCCCGTCTATTCTACATGATAGAACTTGATGGCTCAAGCGATTTCCGTTGCATTCAGGGCAAATACCTTGTTTCACAACTTCTTTGTATCTATTTGTATTTTTATCTATAATCTCTTTTGATTCTTTTTTGAAAAAGCTTCGCTCAAAACGAGGAAGTACACCTTCATATATTCCCGTCTTTGGGAATCGGGGATCAGGATGTGGTAATTTTAAATCATTTGCATAGATTAGATTATGCCACTCTTCTTTGGTATAGTCTTTTATTTTTTTATCATTATCAAACAATCCTGAATATACATAACGTGTCCAACGCCATCCACCGACTTCAAATGTGGGGAATCTTAACGCTCCTTCATTCAGAGATTTTTCTTTATCTATTAATTCATCCAAGTCAACAACATTGGTTTTGCCCAAACCTTCGCAGCATGAACACATTCCGAGAGGATTATTAAAAGAAAAAACAGAAGAATGACCAACAAAGGGTTGTCCGATACGGGAAAACAATAATCTCAATAATGAATATATGTCGGTAATTGTTCCAACAGTGGAACGGGCATTCCCTTCTATCTTTTTTTGATTAACTATAATCGCAACAGATAGATTTTCAAGTTTATCGACATCGGGTTTACCATATTGTTGTAGCCGATGCCGGATAAAACTATCATAGGTCTCATTCAATAATCTTTGCGCTTCTGCTGCTATTGTACCAAAGACTAATGAAGTTTTTCCAGAACCTGATACTCCGGTAAATACAGTTATCTGCTTTTTAGGTATTCTAACTGAAATATTTTTGAGATTGTTTTCTCTTGCTCCTTTTACTATTATTTCCTGCGTGTCCATTCGTCCTAATTCTTTCTTACAAAGTTAGGCACTCTTAATTATCTGATCAATAAGGGATAAATCTTTCATCGGGTGATAAATTAATCCCCACTTGATTAAGAATTAATTACCTTTGTAATACAGGAGAAAAAGGGAAATATTATGTATGTAAAGAAGAACCCAATGGACTATGCCGACTGTCCGGTACGCATTGCAATTGATATTTTATCATCTAGTTGGAATGCTTGGTTGATATCAGAGATTAGCAAAGGAGTTGTAAGACCGTGTGATTTACAGCGAAGTATAAGCATTGCTCCAAAACGAGTGCTGACAAAGCAGCTAGGCGAATTGGAGAAGATGGGGATTTTGGAGAAAAAGGTATATCCTATATTGCCTTTGAAAGTAGAATACTCTTTGACCGAAGCAGGTAAAGGGTTAATTTCAATTATTGATCAGATGTGGCAATGGGGAGATCATTATAAGGAGGATTATATAAATAATACTAAGCTGATGTAAACTAATAAAATTATATTTACTGGTGATTACGAAAATCTATTAAGCTCATTGTCGAAGTTTTGATTGACCATAAAGACGTTCTTTATGAAGAATAAGGTTTCAATACTGTAATTGTTATCCTAGCTCTATTGCCTAATTTATAATAAGAAAGAATCATGAAGTCCCCATTCCTAATATACTTGAAAAATAAAACATCTCTAAAGTTCGAATACAGGAGAGATGTTTCAGCAGTTACCCGTACCGACAAGGGATATCGCATCACATTTAGTAATGGAAGAAGCTATAGTTATGGAGCTGATAAGGTTAAATACTATCCGTTTATATCAACATGCGAAAATGTTCGCATATACGAGAATGGGAAATTGAATAAGACATATAATATTGTTGATAAATGCGGACCATATTTGATTTTTCGAGATAGTGACAATTGTTCTTATTCAGTTAAAGAAAATGGAGATATTGAAATCTACAATATAAAAAAGGATATTGTTCAGGCAGAATCAGTTATCGATTACTTTAAAGAGATACCGAAAAGGACAGGCGAAGTTTCGTTTGACATTCTATCAGAACATCTGGTGCATAATTAAAGTTTGTAGCATTATATTATATCAATTAATGAGATTGTTGATATAATCGTATATTTTTAAAAAATCGTCAATATATTTAGTAGCTAAATTTTGTGAGGATTCTGTAGATTTTTCACTAAACCTAACATTGATAGATATTGGTTCATCATATATTGAGATATCTAACATTCTTTTGCCTCTAAAAGTGAAAAAATCAAATAGCAACTCTCTCAATTCAGAAGAATTAAGTTTCATCTCGTTTTTTCCTTGAAGATGGTTAAATCCATATTCGTCTTCAAGTGAGTATTTGTATTCCAAAAGTTTCATCGCATTGTCTATACCGATTTTTGACTTTAATGGCAGCTCTTTAGATAGCCAAAAAATTCTTTGATTAAGCAAAATAGGAAAGCTAATGCTTTTCATATCTGAAGTAAACATCCAACTGCTTGGCATAATATCCTTTTGAACATTTTCAAGTATGAAAGTAACGTCTTCTTGTCTCACTTTTAAAACTTTCAGATTTAATAATTCTAACTTCTTATTGATTAACTCTACTTTTTTAAGATTATACTCCGGTGGAACTCCCCAAATTAAGTTATTTTCATTGTGTTGGAATGCAATCCACTCGTGATCGAGTATTCTTCTTATTCTCATTAGTAAAGATGAGTCAATATTTTCTACAGCGTAGAAATTATGGGATTTAATGTTCTCTAGTTGTCTGTATTGAATTAACTGATAATTATATTGTTCGACAGGATTTATCGGTTGTTCGAACATTTGTACAACCTGAATACCAGACATTTTATGTCTCCAAATTGAATCTTCATCATTTTCAGATAAGTCAAATTGGGTTTCCAACAATGAACAATAGCTCAATTCATTAGATGTCGCTTTGTAATGTGTTTTTACAAAAGTAGTTGCTTGTGTTAGTTGTATTTCTCTAGGTTCAGAAATATCATGAAGATAAATTATACTTCTTATTTGACTAGAAGTTATATGCCACCACTTTTCAGTTGTATTATTCGTCAGGATTTCATTGGCTATTTTATTTACAATTTCACCTCTTATTTCAGATGGTGAGTATTTCTCTATGCTTGAATTAATATGAACTTCAATAGTTAGTGCATACGCTGGCTGATTCAAAAAGGAAACATCTTGGTTGGGTAGTAAATAATTTATATCCAATTCGCCTGTAAATTGAAACCATTTTTTTATATTTACTTCATAATCTTTTGAAATATCTGCTTTGTATTCAAACCCTGGTACTGTTTCGGTCATCCATGATTTTCCCGACAATAATTTTAGGATAGCATCAAACGAATTGTTTTCATGATTTGAGTCCTTTTTAAAGGGTAATTCTTGAATTGTCAAATCAAATTTGAAACTTCTCAATCCGTGAACTTGCCCAAGTCCACTGAACCATTTGTTTATAATGTCTTTATTATTTTTTATTTTATCCCAAATCTTAAATCCGTTCCAATAGTCGATGGTAGGGCAATCAGCAGGATTATCATATCCTCTATTATATTCTCTGTCATTCACATACTTTTTACCTTGTGGCGTCAAATCTGCATTTGTAACAAATATAGCCTGTTTGCAGGCTTTTCGCATACAAGCTACAACAAGTAAATCTAGGTCGTCACCATTATAATGAGATTTATAATCTACTGTGTGTTTACATTGAGTAAGACAGCGCTCACCTTTAGGATTTATTGTTAAAATGTCTTGTTTTTCATCGCCTTGACCATCTGTGACATCAACCGGCGTATGTCCTTCAACTTTAATTAAAATATCAAAAATAAATTCAGGGAATTTATCATAACCAATTTGTGATAAATATTTAAAAATACCTTCTCTTGTTGGTGTTGTTGTAATTAAGTCCAACTCACTAGGAACAGTGTGATAAAAATGTTGTGTAATTCCTGAAACAATATTATAGCTCATATGTCTTTTTTAAGTTTGCCACATCTAATAAAAATATGCAATAATTATTCGAAATACACATTAACTAATAAGAATAATTATATAAGCCTGTAAATTTAGCAAATATTTAAGATACAGAGAAATATATATTCCATAGCGCCATACACTTCCAAACCGAAACTATAGTGCCTCGACTAAAAAAAATAAAAGTAACCAAACTTAATAATTTCTCATTAAAACAGTAGACATGAACTTCTTAGTTGAAGGGCCATCGATTTTGTTCTACATCACTATTAATACAGAATATAATTAATCTCTATCAGAGAGATAGCTGTTGAGTTTTTGAAGGGGCGACACTATGGAGAGGGATACCTTGGTGCCTTTTGCTTTTTTAATAATATTATTCTATTATAGTAACCAAATGCTTTACTTTATTAATCATACCAAGAATTGAAGGAGTCGCTTCATGCTCAACAATGCGATTCAGCTTACGAAGTCCTAGAGCATCAAGTGTTCGCTTTTGGTCAATAGGCATTCCAATTCTACTTTTAACTTGTTTAATCTTTATAATTACCTTAATACTTGATAGTTCACAAACTTGATTTCCTGAAAATTCCCATAATTCAAATCCGAAAGATTCAATAAGAGAATTAGAAATTTTAAATCCATTTGTTGTTAATGTGGAAAGCCGATTAAATGCTGTTGTAGCTGTAATACTAAGAGGAGAATTAATTTGTTTATTAAAAAAACAACATTTTTTTATTTTATGATTATTAAGGAAATATAGGATTGAAGGTACATTAGAAATATCAATAAGTGATTTACATAATTGAGCTATTGCTTTATTCCTTTTTCCAATTTTTGGCGTCCCATTAGCTAATGCAAAAGCGGGAATATATTTAGGATCAGTATCTGTTAATTCATTCAGATAAAAATGAGTCCAATCAGTAGTATATGCTATTAAATCGCATTTTTCTCTTCCTTGCCTAAAGGTGGCTGATAATGAATCTATAAATAATTCGTAGTTGATTATTTTTACTTCCTTGTAGTTTGGATTTTTATATTTTGCTACTCCTGTTCTTGTTGGATGAATCATTTGGGAATCATCAACGAGATCAAAATCTTTATCATTTGTCGTAGCGGAGCAGATTGTACATCTACTCAATGAGTAATGAGCGACGAAATCACTTTTTAACAAACTGTCCATCATAACAAATTATATTGGTCATAAATGTCATTAATCATTTCTGATAAAGGGTTTGTATTTATCAATCGTTCATTTTCTATTTTCAAGTCAATTATCTTCCCGTCTATTACTTGAAAAACTGAAATATCTTCGAAACTGATTTTTGCTCCTTCAATTAGCTTGTTTTTGTCACTCGCTTTGATTAACAAATTAAGATGATTAATGATATATGGACTATGCGTTGCCATCATAACTGTCATTTTATAATCACGATGATTCTCAATAAAGCAACTCTTTACAATAAAGTTAATTAAACTACGTTGACTCTCAGGATATAAGCTTAATTCTGGTTCCTCTATATGAATATTAATGTTTCGATGTTTTATATCACCTATATTTTGTCCAGTCCTGAAATCTTTTAGACTATCATTTTGAGATAAATACCCAACAACGATACTATTAAAACGACTAGTGAAGTCATAGTGCTTAGAGAAATATTCTATGATAACGGATAGAGGAGTAACTGTTTGCATACCTGAAGAAGCTTCTTCCAATTTTATAGGGGGAAATTGCTTTTGACCATCAATATTTTCAATGTAATGTCGAGTAGTATTACCCACTTTTTTACGTGAATATTTCACTCCTAAATAATCTATCGCTAATTCTTTTATAAATGGATATGCTTTTCTAAAATCTTCGTATGTTTCATTTAAAAAGAAACTATTAACCTCTGCATTTTTTGAAAGAATTTCAGAAATAATATTACGCTTATCCGCTATGAAACTCATTTTTTCTAAACTTAATTCATCTTCTGGAATTATAATGTTTGTATTCAATGATCCTCGATAAGATATTTCATTATTTCCTTTTCTATAAATTATTTCGGTTTCAGAACTTAAATATGCATCTTCGTCAAATCCTCCATTTTTGAGATATTGTTTAAAATCAAATTTAAATGGTGATTCTGTAATATTTGCATGTTTCAAATACGAACGAATATTTACCATCTTATATATCCATCGAAATAACACAATTACTTTCATTATTGTGCTTTTTCCACTTCCTGACTCTCCAATAAAAATAGTAAGAGGATGTATATTCTTAATTTCGATATTCTTGATCGGTCCGAAATTTTTTATGACAATTGATTCTTCCATGATCCCAAATATTATAATTTATATAGCCTTTAACAATTGATTGTGAAATTTTTTTCTCAGAGAAATTACCGTCGTTAAACAGCCTCCAAATTTAGCAAATATTTAAGAATCATAAAGTATAATCTCCTATATACTTTAAAATCATATCTTCATAACGCCACACACCTCCAACCCTACGCCACATACGACCACCTCTCTAAAAATCAATAACTAACCACCTCATTACAACTAATTTTATTCTGCATTAATAGTGATGCAGAACAAAATCAGTTATAGTTATGATTTTATATTATTAGAGTAGATTCAGTAAAAACACAAGACCTATAACCGCTAAGGGGGGGTACTCCCTTCTTATACTTATAGGACATTTTATCCCGAAGTGAATAACTTCGCTATAAAAGACTAACCTCGCCAGCTTTGCTGTATGGAGTTTATTTAATTATTGACCCTTATCGTTAGTATTTCAAATTCAATATATTCCTTTCCTTTCTTTACAATTTCAGCTTCAACGATAGCCTTTCTTATAAGCTTATCGTTGAAGCCGTATTTTTAACTAAGGATGTCATTGTCTTTTTTTAGAGCAGGTTTATTGTAAATAAAAAATAAACTATTAGACAGCTTTAATATATACAATTAAAATATATTATATTTGTAAGGAGTAACTAATGTACAGACAAGTGTGTCTAATGCTAAGACAAAATGTGATGTTTTGAAATATCCTAAAGTGTTCACCTTAGAAAAAACGAGAGAAGCAAATATTTGAAATGTAGCTATTTAACTAAAGAATAATGGATTCCGTCCATACCGCCAATAGATTTAGAAAATCAAATAAAAGTCCTGTAAATCAGTCGATTGCAGGACTTTTTTATTTTACCTACCCCAGCAAAAAATCCCATTAAAACGCAGATAAAAAAGGTTAATCCGTGGGACTTCCAGATTTATATAAAATGTCCCACTTTTAGGTTTATTTCTCGCTGTATTTCAGATTTTTACCTAACAACAAAATGAACTCTTAATAGTAATTTTGTAACCAAAGAAAAGAGTTTATTATGGGATCAAAGAAAAGTACCTTTAATGTGAACTTTCTACTTAGAAAGCACAAGATGTTGAAGAACGGAGAAGCACCCATATGTATGCGCATCTCTGTTAATTGTCAGGCGGTTGATATTTCTATCAAAAGAAGTGTTGCTGTTGAGTACTGGAATCAGACAAGGGAATGTTGTACATCCACCGGTAAAGTCGGAAAAGAATTGAATCGCTACATTGATACAATGAGGGCTAAGATTCTCCAAATCCATAGAGAATTGGAGATAGATGGTATTCGTATTACGGCTGACGCTATCCGAGATAAATTGTACGGTCGAGATGAGTCACAGAAAACGCTTATCGAAGTCTATGCTGAACACAATAAGCGCTGTCGAGCTTTGATTGGAAAGGACTTTTCCGTTTCTACTGTCGAAAAGTTTGATACCTCTTTAAATATGCTGAAAGCATTTCTCAAACACTCCATGAAAAAGGAAGATATTTTGTTAAAAGAGATAAACCGTGTATTCATTCAAGATTTTGAGTTCTTTTTGAAGGCTGACCGCAATATGCAACATAACTCGGCTCTGAAACACCTGAAAAACTTAAAGAAGATTGTTCGTATTGCTCTTGCTAATGAATGGATAAAGAAAGACCCATTTGTCGGAATTCAGTTCAAACACGATAAAATAGATGTAGATTTTCTAAGTCAAGATGAATTAGAGCGAATTAAAAATAAAGTGTTTACTATTAGGCGATTGGAAGTTGTGCGAGATATATTTTTATTTTGCACGTACACAGGGCTCGCCTTCATAGATGTAAAACAATTAGATTCTTCACATTTGATTGCGGACGGCAATGGTGCACTGTGGATTCGCAAACCCCGTCAAAAAACAGATAATATGTGTAACATTCCTGTTATTCAGCCAGCAAAAGCAATTCTTGAAAAATATAAGGAACATCCCGAGTGTATAAAAAAGAATGTTTTATTACCAGTTTTGAGTAACCAAAAGACTAACGCATACTTGAAAGAAATCGCTGATTTGTGCGGAATTACAAAGAAAATGAGCTCGCATGTCGCCCGCCATACGGCGGCTACCACAGTATTTTTAGCAAACAATGTCTCTATTGAAAATGTAGCCAAAATACTCGGTCATTCCAGTACAAAAATGACACAGCATTATGCAAAGGTATTGGATAGTTCGATCCTTCGGGATATGCAATCTGTTGAAGCGAAATTCAGTTAATTTCGTTACCAACACCCAAAACAAGAAAAGCGAGCCTTAAAAACTCGCTTTTCTTATTTACGTTATTCCTCTCGCCACGACTTCTCAAAATTATCTTCTAACAACTTCAAAACATCAGACTGACGATAACGAATCCTTCCTTTAATCTGTATATAACTGATAGTCCCGTTATCCCTCCAATTTTGTAGTGTACGAGTACTTAGCTTAAGCAACTTGCTAACCTCGTTATTTGTTAAATACTTCTCTCCATTTAGTTGCAGAGTTCTCCGTTTCAGAGCGTTCCTAATGACTTCCTGAATTTCATCTAACACCCGAAACAAGGTATTTATCTTTTCTGATTTTTTATCCAATATTTCCATTGGCCAGATTTTTAATTCCGAATGTAGTCACCTAATACGGAGATTGTTAATATATCCAGTTTCTTATCATAACTGATAGATGCTCGTTTTAGATTATAGTTGTATTTACGATATGGCAGACCAGCTTATATTTACACAGGACGGCGAACAGCGGAAAAAGGGAGAATGGGCATTTACTATACCGGATGCATTGGGGCGGACGGTATTAACCGGGATATGTAGAAATTCCCTGAACTATACAGCCGATCCCTTGAAGGCTATAGTGCTGAAAGCCGCATGGGGAAAAGTAACAAATACATATAAAGGCTATACTATTACCGGAATTTCATTAACGACACCCACTGTCTTGTCAGCCAGCTATTATGACAACTATGAATTTATGGGCTTGAATAGTATACCTGCCAATACGGATGTAAACTTCAAATACAATGCGGAAAGCGGCTACGGCACTTGGTACGGGACAGACTATACCGATGCTAACAAGTACAAAAATAAGGGTATGCTGACAGGAAACCTTACCGCACAGATGAACGCTGACGGAACCGTATCATCTGCGTACCTGTATTCGGTGATATATTATGACGACCGGGGGCAACTCATCCAATCCAAATCGAACAATCATTTAATGGGGGTTGAAAAGGAATACTTCGAGTACAACTATACTGGACAGCCGACCCAAAGGAAACATGTGCATCAGGTTACAGGCAAGAACACCCAGACAGAAGTCTATGCTTATATTTACGACCATGCAGGACGCCTGTTGAAAACCACTCATCAACTGACAGATGGGACAACGGTAAAACCGCAGGTAACACTGGCGGAGAACACCTATGACGAACTGGGAAGGCTAAAGACAAATAAGAAAGGAGGACAGGCAAACCTGAATACTACTTATGCCTATAATGTCAGGTCGTGGACAAACAGCATAGCCAATGCGCATTTTAACGAGGCCTTGACCTATAGCTATAACGGTAATGTTTCATCCATGCAGTGGGGGCAGGCAGGCAAAACCAGAAAATATAATTTCACCTATGACAACCTTTCCCGCCTGAAAGCCGCAGCCTATACAGGCGACGGCAATTTCAATACCTCGTATACCTACGACAAGCACGGCAATATCAAGACCCTGCAACGCTACGGTATGACGGCGGCCTCCACCTACGGGATAATAGACAACCTGACGGCGGATCATACCGGAAATCAGTTAAAATATATCACCGATGCAGGACCTAATGTAACCCTGAATGCTTCTATGGACTTTAAGGATTATACCAAGGGGACAGGTACCGAATATACTTACAATGCCAATGGGGCAATGGTAAAAGACCTGAATAAAGGAATATCAGCTATAGCTTATAACTCCCTGAACCTGCCCTGGATAGTGGATATAAAGAGTAAGACAGCCGAAGGACGTAATGAATATACTTACTCAGTATCAGGGCAAAAGCTGAAAGCGGTACAACGATGGAACCCAAACTATAATAGTGCGCCTGTCATAGGTTCTGATGTAAATATAAGTGCTTTGACAATGAGCAGTACTACAGATTATGTAGGCAATATCATTTACGAAAACGGAAACCTGAAAAGAATTCTGGTTGATGGAGGTTATTATGAATCAGGAAATTATTACTTTTACATCAACGACCATCTGGGTAACAACCGGATAGTAGCCAATGCAGCGGCATCGGTGGTGCAGAGTACGTAGTATTATCTGTTCGGGATGCCGCTCGCGGATGCTACGGGGCAGAATATTCAACCATATAAATATAATAACAAAAAGTTGGATGGCAGGAACGGGCTGAATTGGTATGATTATAGTGCGAGGTATTTGGCTTTTGATTTTCCTGTTATGCCGATGGTTGATCCAATGAGTGAGAAATATTATTCTATCAGTCCGTATGCCTATGTGGCGAATAATCCTATTAGATATATAGATCTGAGAGGAGATAGTATAAGTGTAGCTGAAGAGTATAGGGAATTATTTTATATTGGATTAGCGAGTGCATTTGGTAGGTATGCAAAAAATTTCAGTTATACAGAAAGCGGGATGTTAGTATATAATGGATCAACTAAAGGGATGACTAAAGATCAAAAGAATCTTTTTAAAGGGATGAATTCTGTAATGAGTGAAGAGATGACAACCAATGTAATCTATGGTAAAGAAACGGAAATTTCACTTGCAGATGGTTCAACGCAGACAGTTCAAGCATCTCAAGGAGGAGGGGCTTTAGCAGTTCTTGCTAGTGAGAATCCAGGGGTTGCTCAAAATACAATTTTAATAGACCCAAGTATGCATCATAAAACAACTACCGTAATGGAAGTGACTTCTGCATATTATAAAACTCCGATAAGTCCTGCCAATGGACCTAGATTTAGACAGGCACCTTTATATACAACTATTCAAGACTTATTCTATCATGAATTGGGGCATGTTATTTACCAAGGCCAAAGTCAAGATAAGGTTCTTAAGTATAATAATATATTCAGAAGGATGTTTGGACATCCTGTAAGAAAACCAGATGAGACACATAACAAAACAATAAAATAGAATATGAGAGAGAAAATTTATTTTATTTTCGTTTTTATTTTGTTTTCGTTTTCACTTTGGGGACAAAATAGTTTAATAGAAGACAAAAAAAGTCAAACTTACCTACAAGATAGGTATAACAATGAAATTTATGTGAATAAGAGAATTGTAAAAAAAGACTTTATTATAGAAATCTGTAACAACACCTCAGATACTATTTATTTATTTGATAGCTATTTGACTCCAGAGCTAATAAAATCGAAATATATTCATCGCTATAATGCGGATGTAGAGAAGTGTAAATTATCAACTCTACCTTTAATTCCTTATTTATCAGTGAAACTTTCAGATGTGATAATATTGGGGAAAGATAAAATAGTAAAGAGATATAAAACACTTTATAGTTTTACTCCTATAAATCCACATTGTGAAATAAAACTGGCAATACCTCTAGATGTACTTAATAACAACTATAAAATTTTAGATTTTGAAGTAAAGGATAAAGGAAGTTTTGATGAGATATTTTTTGAGAGTATAAATATTGATCAAAAATGTTCTAATATAATTATAGAATTAGCTATTTATCAAAAAATAGATTTATTAGTTTCTAAAGAAGCATACTATCTCGATTCAGAAAAGTTTGAAGAACAGGCTAAATCTTTTGATGTTCTAGCTATTAATTTTCATTGAATACTTTATCAATTTGATAATATAAATTTATAAGTAAGCGAACTCAAAGCCCGCTCGCGCAGACGTCCCGTGTCTGTTGCACAACTCACATTTTGCTGACAGTCGATGATACTGATTTAGAAAAGAAGCCTTACGAAATTGAAAAACAGATTCTGGATGAAATTCAAAAAAATAAAATAAACGAATAAAATAAATAATATGAAAAAAAGAATTTATTTTTTAGTTATATTTAATATTCTATTTACTGCTATTTATGCAAGTGATATACCAGTAAGAAATATTAAAGATAGTCTACTATTATTTTTAAAACAAACAAAAGATATACCAGGCAATTATACAATAGACTATATACCTAATACGATATTGACAGAAGTGAAAGACAGATCTCACATAGAAAATGGAAAAACCGGTATTTTCTATATTCCATCTTTTTCTGCACATGGATATATACATTATTTGCTAATTGATAAAAAAAGGTTTCAGATAATTAATATGCGGGAACCATTTAACGCTAATTTGGAAAAGCTAATTACTTATTTAAAAAATAATGAACATTATAACAAGTCCGATATTCTTTTTTATATTTCAGATTTTATTAAAACTTATGAAAAAAATAAGAAAAAGAGTAAACAGGCTGGTATCTATATTGGTATAGATTAAATTACCCGTTCAGCGTAAACTCTGTCTATGCCACCACTACAATAATAACAATCCTGTCTTATCATCAGCCGGATAATTTATCTATAGCATATACCTTTTGTTCAGCGGAGCAAAAAAGAAACAGCATGAAAACTATTGAAAAGACTGTTACGTTTGTTACCTTTTTGAGCTGGCGGTATAACTCCTGTCATTTAAAAGAATTCTAGTGGATGGCGGTTATTATGAATCAAGAAATTATTACTTTTACATAAATGACCATCTCGGCAACAACTGGATCGTAGCCAATGCGGCGGCCTCGGTGGTGCAGAGTACGCAGTATTATCCTTTCGGGATGCCGTTTGCGGATGCTACGGGGCAGAATGTACAGCCGTACAAGTATAAATAAGGAATTGGATGGCAGGAATGGACTGAATATGTACGATAATCTTGCTCGACTGTACGACCCTGTAGTACCGCATACGCCTACACCAGACCCGCATGCGGAGAATTATTATAGCTGGAGCCCGTATGCTTGGGTGGGGAATAATCCGATGAGAAATATTGATCCTTTTGGAACGGATGTTTGGACAACAAATGATCCTGACCAGATTGCTCGATTCTTAAATCATCTACAAGCTGTTTCAGGAAATAAGACATCTAACCCATTCGATTATGGAGGTTGGAATCGCATGACTGATGATGAATATAAAGAACATAATAAAGATGAATCTGTTTCATTTAATGATGATACGTTCAATTTTAATATCAATTTAGAGGGTTGTCAGGGAAATTTTAAAGCAGGAATGAGAAGTAAGGAAACAAATTATGCTTACATAACATCTTCTGATATGGATGGCCTTTTTGCACCAGAGGGAGAAGCTGGACTAAATTTAGATGGTAATTTAACAGGATTAGGAACTGGTTCAGCTTTTTGGTATGCATTGGGCGGAGGGGTTCATAAGAGTTCTATTGTAGCAAAAGCAATTTGGCCCCCAAGTAGGCTTGTTGGAGAAGCAAAAAAAACAACATCTTTATATTCTCTAATTCTTCACCGTAAAGGATATGGGAAAATTACTGCAAAAAGAGCACTTTCCTGGACTAGCGGAACAACGTATGCAGGGCAATTAAGTAGATTAGCTGCACCGATTGGATATGTAGGAGCTGGTTTTGCTTTATATGAATCTTGGTCAATTGGCCGCAAACTAGGATATTGGTATGGAGGAGATGCTGTAGTGAGGGGTGAAATAGGTCCTTTATGGTTAAGGAATATATTTAGTCCTACAATTCCAGTCCCAATTGTTAAACCGCCAAGGAAGTAAATTTTCATAAATAAATTTGTATGGAGAATAAAATCGAAGATTTAAAAAGGTTTATACTTGATAGATTATGTAAAGAAGAATTTGACATTGACTTTTCTTTTAATGTGGGGATAGAAAAAGATTTAGGCTTCTATGGAGATGAAGCAGCTGAATTAATTTATTACTATGGAAAGAAATTTGAGGTTGATACAAGTAGTTTTAACTTTAAAATATATTTTACTCCAGAGGAAATTATTATATATCTTTTAAGAAAAATATTGCCTTGTTTAAATCCCAAAAAGAAAGAACTTACTATTGGAGATTTAGTCGCAGGTATAAAAGCGGGTAGATTGGACGAAGAAGTTATCAATGCTTCAAAAGAGATTGAAAGCATATGATAGGCCTGCTCGCACAGACACATTCTGTTTGTGTGTTACGTAACAATAACTTTAAGGTATCTAAATTTCAGAACATTTTTTATTTTCAGTCCCTATTCATCATTTATCTCTGTTTAGTGTTATCTTTCTTCTTTGAGGTTATTAGTATCACACCATTTTTTCCTTCGGTGCCATATATGGAAATGGCGCTCTTGTCCTTAAGTACGTCGATACTTTCTATATCGTTGGGGTTTATATTTTCTAAATTCTTTATTTTTACACCATCGAGATAAATTACAGGTTCATTTGATTTCCAATATTTTATTATTTTACTTGGAACTCCATTCAAGCCTGTATTCAGAGAGTCGCTCTTCATAAATGTCATTCCTTTTCTTGTTTTTAGCTCAAACTTATTGCTTCCTTGTTCCGGATTATTCTTTACATATTCCTTTGTTTTGATATGAATAACCCCATGTTTAGCGTCTTCTCCATACATCTCTGCTGCGAGAACATCTTTAAGTACTGAAACAGATTCTACGTCTGCAGGATTTATAGTTTCCATTTTTACCTTATCCGATTTTTTACCGTCGATAAAAACTATAGGGTCTGCATCTCCTCCGGTCATAGTATATACCCCTTTGATCTCTATTTTTGTATTGCTTTTATATGAACTAATGGAGTCTTTTTTCTTCGTTATAATTATCTTTTTGGTTTTAATCAGAGAATCGGCGGGAACATTGCTCTTTGATCCATATCCGATTACAACAATAGAGTCGTCAGGAACGGCTTGTACATCCGGCTCGTCAAATACATAACGAGGTTCCGACGAAGCCCACAAAAACAATCCGAAGATAGGAATGATAGCTAAAACTATAACCCTTTTCCAAGGCGAACTTTTGGCTTTTTTTATCATAGATAAACGATTTAACGGTTTGGAATAATTGAATGAATTGGAAAACGAGAACACAGGTCCCTGAAATTTTTGGTTAATCAACACTGCTTGATAAAGTGCAGGGGAAACCCCGGAATCTATCACAGCCTTATCCGCCAGAAACTCATGGTTTTCTTTCAATAGTTTTACATAAACCCAAGCCAACGGATTGAACCATTGTAATATCAGTATACATTCACTACATAAGAGGTCTATCCAATGTTTTTGGTTTACATGAGTTATTTCGTGCTTGAGGATCAAATCTTTTTCTATCTGGCTCAGATTACTTGTATTCATTAATATATAATTCAATACCGTGAATGGAGAGTTTATATCAGTGTTCTCTACAAGTTTAAAACCTTTGTTATTGTATTTCACTCCACTTCTTACTAGCTTCCGGAGTTTTGTATATGCATATATATTGCGTCCTATCAACATTAATGTACCGATCATATACAGACTTGATAATACGATCCAGATATTGATGGTGGAGGCAGATGTTACAGGCGCAGACTCTGAAGCCATTTCTATATTTTGGACTACAGAGACCGGAATGACCACTTCATAAGTATACTTAATAGCAGGGATAATCAATGACACCACAAAACCGGAGAGCAGGAATATCCTATTGAAACGAAAGAATGTAGTCGGACGCAAAAATAAGGAGTATATAACGAGAAATATACCCAGACAAATGCCGGCTTTAGCTATGTAAATAATGAATGTTTCCATGGCTATTTAGTTTTATTGGTTTCTTCTTCAAGTGCTTTACGCGTTTCATCCAGCATTTCATCCATCTGTTCAATAGAGAGGTTGGTCTCTTTTGCAAAAAATGAAACCATAGAAGAGAATGACCCGTTGAAATAGTCTTTCACAAATCCGAATAGTTGTTTTTTTGAGTAATTCTCTTTAGAAATAAGGGCCTTATATATATTAACACGTCCTTCGCTACGGTGCGATACGAAATCTTTTCCTTCCAGTATGGTTAATACTGTAGCTATTGTCGTTCTGGCAGGCTTGTTATCGGTAAATCCTTTCAGTATATCCTGTACTGTGCCTTCTTCCATGGTCCACAGTATCTGCATTATCTGTTCTTCGGCTTTTGTGAGTTGCATACTATATTTATTGGTTACAATACAAATGTATGTCTAAATTTTTAGACGACGAAATTTTTTGGACTATTTTTTTAGACAAAAAGCAGGTGATTAGTAGATTAACTGTTTTTATTATTTTGAGACGTGGGAATCTCAGAAGCTGTTTGAATTATATTACTTATCTGTTTTTGTTAAAACCTGACACATCTGACAGTTTTCTTAATTTTTTCGGTTGTCTTATTTTTCTTCTTTTTGTGTTCGGCCTTTCTTTTCTGTGAAGATGTAAGTACTTGCATATCCTTTTTTATATGTCCGTTTTTCGGGGGGAACTCTGTGATGGCCTCCGCGCAGGTTTCCAATATTTCTTCCGCCGGATTCAGGATAATCTCTTTTTCAGGTTCTCCTCTTTTCTCTAAAGTTTCGGGTTCACGCTTCATTGTGTTTTCTTTAGCGGCTTTCTCATCCCCTAGGGGAGGCCGGGAGGGGCTATTCTTATCCTGCCTGTCAAGCAGCATCTTTATTGTGCGAAGGTCGGGCGGACATTCCTTTTTTGTAACTGTTTTTTGCTTGAAAACAAGTTCGCCTGTATGCCCATCGGGGACATAGATGTCTTTTTCTACCGTGGTGTAATAGCCTTCAAGTTTCTTTTTCAGCGAAGCATGCACCATCGTCATCAGTTCGGCTTCGCGGCGCGCTACCGCCTGTTCCACTTCGCTGCGGAAATCGCCTTTGGTATTCATCCAGCAATAATATGTTTCACGGCTGATGCCTGTTGCCTTACATACCTGCGACACGGTGAAAAACTCGTCCTCAAGCAGGTTTACAATCTTTTCTGTCAATTCTGTACTGTACTTTGCCATAATAAATTAATTTATTAATCTACCAATTCGCTAATCTGCTAATCAGTTTCTTTATAGATAAACGGAATTTCTATCCATACAAAATTTTAACATTTTAGAGGTAAGTGGCAGAAGCTTCGCGTCGCGTCGGCCTCCTTCCGTCGGCTACACAGCAACACTACGCTTATAATAGTCAAATTACTCCGTTATAACTCAAACAGCTTCTTAGATTTCGATAAAGAATATTTACAGTCGTTAAAACTTAATAATATTAAGGTCTCTAATCTTCTTTAACTATTTTATTCCTATTTTTGTACGATTAGTATATATCGAATAATATAAATGAAGAGAATATTCCTGATTGGGTATATGGGTGCCGGGAAAACTACTGCCGGAAAAGAACTTGCAAAAGTTCTGGAACTTGAATTTATAGATTTAGACCACTTTATACAAGCGCGCTATCAGAAAACAGTGAGCCAACTATTTCAGGATGTTGGCGAAGGAGAATTCCGTAAAATAGAAAGCAGTGTACTGAAAGAGGTTGGCGAATTTGAAAATGTAGTTATTTCTACAGGAGGTGGTACTCCATGTTTCTTTGATAATATGGAGTATATGAATAAGACCGGCACTACGGTGTATCTGAATGCTGCGCCTGAGGCACTCGCCGCACGGTTAAACACATGTAAGGAAAAACGCCCGCTCATAAAAGACAAAAATGAAGAAGAACTTTTCGCTTTCGTAGTGGAGAGCCTGGAGAAAAGAAATCCGTATTACACCCAGGCGCAGATTATATTCGAAACGGAAGAATTGGTAAATCGGGATGATGTTAATAAATATGTTCAGCAATTAATTGATAAATTATGAAATCTAATCTATCGAAGAAGTTTTTATCGGGTGTAATAATACTTGCGTCAGTTGTGTCTGTTGTTGCTCAAGATAAGCAATACACACTGAATGAAGATAAATCGCAGGTTTCATTGATTGTCGATTTGAAGCAGACCAAATACACTGTTGCTGACATTCAATATAATAAACGGGGGACTGCGCTATTAGAAGCCAAAGTGTATACACTCGGTATCAATATGGATACTATCGGCTCTTGGTCGGCCTTATCGAACAAAAATAAAATTTGGAAGTTGAACATAGATGTACCTCAGGCAACAGGATTCTTTGTCCGGTTCGATGATTTTTATTTACCCGAAGGGGCTAAGCTATATGTCTACAATAAAGATAATACAAGCGATGCTGTTGTGTATATCCATAGTGATAATCCTTCCGGTGGGGCGTATTCTATAGAAAATTTAAAAGGTGATAATGTGGTACTGGAATATGTTGTTTCGGACAAAGTGACAGAACTCCCTCGTATACTTTTATCCGATGTAGGGTATAAATATACAGATGGAAATGGCGAGCATTCCGATTTCAATACATCTGCTTCATGTATGATTAATGTAAATTGCCCTGATGCTGAAAATTGGCAATACCAAAAGAAAGGAGTGGTACTATTGAGAATGACAAAAAGTGATAATAAAACTTACTTGTGTTCGGGTTCTCTTATTAATAATACAAACAATGATAAGACTCCATATTTACTTACGGCCGACCATTGTTTCGAAAATATGAGTGTAGATCAAATTCCTGATAATACATCATTTATCTTTGAATATGAATATCCTACCTGCCAAATGGAAAAAGGGGCGCAGGCTCCGAAATATAAATACCACAAAGGTTCGGAAGTTATGGTAATAAATCCGATAAGCGGCGGTAGTGATGGGGCGTTGCTCAAACTCTCAGAGAGTATTCCTGACGATTGGGATGTATATTTTAACGGATGGAACAGGGAAAATAAAGCAACTAGCAGTGGAGCTGTGATCCACCATCCGATGGGAGATGTTAAGAAAATATCATTTTATGAAAAAGAACCTGCATCCGGCAGATGGAACTCAAGTTCGCCATCCGGTACACATTGGGTAGTTACCTATTCGAAAGGGGCAACTCAGGGCGGTTCATCAGGTAGCCCTATTTTCAATTCGGCAGGGTTAATAATAGGCACACTGACAGGTGGTAACAATCAGCTTTGTAATCTGACCGAGCCTGATTATTATGGAAAATTGTGGTACCATTGGGATCAATATCCGGATGCGAGCAGGCATATGAGCAAATATTTAGACCCTGCCAACTCCGGTGTAACGAAACTGGCCGGGCTGAATAATAATGATGATATAGAAAAGAATATTGTTTTAGATAATAACGATTTATCCATTATCTTGAATACAAATTCAGTGGTTACAATTCTTGATGGTAACGGTGATTATACAGTTTCATCATCGGACAATAAAATTGCATCAGCAGAAATAAATGATAACAAGATCACGATAAAGGCTCTTAAGTATGGGGCGGCAATCATTGAGGTTAGAGATAAAAAAAGCAAAATGGCTGCAATAAAAGTTCAGGCGGTTAGCACTGTGAAATATGCCATAACAGGGACAAAAACGCTTACAGTAACACTTAACAAGGAAGACGATTCTATCAAGCGGGTTCGAATAATCAATCTGAACGGCGATACGGTCATTGATAAAAAAGGCCTTGATGTAAAAGAACAGGTAATAGATATGAGTATTTTACCAAGGGATACATATATCATACAAACTATGACAAAGAACGGGGCAAAGAAAGCGGAGAAAATAACATGGTAAAAACAAAATCAGTATATGTTTGCAGCAATTGTGGAAACGATTCACCCAAATGGCTGGGTAAATGTCCTGTATGCGGTGAATGGAATACATATGTAGAAGAAATAATAAGTAAAGAAAAATCAACGGCTAAAAGCGGTTTGCATATATTCGACACCACGAAAGCAAAACCTTTGCTCCTGAAAGATGTACAGACAGGTGAAGAGCCGCGCATCGACTTGCACGACGGAGAGCTCAACCGAGTGCTGGGAGGAGGGCTTGTTCCAGGCTCTCTTGTATTGATAGGAGGGGAGCCCGGTATCGGTAAGTCTACTTTGATATTGCAGACTGTATTAGGTCTGAACGGAATAAAGACGTTATATATATCGGGAGAAGAGAGCGCACGCCAGTTGAAACTACGTGCCGACCGTATCAATTCTAACAGTGAAAATTGTTTTATAGTCTGTGAAACTAACCTGGAACAGATATTCGTGCATATACAGAATCTGAATCCCGAATTTGTTATTATTGATTCCATTCAGACGGTTTTTACCGATGCAGTGGAATCTTCACCGGGTAGCGTATCGCAAGTACGCGAATGTTCGGCTGCGATACTCAAGTTTGCGAAAGAAACAAATACACCTGTTGTACTGATAGGACATATCAATAAAGAAGGTAGTATAGCCGGGCCAAAGGTATTGGAGCATATAGTGGATACAGTACTCCAGTTCGAGGGCGATCAGCACTATATGTACCGTATCCTGCGCAGTATTAAAAACCGTTTTGGCAGCACTGCCGAACTGGGTATTTATGAGATGCGTCAAAATGGATTGCGTGAAGTCAGCAATCCGTCAGAGCTATTACTTACGCAAAATCATGAAGGATTGAGCGGTGTATCCATATCCGCATCCATCGAAGGCATACGCCCATTCTTAATAGAAACGCAGGCATTGGTAAGTACGGCTGCATATGGTACTCCGCAACGTTCGGCCACCGGGTTTGATCTTCGCCGGATGAATATGCTTCTTGCTGTGTTGGAAAAACGGGCGGGTTTCAAACTTATCCAAAAAGATGTTTTCCTCAATATTGCAGGTGGGCTTAAAGTAAACGATCCCGGCATGGACTTATCCGTTATCAGTGCCGTATTGTCGTCCAGTCTCGATATTTCTATAGAAAAGCATGTATGTATGACGGGTGAAGTCGGTCTGTCCGGAGAAATCCGTCCGGTAAATCGTATTGAACAGCGTATTCTGGAAGCCGAAAAACTCGGTTTCTCAAAAATACTTGTGCCACAAAATAATCTGAAAGGATTTACATCGAAAGTCAATATCGAAATCATTCAGGTGAGAAAGGTAGAAGAGGCTTTCAGGCAGCTTTTCGGTTAGTAGCAGGTCGTTTTTTTGTTGCTTAAATATTACTTACGGCGAAAATGGGAAATAGTATTATACGAGGTTTCATTGCTTTTATACTAATTGGCATTACTCTGTTTTTAGGATTTTGGATGATGCTTGTAGCAGCGTTTAGTGTAAGTAAAGGTTTTTATGTGCCTTTAGTTCTTATCGTTACACTGTTACTTGTTGTTTGGATAATTATAGCATTATTTCGGTTACTCAAATCAAAAATTATATGGTTTAGCCTTTTAGGAATAGTCTTAGTCTGTGCCGTGTCTATCTCTGTATATGAGGGGTACAGGAGCTATATCAAAAGTATCCCGACAGTCGATGATCAAGGTGTAAACTTATATGATTACCAGCCTTTTTCGGATGGAAGTAAAGTGGCAAAATTAAGCGAACAGTCTGCTTTCTTGTTTACGGATAGCCTGCCTGTGCTGGATGGAGCTACGGCTTTGTATCCAGTTTATGCAGCTTTTGCTCAGGCGACTTATCCTCGGGGTGAATATAACCCTTACAATAGTATTGTGTCTAGTCATACTACACCCGAAGCATATGATAATCTACTCAGTGGGGTGGCTGATATTATCTTTTGTGCCGCACCATCAAGGTCACAGGTCGAAAAGGCTGCTGCCCTAGGCATAGAATACAGTATGACGCCAATAGGTAAGGAAGCATTTGTTTTTTTTGTGAATGCTAAAAATCCCGTATCGGAATTGACAATCGAACAAATTCAGGATGTTTATTCGGGAAAAAAAACAAACTGGAATGAACTGGGAGGAAAAGATGAAGAGATAAAAGCCTTTCAGCGCCCGGTAAACAGTGGCAGTCAGACCATGTTGGAAAAAATAATGGAAGATAAAGAATTAATGAGCCCGCCGACAAATGATATTGCGGGAGGTATGGGGGAAATTATTGATCGTACAGCTGAGTATAAGAACTTTAATAATGCGATAGGATATACATTCCTTTTCTTTGCTACAGAGATGATAGGGAATAATCAAATTAAACTGATAAAGGTAAACGGAGTGTACCCGGACAAAAATACGATAGAAAACAATACATATCCTTTTACCGGTGATTTTTATGCTATAACAACAGGCGCAAATAACAAAAATGTAACTAACTTTGTAAACTGGATTTTATCAGAACAAGGACAATATCTAATAGAAAAAACAGGATATACACCTATAAACAAAGCGACAGAACAGTGAGAACTCCCATAGATATCGAAAAATGGAACAGGAAGGAACATTTCAATTTCTTCAAAACGTTTGATGATCCTTTTTTCGGCATGACGGCAAATGTAGATTTTACCCCTGTTTATAACTATAGCAAAGATAAGAAGTCCTCATTTTTTCTTCATTCGTTACACAAGATTATGCAGACAGTGAATGCCATAGACGTATTCCGCTTCAGGATAGAAGGTGATGATGTCGTTTCATACGATACTGTACATTCTGCGCCCACAGTCGGACGTGATGACGGTACATTTAGTTTTTCTTTTTTTGACTATTACCCGGACCTGAAAGATTTTGAAGAAAATGCCCTGCAAATCATAGCTAAAGTAAAACAATCATCCGGATTGGGATTAGACGAAAACTCTGAACGTACAGATGTTGTACATTATTCATCTGTACCCTGGATACGTTTTACGGATATGAAACATGCTGTGTCGTTTGGTAATAATGGTGCTATACCTAAAATATCGACAGGTAAATTTTTCACAGAAGAACAAAAAATACTTTTACCTGTTTCTATAACTGTAAACCATGCTATAATGGATGGATTGCATGTCGCACAATTTCTGGATAAATTACACGATAGCATCCATTCACATTAAATATAATCAGGATAATGACCTATCAGGAGACCATAGAATATTTATATAATCAATTACCCGTATATCAAAAAATAGGAGGAAGTGCTTATAAAGAAGGATTGGACAACAGCTTTGCCCTCGATACATACTTCGCTCATCCTCACACTAAATATAAAACAATCCATATAGCCGGAACGAATGGTAAAGGTTCTACTTCGCATTTGCTGGCGGCGATATTGCAGGAAGCCGGATATAGGGTAGGATTGTACACTTCGCCGCATTTGGTAGACTTCAGGGAACGTATACGTGTTAATGGGGAAAAAATATCGCAACAGTATGTAGTCGACTTTGTAGATAAGCATCGTGAATATTTCGAACCGATAGAGCCTTCGTTTTTTGAACTGACAATGATGATGTCATTCCTCTACTTTGCAGATATGCACGTAGATGTTGCCATCATAGAAGTGGGACTCGGGGGTAGGCTCGATAGTACGAATATTATAACGCCTGACCTGAGCGTAATAACAAATATCAGTTTCGACCACATGCAGTTCCTTGGCAATACACTGGAAAAGATTGCCACCGAAAAAGCCGGTATTATAAAGAAAAATATACCTGTAATTATAGGGGAAGCAGAAGGTGAGGTGAAAAATGTATTTACTGATACAGCCGAAAGGGTAGGAGCTCCCATTCTTTTTGCTGAAGACGAACATATCATACAATCGAGCCTGAAAACTGCAAGCGGCTGGCTTTTCGATACGAAATATTATCTGCACCTGAAGGGCGAACTATCTGGCTATGCGCAAATAAAGAATGCAGCTACAGTATTATGCGCTGTCAAGGAATTACAGAAAATAGGATATACTATTCCATCCAAAGCTGTTTATAACGGGTTTGCATATGTAACCAAACTGACCGGGCTGATGGGACGCTGGCAGATATTACAGGAGTTGCATCCCAAGATCGTGTGCGATACGGGACATAATGTTGCAGGAATAAAATATATAGCCGATCAACTGGCAAATGAAAAATATGATACATTGCATATTGTGCTGGGAATGGTAAATGACAAGGATATTGCATCCGTGCTCGAACTATTGCCACGCAAAGCTATTTATTATTTTACCAAAGCGTCTATTCCACGGGCCATGAACGAGCGGGAGTTGCAAATGTTGGCCCAAAAAAAAGGCTTAATGGGATATTCATATCCCACTGTGGCGGAAGCTGTACGCGCGGCAAAAGATTGGGCGGCATCAAATGATTTTGTATTTATTGGTGGCAGTAATTTTGTAGTGGCCGATGCATTGAATGCTTTCGGGTATAAATAGAATAGTTGCGAGTGATTCCATAGGAACAAAGAATTTGCCCTGATTAATGGGTGAATGTTTTTTGTCCCTACAGACCCGGAAACTGTTGCTTTTTTAATATTATTTTATCTATATGGTGCAGATAACAAGCGTGTTGTCGATAGAAAAGTAACAGTGTGAAAAATTTCGAAAGGTTGTTACCTTTGTTACCTTTTGAAAAAGGTTACAAGTAGACAAGATACAAGTTGTTGACTGAAAAAGCTGTAACCTTTGTTACTTTTTAACAAGTCGTAAGTTTTAAGTTATACGAGATACGAGTTGTTAACTGATAACTGGTATATGTGTTACCTTTGTTACTTTTTAACAAAATATATACTGATTATGAATGGTATAAAACTTTCGGATTGTGAATCTGGAGGGACGAAAGAGACTAATATAATCTGCCCGTTTCCACTGGCAGTATAAACTAACATAGAATGCAACAATTTAACATCGAAAAACCAAACGACGAAGTTCGTTCGTATTTACAGGAAAAAATTGATAACCTTACTAAACCAAAAGGTTCATTGGGAGTATTGGAGGACCTTGCCATGCAAATCGGTTGGGTGCAACAATCCCTCAATCCTAAACTGACGAATCCCTGCCATATTGTATTTGCAGGCGATCATGGTATAGCCGCCGAAGGCGTAAGCCCTTCACCACAGGAAGTAACATACCAGATGATACTTAATTTCTGGGCAGGAGGTGCGGGTATTAATTTTCTGGCCCGTCAGCATGGATTCAATCTTAAAGTGGTGGATTCCGGTGTTAATTTTGATTTCAAAGATGGAGACCCTATCATAGATAAGAAAATACGGAAGAGTACACGTAATTATCTGCACGAAGCGGCCATGACATATGAAGAAATGGAGCTGGCTATACAACGTGGAGCAGAATGTGTACAGACATGCTACGATGAGGGTTGTAATGTTATTGGTTTTGGAGAGATGGGTATAACCAATACTTCGTCCTCTTCCCTATGGATGACCTATCTTACAGGAATTCCGTTAGATCAGTGTATCGGCGCAGGATGTGACCATACAGGAAAGATCATCAGCCACAAATACAATGTGCTGAAACAATCGATGGAGAATTACAAAGGAGATGCTTCCGTAGAGGATATCATGCGCTACTTTGGTGGTTACGAAATGGTGATGACTGTGGGAGCTATGCTCAAAGCTGCCGAACTGAAAATGATGGTTCTGGTCGATGGCTTCATTATGACTAATTGTATGCTTGTAGCATCTAAGTTAAACGCAAATGTATTGCATTATGCTATATTCGGTCATCAGGGCGATGAAGCAGGCCACAAGCTGGTTCTGGACTACCTGAAAGCAAAATCTATACTGAATCTTGGCCTCAGATTGGGAGAGGGGACAGGCGCGTTATGTGCTTATCCTATTGTGGCTTCTGCTCTGCATATGATAAATGAAATGCATTCTTTTAAGGAAATAAAAGTAACGAAGTATTTCTAACGGATGAAAAATATCGCTGCCTC
Source organism: Dysgonomonas sp. GY75 (assembly GCF_015234155.1). Taxonomy (NCBI): domain Bacteria; kingdom Pseudomonadati; phylum Bacteroidota; class Bacteroidia; order Bacteroidales; family Dysgonomonadaceae; genus Dysgonomonas; species Dysgonomonas sp. GY75. The sequence goes on from NZ_JADCLQ010000050.1 coordinate 78,152, forward strand.
CCTTGTTTTCTTTACCCGTTTACCATTTTGGCGGTTAAAGGCCTTTAATGTACCTGCTGTGTATTATAAGCAGGTAATCAATTATTGGCCTGTTGCCGGATGGCTTACGGCTGCTGTGATGGCAGGAGTACTTTGGGGTGCGGCGCAGATTCTGCCGTATCCGATTGCTGTTGTAGTGGCAATATTGAGTCGTTTGCTGGTCACAGGAGCATTGCACGAAGACGGATTGGCTGATTTCTTCGATGGATTTGGCGGTGGAAATACCCGCGAGCGAACGTTGGAGATAATGAAGGATTCGCACATCGGTACATATGGGGTTATCAGTCTGATATTTTATTTTTCATTCTTTTATTTGCTTCTGAGTAATCTTAGTTTGGAAATGGCTTGTCTGGTAGTGTTATCGGCAGATCCGTTATGTAAGTTTATAGCATCACTGATAACTTTGGTCCTGCCATATGCCCGGAATGAGGAAACAAGCAAATCGAAGGTTGTTTATAATAAAATGTCAGCCAGTACGGGTGTTATCTCTGTTGTATTCGGACTGCTTCCTTTTATTTTATTACTAAAAATTGACTTTTTGCCGGCTATAATATTTCCTATCTTTGTTTTTGCCGGATTGATATTCCTGATGAAGAAGAAAATCGGGGGCTATACAGGTGACTGTTGTGGCGCTACATTTCTGATGTGTGAATTGTCTTTTTATCTGGGAGTTATGGTAATATTGAATTGTTTAGCTGTTTAATAGGCTAAATATTCAAATTGGCTGATTTACTGATTGATTTTATGAAAATATATATTATACGACATACAGCAGTTGGTGTAAACGGAGTTTGTTACGGGCAAACTGACGTGCCACTGAAAGAAACTTTTGAAAGTGAGGCGGAAATAGTAAAACAAAACTTGAAAGACATAGCTTTCGATGCTGTATTTTCCAGCCCCTTGAGCCGGGCAAAAAAACTTGCCGAGTATTGCGGTTATGAAAATATACGACTTAAAGACCGGTTAAAGGAATTGAATTTCGGCGAATGGGAAATGCAGGAGTGGGATAAAATAGATATGACGGAATGGGAGAAAGACTGGATAAATACCCCTGCACCCAACGGAGAATCTTTTGCACAAATGTATAAGCGTATAGCATCTTTCCTCGATGAACTTAAAGGACAGGATCACTCTACTGTGGCAGTCTTTGCTCATGGCGGGGTAATAAATTGTTTTAAAGTATATTTCGGTAAAACAGATTTGGCCGGGGCATTCGACGATATGTCGGAGTACGGGCAGATATCGGAGTTTGAACTTATCTGATTCAAATATAATATTATTTAAGTAAAGTTTTATGGTATTATATTATGATACATTTTTTATTTAAATATATCCTGTCCTATTTGTATATAATAAATTTATTTATATCTTTATGATATCATTTTAATATCAAAATATAGATAATATGGAAACACAGGAGAAAAAGTTTGCGGGAATTAGAATTTCGGCATTTTCGGCTATTGCGATAGCCTTGGTTTTAGCGCTTGTCATACTGGGGGTATGTATTTATCAAAAGAATCCTATCTTCATTACATGTGGCTCTTTGATTGTTTTTCTGATATTCATTGTGCTGACCAAAGGACTTATTATCGTTGAGCCTAACAATGTGCGTGTGATGGTGTTGTTTGGAAGATATAAAGGTACACTGGCCGATAACGGATTCTTTTGGGTAAATCCTTTTTTGAGTAAAAGAAAAACGACTTTACGCGCGCGTAATCTGGATATTGAGCCTATAAAGGTGAATGATAAAATGGGTAATCCTATTATGATTGGAGCCGTATTGGTATGGAGGATAAAGGATACTTACAAGGTGATGTTCGATATTGCATCGGGACCAACTGATTTTGTGCAGATACAAAGCGATGCTGCTTTGCGCCAGGTGGCAGGTATGTATGCTTATGATAATAACGATAACGACAAAGATGCTATAACCCTGAGATCGGATAGCGATGAAGTGAGCCAACGGTTAGAAGATGAACTCAATAGCCGTATAGCCATCGCTGGTATTGAAGTTATAGAAGCGCGTATCAATTACCTCGCGTATGCGTCCGAAATAGCTAGCGTGATGCTTCGCCGCCAACAGGCTGATGCGATTATTGCCGCCCGTGAAAAGATTGTTGAGGGAGCTGTGAGTATGGTGCAACTGGCTCTGGATAAATTACAAAAAGACCAGATAGTGGAACTTGACGAGGAGCGTAAGGCTGCTATGGTGAGTAATTTGCTGGTGGTTCTTTGTGCCGATGAGGCGGCTCAACCGATTGTGAATGCGGGAACGCTGCATCATTAATCCTATTTCAGGTTTTAAGATTTTAAAATTGCAAGGAATATCATTGTGAAATCTTGAAATCATTCAATTCTGAAATTAATATTATTGTGGCTAAAAAAGAAAAAGAATCTACTGTAAAAAGTTTCGTCCTGCGCATCGATCCGGAGATGATGGATGCAATCGAAAAATGGGCTGCCGACGAGTTTCGCAGTACCAACGGACAGATACAGTATATTCTCGATCAGGCGCTTCGCAAAGCAGGACGAATAAAAAAAGAGACGAAACCAAAAACGGATAACGATTAATTAGCACACAAGAAGAACCGGTGCATAAATCGGTTCTTTTTGCGATGAAAAGGAATTTTCTATAAATTATCTTAACTTCATTCCTTTTGTTCAAGATAGCGATATGGGGATAGGGAAAAATCTCATTTTTTTAATACTTTTGCACTATCAAGTAGAAGAAAGTATTTTGTGATATATCTTCGAGCGGTAACTTGCATTAGTTATTATACTTACCAAAGTAAAAAATAGGTCGACGACCTTAAAGGAAAGAGTTATAAAACGGTTTAAGAAAATATTTCTCACCATTTTCGGGATAATTTTCGGTCTGATTATCCTGTTGTTTGGCTTATTGAACACACCCGCTGTTCAGGAATATGCCAAAGGCCTTATTGTGAAAGAACTGAAGGCTAAATTGGGGACAGAACTGGGGATAGGCAGTCTTCATTTTGAGCCTTTCAATACTATTGCGATCGATAGTCTGTATCTTTACGACCAATCCAACGAGAAAGTTTTGATGGCTGATAAGGTTTCGGCAGGTGTTGATATTCTTGCCCTTATAAACGGTAAGATAGTAATCACTTCCGCCTGGCTCACCGATTTTGAAGTTCACTTATCAAAAGATAATACAAATGCGCCGCTGAATATACAGTATGTAATTGATGCTTTTAAATCGAAAGACGATAAACCGAAAGCCAGACTGGATATTAAGCTGAATGCAATCAATCTGTCTAACGGACGCTTTTCATATGATGTAAAAGACCGCCCTTTAAAGGAAAATCAATTTGACGCAAATCACATACAAGTATCAGGTTTAGATGCTAAGTTTACCGTAAAGTCAGTATTGGAAGACTCTCTTAATATTCAGGTGAAAAAAATTAGCCTGAAGGAAAGAAGCGGCCTGGAAATATCTGACCTTGTATTTAGAGTAATAAGTCAGGGGAAAAAGGTATCGGTCAGGGGATTTGAGTTAAACCTGCCATCCTCCCATTTGGCGTTGGAAAGATGCGAAATAGATCTTACGCCGACCAGTGATACAGCTAAAATACTCGATTATGCAGTTGTCGATTGCCGGGTAGCACCCTCATATATCGCTCCGAAAGATATCTCAGCATTTGCGCCTGTATTGCAGAACTTCAAAGACTTAGTGAATATACGCGCGCATATTTCAGGTTCGTTCGATAATCTGGTTCTCTCGGAATTGTCTGTGGACTATGGGGAAAAGATGCATTTGATTGCTAATGCAGAGGTCAAAGATATAAGGGATTCCGAAAAAACGTATCTTTTGGGCAGTGTCGATGAATTAACAATCGGAATCAGGGAAGTAGAAAGCATTCTTAATAACTTCTCTAAAAATAAGACGCAGTTACCATCTCAATTGCAGAAACTCGGTACACTGTCGTTTATCGGTGATATTTCGGGCTATTTAAAACAACTTACAGCTTTTGGTAGTTTGGATACCGACTTAGGTATTGTCAAAACGGATGTGCTTTTTGGCCTGAATCCGAGAAATGGTATAAGCTCCTTTGTGCATGGGAAAGTTTATACGTCAGATTTCGAATTGGGAAAACTTCTTGATAATAAAGATCTGAATAAGATATCATTGAATCTGTCTGTCGATTTAGAGAAACCCACATATGGTAAAATCCGTGGAACAGCGGACGGAGATATTCACAATTTCGATTTCAAGGGATATACCTATAAAGAAATTTCGCTGGATGCTGCTTACGACGGCTTACGGGTAGACGGACAACTGGATGTAAATGATGAGAACGGTATATTAAATGTTAACGGGCTGTTTGATCTGACAGATAAAGAAAATCCGGAGTTGAATTTCAAGGCCAGAGTAAAGAACGTTCAGCTGGCTAATCTGCATTTGGCCGAAAAGATGCAGCATTCTTATCTTTCTTTTGCGATAGATGCAGATTTTATAGGTAGCCATATCGATAATGCAGAAGGATATGTAAGGATAGACTCTATAGATTTTATCCGTGAAGATAAGTTATTTCAGATGGATAGTCTTGTTGCAAGGGTTGCCGGTTTTCCCGACAATCGCAGGTTGAGTATAAGGTCTGATTTACTGAAAGGAGATATCAATGGGGTGTATTCCATGTCGTCGATGATAAATAGTGTGAAGCAGACATTGAGCATGTATTTACCCGCTTTGATAAGGCCTGATAATAAGAAAAGACCGGAAGAGAAGCCGAATATGCTTAATTTTGAGTTACAGATAAGCAATAGCGAATCATTAAGCAATATACTCAATCTTCCTGTTACAGTGCTGAGTACTTCTAAAATAATCGGGTCTTATAATAATATAAATGACAGGTTTAACCTCGAAATATTTGCACCATCGGTAAAAGCTGCGGGGATGAGTATACAGTCGGGATATGTTGCCATACGAAATCCGCACGATACAATAGATGCTAAGGTTAATGTATTGATCGCAGGTAAGAAAAACACAATCAACGATGTTGCTATCAACGCTAAAGTGAAAGATAACCTGATCAATACCAATATATCCCTAGTGAATACAGGTGCGCAGAAAGCCATGGGTAATTTTTCCATAAGTACGCTGCTCACTAAAAATGAAGCAGAGCCGCTCAGGATAGATATAAACACCTTGCCAAGCGAATTATTGTTGAATAATGCCGATTGGAAGATGAACCAGTCACATATAGCGATACAGGATGGCTTGGTGGCTGTGGATAATTTCCGGATATATAATGAAGATGGCAGTCAGGAGGTAAAAGTGAATGGGAAATATACCCAAAAAGATTCGAACGACATATTAAAAGCCGAACTCAAAAATATTAACCTCGAATATGTTTTCCAGACTTTGGCTATAGATGCTCTCCAGTTTGGCGGGGCAGCTACAGGCAGCCTGTTTGTGTCCAGTATAGAGAAAAAACCATATGCCAATACACGCCTCGAAATAACTGATTTTAAATTTAACGGGGCGGAATTAGGTAAACTGAATATATTCAGTGAATTGGATGATGAGACCAATCAGGTTATGCTCGACGGGCTGATTGTGAGCAAGGAGAATAAACGGACAAAAGTAGATGGAACCCTAGACCCTGTAAAGCAAAGATTATCCATTAATTTCGATGCCGATAGTATCAATATCGGCTTCCTGAATAAGTATGCCGAAACAATTTTTGATAATATAACAGGACGGGGTACAGGAAAAGTGCATTTATATGGTGATTTTTCGAATGTAACGGTAGAAGGGAAAGCATTTATAAAAGACGGAAGTATGGGAATCCGTTTTCTGAATACCCGATACTCGTTTTCCGATACCGTTTATTTGAAGAAAGATCTTATCTATTTTAATGATATAACACTGATAGACCAGTTCAATAACAGAGCGCATGCAAGTGGAAAAGTGGCACACGATTTTTTTAGTAAATTTATGTATCAGGTCGACCTGAGGGCTGATAATTTCCTTGTATATAATGCTTCATCATCCGTGAATCCGTTGTTTTACGGAAAAGTGTTCGGTAGTGGGAATGGTACTATAGGCGGTGATGAAAGCGCTGTGGATGTAAATATCAGAATGCGTACAGAACCCAATACCCTTGTACGTATGAATTTTATGGAAGATGTGGTTACCGAATATTCTTTTATAACATATAAGGAAAAACAGGACCAAGATACCGTAAAACAGGTAAAACCATCGATGCTGGCTCCCCGCAATGATACAGGAATGGACATCAATATGAATATTTATGCTGATGTTACTCCTGATGCTACATTGGAATTGTTAATGGACCCTGTGGGCGGCGATATACTGAGGGGTACTGGTAGCGGAGCTATGCGCTTCGAATGGAATCTGAAGTCCTCCCCACGTCTTTATGGTACATATAATATCAATAGAGGAAGTTATAACTTCACTTTCCAGCGACTGATGGAAAGACGGTTCGATATTCAGGATGGAAGCAATGTACAATTCAGAGGAGACCCATTTGATGCAACCCTGAATGTGAGTGCTGTATATAAAGTGAATGCGAGTCTTAACGATTTGGATGACGATTTGGCTAAAAGGGTAGGGCAAACAACTATACCGGTCAATTGCGTACTCAATCTGAGTGGGCCGCTCAAGCACCCTAATGTAGACCTGGATATAGCATTGCCATCTACAGATGCGGAGGTAGAGCGACAGGTGAAAAATCTGTTGAATACGCAGGACGAAATAAATAAACAGGTTGCATACCTGCTGATATTATCCAAATTCAAAGCGCCTAATTATGCGACGCCAGGTGCACAGACATCAGATTTTGCAGCAGTGGCTTCTGCTACCTTATCCAATCAGTTGACAAAAATAGTGAGTAACATCGATGACAGATGGCAACTGGGTACAAACATACGGTATAGTGATGCCGAATTGATGTATACGGAGGCTGAATTGTTATTGTCGAGTAAATTATTGAACGACAGGCTTCTTATAAACGGAAACTTCGGTTACCGAAACGACATTAATTTGAAAAATGAAGCCATGATAACCGATATAGACATCGAATACTTACTCAATAACGCCGGTACATGGCGAATAAAGGCTTATAATCACTATAACGAGAAATTTTACTATCTGGATCATGCGACACAGACGCAAGGTGTGGGTATCATCTATAAGAAAGACTTTGATGGTCTACGTGACTTGTTTGACTATCCATGGATAAGACACAAAAAAGATACTGTCTTGCCACCTCCTCCGATTGTGCCTGACTCTACACAAAAAGGTAGTGCATTAAGTCCTTTCATCAAGATGAAGAAAAAATGAACCTCAGTGACGAATTAAAGGCTTTTATACTTACTCATGAGGCTGATGATGTGCATTCACTCGCTTTACAGGCAAAGCAATATCCCGGTATAGATATGCAGGAAGCTATTCGTCAGATTGCCGGACGCAAGATAGCTAAAGAGAAAATTTCTTCATGGCATGCCAATAACAACATAGTTTATCCGAAACACCTGTCGATGGAGCAATGTTCGTCGGAGCAAACAGCACGGTTTAAGGCTTCGCTATGCCGTGGAGAATCTATGGTTGATCTTACCGGAGGTTTTGGGGTAGATTGTTCTTTTCTTGCACATAGTTTCAAGGATGTCACTTACGTAGAACAGCAATCGGAATTGGCTGAAATAGCTGTCCATAACTTTAAAATATTGGAGCAGGATATAAAGGTGGTAAATGAAGATGCGGTAGAATATCTGTCAGCCATGTCTCCTGCCAGCCTGATATATATCGATCCTGCCCGCAGGGACAATACAGGTAAAAAGACAGTACAGATAGACGACTGTACACCGAACATTCTCGATATAGAATCGTTGCTGGAAGAAAAATCGGAACAGGTAATGGTAAAATTGTCGCCGATGTTGGATATTTCTCTTGCTGTGAGATCAATGAAATCTGTATCGGATGTGTATATTATCAGCGTGAATAATGAGTGCAAAGAGTTGCTCTTTATCAAGAAGAAGGGGAATACGGATAAAACTCTCTACCATTGCGTAAACATACAGAATAGTAATACGGATATCTATACTTTCCGGAAAGAGGATGAAGACAATCTCTTTTTAGATTATGCTACTAAAATTGCAAAATACCTGTATGAATCTAATGCCTCGATACTGAAAGGCGGTGCATACAAGAGTATTGCAAAGGCTTATTCTCTGGACAAGCTGCACCCCAGTAGCCATCTGTATCTGTCGGATGTATTGTATGAGGATTTTCCGGGGCGAAAGTTTATTATTAATAATATCTGTTCTTTGAATAAGAAAGATGTGAAGGAATATCTGTCAGGTATTAAGCAGGCGAATATTACTACCCGTAATTTTCCTTTGTCCGTTCAGGAAATTAGAAAAAAGACAGGGCTGAAGGATGGGGGAGATATATACATATTTGCCACCACATTAGCCGATGAAAGGAAGGTATTATTGATTTGCCATAAAGCCTGAATATAAAAAAAAAGCCTCGCAGAATCTTTTATGCAAGGCTTTTCTTTAACTATTTACTGATATTACTTTTTCTTTTTCTCATCTTCAGTAGGTGTAGGAGCCAGTGGAATTATTACCTCTTTATCCTTTTCTGCCTGTCCTTTCAGATAAGACGGAAGGTTCATTCCTGCCATGCCGAACAAGTCGTTCAACGGAGGTACGGATTTCATCAGTCCGGATATAAAGTTGGCGGTAGATGTCCTGCCGTCGTCACCCGCACCGTTTCCTGTATCCCAAACAGTAACTTTGTCAATCTTAATATTCTTAACGGCCTCAACCTGTGTTTTAACCAGTTCTGGCAGTTTCTCTATCAACAATAGCTGGTAAGCTGCCACAGGATCACCTTTAGCCGCATTTACCACATCCCTGTAACCTTCAGCCTGTTTGGTCAGTATTTCATACAAACCGCGTGCTTCCGCATCCATTTTGGCGAAGATAGCGTCTGCATCTCCTTTAGCCTGTTCACGTACACGTTCGGCGGCAGCCTGCGCTTCAATGATAATTCTTTGCTTTTCTATCTCGGCAGGAACAACAACATTGGCTATCTGTGTCGAACGCTCTCTTTCCGAACGTGCCAACTCAGCTTTTTGTTCAGCCAGATATGCTTCTTCGAGAGCCTTTGCCTGTTGCACTTTCTCTGCGGCAACAGCCAGGCGTGCGGCTTCGGCTTCTTTTTCGCGACGAAGTGCATCTGAACCGGCAATCTCAATTTTGGCAGTATTCTCTCCTTTAACAGCTATAGCGTTTGCTTCGGCTGTTTTTACACGGGTATCTCTGTCTGCTTCAGCTTTACCAATAGACTCGTCTCTGGCAGCACCAGCAATGCTTACTTCTCTGTCCTTTTGAGCCACAGCGATAGATACGTCCCTGTCTCTGTGAGTTTCGGCAATTTGTACATCGCGCATTCTGTCAGCGACAGCCTTACCTGTTTCCCCGATTTTTTCTTGCTCTGCCACACTGATCTTCGCTTCATTGATCGCTTTTGCAGCGGCTTCTTTTCCTAAAGCTTCGATGTAGCCTGATTCGTCATTGATGTCGGTAACGTTTACATTTATCAGTTTCAGACCTATCTTGCGTAACTCTGTGTCAACATTTTTCGCAATGTTATCTAAGAATTTGTCACGGTCGGAGTTGATTTCTTCAATCATCATGGTAGCGATAACCAAACGCAATTGTCCGAACAAGATGTCTTTAGCCAGTTCCTGTATTTGCGAAGTAGTCAGACCCAGAAGTCTTTCAGCCGCATTGTTCATATTCTCCTTTTCGGTGGAAATGGCGATTGTAAAGCGGCATGGAACATCTACACGGATATTCTGTTTACTCAGTGCGCTGGTCAGATTGGCTTCGATAGATATGGGTTTCAAATCCAGATACGCGAAATCCTGTATAACGGGAATAATGAATGCACCGCCACCGTGAATACATTTGGCTGATGCACCACCTGTCTTTCCATATACTACCAGGATTTTATCGGACGGACATCGTTTATATCTCGATATCATCGCCAAAGCAGTAACAATGAGGACAACAACCAGAACAACAACCAGTATTCCGACGCCTCCTCCATTTAATAGATCTTCAAACATGTTAGTATAAATTATATGGGTTAAAAAATTTAGTTATTCATATTACTGAATGGTTCTACGACCAATATATCCCCTTCTATGCCGATAATTTTCACCAATGATCCGCTTTTTAGCGCTTCGCCGGCTGTTGTAACGGCATATAATTCACGGGAAGAACCTTTTACACTGACAAATATTTTTCCTCTTCCACTTTTTGATGCGGGAATATTCATATATACGTCTGCGGTTTTTCCTATTGTGTCTTCCATCTTGAATGTGTTATCTTCGGATAGTTTCCATATAAAACGCATTATAACAAAGAAAAGCAATATGAACACACTTCCTACCAAAAAGGATACTATGCCCACTACGAACTTGCTTTCGAATGCATTGTATAATACCGCGCCTGTCCATCCGAATCCTAAAAGGAAATTGATCAGATTACGGAGAGAGAATAACTGAAAAGGAGCATCTGCACTATCCAGATTGCCGTCAAAGTCAGCATCTACTCCTGTATCGGAATCGGCACCGATAAAAGTCATAATGGTCTGGATTATAAATATAACGCTAGCTCCTATAGCTACATACCAATAAAACTGTTGTGTAGCATCCATACTTGAAAAAAACTCTTTCATGGCAGTTCTTTGTTAATAGTTTATTTTCGCTTTTTTAGCTTAATACAAAAATAAGATTTTTTCCGAAATATACAATAGTATTGAAAGGTAATGAAATAAAAATATTTCAGAAAGTTTGCTTTTTTAGATATTAATGCGAATCAGTAGTTGAGATTTAACGTTGGATTATTTTACACATAAATCCTACCCCTGTTTGCAACTTGCAACCTTATCTCATTACTGCCGCGCCCTGCCGGGCTTGTCCTTCTTTTTGGCATTGCCCAAAAGGAAGCAAAAAGCTAGCGCTTCGTTCCCCGGCGACCCAAAACCGTTTTGCCGGCTGAAAGTGACAAACGGGCTATCGCCCAGTCCCTTTCTAAGCCGGCTGCACCGTGTGGGTGCCCCGCCTGCGTCACTAATGCGCAGGGGCTGACGCATGACAAGGCTTGCGCATATCAGGTGTAGGGGCTTTCCCTCCTGTCGAGCGTCAGCCCGCGCCGTTAGCTTCATGGACGGGGTACCCGTAGGATTAAAAGACGAAAAAAACGGAAACGTGTTTGAGCTTATCCACTAATTTGGGTTATACGATCTTTCCAGCGAGTTTTTCCGTTTCGTCTTTTTGTCCGTTACGGGTCGGCCTTTGAAGCGGGCGCTAAAGAGCTTTTGATTACTTTTGGGGCTTTGGCCAAAAGTGATACAAGGAATTTTCAATTCCGCGTAGGAAAAATGTTTAAAAGAGTTCAACGTTAAAACTCAACGGCTGATTCTATTATTTAAATAAAGAAATCTCTCGCAAAAGATGTAAAACGCTTTTCAATGATTATGTGTGTTTATATTTTCCCATCCTATTATTGCAGCCTTACGGCCGCTGTCCCAGTGATACTGACCGAATGCTCCCGAAGATAGTATTACCCGGTGGCATGGAATGAGGTAAGCTATGGGATTGTCCCCTACAGCCGATCCTACAGCTCTGCTTGCCCTGGGATTGCCTGTTTGTCTGGCAATATCGCTATAGGTTAATAGTTTACCCATTGGTATTTTCAGTAGGGACTCCCATACTTTGAGCTGAAAATCGGTACCTTTCACATGTAGTTTTATTTGTTCCGGTTGTAGCCAGTCTTGTCTGAATATATAGAGTGCGCTTTGTTGATTGTTGTCTGTCAGTTGCTTATAGCTTGCGTTCGGGAATATTCTTTGTAGTTCTTCCAGTGCGATCGTTTCATTATCAGAAAAAGCCATATAGCAGATACCTTTCGCAGTAGATGCTATCAGAATCTCGCCGAAGGGTGTTTCTGCAAAACTGTAGTTGATAGTCAGGTTTTCTCCACCGTTTTTATATTCTCCGGGCGTCATCCCTTCTATTTTTACAAACAGGTCATGTAAGCGTCCGGTACCCGATAATCCGACTTCAAATGCAGCATCGAAAAGCGTGGCACGACTCTCTTTGAGTATCTTCTTGGCATTTTCGAGGCTGATGTATTGGAGAAACTTTTTAGGGCTTACTCCCGCCCATTCGGTAAACATACGTTGAAGATGGTAAGGGCTAAGCGCAACATGGGCAGCAACATCGTCTAAGCCGGGTTGTGATCTGTAATTATCATTTATATATCCGATAGCATCTTTGATGCGGTCGAAGTCTATATTGTTTTGCTGGTTCATAAGAAACAAATTTAAATATTATAAAGCGAAGTTAGGGTAGGGGAATTAGAAAATAAACCCGATTCTTGCGGAAAATAATTATCTATATGTGTATGATAGCTTTTAGCCGTTAGTTGATAGCTGTCAGCTCTTTGACGTAATTAATTAGCAAACGCAATGCGGCAAGTTGCTTTCTGATTTGCCGTCATGTACTGAGAAAAGCTGTAACTTTTGTTACCTTTTCAAAGTAGTAAGTATTGAGTAATAAGTTGAAAGTTATATGAGATACGAGTAGACAACTATTCACTGACGAGATGCTTCACACTGTTCAGCATGACAAGCTAATTATTAATTATTCATTCTTAATTGCTTTCCGTGTTACCTTTGTTACTTTTTGAAAAAACTGTAGGGGCGGAATATCTTGTAACAAAGTTGTCAGATGTGTCAGGTTTTAACTAAACATGGTTAATAACGTAAACAAGATAATAAATTACGAGTTTTGTCGCTTCGCACCGCTAACGGCTAAAAGCTATCAGCTAATAGCTGAAATATCTGTTACTTCTGTTACTTCTGTTACCTTTTAACTATATTGTGTAAATGTCACTTAATTTAATGAGGTGTTTGAAGGAGTTGTTGTTAAAATTAGATTGAAAAATGGTAGGAAGGTGTTACATGTGTTACCTTTTTGAATTGAAAAATAGAGAATGGAAAACTGAAAATGTAGAGCAAGATGTATAAAGAGAATTTTATTGTTAACTGATAACTGTTGACTGCTAACTGATATATCTGTTATTTTTGTTACCTTTTATATCTTATGTCCGTTGTTTGCTTATTTCTGATTACTCTTAAGAAACGCTATCGATAGGCACTAATCTAAAACCATACTTAGCGGCCTGTTTATCAACGTATTTAATTCTTCGTTCCTTGAAATAGTGATTATACTCGTCAAGAGGTAAAGGCGAAAACTCTTTTTTATCCCTGAGCATCCGGTAAAAAATAATTGCCAGCTTGCGAGCAGTCGCTTTTATGGCTGTTGGTGCACCGCTTTTGGCCTTGATGCGCCTGTAAAATTCACCTAACCAGTTAT
>NZ_JADCLQ010000051.1:0-89272 GCF_015234155.1 Dysgonomonas sp. GY75
TTCCAACAAGTAAATGATTTTACATATTTATTGCCTTCGTATTTATCGACTAAACAATCAAAAGCTCTCTTGGGCAGAAATCTACATAATTGAGTAAAAACGTAATGTCCATTGTGCATTCCTACTATCATTTTGTTACTTCTAACAAAAATAGAGATTTGAAATGTACACGTAAAAAAAACGAATATTATTAATTGCATATCAAATAATTACATCGCTTGTTAATGTTTTTTAGTGGACACTAGTGTGTGCAATACGCCCCTACAAGCCTTCAATAAAGATTAAATAATTTAATGCATTTGTTCTAATATGCATGAATAAAACAAAAAGGCACGGAATTTCTTCCATGCCTTTCCTATATATATTGCGGGGTAAATTATTTACCTTGTTCCAGTTTTAATGTGATTGTAGGCTGGTCGCATACTTCAGTTGGTCCGAAGTATTGTATCGGTCCCGGATAAACAAATTCTGTACCCACAGCCCAAGCTTCACGATTTGCTACCAGATATTTGAACGGAGCACCATCGAGTTCAACAAGAGCTTTACGAATCACAGGCTTCATTTCACCATGACGGCGTTCCATGTTCATCATCATTGTCACAGGTACACCACCCGCTACCCATTCACTGGCCGGAGCTGTAGTGTTACGTACCGATGACATATATCCTGTTTTGCCTGCACCAATAAGGGCAGCAGCAGTATAACCCAAAGAATAACAATAGTCTGCATCATAATTTGACGGAGCAGCACAACGCCCTTCATATCCGAAGAAATGCACTTGCGATGCAAATTTACCGCTATATTTTCCTTCAGCTTTCATTTCAGCAAGTTTGTTACCTACCATTTCGGCCAGTAACTTTTCGGTTTCGATAAGAGAAACCTGTACATTGCCATGAGGGTCACGGTCGAGTGTCAACTGACGGGCAACGCCATCGGGAAGGCTTGCAAATACTTTCGCATTATCGGCGGATAAGTTCTTTCTGATATAAGCCAGTTGTTCATCTTTAGGCACTGCATTGAATTCGTCCTGATGATGCGCAAGGAAATCATTCAATTCTGAAATAAGCACTTTCATCGCCGGAATGAACTCGATAAGCCCTTCCGGGATAAGCACAGTACCAAAGTTATTACCATCGGCAGCACGGCGTGCCACAGCTTTAGCTATATCTGTCACAATATCGTCAAGGGATAGTTTTTTAGCTTCCACTTCTTCCGAAATGATACAGATATTAGGCTGTACCTGCAATGCACATTCAAGTGCAATGTGAGAAGCCGAACGACCCATCAACTTAATGAAGTGCCAGTATTTACGGGCAGAGTTACAGTCGCGCTGAATATTACCGATAACTTCGGCATATACTTTACATGCTGTATCGAAACCGAACGATGTTTCTATCATTTCGTTTTTAAGGTCGCCATCGATTGTCTTAGGACAGCCGATCACCTGTACCCCTGCATTGATAGCTTTGTAATATTCAGCCAATACACATGCATTTGTATTTGAATCATCACCACCAATAATAACCAGCGCTTTGATATCCAACTTTTTAAGAATTTCAAGACCTTTATCAAACTGTTCTTTCGATTCCAGTTTGGTACGTCCCGAACCTATGATATCAAAACCACCTGTATTGCGGTATTCATCAATAATTTCACCTGTAAGTTCTTTATAATCGTGGTCTACCAATCCGCCGGGTCCCATAAGGAAACCATAAAGGCGACTGCCTGAATTTAAGTTTTTGATTCCGTCGAACAGACCTGCAATTACATTATGTCCGCCGGGAGCCTGTCCTCCAGAGAGGATAACCCCTACATTGATAGCCGGATAGTTTGCTTTCTCTGAAGCTTCTACAAACTTAAGAGTAGGCATTCCATATGTATTAGGAAATAACTTCTTCACCTCTTCCTGGTCAGCTACCGATTGTGTTGCTGCACCTTCTTCAATTTTCACAGAACCATACAATGCTTTTGGCATTTTTGGTTTATAAGCAGCCCTGGCTACTTGTAAAGCACTTTTTACCATCGTTTTTTTATTGGTTTATATAGTTAAATTTATTCAGCTCTTTTTAAGGCTCGCAAATTTCGTCATTTTTTTTCAAATATGAAAGACTTTTCAACCCATATCTGCCCCATTTTTATACAATAAGCATTGTTTTTTTGATATAATCTTCTCTTTTGATGGATTTGCTTATCCTTTTATTATTTTTAGTTATATCCGATCATCAAAATATATCTTTTTGACAGTAAACATAACCAAAGAACCCAAATTATAGACGCAAAATATATCAAATTAACTATATTTAACTACATAATAATGACTATTTGATAATTTTTCTTTCTTCTATATAAGAAAACAATATATCTTTGCAGTACTAAATTAATTTTGAATCATGAAAACAAAAACTTTATTTTCGTTATTAGCTATTCTTTTCTTTTCTGCAAACATTTTTGCAGGCACTCCTGAAACCATCACATTTACTAATGTGGAACAGACTGAAGACGGGTGTGTGAAAGAATTTATATTTTGTGACAAAAACACAAACGCTCCATTGACAAAAACTACTTATGTCTATGATGCAACTAATCGTATGATGGAAAAAGCCACTTATGAATGGATGGGCGAAAAAGGATGGACAGGTGTTCAGAAGTATAAATATACTTACAATGCCGAAAATCAACCTCAGACTCCAACTATGATCAAGTGGGACAAGAAGTCTAACGATTGGGCCAAGAAATAAAAAAACTTCACTCACTACATATATAAAAGCCCTAAGACAAAGATTCTTTTAATAATTTAAGTTTAAAATTATTCCCGAATAGCTAAAGTGGATTATATGACGCCGCCCTTCTTAAATAAGAAGGGCGGCTTTTTTATGTACAACATTTTCATTTTACTCTCTTTTATATTTTATAATAGAATTTCTGTAACCTTTTTCTATCAATCTCGTCATATACATAGAAAGCGCTTATAAAAATATTCAATCAGTGTAAAACCAGTTTAACAAAAAGTACGATTATGAAAGCAAAAGTTTTAACATCAATAATAATATTCTTATTTCTATCAGTAGGTGTTTTTTCTCAAAATAAGAGAGATAGTGATGTAAAGATAAGTAAAGATGAGAGTGGATATACAACTAAAGAGTCAACTCAGTATCAACGGACAAAGGCTGTATCAAAAGTTATTTACCTATACGACCCTAGCGAGAAACTGGTAGAAAGGACAACTTATCTCTCAGAATATGGTACAAAGTGGATTCCCGCCCAAAAGTACAGATATGAATATACCAGTGATGGAAAAATAGCCAATATAATCCAGACAAAATGGAACCAAGAACAGAAGATGTGGGCTCGAAAGTCGCAATGTATAGCACATTCGTATGGCAATAAAGGGACTGTGATAAGGCAAATAACCATAGACACAAACAATGATAAGTTGCTGACTATGAAAGAATAATATTTACACAGGATATTCCCATAAACAAATAAGAGCTTTTCTCTCCATTTATGAGAAAAGCTCTTGTTATTTGCATAAAAGAAAGGTAATAGTAGCTTAATATTCAGATTTTGGGCAAAATGTTAACAGAAATATTTACCTTTGCATACTATTTTTTAATCGAAATGTATGAGATCTAAATCATTTTTAACCCTGAATATCATCATTGCCCTGACATTGAACTCATGTATTCAGGATGAACCTTTAAACAGAGAAGCTGACATCACAGATGTAAAAGTAGAAGGAAATACTTTTATTTCGAGTATTATATCCGACGCAAACGATCAAGTCCAAATATTTGTAACCAGTGATGCTGATCTAACAAATCTGGCTCCTGTAATCGAAGTTTCTCCGGGAGCGACCATTTCTCCGGCATCGGGAGTGGCAATGGACTTTAGTGAAGGTAAAGAATATACAGTTACTTCCGAAGATGGAAATTATTCGAAACGATATACTATCAATGTCAGCTCCAATATAGATTTGAAATACGATTTTGAAGACTGGGGTGAAGCTGGTGTAAGCAGCCGTAAATATCCCATATTATTATCCAATCATAATGCATGGAGCACAGGTAACTCCGGTGTTGCTATTGTTCTGAATGCAAATCCATATCCGACTGAAAAGACGACAGACTCTTATTCCGGAACATATGGAGCTAAATTACAAACCATTAAAGGACTGTATGTATCTATAACAAATATGAATATTCCTATATTTGCCGGTTCATTGTTCTTAGGCGAATTTAGCCCAAAATTAGAAGACCCCCTACTCTCCCTGAAACTGGGGCGGATGTATTCACAGGCAAATGGTAAACCTGTAACTTTCACAGGGTATTACAAATATACTCCGGGACCTGAATTCACGGATAAAGACGGCTATCCTGTTGCCGGAAAAGTAGATGAATGCAGCATATATGCCGTAATATTTAAAGTAAGTAAAAATGCGTCCGGACAGAATGAATATCTGGATGGCAGAACGGTGTCGACCTCTGACAAAATTATAGCCAGAGCTGATTGGAGTAGAGAAACAAGTCATATTACCGATGAAGAAGTGGATAAAGGATTCTACAAATTCACTATTCCATTTATATACAAAGAAAATGAAAAAGGGGAAAAAATCGATTTCGATTTCGAAAACAACAACTATAAACTGACAATCGTTTTATCTTCCAGTCAAGACGGTAACCTCTATGAGGGAGCAATAGGCAGTACATTGATTGTTGATGAACTGGAAATATTAACCGAAAGTTTTTAAAAAGGAAAAATATGAAATTGAGATCTTACAATATACTATTTGCTTTACTTCTTATATCAGCATTTTCGGCAAGTATATCCGCCCAGATACAGGATAAGAAACCGCTCGATTTGTCATTCCTCCTGGGATTTAATATTGGAGGTACAGCTCCGCTGCCTCTGCCTGCGGAAGTGAGAAAAATCGAAAGTTACAATCCCAAATTTAACCCGCAATTGGGATTCAATGTGGTATACAGCCTCGATGACAAATGGGGCATCGGTGCTGGCGCCACCCTCGACTGGAAAGGTATGAGAGTAAGGGACGAAGTGAAATATATGAAGACCAGTGTTGTCCTCACCGAAGATGGTAGCCGTCTCAGCGGTTATTTTGTAGGAAAGAATATGACCAATGTGGACATGACTTACCTCACCATACCTATCTATGGAACATACAATTTTAATAACAGATGGCAGGTACGTCTGGGTATATATGCAGCAAGAACACTGTCGTCCAAGTTTAACGGAAAAGTTTATGATGGCTATATGCGTATAGATACCCCTGTAGGCCAAAGGCAGGAAATAGATGGGGAGGGAGCCACATTCGACTTTAGCGATGATACCCGTGACTACGATTTCGGATTATTGGGCGGAGGCGAATTCCGGCTTACTAATCGTATCGGATTTTACGGAAGCGTTACTTGGGGGCTGGTTCCTTATTTTTATTCGGGAACAAACCCGATCGAATTCAAGATGCACAATATCTATGGTACAATAGGCATCACTTACAGATTGAAATAAAAATATACAATACTAATTACCGGGAGATGAATTCAAATTGAATTCATCTCCTTTTTTGTGGTTCATACCGCTTATTCATCCTCAGGTTGCTTATCAAAATATAAAGTCTTACCTTTGCATCGTAAAAAAACAACGATATAGACATGACTAAAATTTCAACGGTTCTTTTCGATTTCGACGGAGTTATTGCTGACACCGAACCTCAATATGATATCCATATCGAAGATTTGGGTGAAAGGTACAATCTGGGTATAGAAAACTTTGCTTTACAGGTGAAAGGTACGACTTCACCCGATATACTGAAAAAGTATTTCAGCCACTTATCTCAGGAAGAACAAGACAAGATAGCTCAAGAACTGGAAGATTTTGAACTCAACATGGATTTCCCGTTGGTTGACGGCGTGATGGACTTTATCAAATACCTGAAAGATAACAACTACAAAACAGGTATAGTCACCAGCTCCCAGGACTTCAAAATGAAAAGGGCACTCGATATTCTTCAATTATCCGATACGTTCGATGTAGTAGTCACTGCCGCGCGTATCACCGAAGGAAAACCTAACCCGATGTGCTACAAACTGGCAGCTCAAGACCTGAATTCTTCCCCGGCAGAATGTATCGTATTCGAAGACTCACTGCATGGCATACGGGCTGGTCAGGATGCGGGAATGAAAGTAATCGGACTGTCGACTACTATACCGCACGAAGTATTGATAGAAAGGACAGAGAATGTTGTTCCAAATTTTTCTGATATGCAGCAGATTATCAAATATCTGAACTGATTCCGCTCAGTCCTTTGTTCAGAAACTTAATAAAATCCAGTTCAAAGTTTGTCGTAAAAATATCTTTACCCAAATTGGACTGGATTTCTTCTATCTTCCAGAAGCGCCCGTCCGACAGTTCTTCCCTGTTTAAAATAAAATCACCATTATATATCGTATAGAAACAATAACTCAGTTCCCGTTCCCTCTCCGTTTCTATAATATATTTTGTGATAAATATCGGCTCTATATCCGAAAGGCCTAATTCTTCCCGGGCTTCGCGCCAAGCTGCCATATACGGCATTTCATCCAAATCTATATGTCCGGCAACCGACGAATCCCATTTGTTGGGCTGTACATCTTTTGTCGGGGAACGCTTTTGCAGATACAAATCCCCTTCCGAATTGAATATATGCAAGTGAATAACAGGGTGTAAAAGCTTCGAACCATCGTGGCAGACACTGCGCGGTGCCTGTCCGATTATATTGCCTGTTTCGTCAACAAGCGGAAAAATTTCTTCCGGCATAATTATATTAGTCTTTGAACAAAAGGCTTTTCGAGCGTCCTTTCTTAAAGATCATAGTACCATTTCTGATGCCCTTTCGTATCACCTTTTGCTGTTCATCTGGCAAAGATACAATATCCTTACAAGCATCACAGCAGCAGCCTTTCATTTTTTCCGCACATTCATCACATTGGATGAACAGCAGGTGGCATCCGTCATTCTCACAGTTGGTATGTGTATCGCAGGGTTTTCCACACTGATGGCAATGAGCGATTATGTCTTCTGTGATACGTTCCCCCAGACGGTTATCGAACACAAAATTCTTACCTGTAAACTTCGATTCCAGCCCTTCCGCTTTTACCTGACGGGTATATTCGATAATACCGCCTTCGAGCTGATAAACATTCTTGAATCCCTGATGTTTGAAGTACGCACTGGCTTTCTCGCAACGAATACCGCCTGTACAATACATTAACAGCTTTTTATTGTCTTTATAGTCTTTCAGTTGCTCGTGTATGATAGGCAGTGAGTCACGAAATGTATCCACATCAGGAGTCATAGCTCCTGCAAAATGCCCTATTTCGCTTTCATAATGGTTCCGCATATCTATTACAATAGCATCCGGATCATCCATCATGCTGTTAAATTCTTTTGCCTTCAGGTGTATGCCTATATCAGTGGGATCGAAAGAATTATCATTCAGCCCGTCGGCCACAATCTTATCCCTTACTTTTATCTTGAGTTTCAGAAAAGATTTGTTATCATGCTCTACAGCTACATTCAGCCGTATTCCTTTCATAAACGGATATGTATCCAGGAAATCCTTAAAAGCTTCCATATTAGCAGCCGGTAATGATAACTGGGCATTGATGCCTTCCTTTGCCACATAGATGCGCCCAAGGACATCCAATTCATCCCAACGGATATACAATTCGTCTCTGAACTGCTGCGGATTCTGTATGTGTGCATATGTATAGAAAGACAAAGTCAATCGTTGAAGCCCTGCATCATCAATGAGTTTAGCTCTTTCTTCTGCGCTTAATGTATTATATAATTGCATTTTATATAAATATTAATTTAGAATAATTACAAATAAAAAGGCAAAGATATACAGGATACAACTAATAGTACCAATTTTCCATATCAATAGTATTTATACGACATAGATGAAGAAACCTTAGTCTATTGTAATAAAATTTGACAAACACTGTAAAATTATTTTACACTTTTTAAATATCCAAAAATACAGAAACAATTACACATCAGACAATTATCCACTTTGGCACGACTTTCGTTCTTAAATATTAAAAATGCAATAAAATTATGAAATATATAATCTTCACTATTGCCCTCTTTATAGGTCTTATAACTAATGCCCAGGAAAAGAAATGGACACTGGACGAGTGTATGCGGTATGCAATAGAAAACAGCCCCAAAAAGAACAAACAAGATGCTCAAAACAGCATCTACCACCAAAATTTTCTGGAAGCTGTGGGGAAACTTATACCATCTTTGAGTGCAAATACCAATGCATCGTTCAATTTTGGACGCGGACTGGATTCTGAAACGAATACATACACCGATATCAATTCCTTCAGTAACAATTACAGCCTTTACTCGTCACTTGTATTATTCGATGGCTTTTCGAATATTAATAAAATGAAAATGCAAAAGGTGAACAAACTGATGGGTAAACAGCAATTGCAGCAGACTAAAGATGCAATAGCTTACGAAACCATGGAGGCATTTATCAATGTCGCATATTCTATGGATATGGTAAAACTGGCTGAACAACAACTTGAAGAAAGCACAGCTAACGTAAAGCAAGTCAAACGGATGGAAGAACTCGGGATGAAAGGCGCGGCAGATGTAGCCGAACTTGTTGCCAAAGAGGCTACCGATAATTATAACCTGACACGCCAGAAGAATCTTTTGGTAATAGGCATTATTGTATTAAAAGAAAAAATGAATTTTCCTATCGAAGACGATATAGAAATAAGCAATACTGTTTCAGATGAACTAATAACAAAGACTGAAGAAACTGCGCTCTCCATTTTTGAAAATGCAAAGTCTGTCAATCCGAAAGCGATAGCAGCCGAATCTGCATTTCAAGCCCAACAATTAGCTTATAAGGCGGCAAAAGGAAGCTTCTCGCCCACTCTGTCTATGGAAGCCGGTATTTCTACGAATTTTTCCCGTTATATGGACGGCAGTGAATATTCTTCATTCAAAGACCAAATGAGGGACAAACGCGGGCATTATATCGGATTCTCTCTTTCTATTCCTATATTCTCAGGCTTCTCACGTTCTGCTCAGGTAAAAAGAAGTAAGGCTCAAACAGTCATAGCGCGTAATGAACGCGACGAAACCCTGCGCACACTATATAGTGAGGTAGAACAGGCCATTGCCGATATGAACGGGCTGGCCGACGAGTTTTACCAGGCAAAAAAACAAACTGATGCCATGACCGTCGCCCATAATGTAAATCAACGCAAATTTACAGAAGGACTCATTAGTGCGATAGAATTGTATACCAGCTCTAACCGCCTGTTACAGGCAAAAGTAGATGAGTTGAATGCTCGCCTGAAATATGAGTTGAAGCATCGTCTGGTAGATTATTACAAAGGCACTCCATTCATCACTGAATAATGCAAATGAAGGAATATGTGTATTTTGAATTAAATTATAAGCGAAGCCAAATTTTGAAATTTTGAAATAATAAATCATATGGATATTAAAATAGAAAAGAAAAAAGGAATACAGAAAAAGCATATACCTTTCATTGCCGGAGGTATCTTTTTACTTGCTGTTATCGGTTGGTTCATATTTGGTAATCATGCATCAAAACTGAATATAGAAAAAGACAAGGTTACTATACAGGAATCTACTAAAGGTATGTTTAACGATTATGTCCGCATTCCCGGACAGGTACAACCTATCAATACAATTTTTCTGAGCGCCATAGAAGGAGGTATGGTGGCAGAGAAGCTGATAGAAGAAGGATCGGATGTACATCAGGGAGACGTTATAATCCGTCTGACAAACCCCATGCTGAGCCTTTACATACTCGATAGTGAGGCACAACTGGCCGAAAAGCAAAATTTTCTTCGTAATACACAGGTATCGATGGAACAGGAAAGACTCAGTCTGAAAAAAGAAAAACTACAACTCGATATGGATGTAGAGCGCAAAAAGAGAAAGTATGAACAGTACAAGCAACTATATTCCGAAAAACTGACATCAAAAGAAGAATATCTTCAGGCTAAAGAAGATTACGACTTTGCTGTGGACGGGCGGGTATTGATTGTAGAACGTCAGAAGCAGGATTCTTTATATCGCGGTATTCAGGTAGACCAAATGGAAGAAAGTTTGCACAATATCCGTAAGAACCTCGTGCTGGTACGTCAACGCGTGGATAATCTGAATGTTAAAGCCCCTGTGGATGGACAATTAGGAGTGCTGGACGTAGAAATAGGACAAACCGTCGCTTCCGGTGAGCGTATAGGCCAGATCAGCGTCTTATCCGATTATAAGGTAGAAGCCATGATTGACGAACATTATATAGATAGGGTAAAACCGGGATTGGACGCTACATTTGAACGTCAGAACAAAGATTTTGCCCTGCGTGTAAGGAAAGTATATCCGGAAGTACGGGATAAACAGTTCAAAACCGATTTTGTATTCGAAGGAGAACGTCCCGACAATATCCGTGCAGGACAAACATATTATATAAATCTCCAGTTAGGGCAACCAGCCGAAGCTATATTGATACCACGTGGCCCATTCTATCAGACGACCGGAGGACAATGGATATTCGTTGTTGTACCGGATGGCAGCAAGGCTGTAAGACGTAAAATAACAATAGGCCGTCAAAACCCGAATTATTATGAGGTAACAAGCGGTCTGGAATCCGGCGAAAAAGTGATTACATCTGCTTATGACAGCTACGGTGATATACAGGAACTGATACTAAAGTAAAAGCACTATGAATATATTAAGGTCTTACAAACGTACCCGCTATTTTTTATGGGTGAATATAACAGGGCTGGCCATTGGTCTGGCAGCATCTATCATGCTACTCTTGTTCATCATAAATGAACTGAGCTATGATAAACATCTGGCAAATAAAGAGCGTATTCTCAATATGGTAACTATGCTGGAAGAGAATGGCAATACCCACACATACGGTATAACCCTTCGCAAAGCGTACCGGGAATTGCCATCAAAAGTACCGGGAATTGAAGCAGCTACACAAATATATGATGCCGGCAATGTAGAGGTTATCAACAAAGACGAACATTTCCAGAACCTGAGACAAGTATATGCTGACCCTGAATTTTTCACTGTTTTCCCGATGAAATTCATAGAAGGAACTCCTCAGGCTGCATTAGAAAATATGAAATCGCTGGTTCTCACCCGGTCAAAAGCAGAAGCCATGTTCGGCAGTACAAGTGCAGCCTTTGGAAAAACGCTTAAAATCGGAGAAGACGAAGTTATTGTATCAGCCGTAGTTGAAGAATTGCCTAAGAATACACATTTTACCTTCGATGTATTAGGGAGGATACCTCAATATATGGAAGAGTTTGGTGGTCTGGAATTTGTCGTGTATTATCTGATAAAACCGGATGTCTCGACAACAGATGTTTCAGCAGCCATTGAAAAAGAATATAGTTCGGAACTGGAACCTTGGGCGTCTTACTTCAATGGCAAAGCTCACGGTACTATACAGAATGTAACCGATATATACATGCATTCGTTATCTGCAGACCGGTTCTGGAAACAAGGCAGCATGACTTTTATCTGGCTATTGTCGGGGCTGGCTCTGTTTATCCTCATTCTAGCCATTACGAACTTTATCAACCTCTTTATGGCACAGGGCGAAACACGCTTGAATGAAATAGGGATACGCAAAACGAACGGAGCCCGTATAGAAGATATTATCAGACTATTTTTCAGGGAAGTTTCTGTCATTGTATTTGGTGCGTTCGTTATCGGGTTTATTCTGGCTGTGATATGTACACCATACTTCGCCGATCTGATAAGAAAGGATATAGACCTTATACAATTGGTAAACCCTTTATTTATTCTGTGTATTATAGCGCTTTTCATTATTACGGTTATACTGTCGGCATTTTACCCGGCATTTTATCTTAGCCGTTTTAGTCCGCTGGACATCCTGGGTAAGCGGATCAAATTATCGAAACGCAGGCTAAATACGATTGTCGTAGTCATACAGTCTATTATTACTATCATACTTATTTCCTTTATATTAGTTATCGATAAACAAAGTAATTACCTGCAAAATATTCCGTTGGGATATAATCCCGACAAAGTAGTAAGTTTCCCTACAACAAGAGCTATAACAGAAAGCTATGAAGCCGTAAAACAAGAACTACTCACTCTGCCTGAAGTAAAAATGGTAAGTGGTGCCCATCACACAGTCGGTGTTGGAGGCAGTGGACAGGGTATTGCACTGTTGGACAATAAAGAGAAAAGTTTTTCGATAAACGAATACAGAATAAGAGCCGGATTGTGCGAACTAATGGGATTTCAGCTACTTGAAGGAGAGTTCTACAGAGAAGAGACACCCGATAGCATCCGCCAGATAATAGTCAATGAAGCCGCAATAAAAATGCTGGGACTCGATTATCCGGTTACAGGCAAACAGGTCGACTATAAAGGAATAGCGGAAATCGTAGGAGTTGTAAAGGATTTCTATTACGACAACCCGGCCAGTACGGTGCAGCCGATAGTGCTCAGCCGTATCAGATGGGGAGGCCAGATTTATATAAAATTCGATGAAAATGTAAGCAGAAACAAAGCGGAAGAGATAACCCAGAACACCCTGCGGAAATTCGATCCCAACTTCTATCTTAATCCAAAGTGGAGTAAAGATATTTATGACCAGAAATTCAATACCATCAAGACACAGACGAAAGTGATAGCTATAAGTTCATTCCTTTCTATTCTCATTGCTACATTAGGATTGATAGCTATGCACCTGTACACGACCATGCGGCGGATAAAAGAAATCGGGATACGAAGGGTAAACGGAGCCGATAAAGCAAGCATTTTCACATTGCTCAGCCGCGATATCGTTATCTGGATTTGTGTAGCGGGAGTTATTGCCGTGCCTGTAGTTTATTATTACGCAATCGACTGGCTCAATAATTATACAAACCACACATCTCTCGGCTGGAGTATATTTGTATTTCCTGTACTGATCCAATGTGTTATAGCTATTTCAGTGACCTCGTTGGTTAGCCTTAGGGTATTGTCACGGAATCCTATAGAAGCATTAAAAACAGAATGAAAAGATGAAAGCCATATTCAGTAATTTTATTTACACATTCAAAAAATACAGGGTATCGGGTATCCTTAATATACTCGGACTGACCGCCGCCTTTGCTGCATTCCTTATCATTGCCATTCAGGTAAACTTTGAGTATAGTTTCGAAAAGTGCCATTCCAATGCAGGCAGGATATACAGGGTGGAAGGTACCAACTTCAAAACCGGCGAAGACTGGACTATTCATTCACGCCCATTTACGGCTGCCGTAATAGCGTCTTCGCCGCATATTATCGCCGGTACACTTATCAATCCTTATATAGACGAATTCTACGTCACTGTCGATGAAGGGAATATACAAAGAGGATTTAAAGAAGCTTTTACTACCTGCAATACAGGTATAGTAAAGATGTTCGACTTCAAGATGCTCGAAGGTCAGGCTGATTGCCTGAATAACCCTGAAAATGTAATGATTCCGAAAAGTATTGCCCGTAAAATGTTTGGTGACAAACAAGCGGTAGGTAAGCAACTCAACCTGACCGGAAGTTTGTGGTCAAAACAGGACAAAGGATTCCTGATTATCGGCGGTGTATTCGAAGATTTCCCGGATAATACGCAACTGAAAAATTGCATTCACACAGCGATAGCAGAAAATTATGCGATAAGCGACTGGGGCAGTTCCAATTATTTCTGTTATATCCTGCTCGATAACAATGTATCCCCGCAGGAAATAGCTGATAATTTTAATAAGAACTTCGATTTCACCAAAACGTTTAATGAGCACAATGAAATAGGTATAAAGCTGACTCCACTCCCGGCTATTTATTTTCAAAATAGTGATCCTTCGGGCAAGTTAGTAAAAAGCGGGAGTGAAACTACACCCCTGTTGCTAATTACTATCGGCATCATCATTATAGTTATAGCCATTATTAATTATACGAACTTTAATATGGCGTTGTCCCCGATGCGTATGCGTAGTATAAACACGAGGAAAATATTGGGAAGTACCAATACATCCCTCCGGTTGGGTATTATTACGGAAGGTATCATCATGAGCCTGATATCTTTTATACTGGCCATCCTTGTTACTTTTATTCTGGACGGGAGCAATGCCTTGCCTTTTATACGTGCCGATATAAATCCGGCGAATAATATCTTCCCGGCTCTGATTACAGGACTGATTGCCATTATAGCAGGAACAATTGCAAGCATACGCCCTGCATTTTATATGACATCTTATTCTCCGGCTTTGGCTTTGAAAGGAAATTTCGGACTCTCACCTTCGGGCAAGAAGCTACGGACTATATTGATCGGGTTTCAATTTCTGATGTCTATTATACTCATTATAACTTCATTTTTTGTCTATAAACAAAATCTGTTTATGCAAAAATATACACTGGGATATAATACTGATAACATAGCCATCGTAGAACTGCCTCAGAGTATTGCCTGGAAAGAGAAAAATTCTTTTACTGCCGCGTTGAAAGACAATCCCGCCATAGTAGACGTCGCTTTCTCCCATCAGAAGTTCGGAGCTTCCGATAATTACCGTACATGGGGTGCGAAATATAAAGATGAAAGTATCGGTTTTTATTCATTGTCCGTATCATGGAATTTTCTCGACGTTATGGACATAAAGGTCAGGGAAGGCAGAATGCCTGATGAATCGGTAAAGAATGATTCTGTTGTATCATATATCATAAACAGTAACCTGCAAAAAAAATATGATATAAAGCCGGGTGAAATTATCGATGTGGAATGGATCAGAACTCATGAAAAAAACAATGAAGGACGAGTGCTGGGTATAACAGACGACGTAAAGTTCAGGTCATTGCGCAACCAATCGGAAGATATGGCCTTTGTTTTCAATGATGGTAACCTACAGTCTTATTCCTATATACGCATAAAAGCGGGTGCGGATATAAGGCAGGCTGTATCATATATTGAGAAAACCATTTCAGACTTCGATCCTGCATATCCTATTAAAATAGAGTTTTACGATCAGGTGTTCGACAGCTTATACAAACAGGAAATAAGTACAGAAGCTACAATAAGCATGTTCAGCATACTAGCTATTATCATATCCATTGTCGGCGTATTCGGTATAGCCATGTTCGAGTGTGAATACAAGCGTAAAGAAATAGGTGTACGGAAGATATTGGGGTCTGATGAAATCGAAATACTTACTCTTTTGAATAAGAACTACCTATTGATTTTCATTATATGCTTCATCATATCTGTTCCTGTCAGTTATTATATACTAAATCGCTGGCTGGAGAATTTTACATATAAAACTCCACTGGACTGGTGGGGATTTATCTTAGCCGGTATTCCGGTATTACTTATCATTATACTGACAGTCAGCTGGCAAAGTTGGCGAGCCGCAACGGTTAATCCAGTTGACTCATTAAAAAACGAATAATCTTTTTGACTATGAAATCAGTAATAAGAAATTTCATCTATGTCCTACGGCGGTTCAAGACAGCAACATTCTTGAATATTTTAGGTTTATCTGTCGCTTTCACATCATTTATGATTATAATGATGCAGGTCAATTTCGACTCCAACTTCGATAAAGATATAGTTAATGCAGACTGTATATATCGTGTAGAAGTGGTACATAAGGATGGGAGTAAACAGGGTATCATATGCCGTCCGATATCTGATATTCTGTTTCAGTCATCACCTCATATTTTAGCCGGAACGATAACTAACTTCGGTTCAGAACGATTTTTCCTTAAACCGGTATCTGGCAACAACTCGAATTCAGGATTTCAGGAAGAAATGCTCAGAGTCACCTCGACTTACACAGATGTATTTCATTTCGATATGATTGAAGGCTCGGATAAAGCTTTATCAGAACCCGGTAAAATATTAATTCCCGCAAGTATTGCCCACAAAATATGGAGAGACGAACATGCATTAAATAAACAGCTAAAACTGGAAGATAACACAATATATACTATAGGCGGAGTATATAAAGATTTTCCTAAAAATACGTCTCTCCTGAATGTCATTTATTATAAAATGCCCGATGATGAAAATATCAAAAGTTGGGGAAACAGTAACTATAACCTATTCATACAGGTGGATTCCCCGGAGGCTGTGAACGGTTTGTCTGATACATTCAGGAAGTATGCTGCAAATGATTTGAATAACGATTGGAAAGATGTAGTCTTTCAGTTTACCCAATTGCCCGAGCTCCATTATACCACAGATGTTCTTTATGACAGACATCCGAAATCGAGCCGTCAGACAATAGCAATATTATTTGCCATTGCGTTCGTCATCGTTATCATTGCCGGCGTAAACTTCACTAATTTCAGTATGGCTTTGACTCCTGCCCGTATCAGAAGTATCAATACGCAAAAAGTACTGGGTGCAACAGAAACAGAGTTACGCATCATATTACTTATCGAAGCGGTTTGTACTGCAATAGTTGCCTTTATCCTTTCAGTTTTGTGGCTAAAGCTGGTACAATACTCACCCATACAGGAATTAATAAATGCTGATATAGCAATAATGACTAATTTACCTCTAATCATATTATCGGCATTACTAGCTTTAATTATAGGTATCGTATCGGGTATCTATCCGGCCTTTTATATGACATCTTTCCCTCCGGCATTAGTACTGAAAGGTAACTTCGGACTATCAGGTAAAGGGCAGAAAATGAGAAACATACTTATCGGATTCCAATTTATTGCCTCTCTGGCATTAATAATGAGTGCCGGATTGATGTATATGCAAAACCATTTTATGCAAAACTCTTCTCTGGGATACGATAAAGAAGCCTTGATAATAGTAGGTGCTGATAAGTCGCTACGGGATAAGTGGTCATTGGTTAAGTCGCAATTAGAAACAGACCCACAAATCAAGAATATTTCCAAGAGCCAAATAGTATTGTCGAGTAGCGAACAGTATATGGGTTGGGGACGGATATATAAAGAAAAAAACATACAATTTCAATGCATCCCTGTCGGCTACTCATTCCTCGATGCAATGGGAATAAAAATATCGGAAGGACGTAACTTCACCGAAGAAGATGCAAGCAAAAGGCTACCCTGCTACATATTCAACGAAAAAGCCAAAACGGAGTACGACTTAGAATTAAATTCGATGATAGACAGCATGGAAATCATCGGCTTTGTACCTGATCTGAAATTTGCTACATTCCGTACAGAAGTGGCTCCGATGGCATTCTATCTGATAATGGAAAATGGCAACGATTGGACGAGCCGGTTCAATCATATATATGTGAAGACAACCAAAGAAGCCAATCCGTATCAGGCCATCGAGACAGTAAAAAAGACCTTGAGTACTATCAATCCTGATTATCCGTATAACATCCGTTTTTTCGATGATGTATTGAATAACACGTATCAGAAAGAGAAGAAACTTTCTTTGTTGATTACAACATTCAGCCTGATAGCCATTCTTATTTCCATTGTCGGTGTATTCGGGCTGGTTATCTTCGAGAGTGAATATCGCCGTAAGGAAATTAGTATCCGTAAAGTGATGGGATCATCTATAAATGAAATACTCTTGCTGTTTAATAAGACATATATAAAGATATTGGTTGTTTGTTTTATACTAGCTACCCCTTTATCATATTATATAATCAATCGCTGGCTCGAAAACTTTGCTTACCGGACCCCGATACATTGGTGGGTATTCTTGACAAGCGGAGCCATAATATCCCTGATCGTAATTGCTACCGTCAGCTGGCAAAGTTGGAAAACGGCAAATATGAATCCAGTAGATTCATTAAAAAACGAATGATATAAATAAAAAAATATTTAATAGGTCTGCGACCTTAAAAAACAATTTAAATTTAAAAGTTATGATACAGATTAATGATTTAAAGAAAGTATTCCGTACAGAAGAAGTAGAGACAATCGCATTGAACGGTATATCTATGCATGTAAATAAAGGCGAATTTATCGCTATTATGGGACCTTCAGGTTGTGGTAAATCCACCCTGCTAAATATTCTGGGATTGTTGGACAACCCTACATCCGGGCATTATCTATTAGACCAAAATGAAGTAGGCAACTTAAAGGAGAAAGAACGCACACAAACCCGTAAAGGAAATATCGGATTTGTATTCCAAAGCTTCAATTTGATTGAAGAAATGACTGTCTTCGAAAACGTGGAACTCCCCCTCACCTATCTGAAAGTAAAAGCATCGGAACGCAAAAAACGTGTAGAAGACACTCTCCGCAGAATGAGCATCAGCCACAGAGCAAGCCATTTCCCCAATCAACTATCAGGAGGTCAGCAACAACGTGTTGCCATAGCACGTGCTGTAATAGCCAATCCCAAACTGATACTGGCCGATGAACCGACTGGTAATCTGGATTCTAAAAACGGAAAGGATGTGATGGACCTGCTCACCGAACTCAACAGGGAAGGTGCTACCATTGTCATGGTAACTCACTCCCAGCACGATGCCTCATTTGCTCACCGTATAGTGAATCTGTTCGACGGACAGATCGTTACCGAGGTAGAAAGCATGATGTAATAGTTTTTTTCATTCATACCCTTACAATCAATCAGCAATATAACAATGAAACAATTTTTCAGGAATTTCAGGAAACAGAAAACCGTGGGTATACTTAATATTTGCGGATTAAGCCTCGGTATCATGGTTTCCATTACAGTCGGATTGTGGGCTATCAATGAATTATCTTTCGACAATTTTCATAAAAACGGAGAGAGGATGTATCGGGTAGTGCAGAGTTTCGAGTATGGTAGTATTCCTATCAAAGCAGCTACCGCTTTTAAACCTTTGGGTGAACTGGCTGCTGCGGAGATTCCCGAAATAGAACAGATGTGCAGGGTAGTTATAGAAAACAATGGTATTGAGATTGACCGGATCACATATTTTAATGTAAGGAATATTATTACCGACCCTAATTTCTTTTCATTCTTCTCTTTTCCCCTGAAAGAAGGAGATATTAAAACGGCTTTCTCGGCCCCTGATAACGTTATTCTAACAGAATCGTCTGCAAAAAGATACTTTCCAAATGAAAACCCCATAGGTAAGACTGTTATCTTTCACGGATGGAAATTTACCGTATCCGCTATTATGTACGATATGCCTCGAAACTCTCATATACAAGCTGATATTGTTTTCCCTCTGTTTTCTTTTTTCAAAGACTGGGGATGGGACAGCAGTTTTAAGTATGATACCTATTTTATCCTTTCTCCAAATGCAGACATTCATTCTATAGAAAAGAAGGTCAGTCTGATAAATAAGAGAGGTGTATCAGCTTTTATTGGCGATATTCCTGTTGAACTGGAGCACCTGAAAAATATTCATTTCAGCAAAACAAGTGCGGGTTTCGATAGTGCAATAAAAGGGAATGAAAACCTTTTAAAAACGTTTATTAGTATAGCCATAGCCATTCTTATCATCGCTTGCATCAATTTTACAAATCTTTTCATTTCTACTTCTTTCATCAGGGCAAAAACTATCGGAATCAAAAAATCGCTCGGTGCCTGTAAAAAACTGCTTATATTGGACTTCTATAAAGAAACTGCTTTATACGTTCTGATTGCTATATTTTTAGGTATATTACTTACAATGCTGGCTCTTCCCGTGTTCAATAGTTACACACAGTCTAATGTGACTATAGATTATCTTTCTCCTGAATTATACATCTTTATTTTCACTTTGGCAGTAGTGACAATCTTTATAGCCGGCTCGTTCCCTGCTTTTCAAATGACTAAAATCGGAGTTATAGAAACCCTTAAAGGAAAATTTCGTGGAAAAAAGATGTCTATATTTCAGAAGGTACTTATAATTGTCCAATTCTCCACGTCTATCAGCCTTCTCATTATAGTACTTTTCTTTGCTAAACAAATAGATCAGATACTTAATCAGAATTTGGGCTTTGACAACAAAAATATAGTTTACATAAATGGCTGGAGAGACTTTGGTCGCGATTATAAAGCTCTGCGCGAAGAAATGATACAAGAACCCTCTATTACAGATGTAGCAATGAAACAATACGATCTGCCTCTTAGAGGAGGGAATGGAATAGGAGGAAAAAACGTAGAAACCGGAGAGGAGATATTACTTGACTTATCGGAAGTATCACCCAACTATTTCGACTTCTTCGGTATGGTATTCATTGCCGGTGAAAATCCTTTGTATGAAGAAAGTGCTGCTAGTTCACGCTTTTGTGTTATAAATGAACGGGCAGCCCGGTTACTGGGGCTGGAAGATCCTGTAGGCAAAGCTTTTCATATAATATCCGTAGGAGGAAAGCTCAGTGAAAACGATGGGAAAGAGTATATCGTGAAAGGTGTGATACGCGATTCTTATGTAAAATCGTTATATCAGGAACCTGATGCTCAAATGTATCTCAACCTATCAAGGGATGATCATAATCCGATATTCTTCAAAATCGCCGGAAACCCTCAAAAGGCAATAAAGACCATAGAAAAGAAATGGAAGCAAATATTGCCTAATGTACCTTTCGAATATCATTACCTGGATACAACATATGAGGCTCAATACTCGTCCGAAATGAATGCTCGTAATGTATTAAGTTATGCATTGATTATCACTTTGATTATTACCGTCATGGGCTTATATGCGATGGTATTTTATTCTACCCAGCGAAGGATAAAAGAAATAGGTATCCGCAAAATAAACGGGGCAACGATTCTCGACCTTATCGCATTATTAAATAAAGACACTATAATATGGATAGTTATTTCATTTCTCATAGCCTGCCCGGTGTCCTATTACTTTGTCTCACGTTGGCTGGATGGTTTTGTAGTAAAAACATCACTGAGCATATGGATATTCCTGGGAGCCGGGGCATTATCTTTCATCATCGCAATGCTTACGGTCTGCTATCAGACATGGAAGGCGGCAAATATGAATCCTGTAAATGCAATACAAAATGAATAGTATTAGTTTCCATAGATAATTGTAATTGTAAAGGAGTAGAAAAGGTTTAGAAGCAGACACACTCTTTCTCTTTCTTTCCATGTTTTTTAGCCTTTCGCTCCTTCTACAATTCATATTAAATCAATAAATCAAAGAACTCTTTATGTACCATATACCGTTTATACTCCGCCGCTTGCTGAAAAGTAAAAGTCTCCGTATTATAAATCTGCTGGGATTAACCCTCATATTTGCTTGTATATTGGTTTCCTATACATACATCAAGCGCGAACTTAGCTACGATAAGTTTTACAGCAATGCTCACCGGATAGCCCGCATGACTCTTTCATATGAAAACAATACAGCTGACGGACGTATTTATGGTATTTCTGCAAAACAAATATGGCAAGACATACCCGAAATAGAAGACGTACTGAAGTTGGAACTGGTAAATACAGCAATACTAAACCACAATGGCAACAAACAAGTATTAAGCAATCTATTCTTTGCCGGTGAGAACTTATTGAACATCCTCGACATCCCGTTAATAGAGGGCAATAGCAAAGAAGCATTCAGGTCTCCCGAAAGTGTCATTATCAGCGAACGCCTCGCACTCCAACTCTTTGGCAGGACAGATATAATCGGCGAAAAAATAGAATTGAGCAGCAGACGAATCGAATCTACTGTCCGCTTTATAAGTGGAGTATTTAAGAACATGCCCGAAAATACCCACTTCCATAGCGATGTCATTATCCATAAAGACGATTTAGACAATTCATTTTACTATACATACCTGTTGTTGAAAGACGGTTACAATCTTGCCGACATTCAAAGCAGGCTGACCACCAATTTCAAATCACAAAACCCGGATAACGGGAATGCCGTAATCAGTCTGATGCCGATGACCGACATCCATTTGCATAGCCATTTACTACGCGAAATGGAAACCAACGGTAATATATATTACATCTACCTGATAGCTGGCATCAATCTCCTTCTTCTTATAATCGTCCTGTTCAACCTGTGGCTCAATTCCAGTGTAATATTCTCTTACAATAAGCGGTATTACCAGTTGCTGAGAATGAACGGAGCTTCCTCTTCGGTAGTAATAAAAGACGAGATATGGGTTTCGCTACTCTTAGCTGTTATCTCCATATTAGCCGGGAAATTACTATCGGCATTCATCGGTAACTATTTCTCCATCCCATTCTCGACATTATCCTTAGGCGAAACAATCATTCTCGCCCTTCTTTTTATCCTTTTCACCATCTTTGTATCTCTATTGCCTATACTTATCAATATGTCGGCAACCATCTTTCTGAATGAGCAGGCAGACTTGCGGCAATCCCGCTTTTCTATATCCAATGTAAAATACATGCTCATAGTACAGTACAGTATCGTCCTGTTCATTATCATAGTAGGTATCGGCATCAATAGTCAGATGGCCCTTATCCGCAACACTCAGGTTGCAGGCAACAATGACAGGATACTTGTATTTGAAGAACAACCGCACGAGGTCATAAAAAACTATACAGCCTTTCGGGACGAGCTCCTCAAACATAGCGAAATAGAATCCGTTACAGCCGCTATGCAACTACCGGGAATCGCTGTCCGCGATATGATTGCTATAACCGCACAAGGGAAAGAACCGGTATATATACCCGTACTGGTGGTCGGTGAAGACTTTATGCAGACTTTCAATATAAAACCTGTAGCGGGAACACTGTTTCCACCTCTCCGGCTATCATATGCGGAAGAAGAAAATCTTCAGCAAAGGAAGATGTATGAAGAAGGCTTTAAACCATTCCACACAGACAATATCATAGTCAACAGAAAAGCACTCGGTCAATTAGGCTTCTCCTCGCCTGAAGAAGCTATCGGAAAAGAGGTCGGCATAGTCCACAACTCTCTCGACTATTTTCCTACAGGAATAATCTGCGGAGTAGTCGAAGATTTCACATACACCAATGTTTATGAAGACGCCATCCCTATGGTTATACTCCAACGGAATATGTTTATGAATTGCTTCATTATCCGCATTGCCCCCGGTAGGAACGAACAGGCTTTAGTCACTCTGAACTCTGTATGGGCTACACTAAATCCTGATTATCCGATCAACTACAAATTCCTGTCAGACTCTTACAAATCCCTATATATGAACGAGCTGAATGCTGAGAAGGTCGTTATATTCTTCTCCATACTGTCTTTCATTATCACTATCCTCGGACTGATTATATTCATGGCCTTTATGATAAAGAACCGTATGAAGGAAATCAGCATCCGCAAAGTAAATGGCGCAACCAATAGCGAGATCGTGTTTATGCTCAATTTCGGATTGTTGCGATGGATATTCCTATCCTTTGTCATAGCAATGCCTGCGGCATGGTATGTTATGGACAAGTGGCTCGAGAACTTTGCATATAAGACGACCATATACTGGTGGATATTTGTCCTTGCGGGAGTATCAGTTTTTCTGGTTTCTTTCCTTGCTATCAGCTGGCAAAGCCTTAGGGCAGCCCGTATCAATCCGGCCAAATCATTAAAGGGGGATTAAGATTATCACTTCTTCCCTTTAAAATTCTCGATGGCTTTCAGCAGACGGTCCAGTGGACGGATATCATAACGAAGGTCAAAACGTATATAATTAAAGTCCAGCTTATTGACCACACGGGCAGTTGCATTGTATTTCTTAGTATACGACTTACCTACAAGACGATAAATATTATCGAGGTCTTTGGCCGGATGCTCCCTTGCTTGCGGATCGGAAGCATAGGGATCGAATCCCAGCTTATCTTTTATGAAGCGTCCTGTAAGCCGTTTGTCGATTTTCCTGAGGTGATTGGTTTCTGCCAGAAACCAGGCCTCTATTTCGTGTACAGCTATAATGACATCGAAATAATGAGCATCGTTCTTCAGCTTGTTTGGAAGAAAGCGCAACCCTTTTTCCAGCTTTTCCAAATCGTCTATCGGCAACGGATACAGGTCGCGTAAGCCAATAATCATTTCATAACCGTTTTTTCGTAAAGTCTCCATATTGTCCAGTATCTCAGATTTCACACGGTTGTCCGAACCACAGTCAAAAATGAGCACTTCGTATTTCGGGTTACGCGAAAATGAAGAGTTCCGCACAATCTCTACTTTCGGGATATTCACTCCTCCGCGAAACTGTTTCTGTATAATATTTATCTGTTGAGTTCCCAGAATTTCCTTTATCAAGCGATTAACGAAAATCTGCTCGGTCTGTCCTTCAACAAAAAAAGCAATCCGTTTCATCAATCGTTATCTTCATCTATAACACCAAAGCCTTTCTTGAAAAAGTCCGTGGCAAGAAAATCAAAGTTATTCAGTCCAGTGTATTTAAAATCGTCGAAAGTATCTTTCGAATTGGTGTAATCGTAAAATATAGATTTACTACTCTCCCGCCCTATCACAGACCAGTAGCGAAGTGGTATCTGGTTCATAACCTGCCTATCGTTGGACGTCATAAAGAATTGCATATTCGATTTGTTGACTTTCTTAATAACCAGATCCATCATCTTCTTCGAACTTTCGAAGTCGAGGCCTTCGCCCATATCGTCGATAAGCAGGCAAAGGGAAATATCGCTCAGCCGGGCATAACTTAACATAATGAACAAAGATAAGGCACGGAACATCCCCTGCGACATCTCACGCTGCGAGATTGTATATTCCCCGTCTTCTTCAATAAAGATACCAAAGCCGCCACGGGTTTCCTTTATATCGATATTTGTGATTGAATAACCCAATTCCTGCATACCGGCTTTAACTTCCGATATAAATGTTTCGCCAAAAAGTTCCCGCCCCTTGTAGAATGTGTATATGAGTACATCCGGGTCGTCTATGTCATGATCGTCCCCATCTATTTGGGTATAATCTTTTACCAGGCGATTCTTTTCCAACTGATTAGCAAACAGATAATTCTTTAATGATTCGCCCCATGATACAAGATTCGCAAAATAGGGTTTGCCTTCAGCATCGCACTGCGCTATGGCGATTTCGAAATCGGCTACTTCGAACGGAATATTTTCTCCCTGAGGGTTCAATAGTATCTTTTTTGACCTGTTCAGTAATACTTTATTATTGAGAGTCAATACCTCATCTGTTACTATTCTGTCCTTAAAGGTCAAAGAATACTTGTATTTATCATTATTGCCATTGGTAAATATCAGTTCGAACAATTCGGACGGACTGATCGCATATTTCAAATCTATTCTGCCCGATAGTAAATCGGCAATTTCACGAATAACATTCAATGTGCGGCTCTTACCCGAAGCATTCTTTCCGACCAATAGATTTATATTATTGAAATAAGCATAATCACCACCATTTCCCACAATGCACCATTCGCGGGGTTCTCCTACATAGCGGGTATATTTTAAAGCACTTAGTATCATCCTAGTAATAAATTTATATATTATGAATAAGCGTATAAGTAAAGCAAAGTATTTAATACAACATTATTTAAACACAGCTAACTATCCCTCTCGCAGATGAAAAAATAATAAAAAGGTCTGTGACCTTATCTGTTGTTTCAGACTCAAATATACGTTTTTTTCAGTAATCGGTGAATAAAAATCATTTACCTTATCATTATTACACGGTCATAACCGAGTCCCGCAAATTTCGAACAGGATAATCAACAATACAGGAAATTTTAAATTACAAACTGTAATAATATAAATGGAGTTATCTCTCCGACTTTTGAGACAACTCCATCTTATTATTTTGGTTGGATGATCTACAATTTCACTCTCCTACCCGTCTTGCTGCTTTCTATGGCCGCATTGAGTATCTCTACAACTATAAGGTTATTTTCCAAAGAGGACAGATCGGTAGGCTTCACCTCTATTTCGCCACGTACAGCGGCTTTGAGGTAATAGAAAGAATCGTTGTACGGTGCGGTCAACTTTTCGGCTACCATCTTATTTTCTTTCTTATCCGAATATACACGCATATCATTTGCATTATCCTGATATATATAGCCTTTATCACCGTAGATATGCATATCCTTGCGACTCATCGGCCAGTTCCACGAAGCCATGATAACAACTGTGGCATCGGGATACTCAAGCATTATAGTCGCATCATCGTCCACCTTGGGATAAACCTGCGGTTTCAGATGCTGTAATGTGGCGGATACGCTGACAGGCTTCCTGCCTCCCATCAACCATGTACTCAGATTTGCTCCATAACAACCGAAGTCTACAACAGCACCGCCTCCATTAAGCACGGGATCGGTAAGCCATCGGAGAAACTCCGGGCCGCAACCTATTTCTACAGGTCCCTGATGTCCGTCATACACATTTATACGCGATATCCGGCCAATCGCATTTTCATTCTTAATCAGATCGTAAGCTTTATGATTGGCGGCATACCATGTTGTTTCATAGTTGGTAAGCACCATTATATTATGCTTGCGAGCCAGTTCTGCTATGCGTTTTGCCTGCTCTGTTGTGGTAGCGAGCGGTTTCTCTACCATTACGTGTATACCACGCGGTGCGCAGGCTTCGATTACACGCAGATGGTCATATATGCTTTCATAAACAATAACAGCTTCGGGCTTGGTTTTATCCAGCATTTCATCCAGATTCTCAAAGAATTTACTCTTATCTACTTTTGCCCGTAAGGTCTTATTGTTCCAAAGTGAAGTATCTTTTTCTGCAATACCTACCACTTCGAAATCACCCCTGTCGAGGCGGGAAAGGACTTCCCATAAGTGTCCGTGCGAAAGACCTGCCACAGCAAGGCGGAGCGGTTTATCATTTTGTGCCGATGCAATTGCGGATATAGCTGATAAAGCCATTATCAGAAGGATTTTAAATTGTTTCATGGAATACTTATTTTGTTAAATAAATCAATTGACCAAAGTTAAAAAAAATAATAATTCCCAATCCTTCTTTTTATGGCTTTTATTCTGAAGAAAATGCATCAATATTTTCCATCCGCAATATTGTAAATATAAGAAGCTGTTTGAATTATACCGGAATAAATAAAAACAAATTTTTAACGACCTTTACCAGCCTCTGTTTGGCTGCTTTAAGCATCTTTTTAACCTTTTTCTCTTGGTTTAGCCCGCTAAACCTGCGATAAAAACGCTAAAAATCTATCTTAAATCAGCTCAAAACAGGCAGGTAATATAACTCAAACAGCTTCTAAATTCAAGATATTACAATTTCCACTACTCATTTCTTCATAAGAGCAACCGTACACCACAGATAAGGAGCCTGACCGTGAAAATCTCCCGCCAGGCGCGGACGATCGTAATAGTACTGCTTATCATTCTTCTTACCTGTACCGACACATACTTCAGTTACATTATTACGCTCGTCGATATACGGAATCATTGCCAGCCATGCTTTCCGGGCGGCAGGAGCATATTCTTTAGCATCCAGCCAGCCTTGTTTAACTCCTACTATAAAGGCATAGGTAAACATGGCAGATCCTGAGGTCTCAACCCAGCAGTCAGGCTCGTCAATCAATTGGTTCCACATGCCGCTAGGAGCCTGATATTTTTTCAAACTCTCCATCATTGTAAGATAGCCTTTCATTATACGTGGACGGTCTTTATGATCCGCAGGAAGATAACCAAGCAGATCGGCCATACCTACAGCCATCCAGCCATCTCCCCGCCCCCAGTAGTAAGGAACATCCGGTGCATGATAGAAAAGTCCGTTAGGTCGCTGTATTTCTTCCAGATAGAGCACCATTTCCTTTGCTGCGCGGTCAATATACCTGGAATCTCCGGTCACTTTATACGCCTCGGCCTGTACAGAAGTTATCATATACATATCGTCGATCCACAAGCGTGTCTGCCATGAATAGCCTTTCTCCGCCCAGGCCTTTTCCTCCGGTTTTGCATTGGCCGGAACTTCCCATTGGGTATCGGCATAGGCCATACCCATATCCAGATAGCGTTTGTCTTTTGTAATCTGATAAAGTTTAAGGGCTAATCCGCCAAACATATTGTAATCGACATGATTCATAGGAGGCAACAGGACTTTCTCCCTTGTGAAGAAAGGTTCGAATCTCTCCTGCAGAAGTTTAATAAGTTTCTGATCTTTTGTTTGAAGGGCATAATCGAGAGCCCCGGTCCAGGTGCATACTTCGGCATAATGAATATACCTCCCCGCATAAAGGTCATGCCTGTCGTCTACAATATGATACGCCAGACGCTTCCCTACTTCTTCGGGAGTGAATCCTTTGGGAAAGTTAGTCAACTGGTTTTGCTGGGAAAACAAAAACTGGAATGGTAAAAGAAGTAATAACGTAAATAATTTTCGAAACATGATATTGATTTTTAGTTATAAAATAGCTACAAAAAAATGGTGTAAATAAAACTTAAACAGTCTCTAACAATTATAATAATTGCCCGACCTCTTTCAGGCGGCTCCTGAGTTTAGTAATATCAACATTATGAACATCGGGGGTCGTTGATTTAAAAATCTGTCCGGCAGCTACACCTGCAGCTTCTCCCGTAACCAGACATGGGGGCATTACCCGCAGACTGCCATGTGCATAATGGTCGGTAGAGATACAACGCCCCGCCACAAATACATTTTTAAGTCCTATCGGAAGAAGGCTTCTGAAAGGTATACCGTGCGATTCTCCTTTTCCATAGCGTTTATATTCTTTTGCATCGCTTTTATGTATATCTATATAATAAGAGTTACGCCCGATACCATCCTCAAACTCTCTGCGTGCCTGCCAGTCTTCGACTGTAAAAGTATAATCGCATTTAATGCGGCGGCTTTCGCGAATACCCATCAAAGAGCCTGTGGTAGCGAGATAGGAAGCCGCGAATACTTTCGGTTCATACTCGGCGAGTCCTTCCTGAAACTGCCGGGCTATTTTACGGCCAACCATCATTGCCGATGAGAGTGAGACCGGATTAGTACTATCCACCGTTACATGACCCGCATTAAAAGCCAGATATCCGGGCCCTGCATATTTGTCATTGATGTGACTATCCTTTATCAGATCGTATTTTCCCGACTTTAGCATTTCATGTATAGGGCCATCCTTCCTGCTGGTATGCACACTACCGATCAGCGAAAATTGATACGGATCAATATTCGCCAGTGCGAAGCACAGCGTACCCTCCTGAACAGCACCCTTACCGTCGCCCGTATCAAATTTAGCTCCGGCCCATGCCGCTAGATCGCCATCGCCCGTACAGTCTATAAACAGTTTGGCTTTGTATGCGGTAAGACCGGCCTTATTTCCCACAATGATAGCGTCAACCACTCCGTCCTGCTTCATTTCCACAGCAGCCATAGTAGTAAAGAACAGAACGGATACCCCTTCCGAAGTTACCAGATCGTCATACACCACTTTCAGATATTCAGAGTTGATCGGAACCCAGTCATCTCCTTTTACGTGAGGAACTCCTTTTTTAGCTTCCAAGAATACCTTTTCCGCTATCCCTTTATAAATAATCTTTTCCTTATCCGTAAAAGGACACCATGCATTCAACAGGCCGGAAGTCCCCATTCCTCCAAGAGCTCCGGTACCTTCTATCAGTAAAGTTTTCGCTCCTTCGCGTGCGGCAGCGGTGGCTGCAGCACATCCCGAAGGGCCACCTCCGACAACAATAACATCCCACTGATCGTCTACTTTTATACCCTCTTTCCGGGATATAGTCTGTGAGGATATTGTTTCCCCTGCCGATATACTGCTGCTTGCAATTGAAGCCAGTCCCAGCATGCCCGCATTACGTAAAAATTTTCTTCGTTCCATATATATTTATTATTTAAATTCTGTTTTTCATATTTAATCACACCGCAGAAAGTAACATATTCACATTTTCGAATCTACCAACATTTAACAATTTTTCGAGTCAAACTCTTATTAAATTAAACTTCATTTACAATATATAGTTAAAAGGTAACAGAAGTAACAGAAAAATCAATTAATAATTAAGAATGAACAATTAATAATTTGATTGTTATACTGAGTGGAGCGAAGTATCTCGTCAGTTAACGATTAACAACTTGTATCCCGTGTCTTGTCTACTCGTATCTCATATAACTTCCAACTTATTACTTAAAACTCATTACTTGTTAAAAAGTAACACATGTAACACCTTTTTCATTATTATTCTAGTATCATGTCAACAAAAAATAACGTTTTATAATTAGTGGCTTGTTGTAGGGGTGAATTATCATCCGCCCGCTTTAATAGCATCATTCCCATATTCGGGCGTAAAATATTACGCCCCTACAGCAAGTCATCAAACCCTCATTATAGCCTTGACGCAACTTAGTTACTTTTTCCATTCTTGCAGGGGGGGCACTCTTGTACCTACCTCTCACTCGAGAAGGAGGTAAATACAAGATATAGCCCCTGCAAAAATTTCTAAAAAGGTAACAAAGGTAACATCTTCGTTCCCGTTTTCTACTTGTCACTTCCGAGTTACAGGGCAAACGCATCAAATTATTCAACTTCTATCGAAGGCCTGTAGGGGCGTATTGCATACGCCCGCATAACAAAATATCACAACTGGGCGTATGCAATACGCCCCTATAGGAGGTTGAAAACAGCTTTATGAATTTTGATGCGTTTGCCCTATCCGAGTTAACCAGTATATTAAAATTTATTTCAAAGAACTATAAGTTAATACTATATAGATAAAGTGTTTTTCTAAAATCAGATTATATTCTTCATTTTACTAAAATAGTATTTTTCACCGGAGAAACATTAAAACCCTTCAGAATCAATGAATAATTATCTGCCGGAAGATTCTTTTTATCTGTCTCTATTGTTATGCTGCGGCTTTCTCCCGGCATCATACTAAAGAAGTTATCGGTATAATACGAAGGACGTACAGGCTTGCCTGCCCGGTCGAGCCATTGCAATTGTGTGAAGAACGCAATTGAACGGTTCGTGTTTTTCAGCTCGATGTCTATATAATGCTTTCCTTCGCTTACACGGGTTTTGTATTTCATCGACACTTTAGCTGGAGCAAGGTCTTTTATGCTTTGGAAACCTGCAGTCGTAGGTCCTGTCATAGACTTCATCCCTTCATATACGCTCGTGGAACGCCAGTAGAAGTTACTGCCCACTTCCTTTCCCGTGTTATCGAAAAGGCGTAGTTTGATAAAATGGACGGGTGAAATATTCTCAGGAAAATCAATCTTAAATACGTCATTTACAGCCCCATCTTCGGGAAGATCTATCGAAGCCTGATTTTTCCATACTTGTTTTGAGTTGATATCGAAAACTTCAGCTGTAACCTTATAACCGGAAAAGGCTTTATAATAGTCGTTTATCACCGATACGGTATTTTTCAGATAGTCGAACTGAGGGTGTAACGGTTCGCATGCATTTGCCGCCGCATAGAGCGCTGCCGTAGGTTCGAGCGACCAGTCCCACATACGCCCGCAAACCTGACGGACAGGAGAATTG
Source organism: Dysgonomonas sp. GY75 (assembly GCF_015234155.1). Lineage (NCBI taxonomy): Bacteria > Pseudomonadati > Bacteroidota > Bacteroidia > Bacteroidales > Dysgonomonadaceae > Dysgonomonas > Dysgonomonas sp. GY75. The sequence continues at coordinate 31,404 of NZ_JADCLQ010000051.1, forward strand.
TGATACCAGAAAAGGACACCGGAAGTGTAACGGTCTCCATAATTCAGTTTATTATAGTTCCAGACCTCCCAGATACTTTTGTAACTCATTGCTCCTACAAATTGCCCTTTCATCGCGAATTCGTCTATGCTTTCCGACTTTCCGTACTCATCCACCAAGTCTACATAGAGTGACGACATCTGGTGAAATCCATTTCCATCACTATAATCCCATACCTCCGTATTGATTGGCCAGAGGTCTTTTTCCGGCATCATTTCACGCAGGCATTCAACAGTAGGGAGACACGGCGCGCCATATTCGGGATTGAACCCGTCTACCCGGCTGCCACGTTCGGATGCCGTGTTTTCATAATGCCTCATCGGATTGACCGTTTTATATGGACTGCCATCGTGTATCCCGCAACATTCCGATTCCATCTGGTAACCGCGTGTGCCGTCTATCCGCTGAAGTAATTCTTCGAGACCGGACATTTCGGTTGATTCATTCGAACATACATAATAAGCCAGTGACGGATGATTCCGTACACGTTTAACGGTCGATTCCGCATTCTGCAAATGTAGGGCCCTGTCGATAGGGTGCTTCGTATCACCTGTCATCCAGAATTCCTTCCATACCATTATTCCCAGCTCATCGCACAGATCGAAAAAGTAGTCAGATTCTGTGATACCGCCACCCCAGAAGCGAATCAGGTTTACGCCCGATTGTGCTGTATAGCGTAGCTCCGCATAAGTTCGCTCGTCAGACATACGCAGCATGTTTTCCGGCAACCAGTTAGTCCCTTTGATAAAGATATCTTTTCCGTTCACCCTGAATGTGCGCGACTTATCGGGAGTATCTGTGTGCGATGTAATTTCCCTGATACCGAAACGGGTCGTTATCGAATCAGAAAGTTCGCCCCCTACTTCCGCTTTTACAGAAAGGGTGTAAAGTTCCTGCGGGCCTTTATTAACTGGCCACCAGAGACGGGGTTTGTCTATAGCTAACTGAGGAAAATCGGTAGCGTTGAATTCTATTGTTTTGGTCAGTCCACGTAAAATTTCAACCTCCTTTTCGAAAGTAATGCCTTCACCCAGTATTTCACCTTTTATCTTCACCTTTTGCGTTCTGAATCCCGGGTTGTGCAATTCTATACTTACGGTCTGGCGGGAATGGTCATAACCGGGTTTTCGCAAATCGCTCTTCACGAAGGGATGGTTAAGCGTAACTTCCCCTGTTTTAAAGAAACTGATATCTTTCCATATCCCCGTATTACGGTCGCGAATACCATCGAGGTAGGTAAAATCCCAACCTACCGTCATGAGCATTGTTACATTCTTGCCAATTTCCCCATTACCCCCATTGCGGAATTCGCCTATTGCCCCCCACGATTTGGAAACGCCTTCACGCGGGCCGCCCGGTTCATCTACAGGATATACTTTTACTGCAAGCACATTCTTGTTACCCGAATTGATATAGTCTGTTATATCGATGAATTCCTGACGGAACATTCCGGCTATATTGCCGGCCATTTTACCATTGAGCCAAAGTTCGGCCCGGTAGTTTATTCCATCCACCTGCATCCACATACGTTCGCCCTTCACGCATTCAAGCCCGTCAAACTCGGTACGAAACCAATAGGTGTAAAAATCACGCCCTGCGGTACTCAAATCGGGGATTAATCCACTTGTTATTTTGTTATTCAGGCCAAAATAGGGTTCTGGATAGAGTCCCTGGGCCACCAGCGAATTGAGTACTGTACCGGGAACAATCGCTTCTGCCCATCCCTTTGTACCATATCCGACGCTGGAAACATCTTCTGCCCTATCGCCGACATCTCCTGCCTTTTTCATGAGCCATTGGGCTGTTCCTCCATGTCCCATACCAGATTTTAAAGAAAGGAGATACCCGCGTCCCTGAGAAAACGCCGATTCACAAAATATCAGAATTAAAAACGTAAAAATTAAATGCTTATAACAAACTCTCATTATCTTTTTTATTTATTGATGTCAATTCTTAGGGCATTAATATTGCCTCTATTTTCAGTTTTGTATTTTCAGAATGCCCTTACATGAATCTCAAAATCTGATACAGGCGTACACCAAACCCATACGCCTGTATGATTTACTGAAAGGATTTACATTTTATCCCATCCGTTAGGTTGTTGCGGATAAGGATCCCCTACAATAACAGACTCTATCTGTTTCTGAGGGATCGGACGTAATACATGGAAATCCTGTATGTTATCTTTAGGTAAGGTATGATTTGTCCATTTTGTGGTGAAGAAACCATACTTCCGCACCCGTTCTACCAATTTCTTTGTGCGTACAAGGTCGAGCCAGCGCAACTGTTCGCCGCAAAGCTCACGTGTTCTTTCATCCAGAATATAATCGATGGTTACATCCGCTGCGGAAATCATCAGGTCATTAACATATTCGGTCTTCGAGGCAGCCCTCTTACGAAGTTCGTTGATATAATAGGCTGCTCCGTCGGTAGTCGAATTATTTCCGAGTTTGAAAGCCGCTTCGGCGGCAATAAGATACGTTTCCGCCAGACGGTACACGATAATTGTACGACGGGAGTCGAATGAAAGGCTTGTCCGGTTAGGGTCCAAATATTTCTTCATTGTAGGGAAGTTAGGATCGGTATAATTCTCCGGAGTAAGTATATAGTAATTTGCCGACTCTATCTCCTCTTTGGTCATATTCTTACCCGGGAGATAGCCTGCAAGCTCGCCTTTTGCGCCACTTCTGATTGCAGAATACTTGTTGTCACCAACATAGAATTCCTGCTTTTTATTACTGAAATCAACCGGAGCTGTCCATTTGCTTTGGAAGGTACCATGATAACGTGAGTCTTTGTCTATATCACCAAAAACCGTGTTGTATAGCCAAGTGGTTCCGTGATAACGCGCGTAAACACGCCCGTCCTCTATCTGCTGAATATTGCCGCTACCATTAAAGTTAAAGTAGCCTGCAACAAAAATATGAGCAAGGTTATTCATACCCGAATCCTTTTCCGGAACACCATAAATAGGGTCGTCTGTCATTTGCACATTAAAGAGTATTTCCTGATTGTTTTCATTTCCGGGTTTATGAATATCTTCATATTTTCCCATCAGTTTAACCCCTGTCCGGTCTCCATCCTCTATCAGCTTTGTTGCTATATCATATGCATTCTGAAAATCGGTGGCTTTAGCTGCGCTACTCCATCCACGTGTAAGATATACTTTTGCCAGAAGATGACGGGCTAATGCCTGGGTAACACGTCCGGGCTGGGTATCTTTAGGGCCGACAGGCAGATTACCGGGAGTTGTACAATACAGCAGGTCTTCGACAACAAAGTCGTAAACATCGGCCATCGGGTCACGCTTAGCTGTTTTCACCACAACGTCGTTGTATGTGCGGTTCAATGTCACATCGCCGAAAAACTGCACCAAACGGAAATAAAGCAATGCCCTGAAAAATCTGGCCTCAGCCAGCATGGTTATCTTTTTGGCTTCAGGAATATCAGTCATACTTTCGCCGAAGTGAACAAGGCCATTACAAGTATTAATCAGGGTATATGAACTTCTCCAATAGTCATAAATATAACCGGAATTAGGCTTATAATTCGTTGTATAATTACCAAAATTATAGATGTCGCCCGAAGAACGGCTATAGAATTCGTCGGTTCCGGGCACAGTTATCATATGAATAGCACTGATAGGTCCATAAAAGGCTCTCATTCCACCATATACGCCGTTCAATCCAAGTTCGAAACCTTGTGGTGTACTGAATGACTCAGGTGTCATCTTCGAGTGATTTTCTTCGTCCAGAAAATCGCCGCATGCCATCATAATAAATAGCGGAAGGCAGGCTAATAAATATATTATTTTTTTCATTGTTGTCTCACAATTAAGTAAATGAATATGTTTTATAATACATTTTTGAGTTATAGTAATCTTATTTTATTTACTCACCCATGTAATAAAAAGGTCTGCGACCTTAAAAGGTTATATTAATACCGAATAACATTTGCCATGATGGAGGTATTACAGTACCCATCACCCGGTTGGTTTCCGGATCAAGCCCTTTATATTTGTTTACATATTCGGAAAAGAATGTAAATGGATTTGTCGCTGTGGAATAAACACGGGCCTTGCTCACCCCTACTGTCTTAAGAAGTTTATCCGGTAAGGAATATCCCAAAGTAAGCGTCCGTATCTTGAGATAAGAGGCGTCAAACAGTGTAAGCGTACCTTTGTAAGGTATACTCTGCACTTTATTATTCGGAGCCGGCCAGCGGGCGCCTGTATTTTCAGGAGTCCAGTAATCTACATTCAGGTTGTTGTAATAACCTCCCATCAGAGAGTTTTGTCCTCCACCATAAAGTTCAGACCTAAGCATGCCACCCTGACGGAAATTCATAACCACAGTGAAATCGAAGTTCTTATATGCCAGACTATTTGTCCATCCTCCTTCGAAGTTTGCCTGATGACTACCTACTATTTTGCGGTCAAAATCATTGATTACATTATCCGGAACACCGTCAGGGCCACTGATATCCGCGACTTTAATAGTTCCTATCACCGAGTCGTCGCCGGAAGTCTTCAACCCGTAACTTTCTGCAAGCGCCCTGTCCTCAGGAGTATCCTGCCAGATACCGAGCCCTACATATTCGTAGAAAGACCCTAAGGGATGACCGACAAAAAGGTTGTCTGAAATCAGCTTGTCTACACCTTCGGTAAGTTGAACAACCTTATTTCTGTTGAAATAAATGTTGAAATCGGAAGTCCATTGGAATTTATTTTTACCATCACCGTCGAAAACATGTACCCGGGCTGCGAATTCAAACCCGACATTTTCCGTTTTACCCACATTGTAAGGGATTTGCGTGCTTACTCCGCTTGTCGCCGGAGGGGTAAATTTCATCATCAGGTTGTTGGAGAATTGTTTATAAACCTCAATTGATCCCGAAAATCGGTTATTAAGAAAGCCTAAATCTATACCAGCATTGTAACTGGCGGTACGCTCCCACTTCAGTTCGCTGTTCGAGGCAGCAGTGGGATAGTATCCAAGTACACCCTGTGACCCGAAGATATACTTGTTGCTGGTCATGTCACCCATAGTATCGTAAGGACTCACATTGGTGTTACCTACTTCTCCATAACTTAGCCTCAGTTTCAGCTGTGACAATATGTGAGAAGTCCCGCTCATAAACTTTTCATTGCCAATATTCCATGCCAAAGCGGCAGACGGAAAATAATGCCATTTATTCCCTTTAGCCAAACGTGATGAACCATCGGTACGAAGCGTTGCCGTAAGGTAATAACGGGAGTCGTAGTCGTAATTGATACGCCCCATATAAGAGAGCATACTCCATTTATTATAATCTCCGTTTCCCTTATGATTCTCAGCCGTACCCGGATTGTAGTATCCCACCTGATTGGTCGGTACGTTTTCGTAGTCCAGATCGAATTCCTGAGCTTCTCTTTCTTCGGCACTAAACATGGCCGTAAGATTGAGATTGTGCTTATCGAACTTCCTGTCATAAGTTAACAGGTTCTCAATAGTATAATCGGTCAGAGAATTGGATTCGTTATACCCGTAGTTAGATGACTGGCGGCGCTTGCTTGTCCCTTTCTGATAGTAACGTTGCAGCGTGGTAGAAGAAAGTTGTACTCCGGCATTGAGCCTGTATTTGAATCCATGTGTGAAATCCACCTCCAGATAACCTGTTGTAAATGTTGACAGCCTTTTGCGATCATCCTGAATCGCATCTTTGCGAAGGTCCATTAAAGGATTGCTCATAAGGTCGTTCGGATGCACTTTTTCCCTGATTGTACCATCATCCATGTATGGCGACAACAACGGACTGAGACTAAGGGCGTCACCCATCGGATTCAGGCTTTCCCCCCTGCTGATATAATAGGTATTCAATGTATTCAGTCCAAATTTCAGGTATTTGTTTATTGTATGATCTATAGACAATTTGAGGGTTGTGCGCTCCATTGATTGCAGGTCATATACACCCGTCGATTTATAGTATCCCAGCGATGCGGCATACTGTGTATTCTTTGTTCCGCCCGATAAGCTGATCTGATGATTGGTCATCAAAGGGTTCTGGTCATACAGTTCCCTTTGCCAGTCGGTATCTACTCCCCTCTCATAACCTTCTATTTCTCCATCGAGGCCTCCTTCAAATACTTTTTGCAGTACTTTGGGATCGTCAATACCCGTATAATTCTCCGCATTTTTATAACGGTTATACATAGACCATTTGCGCAACTTCATATAGTCTTCAGATTTCATAACATCATAGAAACCCAACGGTTTACTGAAACCGATATATCCATTATAGTTCACAACGGCCTTGGTACCCTCAGCACCACGCTTAGTAGAGATGAGTATAACCCCATTGGCTCCACGCGAGCCATAAATCGCTGTCGATGATGCGTCCTTAAGCACTGTAACCGAGGTAATATCCTCGGGCGCGATATTGTTCATCATACTTAGTTCGTAAGGAATACCATCCACAACCAAAAGAGGGTCGTTACCGGCTGCTATCGACCGGGTTCCCCGGATACGGATTTCGGGAGTATGTCCCGGATGTGTGGAACCGCCGCTACGCTGTATGTTCACACCGGCCCCCGCCCCTTGCAGAGCCATCGCGATATTTGCGGCAGGAGTAGCCCGGATAGTTTGCTCACCCATAACATTAACCGCTCCTGTGAGATCGGAGCGCTTACGTGTACCATAGCCTACAACTACTACGCTTTCCAGATTGATAACATTGTCTTCGAGAACAACATCGATTCTCGTTTGCCGTCCTACGGGGATTTCCTGCGAAATATAGCCGATAGATGAGAATACCAGTATATCATTGCCAGTCGCATTGATCGTATATTCTCCCTTGTCACTGGTTATTGTTCCCGTAGTTGTTCCTTTTACCGCCACTACAGCGCCTATTACAGGTTCACCACTAGCAGTAACAGTACCGGAAATAGTCACTTTTGCCTGCTGACCGTTTTGTGCAGTCACCACATTTACTGTCAGAAATAAAGCGATAGCCATACTTAATGACATAAACTGTCTAAGTTTGTTTCTTAGTTTGTTCTTTTTCATAAATAATAATGGTTTTTCATAATAATAAATTCTTCTTTTCAATGGTTTTTGAGTGCGAATTAGATTAAACGTTAATTTGAACAAAATTAAGGAAGCTATGGTATCCCTTTGTCCGCATTTCTGTAATAATTGTCAGCAAAGATGCATGGCAGAAAAACGGACTAAAATGGCAGATATACGCATATGCCTTGACATAATACTGAGGGAAGAATTAGGTAAAGCTTGTCTTAATAAGCTATATTTGTAAAAACCTTATTTAGTATATCTATTACTTGATATGAAAAAAATTTCGGCCCTGATAATAATCGCAATACTTGCCATTTGTACGAATATTAACGTATATGCATATAACATTCAGCATATATCTTCCCGCTATGGACTTTCATCGAGTGCTGTGAGATTTGTAACAATGGATAGTTACGGATTTATGTGGTTTGCTACTTATGACGGGCTCAATCGTTACGACGGCTCTTCGGTTAAAAATTACCTGCCAACAAGCCACAACAATTCCTTACCGGGAAATGTAATAAGGCACATCACAGAAACCGATCCCGGCATGCTTTGGCTAAAGACAAATCAGGGATTATGCCTGTTCAATTCCAAATCAGGCACATTCGAGAATCATCCCGATATGAGAACTATATATTGGCAGGCAAAAAGCCCGGACGGGACTTTTTTTGTCCTTTCCGAAAATGATTCGATTGCTGTATATAACAAATCCGATGGCCGGTTTCACAAGATACATACCCCGGGAGTAATACCCTACAGGACACAATGCTTTTCTATCTGTAAGGATAATATCATCTGGGTATTTGGTTCTATGGGACAGATAATGCGCTATAAAATAATAAAGGAAAACGGGATCATAACCGGAACCTACCGTTTGATGGATTACGAACATGATGCCGCTGTCAGATGGGCTTTCGAAAAAGGTACGAGCGTCGTTTTTGTAGATGCCCGGTTCGATCTATATACCCTTGACATCAACACAGGTATCAAAGAATTTGTAATGAATATTGGTGCGGAAATCCCACCCAAAGAGAGCATGAGAGATGCCCTGATAGCAGGTGATGACATCTTTATTGCTTTCATTAATGATGGGCTTAAAGTAATAAGGCGCGATCCTCATTCCGGAAACAAACCATATATAGAACGTACTACACTCAACTATGGTATTTTTAATATGGCCTATGATCCGGTACAGCAAATTGTCCTGATAGGTACCGATGGTTACGGAGTATATATATATTCGGAAGAAGATTACACGATACGCTCTTCGATGTTATACGAGTTCTATCCTCAGGCAAAAGTTCCGGTACGGTCTGTAACACTGGATGCTGATAATAATTTATGGATAGGGACAAAAGGTGACGGACTTTTTTGTTTTCCCGATTATAATCCGGATGAACCACTTCCCGATAAAAAAGTGAATCATTTTCACATACAGAACTCTGCTCTTGCCAATAATTCCATTTTCAACCTTGTCGAAAGCAGGCATAACTTACTATGGATCATAAGCGGCGGGCCGGGTATCAATTATTATTCTTATTCCGACAAACGAATACACACCCTATCACAGCCCCCCGGAAGCAAACCATTATATTTTCTCTGTTCGGCAACCGAGCAAAACGCAAATACCCTGTGGGTAACGACTTCCGGAGACGGACTACACCGCATAAAACTGGCATTTACAAACGGTGTTCCCCGGATAGAGAAAATGGATCATTTCAGATTTTTCCAAACAGAAAATGTAATTTATGATACCGAGATAGAAAATGATTCTATTTTATGGATCGGGAGCAGAGGCGAAGGCCTGGTCAGATTTAACCTAAAAACGGAAGAAAAAACGTTCTATAAACTAACCAATGGTGAAAATCAGTTGGTTAATGATATACTTGTAATATACCGCGATAGCCATAAAACATTGTGGCTGGGCACTAGTTTTGGTCTTTGCCGGATAACAAAAGTGGGAAAGGACAAACTGGAATACATTAATTATAATACTGAATGGGGGCTTCCGAATAACACCATACATGGAATCGTGGAAGATCCGCAGGGTTATCTCTGGCTGAGTACGAATAAGGGACTCGCTAGATTCGATCCCCGGACAAAAGTATTCACGAATTATAGCAACCCCAATAATCTGTCTGTGCAGGAGTTCAGTGATAATGCCTATTATATATGCCCTCGCAAACAGATAATGTTTTTTGGGGGTATCGACGGATTTGTTTCCATCCGCAGCAACCAGACACAAACACCTGTTTTCACACCTAACTTCTACTTTAACAGCCTCAGTATATACGGAAAAGAGGTAGAGATAGCAGACTATATTAAAACAAGAGATCAAAAAGATATACTGGAACTGCCACACAATCAGAATTTCTTTACCGTGTCATTTGTTGCACCGGATTATGTCAACGGACACAAGTATACTTACCAGTATTTGCTGAGTGGACATAGTGGCAAATGGATTGATAACGGGACTTCGAACAGTGTTACGTTTACGAATATGGCTCCCGGAGAATACCTGTTGAAAGTACGCTTCTCAGCCAACAATATTTTTGAGAATCAACCTGTCTACACACAATATATACGGATTCTTCCGCCATGGTATATGACTACTGTGGCCTACATTATCTATGCGATAATAACAGGTTCCGTAGCCTTATTCTTCATATTATCATACAGGCGCAAAGTAAAACGCAAAGAACACCGGGTGTTCGAAAAAATGGAACAAAAGAAAACGGAAGAAATCTATGAATCGAAATTACGCTTCTTTACCAATATAACCCACGAATTCAGTACCCCTCTGACTCTTATTTACGGCCCTTGCGACCACATACTTTCTTCTGTTGACAAGTCATCTCCTGTATACGATTATGCAACCTTAATACACCGCAATGCGGAAAGGTTGAACGGCCTGATACAGGAGCTTATTGAATTCCGCAGGATAGATACCGGTCACACTCAGGTGGTTATAGAGAAAGTTGAAATAGAAGAGTTTGCGGGAAATATATTATCTTCGTTCAGGCTACTATCTGATAGTAAGCAAACAGATTACAGTGTGAATATAGAAAAGAAGCTCATATGGCAAACCGATCCGGGATGCTATTCAAAAATATTGACAAACCTGGTTTCAAATGCTTTCAAGTATACTCCGGATAGTGGTAATATCAATGTCGATATTTTCGTCAAAGATCAAAAGCTTGTCACTTCCGTATCCAATACGGGAAAAGGTTTCAGCCCGGAAGACTTGCCCTTTGTTTTCGACCGTTACCGGGTGTTGGATAACCTTGAAAGCAGGCATAACAGCCGCCTGTTTTCTCGCAACGGATTAGGACTTTCTATCTGCCACAGTACAGTAAAACTACTTGGTGGAGATATGCAGGTAAAAAGTACCCCCGGACAGATCACATGTTTTACGGTCGAACTCCCTATGCATGAACTTACCAACAAAGCTCTTGAATCTTCCAGAATTGCATCCGGTATTCCGATGCAAATACCGGAGAAAAAACAAATTATACTACCAGAATTCAATATTGTAAAATCACGTCCGACAATTCTTGTTGTGGACGATGAAATCGAGATACTATGGTTTGTATGCGAAATACTGAAAGACCAGTATAATGTGATCCCGGTAAACGATCCGGATACAATAGAGGAAATATTATCCAAAACAAAGATAAATCTTCTTATATCTGATGTAATGATGCCCAGACGGAGTGGTTTCGACCTTGTACGCATGCTAAAAGAATCCCGGGTGACTTCCCATATTCCGGTTATTATTTTATCGGGCAAAAATTATACAGAAGACCAGCTTGAAGGGCTTGATGCAGGGGTAGATATGTATATCTCAAAGCCGTTCGATGTCCAATACCTGAAGAAAGCTGTCAGCCGCCTGTTAAAAAGGGAAGAAGAAACAAAAGAATATTATAATTCAGCATTAAGTGCTTTCGAAATCGAAGAAGGGCAAATTCTACACCGCGAAGATAAAGAGTTCTATGAACGGACGCTGCAAGTCATAGATGAGAACATCAAAAATCCTGCATTTTCAACCGAGGAACTGGCATCTCTGCTCAATGTAAGTGTACGCCAACTATACAGAAAAATAGACGTCGTATATAAGAATGGCCCGGGAAGTCTGATAAGGGATTATAAATTGAAGATAGCAGAAGGCTTACTGATCAAGACAAATATTTCTGTCGATGAAGTCATTTATCAGTCGGGATTCAATAACAGAGGAAGTTTTTATAAACTATTCTCTCAACGTTACGGCATGCCCCCAAGGGCATATAGAGAAAAGCATAATATAGAAAATAATGATTCCTGAGACTGTCTTATAAATATACTTAATTATTGCAAACTTCTAACCAACTCTAAAAACAAAAAACAAATTCCATTGTTTTATTTGCAGATCAAGGAAAACGGAAAGGATCAAAAAGAAGACAAACATATGATAATGCGAAAGGGAGCCGGACACTCCCTTTTTTTATTGCTTTTATACCTTTTTTTCTCACACATTAGTTTTTACAGAGAACAAAATATATAAGCCTTATATAAAGTTTGATATTATCTTGCCTTATTTTCCCAAATTATATCCTGTTAAAAATTATCCCCACGGCGTATACGTATCTGAATCGCATTCTCTATCGGCATTTCGCTAACGAATGTTAGATAACCTCCACCTCCTGCACCACTAAGTTTCCAGCCTAACGCCTTATCTTTATACTTATCCAATACCTTGAATATATCACTGTTTACCATATGCGGATACATAAGTATCTGGGCATCGAAGCTGTCTTTTACAGCCTTTCCTAATTTCTGAATATCCTTTCCTCTTATTGCATCCCATGCCGAGAGAGCTGCAGCACTTAGTTTCTTTGCATTTTCAATTGTTATATTAGTCTCAGACAACACATCATAATTGTCATGACGAGGATATAATGGCACCAGCCACAAATGTTTTTCGAGCCAGCTAAGAATTTCGTTATCCAATACACTTTCTATTTCCGACGGCCAGAAATCTCCCGTATAGTATAATTTATTGAGCCCCGGCATAACAATCCCCAACGAATCCTGCGATCCGCTTACATACTTTGTACCGGGAGGATTCTCAAAGCAGAAAAGAGTTAATGCTAATTTTTCCCTGTTACCCGGCGGGATGTCCACTTGCCAAAGTTCGATGGCTTTATTCCGCGAACTGGTAGACATACCACTGCGATCATTGAATTCGTAATCAGGCTCTATGGATATAGTCAGCACAGGCCCCGGATAAAGGCTGCTTACATTTGGTTGATCCAGCCAGCCGCCTGCCAGATCGATACGGTACGGAATACGGCACTCTTCGCGTAGAGCCGTGGTAGAACGAACCGGTAAATTTTCATGAGGAACACGTTTACTTACAACATATTCTATACCCAATTCTTTACACAACTGCTCCTTCAGGGAACTATGTCCGTCACTATTGACAAAAAATATATCCGGTTTTAGTTGTTTGATCTCTTCCAAAAAATCAATAAGTCCTGAACCACGATTTATCCATGCCTCTTTTACTGATTTGAGGGAACTCACCATATACAGACGTTCCTGTTCATTATTGACGGTTTTTCGAGCTTTAAGCTCATTCACAGTCTGATCCGAACCTATACCTACATATAGATCTCCATATGTGGCAGCCTCTTCGAAAAACGCGACATGCCCACTGTGAAGCATATCATAACACCCGCTGACAAAAACTTTCTTCATAAAGTCAATCCGATAGTAAAGTGTGTTTTTTTATTATGTAAATATAAATCTTTTTTTCTATTCTGTGTAATTTTCAGAATTGCTTGTGTTGCAAATTGAACGTTTAAATATGTTATTGAGGTCGTCTAGACTTTTTGAATCTGGTAACATTATGAAACAAATACCCTCTTTGTCATTTTGAACAGAGTGAAAAATCTCTTGAGAAATGAGATGCTTCCTATCGTCAGCATGACAAAAAGATATGAAAAGAAAAAGTCTAGACGAGTTCATTAAAAAACATTTTTGAAAAAAATGTATATATAATCAAAATAATATCAATCAATCGGAAGGATATTATAATTTATTGCTATCTTTGTGCTTCAGATATTCACATGAGTTTTATCGGATATTTGAAAAAATGAAAAAGAAAAAGATACAACATTATTATACAAGCTAAAGGAACAGATATACCAAATATCACGTTCCTTTTTTTTTATCTTATAAATCAGTTATTAGTCACAATTATATTCTAAACAAAAAGATGTATTCAGACAAACCAGTTCAACTAATTCTTGACGACGGAACAGTTTTCGAAGGACGGTCTTTCGGCTCGGAAAAAGCCAGTGCCGGAGAAGTTGTATTCAATACAGCTATGGTAGGTTATCCGGAAAGCCTTACCGACCCTTCTTATCTGGGACAGATACTTGTTGTCACCTTCCCGCTTGTAGGAAACTACGGGGTTCCTGACAACACTTTCACAAATGGTATTTCCGACTTCTACGAATCGGAAAAAATACAAGTGAACGGACTCATCATTTCAGATTATTCACACGAATACTCTCACTGGAATGCTAAAAAAAGCCTTGGTGAATGGCTCAAAGAAAATGATGTACCGGGAATTTACGGTATAGACACACGCGAACTGACGAAGATATTACGCGAAAAAGGATCGATGAAAGGTAAAATCGTATTCAGCGGAGTTGACGAAATAGACTTCTACGATCCGAACATCGAAAATCAGGTAGCCATAGCCAGTTGTAAAGAAGTGATTACATACGGCAACGGCAAGAAGAAAGTAGTACTGGTAGATTGCGGAGTAAAACACAATATAATCCGCTGCCTTGTGAAACGCGATGTAACACTTATACGCGTGCCGTGGGACTACGACTTCAACCAGCTGGAATGGGATGGCCTCTTCATCTCCAATGGACCGGGAAACCCCGATTTCTGTGAAGAGACTGTTAAGAATATCCGAAAAGCGATGGAAGGTAACAAACCTATTTGCGGTATATGTATGGGCAACCAGCTACTATCAAAAGCCGGAGGCGCAACCATCTACAAACTGAAATACGGACATCGCAGCCACAACCAACCTGTGAAAATGGTAGACTCTACCAAATGCTTCATTACATCGCAAAATCACGGTTTTGCAGTAGCAAATGCCTCTCTGGGATCGGATTGGGAACCATTGTTCATCAATCTGAATGACGGAACAAACGAAGGTATCAAACACAAGACTAAACCGTTCTTTTCCGCCCAGTTTCACCCTGAGGCTGCCAGTGGTCCGACAGATACGTCATTCTTGTTCGATATGTTTGTAGAAAAATTATAAATCAGTTAACAGTCATCAGTTAACAGTTAGCAATGAAAATACTAGTAAACTAGAATTCTTTTACACTAAATTACTTGTAACTCGTAACTAAAACAAAATGGATATAGACGTAAAAAAAGTATTAGTCCTTGGTTCGGGAGCACTCAAAATCGGTGAAGCGGGAGAGTTTGACTACTCAGGTTCGCAAGCCCTGAAAGCCCTGAAAGAAGAAGGCATAGAAACTGTACTTATCAACCCCAATATTGCAACGGTACAAACCTCGGAAGGCAGTGCCGATAAGATATACTTCTTACCTATCACCCCATACTTCGTAGAAAAGGTTATCCAAAAAGAAAAGCCGGAAGGTATACTTCTTGCTTTCGGTGGACAAACCGCACTCAACTGCGGTGTACAACTCTACGAAAGCGGTATTCTGGAAAAATATAATGTCCGTGTACTGGGAACACCCGTACAAGCCATTATGGATACCGAAGACCGAGACCTCTTCGTCAAGAAACTAGACCAGATAGATGTAAAGACTATCAAAAGCCATGCTGTAGGCTCAATAGAAGACGCAGTGACAGCAGCGGCGGAATTAGGTTACCCTATCATCGTACGCGCCGCATACGCGCTTGGCGGACTGGGCTCGGGATTCTGCGATAATGAGCAGGAACTGCGGGTGCTGGCCGAAAAAGCGCTGGCTTATTCATCACAACTTCTGGTAGAAAAATCACTGAAAGGCTGGAAAGAAGTCGAATACGAAGTTGTCCGCGACAAGTATGACAATTGCATGACAGTGTGTAACATGGAAAACTTCGACCCGCTCGGCATCCATACCGGTGAAAGTATCGTAGTAGCTCCATCGCAAACGCTGACTAATTCCGAATATCATAAACTGCGTGAACTTTCAATCCGCATTGTGAAACATATAGGTATCGTGGGCGAATGTAACGTACAATATGCCTTCGATCCCGAATCGGAAGACTACCGTGTGATCGAGGTTAACGCTCGTCTGAGCCGTTCATCGGCACTGGCATCCAAGGCAACAGGTTACCCGCTGGCTTTTGTAGCTGCCAAGCTGGGACTAGGTTACGGACTGTTCGAACTGAAAAACTCAGTAACCAAATCTACCTGCGCTTTCTTCGAACCTGCGCTAGACTATGTGGTGGTAAAAATCCCTCGCTGGGACTTGGGTAAATTTCACGGCGTATCGAAAGAGATAGGCTCAAGTATGAAATCTGTCGGTGAAATTATGGCTATCGGCCGTACATTCGAAGAAGCCATACAAAAAGGACTTCGTATGATTAACATCGGCATGCACGGATTCGCGGCCAACAAACCTCTGGAAATCGACAATCTGGATGATGCCCTGAAAAATCCTACAGACAAAAGAATCTTCTGCATAGAAGAAGCCCTGAAAAGAGGATACACCATAGAGCAGATACACGACCTCACCAAAATAGACCTTTGGTTCTTACAGAAACTGCAATATATCTTCAAATGCTCTAAGGAACTGGAAAAATTCGACGATATACAGTCTCTCCCACTCGACCTGCTTCGCTCTGCCAAACAAATGGGATTCTCCGACTTCCAGATAGCGAAGATCGTATGCAAAGAACCAAGCCTTGTAGAAAATATATCATACGAAGTACGCCGCATCCGCAAGGAAAACGGAATCGTACCATGTGTGAAACAGATAGATACGCTTGCCGCCGAATATCCGGCTCAGACCAACTATCTCTACATCACATACAACGGTAAGGCCAACGATGTGAAGTATCTGGGCGACCACCGATCGGTGATCGTTCTCGGATCGGGAGCATATCGCATCGGATCGTCCGTAGAGTTCGACTGGTGTTCGGTTAATGCCCTGCAAACCATCCGTAAGGAGGGGTATCGCTCTGTAATGATAAACTACAATCCCGAAACAGTATCTACCGACTACGACATGTGCGACCGCCTCTACTTTGACGAGTTGACTTACGAGCGCGTGATGGATATTATAGAACTGGAAAACCCGCACGGGGTAATCCTTTCGGTAGGCGGACAAATACCAAACAATCTGGCTATGCGACTAGATGCGGCAAAAGTAAACATACTCGGCACAACTGCCAAAAGCATCGACAATGCCGAAGACCGCCACAAGTTCTCCAGCATGCTCGACCGCATCGGAGTAGATCAGCCACGATGGAAAGAATTGAGTTCGCTCGATGATATCAAAGGCTTTGTAGCCGAGGTAGGCTACCCGGTACTCATCCGGCCGTCTTATGTACTCTCGGGTGCTGCGATGAATGTCTGCTCTAATGATCAGGAGCTTGAAAACTTTCTCGGACTGGCTGCTGAAGTCTCAAAAAAACACCCTGTGGTAGTCAGCGAGTTTATCGAGAATGCAAAAGAAATAGAGATAGATGCTGTGGCCAACAAAGGCGAGATAGTGATGTATGCCATCTCGGAACATGTCGAATTTGCCGGAGTACACTCGGGGGATGCGACCATACAGTTCCCTGCTCAACGCTTATATATCGAGACTGTAAGACGGATAAAGAAAGTAGCACGGAAAGTGGCCGAAGAGTTACAGATTTCGGGACCTTTCAATATGCAGTTCCTTGCAAAAGATAACGACATAAAAGTAATCGAATGCAATCTGCGGGCATCCCGCTCTTTCCCGTTTGTATCTAAAGTACTGAAGATAAACTTTATCGATCTTGCTACTCAGGTGATGCTGGGCAAAAATGTAGAAAAGCCGAACAAGAACGACTTCGACCTCGACTATGTAGGCATCAAAGCGTCGCAGTTCTCATTCTCACGCTTGCAGAAAGCTGACCCTGTACTGGGTGTGGATATGGCTTCTACCGGAGAGGTGGGATGCATCGGAGACAATTTCTACGATGCTATGCTCAAGTCGATGCTGTCGGTCGGTTACCGTGTACCGAAGAAAACGGTACTGTTCTCTACCGGACCAGCCAAATCGAAAGTGGAACTGTTGCAAGCCGCACGCCTGCTACATCAGAAAGGATACGAACTGTATGCAACCGGCGGTTCTCAAAAGTTCCTTGTAGACAACGGAGTTCCTGCTACTCAGGTATTCTGGCCGAATGAAGACCAGAAACCAAGTGCACTGGAAATGATCCAGAACAAAAAGATAGATCTTGTGGTGAATATCCCTAAAAACTTTACCACAAATGAGTTGGACAACGGATATAAAATCCGCAGGGCATCTATCGACTACAATGTGCCTCTGCTTACAAACTCCCGCCTCGCATCTGCTTTCATCCAGGCATTCTGCAAAATGAATGTCGATGAGATAGAGATCAAGTCATGGAACGAGTATGAATAATCTGCTTTTATTATAATGAATAGCCTCAGAAAAACTGAGGCTATTTTTTTTCGTTAACGAAGTCCTGTATGTACAGATTTTACGTCAACAGTTGGCTCACATTGCCATATATCGATTACATATCATGTGTATGCACGGTAATGCGTAATTTGTTAAACAAAAAGGAATGTAAAAGCGTTTTCTTTGTACTTTTAGTCTAGGAAAAACCAAAAGCTGGATTTAAATTTTCGTTAGACATTCCCTAAATGGGAATCAAACATAAAATCACAAACAAAAAAATAAACATTGCCGGTTATGAAAAATGGTGTAATGATGCAATACTTTGAGTGGAATCTCCCAAATGACGGAAATTTATGGAAACAACTAAAACAAGATGCAAGACATCTGCATGAAACAGGTATAACGGCAGTATGGATTCCTCCGGCATATAAGGCAGACGAACAGCAGGATGAAGGGTATGCAACATACGATCTTTTCGACCTCGGAGAATTTGACCAGAATAGTACCGTAAGAACGAAATATGGTACAAAAGATGAATTAATAGAAATGATCGGTGAGTTGCATAAAAATAAAATATCAGTATATCTCGATACTGTGATGAATCATAAAGCCGAAGGTGACTATACCGAGAAATTTAAAGTAAAAGAGGTAGATCCTAAAGCGAGAAACAAGGATATAAGCGACGAAATAGAGATTCAGGCATGGACAGGTTACTTATTCAAAGGACGGGGGAATAAATATTCCGACTTTAAATGGCACTGGTATCACTTTTCCGGTGTCGGATTTGACGATGCTCAGAAAAAAAGCGGAATCTTTCGTATACTCGGAGAAAACAAATATTGGAGTGAAGGGGTAGATGACGAAAACGGAAATTATGATTTTTTACTTTGCAACGATTTGGATCTCGACCATCCGGAAGTGATAAAAGAGCTGAACCGCTGGGGACTATGGGTTTCCAACGAATTGAATCTGGATGGTATGCGTCTCGATGCAGTGAAACACATGGAAGATAAGTTTGTTAAACAATTTCTGGAAACAGTAAGAGCAGAGAGGGGCGACGACTTCTATTCGGTCGCTGAATACTGGAACGGGGATCTGGAGACGTTAGAAAAATATCTTTCCGCTGTAAATAAAACGACCGATTTGTTCGATGTACCTCTGCATTATAATATGTATAAGGCTTCGATATTCGGCAAAGATTATGATTTGCAAGGGATACTGGACAATACTCTCGTTTTGCATCATCCGGACTATGCAGTCACTTTTGTGGATAACCACGACTCGCAACTGGGTAGCTCTCTGGAATCGGAAATAGAAGACTGGTTCAAACCTTCGGCTTACGCCCTCATCCTACTAATGGAGAAAGGATATCCCTGCATTTTTTATGGTGATTATTATGGTACTAACGGCGAAAAATCGCGTCATCAACCTATCATTGATCTATTACTGGATGCCCGGAGGAAATATGCTTATGGCGAACAAAAAGATTATTTCAACCATCCCTCTACGGTAGGCTTTGTGCGCATGGGAGATAAAGATCACAGCGGATCGGGACTTGTATTTCTGATGTCGAACGGTATTGACGGAGATAAGATAATGAATGTGGGCATAAACCGCAAAGGTGAAGTTTGGTACGACCTTACCGGAAACGTACAGCAGAAAATAACAATAGACGATGAAGGTAACGGCAATTTCCTTGTCGAAGGAGGGGCTTTATCTGTTTGGGTAAAATCTTAATGATATAAGGAATATAAAAAAGGCGATTAGAACTGATTTAACCGCCTTTTTTACATTCTTTTTTTTAATTCTTATATATCATCTCCCGGACTAATTCTCCGTTATAGAACTGCTTTACGGGATACCCATCCGTATCGTATTCATATGTAACTTCAATAGTATCTGTACCATACCTTGGGTCTTCGGTCGTAAACCCGCTCGGATTATTTTTACCGATAAAGTCTCCGCACCATCTCATACTATTTACATGCCATGCCCAGAACCACGCTGGAATACTCTCTATATTGAGAAAAGCAGATTTGTCATTGTTGAATTTAAAGATAGTGATCTTACTTCCTTCGTTGGTTGCTCCATGTTGTGTGTATGTAACCAGATTATTATTTTCGTCATATACAAATTCTTCCCACGGTTTACCATCTTCAAATACGGTTTTGGTAAGCCGTCCTTTATGATCTATATGAATTTGCAGGTGGTCTGTTACTTTTTTCTCCTTTACCTGTTTTCCGGAACTTGCCACCTCTTCAGTAATATAACCATCATTGTAAGTATATCTGGAATTGGTAATCAATTCCCCTCTGTCCTGATTCATTATACACTCTGAGAGCAAGTTCGTAATTTTATCATATTTGAACGTAAATTCACGAAAGGTAACAACACCCTTTTCTACAAAATAGGTAAGTTGTTTTTTGTTATTATACTTGAGATCGACTATCTCTTTCGTTTTCACCGAATTGATTTGGATAAGCTGCTTCGATTGAGCATATAACGTAAATCCGGCTGATAATATGCCGATAAGGGATGTAAGTATAAATCTCTTCATAGAATAAGTGTCTGGTCTTTTTTAATGATTACCTATTTAACGAACCGGGCGTTCTTTTATTGTAAATTGGTCTGTTAGTATATAAACTGATTGGCAAATGATGATAACAATCTATAGCTTAAAGACTATTCTTCTTTTATCAGTTCCGAATCTTTGAGTTTTACAGGAGTCGACTTCTTCCTTAACTTCATATTCAGGAATTCGACAAGTAAAGAGAAAGCGATGGCAAAGTATATGTAGCCTTTCGGTATTTCCCCAACTGTTGTACCAAATATTGAAATCTGAGACAAATGTGCCGATTCTACCAACAACATTACACCTATAAGTATCAGGAATGAAAGTCCAAGCATCTGAATTGTCGGATGTTCGTTTACAAATTTACTTACCGGACCGGAAAACAGTAACATAATCATAACAGCCGCAACAACCGCGGTAACCATGATAGTCATGGCCCCGACATATCCGAATTCGCTGAAACTGACCAATCCAACCGCAGTGAGGACACTATCAAACGAAAAGACAATATCAAGAGCTACGATCTGTACAATAACACCGATGAAACCGGATTTTGACTTCCCATGAGCAGCACCGCTCTCCCCTTCCAGTTTGTGATGAATTTCAGTTACACTTTTATATAGTAGAAAGAGCCCTCCTACTCCGATTATAATGCTCTGCCCCGAAATAGAGCCGTCGAACCATGCCGTGTCGAATGAGAATATCGGCTTGGTAAGCTTCATCAGCCAGGATATACAAAATAATAAAAGGATACGAAATAGCATGGCCAACAATAAGCCTATGGTACGGGCTTTGGGCTGCTCCTTTTGTGGTAATTTAGACGATATGATAGACAAAAACACAATATTGTCTATACCTAATACTATTTCAAGAAAAGCCAACGTGAGCAAAGCTATCCACGCACTTGGCAAAAGAAAAGTTTCAAAAATTTCCATAAAAATATTTTTGCGACAAATTTAATAAAGAATTTGACGCTTTTGGAAATTATCTCTTTTTTTCTAAATATTCCTTTATAACAGTATCTCTATCTGTTTTCTTAAGACCCAGCATTCGTTGAACCCTGAGTAGTAGTTTCTTCATAATTGTTCGCATCTAATTGTCCTCGATCTTCATTACAAAGATAACATTTTCGGTAGTTCACAAAAACTATTTACTTAATATCTCTATTTTTTTATATTCTTTTGTAATTGCATCTACACAATAAAAAATAATATAAAATATTACCACTTATTATACCTCATCCGGACAAACCTTGTCCATGACCGAAAAGATATCCTCTGGCTTCTACCTAGAAAAAATTTAGGACAAATCCTAAATTTAATCTTTTTGAAAAAGTTTATCTATGTAGTGAGCTGTTAGCTTATGGTTCTTTGACGTGTTGATCGGCCCCTCCATTGACTACACTTCGTTCCGTCGAACGTTGTTTCTCCCCAAAGGGCAGGCCACAGAGAGGGTAAAAGTAATAGGTATAAAAAGTGTTACATTTGTTACTTTTTGGGAAAACTGTAGGGGCGGAAAATTTTCCGCCCGCGGATCTTTTTTATTTCGGGCGGAAAATATTCCGCCCCTACAAAAACCTCAAAAACTGTAATCTTTGTTACCTTTTAACAGTTACAAGTTACTTCGCCCTGCGGGCAGTTACAAGTTGGTTTACTGATGACTGCTTACCGTAAAGTCACTTATGCGATAGCGATAGCCAAAGCTAACGGCTAATAGCTATCAGCTAAAAGCTGAAATATGTGTTACCTTTGTTACCTTTTAACTATGTATAGTTAAGGGATGCAAAAATGGCAAGAGGAAAACGATGAAAAAACTGTCAGAAGTGTCAGGTTTTAACTAGACATAGTTAATAAATGTAAATATATCGATAGATTATGAGTCAGGCTTTCCCTCTCAGCGTCTCTGCGAGAAAATACAGTTAACTGAAACGTTACCAATTTTCGTGTGTTTACCCCAGAGAAACTTGCTGTTAAACCTCGATTAATTAAATTCTCTGTATCTTTGAACTCTAAAATATTAAAATACACTGTTACTGATGAGTAATAAGAAGAAAATAATCAATGATCCCGTATTCGGTTTTATTACTATCCCGAATAATTTTCTTTACAGACTTATACAACACCCTTTTTTGCAGCGGCTCAATCGTATCAAGCAACTGGGGTTGGCCTCATTTGTGTATCCGGGAGCGCAACACACCCGTTTACACCATTCCATCGGCGCTATGTACCTGATGGACGAGGCCATAAACAACCTGAGAATAAAAGGTCATGAAATAACTGCTGAAGAAGCAAATGGAGCATTAGCCTGCATACTGTTGCACGATGTAGGACACGGACCTTTTTCACATGTACTGGAATATACGCTGACAAACGGTATCCATCACGAGGAATTTTCCCTTGCGCTGATGGAAAACCTGAACGAAGAACTGAACGGCGAACTTGATATTTGTATTTCAATATTTAAGAACGAATATCCGAAGAAATTCCTGCATCAACTGGTGAGCGGGCAACTGGATGTAGACCGTCTCGATTACCTGCGCCGCGACAGTTTCTTTACGGGTGTAACCGAAGGAAATATAGGATCGGCCCGCATTATCAAGATGCTCGATCTTCGCAATGACCGCCTTGTAGTCGAAGCTAAGGGTATTTACTCGATAGAAAACTTCCTGATGTCGCGCCGGCTGATGTACTGGCAGGTATATCTTCATAAAACGGCCGTTGCAGCCGAGAAAATGCTGATTAAAACACTGACACGTGCAAAGGAACTGAGCGATAAGGGGATAAAGCTGTTTGCCTCTCCGGCATTCCTGTATTTCTTAGAAAATGATGTAAACAAAATATTCTTTGAAAAAAAGCGTGAAGAAGTGTTGAAACGTTTTGCAGGTCTGGACGATAACGACATCTGGTGCGCATTGAAGGTATGGGCAGAGAACGAAGACAAAGTATTGTCCACGCTTAGCGCAGCTCTGATAAACAGGAACCTGTTTAAGATAGAAATTACCAACGAACCGCTGTCAGAGTATCAGATACAGAAACATATCGCGGTTTATACCGAGCAGCTCGGAGTGAATGAATATGAAGCGTCTTTCTTCTATTCGTCCGACGTTATTTATACAAATATGTATAATGAAGCTGACGATAGTATAGATATCCTCTACAATGACGGCACTATCAGGGATATATCCGAAGCATCGGACATGCTGAATATACAACTGCTGTCTAAAAAAGTGCAGAAATATTACTTTTCGTACCTGAAAATTTAAATTATGGATATTTCAAGAGTAGAACAGTATATCGTTGCCAACGGATTACTTGCCGGAGGAGAGAAAATTATCGTAGGCGTCAGCGGAGGAGCAGATTCCGTTGCTTTACTCGATATCCTGCATAGCTTCGGCCTCGAATGTGTCGTAGCTCATTGTAATTTTCACTTACGAGGCGAGGAATCTAACAGGGACGCATTCTTTGTAGAAGAACTGTGTAAAAAGTATAATCTGAAATACGAGCGTATCGACTTCGATACGGAAGCTTATGCCGCCATAAATTCCGTGTCGATAGAAATGGCTGCCCGTGAACTGCGTTACAACTGGTTTGAACAACTCAGAGTCATTCATATGGCCGACAAAATAGCTGTAGCACACCATCGCGATGATTCTGTAGAGACCATTCTGCTCAATCTTGTCAGGGGAACAGGTATTCGCGGACTTACCGGTATTGCCCCTGTGAACGGATATGTTATCCGTCCATTATTATGTGTGAGTCGCGACGAAATAATAGAATATCTGAAAGTTAGACGAATGTCGTTCGTAGATGATAGCACCAACAATGAAGATATGTATGCCCGGAACAAGATAAGGTTGAATGTAATCCCTATGCTGGAAGCAATAAATCCTTCGGCAAAAGAGTCGATAAACAAGACAGCCGAACATCTGACGCAGGTGGCTAACATATACTATATGTATATGGCTCAGGTGAAAGCTAATATATTCGCAGATAATAAGATAAATATATCCATGCTGGTTCAATATCTGGAGCCGGAAGCTATCCTTTTCGAGCTTCTTTCTCCGTATGGGTTCAATTCAGCTACGGTACGGCGGATATTCGAATCCGTGATAAGCCAGTCGGGTAAAATATTCTATTCGGAAACGCATGAATTACTGAAAGATAGAGGATATCTCATATTAAAGAAAAAGGACAACCTCAAAATAGAACGGTATAATATCCATGAAGATGAGAATAGTTTATCACGCCCTATACATCTGAAAATAGAGCGTGTTCCGGTAAACGGGGATTTTTCAATAGAAAAGAATCCCGATATAATATACATCGACGCTAATAAGTTAACTTATCCGTTGACCCTCCGTAAGTGGAAGCAGGGCGATTGGTTTATGCCTTTCGGTATGAAGGGGAAGAAGAAAGTAAGCGATTACTTTTCCGACAATAAGTTCAGCCTGTTCGACAAGGAAGCCACATGGCTGCTTTGTTCAGGTGATGATATAGTATGGATAGTAGGGCACCGCGCTGATGAGCGGTTTAGAATAACTGATAAGACAACAGAAATAGTAAAAATAACATATAGTAAATGAATATGAAGAAAATGTTTATCGCAGCAATAGCGTCCCTGATGCTATTCTCCTGCAACAATTCAACAAAAGAAAAAACGAGCGATATGGAACAAAAAAATGCTGTAGTAGAAGCCATTATGAGCCGTAGAAGCATCCGTTCATACAAACCGGAGCAGATAACACCTGAGCAACTGGATACAATAGTGAAATGCGCCATAAATGCACCGAGTGCACTGAACAAACAATCGTGGGAAATAAGAGTTATACAAAGCGCCGATTTATTGAGCCGAATCAACAATAGCTTTGTAGAAAAGGCCAAAGGAAAAAGCCTGCAAGGAAGTGCAGCCCGCGCGCAAGAGCCGGGATTCAGCGTGTTTCATGGAGCGCCTACCCTCATCATTGTAGGCAAAGATAAGAGTAATCCTTATAGCGCGGTCGATTGTGGACTATTGGCACAGAATATTCTCCTCAGTGCCGAATCTATGAATATCGGGACATGTACTATCGGAAATATGGCCGGTATTTTAAACGACCCCGATTCGAAAGATTTTCTGAAAGAGATAAATATGCCTGATACACATGAAGTTGTTTTTGGCATTGCCGTTGGCTATAAGAATGAATCGCCGGATGCCAAGCCTAGAGATGAGAGTAAGGTGCAGTATATAAGATAATCAAAATGAGGCTATTTAGACGACCAGATTATCAAGGCTATCAAAGCTCCTAAAATAGAAAAAGAGAACATAAATCCGCCTATATAAACCATCCGTCGGGATAAGCCTGGTTTATGTTCTTTTATATATCTGCCCGAAATATACCACAGCACAATGCTGGCCACAAACATAGCTATACTAATATACAAAAGGATCATATATGCTTCCATCCCTGAACTACTTTAAACCATTCATTATATTATAACAGAAGGTGAAACGATTAGTTCAACATGGATTAATCCTATGGAGTGATATTCAACAAAAAAGCCTGTCTATCTGACAGGCCTTTTTATCAATATTGGGAAACTTTATTTCAGCATATTCTCTATTTTCTCTACCAATACGGCTTTCTGAGCTGCACCTACTTGTTTGTCCACTACTTCACCGTTTTTGATGAACAGGATTGTAGGAATGTTGCGGATACCATACTTAGACGTAATGTCGTCATTGTTATCCACATCTACTTTACCAATAGTTACTTTATCGGCATATTCTGCAGCCAATTCTTCCACAATAGGACCGACCATGCGGCAAGGGCCACACCACTCCGCCCAAAAATCTATCACTAGAGGTTTGTCTGATTTCAATACATCTTCAAACCCTGCGTCTGTAATTTCTAAAGCCATAGTTTTAATCTATCTAATTATTTATAATATTTATAATATCTATTTATTTTATTTGTTTTGCAAAGGTAATTAATCTATTTAGAATATGAAAGGTTTCAATTTACTTTAAATACAATATTTTCGTTTTCCACCAGATAATCAATAAGTTCCTGTTTGACATTTATTTTAAAACTTCTTGAAAACAAATCTACTTTCATATTTCGTTCACCATCAACTACCTGAAAATATAACAATGAATTACCCGGATTGTTTTTTGTTAAAGTAGACAATTCTTCCACCATCTGCGTATTCATATCATGCAGCGGTAAAGTAATCGTTAGCTTCTCTATCAGGCGGTCTTTTACATCCGGCAACAGTTGTATTGAAAATATTTTAAACTCAAACTGGGTCTGGTCAAATTTCCGTGGTTGTACACGTCCTTTTATATATACATATAATCCCGGGCGCCCGTATTTTCCAAAGTTGATATAATCGTCGCCAAACAAAGGCAGTTCACCGCTTCCCGTGAAATCCTCGATGCGAATAATCATAAACGGCTTTCCGTTCTTGGTAATCCCTTCCCTCACAGCCGACACCAGTCCCCCCAGAGTCACTTCTTTATTTTTCAATGCATCCTTATCTTCAATTTCCGACATACCCACATTACATACATAGCTAAGCACTATCTTATAATCATCGAGCGGATGCGCCGAAAGGTAAATCCCTATCAATTCGCGTTCTTTATTCAGGCGCTCCAGATCTGACCATTTCTCTACTTTAGGTATTTCAGGATGTGCTATATCAAATGATGTATCTCCTCCAAATAGTGAATTGGCCGCTGTATTCTTATCCAGCTGGTATTTATTCCCATAACGGATAAGCATATCTATAAACTGCTCACCTTTACCATTAACTCCGAAAAACTGCTCGCGGCTTACTTCCTGAAAATTATCGAAAGCGCCTGCTAAAGCCAGGGATTCTATATTCTTACGGTTACAAGAACTTAGGTTCACACGCTCTACGAAATCGAATATATCTTTAAATGGGCCGTTCTTTTCACGTTCTTCTATAATATTCATTACAGCGCCCTCTCCTACTCCCTTTACGGCAGCTAGTCCAAAACGTATATCACCTTCCTTGTTTACCGAGAACTTCAGGAAGGATTCATTCACATCCGGTCCAAGTACATTCATACTCATGGCCTTACACTCATCCATGAACTTCGTGATTTCAGTGATATTGGACAAGTTTCGCGAAAGTACCGCCGCCATATATTCCGACGGATAGTTGGCTTTCAGCCACGCTGTTTGGTAAGCGACCCACGAGTAACAGGTTGCATGGGACTTATTGAACGCATATGACGCGAATTTTTCCCAGTCAGCCCATATTTTATCCAGTGTTTTCTTATCGTGTCCGTTTTTAGTACCACCGGCAATAAACTTTTCTTTCAGGGCGTTCATCTTATCTATGAGTTTCTTACCCATTGCCTTACGCAACTCGTCGGACTGGCCACGCGTAAAGTCGGCCAACAAACGCGACAAGAGCATGACCTGCTCCTGATATACGGTGATACCATAAGTATCGTTCAGATAACGCTCCATAATCGGGATATCGTAGGATATCTCTTCCCGCCCGTGTTTACGTGCAATAAATGAAGGGATATAGTCCATCGGGCCGGGACGATACAACGCATTCATCGCTATCAGGTCTTCAAATTTACTCGGTTGCAGCTCTTTCAGGTATTTCTGCATACCGGCAGACTCAAACTGGAATGTTCCTGTTGTCTTTCCCAGACTGTACAACTCGTACGTTTTAGGATCTTCAAGCGATATGGTATCTATATTGATAGTCTCACCAGTAGTATGTTTTATATTATCAATGGCCTCCTTGATGATAGAGAGTGTTTTTAGTCCCAGGAAGTCCATCTTGATAAGTCCTGTTTCCTCAATCACCGTACCTTCATACTGGGTAACGAGGATATTTTCGCCTGTTTCCTTATCTTCTGCCGTACTCACCGGAACAATATCGGATATATCCTGCTGTCCGATGATGATACCACAGGCATGCACTCCGGTATTACGCACATTACCTTCGAGCATCTGGGCATATTTGAGCGTATCGCGCATCACGGGGTCATGGCTGTTCGCCGCCTCTTTCAGTTCGGGAACATATTCTATCGCATCGCGCAACGTCACCTTTTTCTTATCGGGGATACGGTCGGGAACAAACTTTGCCAGCCTGTTCGACTCCGACAAAGGTAACTTCTGCACACGGGCGACGTCTTTTATCGCTGATTTTGTAGCCATAGTACCATAGGTAATAATATGTGCCACACGCTCCTGCCCGTATTTTTCCGTTACCCATTTCAAGACCTTTCCACGTCCGTCATCATCGAAGTCGATGTCGATATCGGGCATGGATATACGGTCGGGGTTAAGAAAACGCTCAAACAGCAAATCGTATTTTATCGGGTCTATATCTGTTATTCCCAGACAATAAGCCACCGCCGAACCGGCAGCAGAGCCACGTCCGGGGCCTACAGCCACACCCATCTCACGCGCAGCGGCAATAAAATCCTGTACAATAAGGAAATAACCGGGAAATCCCATCGTTTTCATTACATCCAGTTCAAAGTCGAGCCGTTCTACGGTTTCGGCATTCCTGTCTTTACCGTATCGTTTGTCAGCCCCTATCATCGTCAGGTGTTTCAGATAGTCCGATTCCAGCTTGATACGGATTACCTTATCGTATCCACCGAGACGCTTATATGCCTTCTCTCCGAATTCGAGCATAAGATCTTCCTCACTGTACATTATCTTATATCCTTCTTCCGTTCCGAAGGATGCATCGATAGTAAAGAATGGCATCAAAGCATCGGAATCGATGGAGTAGAATTGTACCTTGTCGGCGATCTCCAATGTATTTTCCAGTACTTCGGGATGGTCGGAGAATAGCTGGTTCATTTCCGCCGTTGTCTTCAACCATTCCTGCTTGGTATAACGCATCCGCTTAGGGTCGTCGAAATCCTTACCTGTACTCAGACAAATAAGGCGGTCGTGCGCGTCGGCATCCTCTTCCTCCACAAAGTGAACATCATTGGTGGCAATCACTTTTACACCAAATTTCTCACCCAGTTTCAGCAGTTCAGTATTAACCTTTTGCTGCAAAGGATAGGCCTCGATATTGGCGTCAGGACGGTTGGTCTTATGACGCTGTAGTTCGAGATAAAAATCTGCACCAAAAAGATTCTTAAACCATTGCAAGGCTTTTTCTGTTTCCTCCACGTCACCTGCTTGTATCTTTTTGGGTATCTCACCTCCCAAACAAGCAGTAGAGACAATCAGTCCTTCATGATATTTTTCGAGCAGTTCCTTGTCTATACGTGGACGCATGTAATAGCCTTCTGTCCAGCTATGAGACACCATCTTGATTAGATTTTTATATCCCTTCAGATTTTTGGCCAGTACCACAAGGTGCCAGCCGCTCATATCGGGCTTGCCTTCTTTCAGCGTC
Source organism: Dysgonomonas sp. GY75 (assembly GCF_015234155.1). Lineage (NCBI taxonomy): Bacteria > Pseudomonadati > Bacteroidota > Bacteroidia > Bacteroidales > Dysgonomonadaceae > Dysgonomonas > Dysgonomonas sp. GY75. Next base: position 61,099 of record NZ_JADCLQ010000051.1, read on the forward strand.
CTATGACGGCGGGCAACATAACATTCGCAACCAATAATTGGTTTAAACTTTTTTGCTTCCTCCTGTTGAATCTTTATTTTTAGTTCACCTATTTGTTCCCCGTTACCCCCTTCCGGGTCTTTTTCCAGGTCTTTTATCTGAGTTTTCAGTTCCTTGATGGCACTGTCGTATTTACCGTTCTTCTTTTTTACATAATTAAAAAATTCTTTTACCCCAAACATGGCTCCATGGTCGGTAAGGGCTATCGCCTTCATTCCGTCGGCAATAGCTTTATCTACAAGATTGGGTATGCTGGCCTGCCCATCCAACATGGAATATTGGGAATGGACATGTAAGTGTACAAAATTATTCATATATCTTCTGCTTTTTCACAATCTGTAAAGTTACAATAAATAGGAGCTCTTCTCAAGGAAAACGGTCGGCAGTTTTCAACAAGTAAGGATTTTTAAAGATTAGAATAATTTATGATTATAAGGACCAGGCTTAACGCAAGAAAACTGGTAACGTTTCAATTAACAGTATTCTCACACAGAGACGTTAAGGTGCAAAGTATAAACCGTTACTATATTCATATTTATTAACTAAGTTTAGTTAAAACCTGACACATCTGACAGTTTTTTCATTGTTTTCCTCTTGTCATTTTTGCACCCCTTAACTATACATAGTTAAAAGGTAACAAAGGTAACAGGGAAAGCAATTAAGAATGAATAATGAAAAATTAATAATTAGCTTGTCATGCTGAACAGAGTGAAGCATCTCGTCAGTGAACAGTCATCAGTTAACAACTCGTCTACTCGTATCTTATATAACTTTCAACTTAGTACTTATTACTCATTACTTAAAACTTACTACTTGTCAAAAGGTAACAAATGTAACACTTTTTTATACCTATTACTTTTTACCCTCTCTGTAGCCTCCCCTTGGGGAGAAACAACATTCGACGGAACGAAGTGTAGTCAATGGAGGGGCCGATCAACACGTCAAAGAACCATAAGCTAACAACTAAGGGTTATCGGCTCTAATTACATAGATAAACTTTCTATAAAAAACTAAGAGCCTTTTGCCCTAATAAGCTACAAACTTACAGTATCTCGAAACGGGCTTTGATCTTGTATGCCAGTTTGATTTTTTGCATTTGGGCAGTATCGGTATCGTAATCGCCATATTCACCATTCATTAGAGCATTTCGCTGTAGGGAATATTCGTTGAATTGCAGATTTTGCAGCTGCATTACATTTTGTGGTTGCATTGCATTTTGTTCTTCCATTTCTAAAACATATAGCGGACGTCCGACCTTACTTTCTATACTCTCTAACAGGTATTCCGCTTTGGCTTTAGCAGACTTTATCGCACGGATTTTCACCTGTTTGCGATATTCGGTAATATCTTTATTTTTAAGTTCTGCAATATTCACTTTTATAAAGCCTTCTTTGGGCCCCGGTATGAGGTTTAGTAATCTGTCCAGCTGACCGGTAGTGGTAAGTATGATTTCATATTTCTTTTCTACCCGCGCTTCGTCCATATGCTTCTGCGTTTGCCAGTAATATACCCAATAATTATTAGTGGCCGCATCTTTCAATATTATCTGATTATCCTTAACGCCTACTTCCGAAAGGATAGATCTCAATTTACGATCTGCCTCATCGAGAGAAATATTATCACGTACTTTTTTAGCCCCTACATAGTTACCGATTATTACCGACAATCTGATTTCATCGGGCTCAACTTCCATTTCGGCGCTTCCAATAACTTCTATAAAGGGAACTTTCGGTTCTTCGCTTGTTTGGGAATAAGCCATAAAGGATGCGCATAACAATGCCGTCAACATCATAATCTTTTTCATAATTTTCTTTTTTTTAATTTTACATGAATCAAAAGTATATAGAAAGCCGATACCGGATGACCATAAATGGGTGAACTCCTTTTTTCAGTTGGTAAACAACAGCAAAAGAATGGGTATAGATGTTCTCCTGACGCAGATTGATGAGCCGGAGTATGTAAACATTTTCTAATTCTTCATTTTTTTCCATTTTTCTCTAGGGTTTTTCTTACCCAACCAATCATATAAGTAGAAACCGGTTATTATTCATCATTTAATCAATACTGTTATGAAAGCAATATACTTAAAAACCGCACAACTGATCCTTGCTGTTCTCATATCCGTTGCGTGTATTCCATTACAGGCACAGAATATGTCGGCAAACTATATTACTATAAGTGGTGTAGTGAAGGATAAGAACTCGAACAAAAAACTTGAATACGTCAGTATTTCCGTTCCGGGAACCAATATCGGTACTATAACCAATACAGATGGTGTATTCTCTATCAAACTCAACAATGCGCTGGAAGCTAAAACACTGGAAATATCACACATTGGATACCGTAACATGAAGTTCCCTATCAACCGGGAAGATATAGGACACGAAGTAACTATATACCTCATCCCTAACGTAAACCTGCTGAAAGACGTTATAGTACAGCCTGTGGACGCCCAAAAGCTGGTAGAAGAAGCCATACATAAAATCGGGGACAACAACAGTGCAGAAGTAAATATGCTTACAGGATTCTATCGCGAAACGATAAGGAAGAGACGCAACTATATAAATATATCGGAAGCCATACTCGATATATACAAGACACCTTATACGCAAGATATTGCAGGCGATAGAGTGCAGGTCTACAAAGGACGAAAACTGATAAGTCCGAAACCAAACGATACACTGATCGTAAAGTTTCAGGGAGGGCCAAATCTCTCTACATTTATGGACGTGGTAAAAAATCCGGAACTGTTTCTGGACATAAATACGCTGGGCATGTACAGATACAATATGGAAGAATCGGTTATGATAGACGAACGCCCTCATTATGTGGTTAGTTTCAGCCCACAAGTCGTACTTCCATACGCACTGCATTACGGTAAACTGTATATAGACAAGCAAAGCCTGACTTTCTCCCGTGCCGAATTCAGCCTCAGCATGGACGACAGGAATAAGGCCACACAGGCAATATTGAGAAAGAAGCCTTTCAAGATGCATTTCAAACCCGAAGAAGTATCGTTTCTGGTGACTTACAAGCAACAAGACGGCAAAAGCTACCTGAACTATGTATGGAGCGAAGTGAAGTTTAAATGTGACCTGAAACGCCGCCTGTTCTCTACCGGCTATACCATTGTATCCGAAATGGTGGTAACCGACCGCAAAAGCGGGAAGATAAACAAAATCCCGTTTAAACAATCATTCGGACAAAATCAGGTGTTATCGGATAAGGTTCAGAATTTCTACGATCCTAATTTCTGGGAAGATTATAATATTATAGAGCCTACCGAATCATTGGAAAACGCAGTATCGAAGTTGAGAAAACAACAGAATTAAAAAATAATTGAGAATGAATAATTAAGAGTTAATAATGTCGCAAGCGACTTGTAATCCATAGCTTATCTATTTATTACACTTCTCATTCTTAATTGTTAATTATTCATTCTTAATTATTCATTCTTAATTTTCCGCTTAACTTTGAAATACTGAACTGAATAAAATAATTATGCTTAACGACTTATTCGTACTGAAAAAGATAAAAGAGGGGGATATAAAGGCTTTCGAAGGAGTCTTCCGCCAATACTATGCCCCTCTTTGCCTGTACGGATTGAGCGTAACCGGCCGCAAAGATGTAGCAGAAGAAATCGTGCAGGAACTATTCTACGTATGGTGGAAAGACAGGGAGAATATCCAAATCCTGCGCTCTGTAAAGAATTATCTCTATGGAGCAGTGCGTAACCAGTCGCTGCAATACCTTGAACACATCGCCGTGCAGGAACGGCACAGGGAAAGAGTATTATCGAAAGAAAAAGACGAACAGGACGCGACACCTCATCAGCAACTCGAATATAAAGAACTCGAAGAAGTGATAAACCGCACCCTGAAGCAATTGCCGGACCGCAGACTGAAAATATTCAGGATGCACCGCATGGAGGGCAAAAAATATAAAGAAATAGCCGAAATCCTTTCCGTATCGGTGAAAACAATAGAGGCAGAGATGACAAAAGTATATCAGCTGCTGCGACAAGAAATAGAAAAATATACACATATAATATGACTTTAAAAGTAAAAAACGATAGAGTGACCAACGATGGATGGAACGCATTGTATAAGCGTTTCGAAGAAGACGGATTACTACCTGCAGCGGACAACAAGCCAAAGCGGGGCATATTGAATTCTACAGGAATGAAATGGGTTGCAGTTGCTGCCGTGGCATGCATCTGTATCATTTCCGCGCTGGTTATCCACAATATGAATACAGGCAGTCAGGAAATGTATACACTGCACAACGAAGAAAATGCTCCTACCCTGGTCACTACACTCGAAGACGGATCTGTCGTTTATCTCAACCAACAGACATCTATCGAATATCCCGTTCATTTCGAAAAAGACCGTAGAAGGGTGTCGATGCAGGGAGACGCGTTCTTCGAAATCAGTAAGAACCGCGAACGCCCGTTCTTCATCGAAACCGAAAACGCACGGATAGAAGTATTGGGTACTGCATTCAATGTAGTAAGTAAAGACAAAGATTCATTCTCTCTATCGGTAAAACACGGGGAAGTAAAAGTGACTTTGAAGCAAAGTGGGCAAAGCACTCATGTAAAAGCGGGCGAAACAGTATTATTGGATTCTGACAACTTGCAAAAAACAATATCCTCCGACAAAGGGAAATTTGACGGTTATCTGAAACAGATCCACTTCAAGGACGAACGGCTGACAGATGTGATCCGTATCATAAATATGAATTCGGAGTCAACCAAATTAAGTGTTTCTCCTCATCTCGGAGACAGATTGCTCACCGTGACATTCTCGGACAATACGCCGGCTACAATGGCCGAACTGATATGTCTGGCTTTGAACCTGAAGTATACACAATCGGATAATGTAATTACTATAGAAGATATTAAAAATTAGGAATTGCGCAAGAAGCGGGATGTAGCATACTTCTAGCATGAGAATAACGAAGAAGGGCCAGCTCCCAATAATTATAAATAGTATTTCGTATTTCTGGCAATATATAAAATATTGACGTTTCGAAATATAATTAATCTGATACCAAGCATATGGAAAAAGCGGTTGAAAATGCATTTCATCGTTTTTCTGCCTTGTTATTATTCCTGTTCATAATAACAGCATTACAGGCAGAGGACGGGGGCGTGCTTAACCGCGAAGTAAAACTGTCGAAAAGTAAAGGAACTATATACCAGTTGCTGAAACAGGTATCGGATCAGTCCGGCTATTTATTCATATACGACAGCCAGATAATAGACAACGACAAGGTAGTAAAGGTAAAGAAAGGCAAATATACTGTTCGTCAAGCTATTTATGCTATTACCGAAGACGACAAACTAAGAATAAATATCGTAGGCAACCATATCCTGTTGAGAAAAGACAGTGAGGTAAAGCCAATAAAAGCGATACAGTCAACAGATCCGGAACAATTAAAAGTCACAATCGAAAACAAGCATCTGAAAATAAGCGGTATATTGTACGACCGTATAACTGACGAACCAATCATTTATGCTTCGGCCAGCATTAATTACACCTCTATAGGAACAATCACCAATCAGAATGGCGAATTTCAACTTACAATACCCGATTCGCTACGACACTCTATAGTGAAATTTTCACATGTGGGTTATCAGAATCAGGAGATAGAAGCATCTTTACTCGAAAACCAGCATGTAAGAATATCCCTCGACCCTAAAATAATTTCATTGCAGGAAATCGTAATTCGGGTGGTAAATCCATTAGACGTACTGCAAAAAATGAAAGAGCAGGCAGAAAAGAACTATTCGTCCAAACCTGTGTATATGACTACCTTTTACCGCGAAGGAACCGAATATAAGAATAAGAATATAGACCTTACCGAATCGGTAATCCAGATATATAAAACAGGCCACAAAAGCAATGCCAGAAACGACCAGACCAAATTGATAAAAATGCGCCGCATCGTAAACCGGCAAACAGAAGATACATTATTCACCAAAATGAAATCGGGAGTTTATTCAAGTCTTACACTGGATATAATAAAAGAATCGCCGGACTTCCTCAATTTCGAAAATGGCTCGCCATACCAATATACTCACACCGATATCAGCGTGATCGACAACAAGCGGGTCAATGTTATTTCATTTGAGCAGCTACCCTATAATGATGAACCTCTATTCAAAGGGCAACTATATATAGATACGGAGAATTATGCATTGGTAGAAGCGCGTTTCGAAGTAAATCCGAAGTATGTGTATAAAGCTACTAACTGGTATATAGAACGGTTGGCTCCGAATATAAAGCTGACTTTACAGGAAGTGAAATACATTGTTTCGTATCGCCCTGCCGACGATGGTAAATATTATGTAAGCCATGTGAGAGGTGACCTTAAATTCAAAGTCAGGAAAAAGAACCGATGGTTCAGCGCCCCGCTCCATCTGTGGTTTGAGATGGTGAACTGCAAAACAGAGACCGAAAATGTAAAAGGATTCAGCCGGAGAGACCGCTTATCGCCTCACAAAATACTGTCGGATACAAAATACCGGTACGACAAGAATTTCTGGGGACATTTCAATGTCATCCTGCCCGAAGAAAAGCTGAAAGAAACGATACTCAACAGCCTGAACGAGATTACTGAGACTACTTCAAGCGAAGAATAAAATATATTCGGAGGTAAATAATGCCAGTTAGTAGTTGAATATCGATAGATCGATATAAAAATATCGCATGAATTACCTTGTATATGAAAAAAATATGCTAATTTTGAGCGATTTTATTATAATTCTGATAACTAATTATAAATAAAACGTATAACATAAACGATATAAAACATGTGGCTAAGAATGCTCTCCTATGATTTCTTCACAACAAGAAATACCATTTTTTCTACTGGAAATTTGGATATTAGCCTTATTTTGTTAGAGAGAGAGAGAGAGAGAGAGAGAGAGAGAGAGAGAGAGAGAGAGAGAGAGAGAGAGCTAATCACACTTGATTCCCTACCCTTATTTTTCCCATTATTATTTTTTCAATATTCCTTCCTTTTAAGGAATATTAAAGCTGCATACACACGTATCAGCAACATTATTATCCGTGCGAGCGTACATACGCGTGATATTATATCATTTTCCGAAGATAAAAACAAATATAAGGTTCGTTTCTTTACGGACGGAAGTATTTTCGTACCCCGTCATCTTTTTCAATCTATCATTCACATCCATTCTCTGCAAAAGTTTCAATACCCCGTGAAAAGGGAATTTCTTATTGTCTTTATAAAATTTGTCTTCACTCCCTCATTTTTCTGTCCATCGCTTGGGAAAGTACCGGACAGAAATTGGGGTATTGAAATTTTTACAGGAAGGTGATTATAACAGAAAAGCTAAACTAATGAATACAGCCAATAATTGAGTAATCTATTTTATAAACTAAAAAACTAAACTGCATGAAGCAAACAAACTTTAAACAAAAACACCGAAAAGGAATAAGATTTAAGATATTGTTGCTACTGGTAACAATATTAGCAGTGAGTCCTGCAATACATGCCCAGGTTACAATAGGAACAGGAGAAGAACCTATTTCAGGGGCTCTGTTACAATTGAAGGATAAAAACAATGTACCGGACAGTACACATAACGCATATAAAGGTCTGGCACTGCCTCGTGTAACTCTTTCGGAGAAGAAGGAACTTTACCCGATGTTCCTGGCCGATCCCGATAACCCCGCTTCGGGGCCTAACTCCGATTATGCCGCCAATAAGCTGATATTGGACAAGACTCATACCGGGCTTATCGTCTATAATCTGGTGGAAGACGATGATAAGGAACTCTGTCTGGGATTAAACCAGTGGGATGGTGAGAAATGGAACTGTTTCCAGCAAAAAGCCTCTCCTGCCCAGTTCGAATTTCATTGTAGTACATTGGAAGTACGCGGCGATTACGGAGATGGCATAGCGCTGAATTCGTCGAATTACATAAGGGTTGAAGTGGAAATAACCCGCATAGGCTCGTATAGTATTTCCGCTACCTTTGCACCGGGAAATCCACAGGGGGACAATGGTTATTTCTTTGAGCTGTCAGGTACTTTCTACGCTACCGGTACTTTCTTCATAACGATTCCGGGTACAGGACAACCCAAACTCCATACACAGGGTACAGACCTGCTCAACCTTGCCGATGATACTCCAGACCAGTTTATATTAAGTTCCACCGGCAGCGGACCGGATTGTAATTTCGCAGTGAATGTCCGTTCCACAGCGGCACGCCCTGAATTTGATATTGAGTGCGGAGCTACTGTTGTACAAGGCGCATATTTCGAAGATGTCCCTTTATCTTCCACACCCGGCGTCACAGGCGAACCTAACAGAATCAAAGTGACCCTCAGAAATATTCCACCGAGCGCTTTTGGTGCGGTGGCTATTCTGGAAACCAATACGGTAGATGGCTTCTCATTCAAGGGGCAGGCAGTTCTTTCTTCCAATCCTCAGGATATATATCTGGAAGGCACAGGCATCCCCCGCGGATTGAACGACAAGGTGTTCACCATCACCACCAATAGCGTATCGAACGATGCATCGTGTACCGCCACTGTTTATATGCTTATCCCGCGCAAGCGTCTGATGACATTAGGTAATACCAATAACACTTACGGTTATAATCCCGGACTGGTTTCTCAAAGAAATCCCCCTAATAGCCTTAATACGATGCTTACCGATAAAAATAATTTCGGATACAACCAATGGTCTATCCTGAAATTTGCCGGATTTAACAATCTGGGAACAACAGCTGAGGCAAACTTTATTCCATCATCAAACCCAGATGCATGGGGCGATGACAACAGGGATATAGTCGCTTTGGAAACTACTACATGGAGGAATATGAGTGCCTCCAAATTGGAATCTTTATTGAAAGGAACCGGTGGGCAGCCAAAGACTGATATTTTTATGATTGGATATGACACTGAATTTTATCGGAACAGTAATGCTGCTGACGCGGCCAGATGCGCAGTACTTATAGATTTTCTTAAATCTGGAGGTATTCTAATGATTTGTTCGGAAGCAAATACCTCGAATGCAAACTTTTTGAACCTGCTCTTCGATAACCCTTCCCCTGCCATTTCATCGGCGAGCGGTGCCGGTGCAGGGAGCAACTATACATTAGGCTTTAATAATGTCAATATGAACAGTGCTGCCGCGATGAACATGAAGCCATATTATTGTAAAGACGATGACCCTATATTAAAAGGTCCGTTTGACGATATTCTAGGGAGAAATTGGGGAGAAGACGCATCAACCACTGTGTTTATGACCAATTTGCCGCTTGATGAGATCATTATATATTCGGGCGCGAGGGAAATAGGTAATACATCGAGAGATGCAACAGGTGTTACGATCTTCCGTCATAAAGAATATCCCCTGATATTCGTCGGCGACGGTGGTTTTAATTCGGCCGAAGCGAGAACTTATTGGAATGTGAACTCTGGTGTATGTCCGTTTGTATTGACTACCAAAACGATAAACGGTAAGGTCTATAGCAATTATCCGAGTTACCGCTATAACTTCGGCGGAAGTGGTAACAGGGTGTACAATACAGCCTTTACAGCCAATGCTTTTGCATGGTGTATTATGAAAGCGGAAGAAATCCGAAGAGCAAACAAATAAAAATCTTTCCGATGCAGCTTTTTAAGTAGATTTCTCGTCAAACAATAAAGACGGAATTTCAGATATCGGAGTAACAAATAATATAAGCCCAGACCAGATAGGGGTTGACCGTGTTTGAAAAGAAACGGCAGCCCCTGATTTTTTCTATACCAAGAAAAAAAAATCAAAATACATCTTTCGCTATCTTCAATAATTATAATCCGAGATATTCTTCCCGTTTCTTTTTGGGAAGTTTTTTTATCACTTCATCTACCGAATGTTGAATCAAATCTCGGATCAACTCATAAGGGACATCGCTTTCGAGTGTCACCAGATTCCACAAAGGAGTTTTGAAATTCCCCTTTATTGACAGACAATATTCCCTGAATTCTTCAATATTCATAAAATTACTACTTAAATACTTTTATTCAAGAGACCGTAAAGGGACGACTGCAAACAAACATATTAATCATCTACATCTTCCTTGCGACAATCAGCCTCTCGGGTAAGTCCGACAAATTAATACGTTCTATAATACTTAAGCCCGCGCCGGTTATTTCTTTCTCAATTTCATCAATACTAAAATAATAAGTTTCGGGCATAATACGAATAAACCTCAAAAGTTTCACTAATAAAACGGAAAGAGAGTTCATACTACCAAAACAGGGAACAGCGACAATCAACGTACCTTGTGGCTCCAGCAGCTTGTAAAATTGCTTAAATAATGCATTCCTGTTTTCTATATATTGTAAAACGTTGAAGGTGGTAATAACCTGAAAAGAAACATCATGAAACATCTCGTCCAATGTTGTTATTTTAATGAAAGAGGCATTATCTATATTTTGATTTTCCCGGTTTAGTTCTGCGCGTTTCAGCATTCCTTCGGATATATCTACCCCATATACTTCATTCGCATTTCGCGCTATGCGCAGAGTTATTGTTCCTGTTCCGCATCCGAAATCAAGAACGGTATCATCAGGCTTGATATGTATCCCAAATTTACTGTTTATGTATTTTACCAAGGCAGAGTTCGCGGCGCTCTCTGCTTGACTCCAGCCGGATACCCTGTCCCAGAACTTATATGATTTATCCTTCTCCATGTTATTCTGCTTATTTTCTCTTACTGGCAGCAATTGTTCTGTTACTCCATTTGTTCATGGCGAATATACCCTTCTTCTTGTAGCGGATATCCTCTACCAGATAGAATGCATCAGCATCGAAGCGGGTAATCATTGCCACCACTTCATCGAGAGACTTACGGCTGATAACTATTTCAATAATATGTACCTGAGAGACCGCACCTTCGCCCTTTACGAAGGTTGCCCCTATATTTTGTTTGGTAATTATATACCAGGTTACAGTGTAAAAAGGAGTTAAATTCTTTTTTATAAATTATTTCAAATAAAATAATAAAATGATATTTATATTATAATATTTACTTCAAATAAAAACAAAAGTGCCATATAGTATTTCAATATGACACTTTGTCTTAGTCCGCTTTTTGGCATAGATTTAGTAAATCTAAATTGTGTATTTTAAGTTTAACTAAAATCTATAAAAAATGATTGATTTAGACCAAAAAGAGACTCTAGAAGAACTCCTATTCAGAGTTGATGGTGTATACACCGAAAGTGAATCATCAGACTCTTCTGAAATTGATTCTAAAGTTGAAGAAGAAATATAAGTTCTCAAGGCTCATTTCTTCGTTATGCAAGAGGTAATAATTATCTCTTGCATAATTTTCATCTTACCCTGCAAAGGTAAAAAGGGAGATTCAAATCTCCCAGTTAAAGGCTGTTAATTCCTATTAATCCTTATTTATCAATCTCTTATCATTCTACGCCACATCTCTTCTTGCATTATTCTTTCCTCTCTTTTTAAATCTGTTTCTCCTAAAAAAGCGAGCAAAATCATTCCTAATACTGGAGATAATAAAAATGATAAAAAGAACCAACCAATTTCACTACGACCTCGTTTTTTAGCCATACTTACTGAAACCATACATAATGAAATATATCCCATTAAAATCAATATAGCACTAATTACTATAATACCTTCTAAACGATTCATAGCTTATTACTTTATTGTTTTTAATTCTTCTATTTCTTTATTTACAGCTTCTAATGCTATTTCTAAATATAATGTTGAATTAGAATTTTTGGTTTTTTCTTTTGCTACTTCTTTAATTGTTTCTAAAAGTTCTATTCTCTCCTCCTTTGTTCTTGTTTTATATTTTTCTAATTTATTTTTAGCTGGATTATCATTTATAAGAAGAAATGCTTCAAGAGGATGTTGAATTGACAATAACATATCAACATATTTTGTAGCATCTTCTTCGATTTCTTTTTGTCTTTCTGTTTTAAATAAATCTTTACCTTCTTTAATATTGCAACTCATTAGCAATGTAATAGTCACAAACAATAACAATTTTCTCATTTGATTTATAAGTTTGTCCTTACGCAACCAAATAAGGTGTTATTATAATAAAAGAAGTGAGTTGCAATCCACATTCTCTTAAGGTATCGCCAAACACCTGAATACACGCAGACGCAACTCACCCTTATATGGCAAGTTACGCTGTGCTCGTGTATTCATTTAAAAATTTGGCGATTTTAAAGAGAATAAAGCACTTCTTGTTTTTTCAAAATAGCCTAAAAGGCTAAAACAAATATAATTGTTTTTCTTTTAAATAATCAATCATCATTTTCCTTAGACTTTCTCTCTTTACTTGTATAATACAATATTGGAAGAGACAAATCAGTATCAGGTTTATGATAAATAATATCTAGTTCTTCCTCTAACGCTTTAGGAGAAAGTTTAAATTCTTCTTTTAATATTTTTCTTGCTTCTTCTTCTGTATATTTACTTTTTAAATCGTAATATGTTGTTATTGTATCAACAGCAAAACTCCTTTTTATATTTTTCTGAACATTTATCTTTCTATTATTAAGAATAGACTTAAGAATATCATTAAATTCTTTTCCTATATTGTCTTTATCTTCATTCATGCTATTATTTTCTGATAAGTCAATCTATATTTTATATTACAAAGTAACAAATTAAATCGACTACTCTCACTAATTTTTCTGGTATTATATCTAAATACAAACTCATTCACATATAGTTGTAAATGTTTTCTTGTAACTTTATGATATATTCCTATAATACCTCTTTTAAATATAGACCAAAAACCCTCTATCGTATTTGTATAAACATTTCCATTAGCATATTGCTTTTTACCATGGTCTACTGAATAATGAGAATACATTTCTGCAACTTCATAATATCCTAGCCATTCATCTGTATAAAGAGTTGCAGTAGGTTTTACAAATTTCAATATATTGGGAGTTATTTGATGTCTTGAAGTATTCTCAACAACTCTACAAATAACATCACCACCTCTTTGTAACATACCTAATACAGGTGTTTTATCAATAAAACTTCTACCTTGTGAGTTCTTTACTTTCTTATCCCAATGTCTATTTTTATTCTTACCACCTACAAAAGTTTCATCGCATTCTACCTCTCCATCAAGTTGTCCATCATTTTTGCATATTAAACAAGTTCTTATTTTCTGCAAAATATACCAAGCAGTCTTTTGAGTAATGCCTAAATCTCTTGATAGCTGTAAAGATGATATACCTTTTTTATTAGATGCTAGTAGCCATATTGCAGCAAACCACTTTCTTAGGGATAGCTTAGTGCCCTCAAAGATAGTTCCTATCTTGACATTAAATATCTTTTGTGTATTCTTACACATATACCTATGATTACCTAAATGATATACTTTAGATGTTTCATCGAATGGGGATATAACTTCCTCTGGCCAGAATAATTGTTCGAGATAAACAATACAAGATTTTTCATCAGGAAAGGCTTCAAACAAATCAAACAAAGAGTTAAATTTAGTTACATCAATCATAGTTTTACATTTATATTTTTATTATTAATTCTATATAATTTATTAATTAAATATTTAATAATCAATATATTATATACAAAACAAAGGTAAATAGAATCTTTCTATTTCTCTGTCAAAGCCAGTGAAAATTCCTTAAGTTTGCAAAAGATTTCTCATAAAGAAAACCCACATATTGGAAGTATGTGGGTGATGGATTAAGTGGCTAATCTAATTTTGAATAAATAATATCAATTAATTATGGAAAAAGTAAAAGTTGGAATAATCTGTTCTCATTGTTATAAAAAAGACAATGTTATTATATCAAAGTATATTAACTCACTAAGAATTACTTGTCGTTATTGTAATGAATCACTATACTTACAACTCTACGATTTTGATGATACTGAACACCATCATAATTTATCTGCCAAGGGAGACCAATATGGGAACTATCAGGTTTCTCAAGAAGAGGTTTAATATGTTCTTGTAATGCTTCTTCATTTCCATTAAACTCATCTCTAAAAAAATCTTCTATTTCTTTACGTCCATGAAGATGGATTGTTTTTTCGTAATCTTTGTTTATTATTTTATTCATTATTTATTTCTATTATTATTTATTTTAATTTCAAACATAATATAAATTCAAAAACCTTTAAGAAGGATTAACACTGTAAGATTGTATATAATTACCTTTTGTTTATTGAGATCTTTTATCAATTCCGGAACATCTTTCTTAGTATATACCCTCAATAGCTGGTAGCCGAAGGCGATACGGTTCTCGACCAGTATTCCCACATAGTTCCCGGCAGCATATCCGGCAGCATAGGCCACATATGCGATGAGACTGTTGGCATGGGCAAATATCTGGGATATAATTACCACCCAGATGAATACTTCGAAGAATCCCACAATAGGAGCTTTATACCTTTCACCTTTCGATACGAAAATGATACGCAAGGTACCAAGGGTTACATCACAAATACGCCCGAAGAAAATCATCAGGGGCAACAGCCAGGGATAAGTTTCGAAAATTGTAAACATGATATACTGTTTTTACGGGTAAGAATATATAAGAGCATCTGCACTATAAAGTTACGGAATAATCGCGGTATAAGCCAATGTTTCTATACTATTGTACAATTTTACATTTACGGTCTGGATTCAAATACCTTATTTTGCAGTATACTATTATTCTTTCATAATACAATCACGCAGGTATTTTAGGTTAATATAAGGTTTAAATAAAAAGATAAGGCTGCGCCGGGATGGATGCAGCCTTATCTTTTTATTTACAGCAATCGGTAATTAGCCAATTTTTCAATTAAAATATGTGGTCAGTATTTCCTTATATTTCTTGTCGCGACGAATATTATTGAAATCCTCATCGGCTTCGATACGTTTTTTGTCCAACACTTCCATTTTTATAGTATATTGCTTTACAATAGATTTTTCAAGCCATTTGTGAGCTTCTTCTTTTTCTTTAGCGAGGGAATAGTAACATGCCAGATTATAGGCAGCCGATTGGCTTCCTTGTTGTTCTGCCTTCAAGTACGATGACACCAGTTCTTCCCCATATTTAGTGTGATCTTTCTCTATTTTTCCCAGGCTCAGACAAGCAAACCCCTTTCCCGTATTAGCATCAAGCGAATTAGTATCCAGCTCCAGCACCTTATTATATTTCTCAATAGACTGTTTGTAAAGTGCTGCATCATTTTTGTCCATAGCCAGCTTCAGCAAAGTTTGTCCCCAAACCAGATAGGCCTGTATGAAACGAGGATTCACATCCACTGCTTTCTGCAACTTGTCGAAGCATTCTTTATACACGCTGTCGTCTTTTTTAAGGTTGGCGTAGAAGATAAGTGCTCCTGCCCACAGCCCGTACACTTCGGGCGATGGTTTTAGCTGTACTGATTTATTGAACTTCTCGAAGCTTATTTCATACAAACCCGTGTCGGAATCTTTTTCGGCACGCTTCATTGCCAAAAAGCCCCATATGGCATACAGATCGGCATGCGACGGAGCAGCCTTTACAGCTTCTTCCAACATAGCTGATATTTCGTCCATACTGCCACCTTCAGCTTCCTTACCTACGGCCATTGCAGCCAGCGATTCGGCTCGCACTTTATTTTCCGTTTCCTGAGCATATGACGAGAGACCGAAGAATAGTAAAAGGGTAAAAAATAGATGTTTCATAATGAGCAAACCCATGTTAGAGGAAACAAATATAGGTATTATTTCGTATATTTGTTAAAATATTGGAGGACAATAAAATCTGTTACTTTATACAACAGAAGAACGCGTAGTCTTTGGATATATTATATTTTACATTCCGATTTTACAGCTATTAATGTATCTTATTCCCTCCTTTCTGATAAATATAAACGAAAATTCAACTATATGAAAGTAATAAAAATAGAAGAAATGGGATTTCAGTTACAAGTAAAAAATCCCTTTATTGTATGTTTCCATCACAAAGATCTTTTTCCGAAAGGAAACGGAAAAATGGAGCCTGCTTATTACCTCGAAAGCCGAAGAATCGGTGAAGACTTCGACCATAACGCCCCGTGGCGTATGTATTATGGTGATACAGTCCCGGGATTTCCTGTCCACCCTCACCGCGGATTTGAAACAATAACGGTAGTAACAGAGGGCTTTGTTGACCATTTCGACTCCAAAGGCTCCAAAGGCCGTTACGGACAGGGCGATGTACAATGGATGACAGCGGGAGCCGGTATTCAGCATTCTGAAATGTTTCCCATACTCTCCGAAACCGAAGATAATCCGATGGAACTCTTTCAGATCTGGCTCAACCTACCACGAAAAGATAAATTTGCAACCCCTGCTTATAAAATGCTTTGGAACGAGCAAATCCCCATTATAGAGGAAAAGGACGCAAATGGACATATAAGCAACATAAAAGTGATAGCCGGAAACTACAAAAATATACAATCGCCCGATCCTTTACCTGCATCATGGGCTTATAATAGAGGCAATCATGTAAACATATGGCTGATAACGATGCAGCCGGAAGCAGAATTCACCATTCCGAAGGTATCGCCTACGCTCAACCGTATGCTTTACCTCTATGAAGGTCGTGAAATGGACTTAGAAGGACAACAGCTTACTGTAAACCATTGTGCCGAGCTTAATGGCAATGAAGATATCGTATTGAAAAACGGCACCACCGAGAGCCGTTTGTTACTGCTCGAAGGTGAGCCTATCCGTGAGTCGGTAGCTACATACGGTCCTTTTGTGATGAATACCCGCAACGAAATAGAACAGGCCATTGCCGATTATGAAGCTACACACTTCGGCGGGTGGCAATGGTATAGCCCCGGGCCTGTAAATGAAAGTGGAGACGGACGATTTGCCGATTATGAGAATGGCAAACAAGTGGAGAAACCTTGAGATTTTCGAAAGAATAAACTATACAATAACAAAAAATGAAACAGCAACTATTAGTAGACATGGACGGCGTACTGGCCGACGTATATTCCCAGTTTCTCAAACTCGAGTTTGAGGAGCTGGGTATAAAACAATCTTTGAAAGATCTGGAAGGAGTATTGGAAATGAAGGCGTTTGCCCATGCTGAAAAATATGTACGCACAAAAGGATTTTTTCGCAATGCGCCCACTATAGAGGGAAGTATGGAAGGATTGAAATACCTGAACGACAAATACAACGTGCTGATAGTATCCTCGGCAACTGAATTTCCCGACAGCCTGAGTGAAAAACTGTACTGGCTCAACGAGCACTACCCGTTCATAACATGGGAACAGATGATTTTTTGCGGCAAAAAGGATTCGGTAAAAGGAGATATTATGCTCGATGACCACTTCAAAAACCTTGATTACTTTGAAGGAAAAACGGTATTATTTACGCAGCCGCACAATGCAAAGATGGATAATGGGAGGCATATAAGGGCTAATAACTGGAATGAAGTAGTGAATATACTATAAGTAATTTAAGGGTTAGAAACCTATAATACAAAACGTATGAAAAAACTAATAATAGCGATTATTCTTACATGCTGTTTTTCGGCAAGCCTTTCCGCACAACAAAGGAGTAGGCATGAGACTACTTTAGGTTACGGTATGGGCACTACAAGTGAACTGCTGGATGCCTTGACTGATATTATAGTGTGGGGTATCACAGCCGGAACAACCTCATCAGACGACACTTACAGCGGTGCATTCCACATTGGATACAAATACAGTATTACCGAAAGATTTTCTCTTGGCGGCACTTTTCTCTACGAAAATGGAAAATCTGACGCATATTTTAAGGGCGATAGAACAGGAGAATTTAATAGGAATTATTATACCTTTGCCGCCGAAGGAAAGGTTAAATACCTGAATAAGAAAAATCTGGCGCTTTATGGACTATTTGGTACAGGAGCCACCATCTACGAACAAAAATTTACAGGTAACGATAATACTACGGATAAAAATAGTAATTTGCATATCAATTTCCAACTCACCCCTATCGGCATACAATTTGGCAAGAATATCGGGGGCTTTGCAGAATTGGGTTGCGGATATAAGGGTATTATCAGTGCAGGGATCTTCACCAGATTCTGATTTCGGAATTTAGGCATATATTATAAAGCGTAGACATATCCTACGCTTTTATTTTTACTGATCTGTTTTTGAATCTATGTAATACCCCTTATTCCCTTCATTGCTCACATCATCCTCATCTTCATCCTTCTCTCTATTCTTGTTTTCCAGATATAATTCTTCATAATCTCTTGTATTCAAAGAGTTAGGAACTACATGCACATCAAATTTTATTTCGGCTTTATCCAAGGTTGTAAGATTACCATAAAGAGTAACGTAATGCTCCACATATCCAATATTCTTGGTTGTATTGTACTTCAATATCAACTTACCTTCTTTTCCCGGAGGAATAGCTTCAATTGCAGATTTATCAGGTACCAGACAGCCACAAGATGTGAAAACATCTGATAACATAAAAGGCACCTCCCCTACATTTTTTATTACAAAAACTATATCAAGTTCGGGTCCTTGAAGAATCGGATAATAATGTCTGTTATTATCTAATATTTCCAATGTTGTTTTTTTATTTTTAATATCCACACAGGCTGAAATACCGGTAATCAGGATCAAGAACAGAATTACATAACCTTTTTTATACATTATAAATTGAAATTTTTAATTCAAAACTGTAATCTCATCACAAGCAATGATGCTCTTTGGAGCCTGCCTACGAATAAATTTTAAATCAACATTTTTAGTTCCTGCCAGGTTAATGTCCATAGTGCATTCTGCTATATTTCCAAATTCCATTATTTGATCAGAATGAATTTCTTTGACTATTTGTCCATCTATACTTACTAGAATTTTCTCCGGTGGATATATGCCATGTCTTTCATTACTCAAGAACCGCAACTGTATCGTTTGAGCCTGTTGCAGTTTCTCTGCGGAAAAACTAATGTGCATATCATCCGTACTACTCAGATACCATCCTTGGTGATAATCCATCGCAAAGCCCGGCGTACCATTATTCAGTAAATCTGTTTTCTCAAAGCCTTCGTCAGGTCTTGATAATAACTTGACAGATACATCCATCAAGGCATTAGTATAGCTACCTTTAGCTATTACCTGTTTCCATTCGGTAATATAATCAGATAAGGCACCATCGGTTTCTTTATAATTAGTCAGGTTCGAAAATTGTGGGGCGCCCTCCAGTGTTTGTACAAAAGTATCTATTTCGGGTTTGACCGTTATTTTATCACCTTCTTTTTTTGCAAATCCAAGATCATCATATCCCTTTACATAAGCTATTTGCAAACGGGTATAACTGAGCGCGGTATAAAGTTTCTCCAGTTTTCTCTTTTCCAGATCTTCCGTATTTGGAATCACGTCTTTCAGTGTATCATAAAACTCGATAAATTCATCTGTATTAAAATATGTATTCATATTTTCTTTCATACTACCATACATATTATAGGCTTTCTTTTTACTATAAAAAGCATGCTCTAACTGTAGGTAATAGTCAGAAAGAAATTTATGGCTTTCCGGATATTTCCTCTTAAAGAATTTCCGGCAAAGGTTATTTACATCTACATTTACATCCATCATAAGTGCTTCACAAACAAAAGTCTTAACATCATTAAATGATGAATAATCATATCCGCTTGCATTCAGAAAAATTCCCTTTACTCCTAATTCCTTAAAAAACTGGAATTGCTTCTGTAAGCCAAATAAGACGGGAATAGGGGTCAGATAGTCATCGAAATTAGCAGCATAGTCCCATAGATATATATTGGGAGTTTTCTCTTTCCATGTATTCAACTGATCTATAAACTGCTTCGTTGAAGCCTTCTGCATATCTGGCTCTATACCCTTTGGCAAGTTGATAGTACTGAAGAATACTCCTGCATTATCAGGTAATTTATCTGACGGAGATTTTGCAGTAGTCCTGTAAGCTGTTGTAAAAAACTGGTGTTTAGGAAAACGTTCTGCAAGTTTATGGATCAGATTTGTAACGGCCGGGGTTGCATTATCCGGAGTATTTCCCAGTTGAGCACAAGCCGGACAGGTACATACCAGATCATCATCTTCGGGCATAATCATAAAACGGTACGTTTTCTGATCACCCACTCCATAGTTTTCAACTATGTAATTACTTATAAACTCAAAGAGTTCGGGAGATGAAAAAGAAAACTGTGATTTATTACGCTTACCATTTACAAGCGCGTATATATTATCGCTCTGATTGCCTTTAATAATCTTAGACAAATTATGTCCCCACAAGCCCCAATCCGTTTCTAAATTATTAGCACCGATAATAGGAGAATGCTCGTGCCTGAGATTCGGAGCAAAGTGAGGTTCGCGATATATAAAATCAAAATTCTTACATTTAGAGTCAAAATTAATTATTGCCGGAGGTAAATCTTCTGCCGAGAAACGGTTATCTTCTTCGGCAACATTATTTATCAACTGATAGACTATCCATAATGCGGTCTCGTTATTGCGTACCCGGATATGAAGCCTGTTTATCGTATGTTCT
Source organism: Dysgonomonas sp. GY75 (assembly GCF_015234155.1). Lineage (NCBI taxonomy): Bacteria > Pseudomonadati > Bacteroidota > Bacteroidia > Bacteroidales > Dysgonomonadaceae > Dysgonomonas > Dysgonomonas sp. GY75. The sequence goes on from NZ_JADCLQ010000051.1 coordinate 81,692, forward strand.
ATACAATAGTCATTCTCCAAATCAGTTGCTACTTCAAAATGGATATTCTTAGCTCCTTGAGGAACATCATCAAGCCGTCCCCCCTTTTTTAAAATGACAATAGACTTGTCTTCCGTTCTTTTCGATAGATGGCTGAAAAGATATTCACCCCAGCGCTCACCAGGCGCATCTTCTTCGTAAGTAATAATATAACTCTCAGCTTTGAGGGGTGGTTGGGTGTTTGCTGAGCAACCTGATGCCAATAGCATGATTAGCAATAGGTTTATATAATAATTAAAATGCCACATTAATATTGAAATTTAGATTATAAAGATTTCTATAATTAGTATCATTTGCTTTGAAGTTATACCATGTGCCCAATAGTCCGGCAGAAACCGTCTTTGTTATCATGTGCCCAATGCCCGCACCTACCATGCTGTTTGTTACCGAAAAACCATTATACAGCTGGTAATTAATTATATCAACATCAGGAGAAGAACCCACACTAGCCACTGCTGTAAGATAGTTCTTAGGCGAAGAAAGGTAATACCTCACATTTGCCGAAAGGCTATACAGCCATTCACGCTGAAATAGGAAGTTGTTAAAGCGGACATTCACTCTCCATGATTCCGTATCTTTGGTTATACCGATTACGGCATTAGAAAGGCTTTCTTTGTCTTCCAACTTTCTATATCCTGCCCCAAACTCAGCCTCTATTCCGCTAAAAATATTAAGATCACGGTATATGGAAGTGTTCAGAGCTATTCTGGGGAAAAATTTATTAGCAAAGCCAACATCTATCTTACTGCGTGTATGCTGATTCCATTCTCTATACCACTCGCCCTGTACCTGAATCCCTTTACCTGAATCACGGCCTGTATAATTTATTCGCCCTACATAAGTATTGGTTCCGGTATAAAGACTGTAATCTATTGTTGCTACCGAACTCACTGCATTATTATCATCACCAAAGCTATTACGCATATAATAAATTCCAACTTCATTGCGGTAACTTTTATATTTGAGATAATTCAGATGTTGCCTGAATTCTCCTATTTCCATCGCTGACGGATCATAGAAGGATTGATAATAATAAGCGGAATCGAAGCGGTGTATACTTTCCAATGCCAACCCTTTCATATATTTCAACGATTTGTTAGCCGGTGAATAGTATAGAGCTGTGTCTATTACAGAAAGAGCCTCTTCACTCCTTTTATTCTTAATGAGATTCTTACTGTAATCTTCAGACAATTGAGCGAATGCATTGATGAGGTCTTTATGATATGGGTTTTTTATCAGGCTCTCGCGAACCTCATTATAAGTTTCTGCATATAATTGAGTATTCCGCACTTTAATTTCGGCGAGCTTTACTTTGAAAAAAATGTCATCAGGAAAAGATGTATATCCTTTCTCTGCATATAATTGCACATCATCTATTTTCTTTCTGATATACGACAAATTTACAGCATAATGTAATGGCAAAGGATTAGATGTATCATATGTTATCCATCTCTCTATATATTTCATGGCATCGTCAAAAAGATACTGTTCATTTAACTCTTTCACAATCTGTGTAAGCATATCACTATACCCGCCTATATATTTGGCCTTGGATTCCCCATTGACCATATCAATAGCCTGCTCATAAGCCGAAACGGCCATCGGATAACGCTGTTGTTTGTAGTAAATGTCCGCTTGTTTCACCAATATATCAGGGCCGTTTGTTCCCTGGCTTTTCAGAATATCCAGTGCATTATTATAATCACCCATACCCATATAAGCATTATACAGAATGTGTCGGGCGTCTTTTTGAGTTTCTTCATCTCCATATTGTGTTACCAGATTAAGGCTGACAATAGCCTCTGAATAGTTATTATCAGCCATTTTACTTTTTGCGTCGGCTAACATTATATTTACATAAGCTTCACGTAAAGAGGAATCTTCCGGATATTTTCCGAAAAGCTGTTTAGTGAGAGCTGCGACACGTGCAGTATTCCCCATCCGGTTATATACCATTAGTTCTTTCATCGTAAGGGCTTTGGATTCTCCTCTTGCTTTTTTATACCTATTGAGAATATTCAAAGCTTCCTCATATTGAAGATTGGCCATCGTACTATTAAATACATAATTGAAAGCTTCTTCATTTCCCGGGTTATGCTCCAGAACCCGTCCATATAAAGTAGCAGGATCATTGTTTCTTGCCTCCTCGGCAGCTTCTTCCAAATAATAATTATATTGCTGTTGCAGAGTTGCTGAATTACCCTTTTTCATCTCCTGCTGCAAGAAAGATAATAATTCACTGTAACACTTTTGCTCAGCAAGAAAACTTGTTTTTTTGTCGATAAAAGACAAGTTTCCAGGAAACTTATTAAGTCCTCGTTGCGTATAAATCATCGCACTGTTCTGATCTCCGGCTTTTAAATAATCATTAATCAGGTCCAGATAATATTCTGCATTTCCGGGCTGTTGCTGTACCAGTTCTCTACTTAAAGAAATTGTTTCGTCCAGTTTTCCATCCTTTCTTCTGGCCTCTGTTTCCAATTCGATATGATAACGCAAGTCTTTCTGTATAATGCTATCGTTAGGATATATCGTACTGATGCGTTTTCGAAGCCGGTTAGCATCTGCCGTATACCCCTGAAATTCATACAATTGTATTTTCTTCTGCCATAAACTTGGCTTATATGGAGTTATCTCAAGCAATTCATTTATATAGCAGATAGCACTGGAGTAACGCCCCGATTCGGTTTCTACATTTACCAGTATCTCTTTTGCACTTACATTATTAGGATTGTATTCCAATGCCTTATTAAGTTCATATCGCGCTTTATCATGTTGTTTGAGATGCTCATAATACTTTCCGGCAAGCATTCTCAGATCAGATTCCTTCGGATATTTCTCAATACCCTCGTCGAGAATATTCTTTCCTGCATCCCAATTGCTCTGATCAAACAAATCTTTAATTTGTTTAGCATAATTACTTTTTTCATCAGTAGGTATCAGAGTCTGGGCTACAGTAATTCCATATGGAACTATCACAAGTAAGAATATATATAGAACCTTTAATAAAGTGTTCTGAGAATGTATGTATATATCTTTTATATGTCTTGCCATTACAATATGCTATATTATTGCCTTTGTTTTTTATAAATTCGATCCAGGTGTGGTTTCATCAGGTGTGACTGTAGTCGGGCTTTTAGCAAACCCCTGCCTGGTCATCGAGCCCCATTTGAAATCTTTCTGTGTAAGATATTGCCAATATCCACGAAGTGTAAAAATGACTATAAGGGGATGATATACAAACGCTTCGAAAGAGGAAAAAATGATAAGCTTTATATACTCGTTTATATTATTATACCATTTCTTCACCCACAGATCTAATCCCACAGTTATAAGGGACATCGTTATCCCTGTAAGGAAAACAAATAGCAGCATCAGCCAGAATGTATTGAAATTGATATGCCCTGTAAGGAGTAAAAAAATCATACAAATTACCCCTGTAAATTCAATTATCGGAGCAAAGAATTCAAAGAATAAAGCATATGGCGTCACGGTGAGACCTACTCTTCCATATTTACGGTTGAACAAGAACCGGCGATGTGTTATAAAAATCTGCAGCAACCCTCTGCCCCAACGGGTCCGTTGCCTATTAAGTACTTTTATGGTAGACGGACCTTCTGTCCAACAGCAAGTATCAGGAATCTGAACTATACGGTATTCTTTTTTAATACTTCGCATATATGCAGCTATACGAAGTGTCATATCCATATCTTCTGCATGTGATTTTGGATCAAATCCTCCGGTATTAATCACTACTGATTTATTGAATAGCCCAAATCCTCCGGATACATTCGGAATCGCATTAACAACAGACCAGCCCATCTTTGAAACTAAATAAGATCGAAGATACTCTGTTTCCTGAAATGTAGGGATAAGCGCCTTTGGTGGTTTTACACGTGTTAATACCCCATTCTCAACCTCACAGCCGTTAGACATCCGCATCGTAGCTCCCACAGCTATTACTGGTATTTTGGAGTCCAACACCGGCAGAATTACTTTACTCAAAGTATCGCGGGCAAGGATACCATCTACGTCTGTATTGATAATATAATCATATTTGGCTACATTGATTCCGGCATTCACTGCATCAGCCTTTGTGCCTCCATTTACCTTATCAACTACGGTCAGTTTTTTAAATTTAGGATTTACGGATTTAAAAATTCGTTTTACAGGACGACAGCGTATTTTTTCGATATATGGAAAATCAACTTCCTCCAAATCAAAATTCTTGATCAGCAAATCCAATGTGCTATCCTTACTGCCATCATTGACAACTACAACCTCGAATGTAAGGTAGTCCAGATTTAATAATGAGTTTACGTTGTCTATAATAATAACTTCCTCATTATAAGCAGGTGCAACAACCGAAATACCAGGTACTCTTTCAAATCCGATTTTAAGTAAATCTTCTTCTTCCTTCGTATACTTAATTTTCGACTGGGAAATGTTATAATATGCCAACAGTGCTAATGTCACATAGGCAGCAGTAATAGATAAAGCATAAAAAAAGATGAGGAACTGGTAAACGGAAACAATATATTCTAACATATCTGATAAATTTAAGCAATGGATTCATTGATTTCTATTTCCGTTTGTTCTGCATTTGCAAACACGGATTTCCGGAAAATATTCGTTGTTACATCTTTTAGCCTTAAGTAGGTCTCTTTTCTGCTATCTATTAAATAAATATTACGAACAATTTTTATAAACAATTCATCATCGGATGTTTGATTATAAATTACTTCAAGAAAAGCTAGAGCTTCCGGTGTGGCAAATTGCCCCATAGCATTGATTATACTGGCTTGTACAAACTCAGGGTTTGAATCATAATTAAGAGTAAGAATAGGTACAGCCTGTGTATACTTTAAAAGTCCAAGTGCTTCAGCAATACTTGCCTTTATTCTAAAACTCGTTGTATTTTGGTACAGTTCAAGTAATTGCTGAGCGCTTCCGGCCTGATTAAAAAGTCCGATTTCCTTGATCAGAAAGCATTTATATGCCTCATTTTGTGCCGTATTTACCCAACGGATCAATAATGGTAGTGATTTGAGTTTTGCTCTTTCTTTAAGGGATGCGTGTATCCTTATTTCATCTAAAGGATTGAGGTCTCCATCAAAATCTTCTTCCAGGAATTTAAAAGCATCATGTGAAGCAAAACGTATATGTTCCGATTTAGCATATTTGCGTAAGTTCGAGTTGAGACCTTGAACCTTATTGGCAAGAATGCTACCCGGTATATTAATACCAAGGCTATCCAACATTCTCAAGGCTTGCATATTCTTTTCCAAACTTTTGTTCCTTAAGTTTTCTTCCCAAAAACTGATAAGGCCAAAAGCATCTATTACTGCTATATAATTGTTTACGTTTATTTGCCCTATTTTTTTCTCTTGCTTTATTGACAAAATAAGCTGGGTTATATCATCTTTTTCCCATTTCTTGAATGAAACATTTTCTATCTCCAACTCAGATTTTACAGCATCCGGGTAAGTATTTGATGTTGAAAAAAGGATGCTCTTCAATTTGATTGCATATTTTTGTTTGACTTGTTCGAAGTGTCTCTTCTTCCTTTCGAAGCTATAAGCGAGATAAATAAACCTGAACAAGGAAACTATATAAAGTATTGCCAACAAAACAACAAGCGTAGAGACTATACGGATAACTATCGGGAAACCGATAAACTGAGAATCCCAGTAATAAATGTAAAATCTGACTGTATCAAATATTTCTTCCATAATTAAAACGATCAAACAGGGGTTTAGTATTTTTTAGATTTTTTAGATGATTAACAAGAAACACATCAAATTGACATATTTCGTTACCAATTGAAAACCAGCTACTTGATTCATAAGATTTCAATCACATTGTGAATTGTTAATTATTGTTTTATATTTACTTAAACAATGAGGGCGAAATTATGTTTTACATTTATTAAAATAAATTTTGATTAACCGAAAATTCAGAAATTTTGTAAATAATAATAAGTGATCAGTACTTTTTTCCTTGTATACAGGATAAAACTATTATCTTTGGAACTGAAACCAACAGAATCACAATTTGGCAACTATTCGTTTATATATACTGGCATAATATTAGCTTCAAATACCACAAGCTAGTAGTTCCTCTCGTTTGAGTTTCGTACTCGAACTGGTATGTCTATCTGTTTAATTTATTAATTCATTACCCTTTCTGACTTAAATACACTTTGTATATAAGTCTCATATTGCTATGTATGATATAGGGTAATATATCCCGAGAGGATTTGCCAAGATGAAAAAAGCGAAACAATATACATGGGAAATATGTATACAAAATATGCCGTTATTAAAAAGAAAATGTTCAAAATGTAATAAGAATAGCCAATTCTATTGTAGTGATAAATTCAGAGTCAACGCTCAAAAAAAGATTATAGATGTTTGGCTAATCTATAGATGTATAGAATGTGACAGCACATTCAACCTCACTATCCTATCACGGATAAAACCTGATTCTATTGATAAAGAGCTATATCAGAAATTCTTATCCAATGATACAAACACTGCATGGAACTATTCATCCGATTTGGAATTGATGAAAAGGAACAATGTAGAAGTTTGCTATAGTTCAATAGAATATGATATAATTCATCAAACAATATCTCTCGAAGAAATTATAAATATTGAGGAAGAAAAGATTGAATTTTACATAATATCAAAATATAATATCCATCTGAAATTATCATCTGTTATCCGTCAATGTTTAAATATCTCTATGAGTAAATTAGAAAAAATGATAACAGCAAAAGTTATAGAACTCCCGGAAGGCATAAATTTAAAGAAATGTACAATCAATGATCGAATGTTAATCATTATAGACAGGCATAGGCTTAATAGTTTCATAGGGTAAACCATAAACTAGCTTGTCTTTTATTAAACAGTTTGCTAAGAACGAAGTGCGTTCAGAGACAAATTTGTATGTTTTTTATGAAGTTGCTAAATGATACGAGTTCTTCAAAACTTAGCCCAAAAGCTATTTCACCTATGGCATAATTAGAATATTGTAGGAGTTATACACTTTCTTATATATTACGATTAGTTATAAGCTCTGATCTTGTTCGTTCCGTAGTTGATTTGACGACTTTATTCAAATGAATTACGTGGACGGACAAACGCTCTACGTAATCATTCGCTGTTTTCGGGCTAAGAAGTTCATTTGGAATATCGATGGGAAACCGACCTTCCTGTAAAGTAAGGAATAGTTCGGCTGTACACTGACGTGCATTCTTTTGAGGTATATAGTGATAATCTGCATTTTCATGGCCTTATGAACCAGCCTAAATGATTTCTCATGGCGCTATCAGTATGTATCTAGATGCGGTATGCCTATGCCTCACATACCCAAACAAAAAAAGTCCCTCACTACTATAGTGAAGGACTTCTCTTCTTAAAACGGCGGTAACCTACTCTCCCACTTGCGCAGTACCATCGGCACGACCGGGCTTAACTTCTCTGTTCGGAATGGGAAGAGGTGGAGCCCCGGTGTTATAACCACCTGAATGCTTTTTAT
>NZ_JADCLQ010000052.1:0-387710 GCF_015234155.1 Dysgonomonas sp. GY75
AAGCGTTGTTTGAGGAACTTGGCGGCGATGGCTGCTCCCACGGCAAAGGTATGTCCTTGTCCGAGCGGGCCGGAGGTATTCTCGATGCCACGCAGGATATCTCTTTCGGGATGGCCCGGTGTTACACTGCCCCACTGGCGGAAGCCCTGGAGGTCTTCCATGCTGAACTTACCGGCCAGGGCAAGGGTGGAATACAGCATCGGGGACATATGCCCGGGGTCTAAAAAGAAGCGGTCACGGCCTTCCCACTGCGGATTCTTCGGGTCATAGACCAGAAACTCAGAAAAAAGCACATTGATAAAATCGGCGCCGCCCATGGCGCCTCCGGGATGGCCCGATTTGGCTTTCTCGACCATAGAGGCCGATAGGATGCGGATGTTGTCCGCTGCTTTGTTTAATAATTTGATTGGTGTCATTGGTTATATAAGGTAATTAATTTACATATGTACAAAAGTAGGAAATAAGCCTGTATATTGAAACTAAAGTATATGAAATGTTATATAAATATAAGCTATACAGATGTTTATATTGTGCCCGGTCTACAATAAGATATAAAGGAGGTTACGGTTTTTATCTTCTGTAAAATGCTATTAATCAGTTTTATTGAAGATATACACAACTACTGGTTCTGCTATTTAGTTACTCCAGATTTACAGCAAGACCGCCTGTGGACGTTTCCTTGTAAAGACTAGGTAAATCATGCCCGGTCTGCTGCATCGTGCGAACAACCTTATCGAAACTGATAAGATGCTTTCCGTCCGATAGCATGGCAAATGAACAAGAATCCAAAGCCCGTGCAGCAGCAAAGGCATTACGTTCGATACAAGGTACCTGAACTAGTCCGCATATAGGGTCGCAGGTAAGTCCCAGGTGATGTTCCAGTCCCATCTCAGCAGCATACTCGACTTGTTGCGGAGAGCCTCCGAATAGTTGGCAAGCTGCTCCGGCGGCCATAGCGCAAGCGACGCCCACCTCTCCCTGGCAACCGACTTCGGCTCCTGACACAGAGGCGTTTGTTTTTACTATGTTACCTATCAATCCGGCTGTAGCCAGTGCTCTGATTATCTTTTGATCACTGAAGTCGTGATTCATTTTCAGATGGTATAAAACAGAAGGGAGTACACCGCAGGAACCGCATGTAGGCGCTGTCACAATAATGTTTCCGCTGGCATTCTCTTCCGATACGGCAAGTGCATAGGAGTATATTAAGGCGCGGCTTCTCATAGAGCCCTGATAGCCTTTCGCTTTTATGCTGTACATGGACGATTTGCGTTGCAGTCCTAAACCTCCGGGAAGAAGGCCTTCGGCATCCATTCCTCGGTGTATAGCAGCTTCCATCGTTTTCCATACAGTCAGCAAGTAATCGTAAATGTCTTTACCTTCAGTATCTTCGACATATTCCCAGAATGTTTTGCCGGTTTGCTGACACCATTCCAATATTGTTTTCATGGTGCTTTTGTCGTACAAAATCTCTTTCTTGGTTTCGGATGTGCCGTCAGATAAGTCTCCGCCGCCTATACTGTATACTATCCATTCCTTTACCGGCTGCTTTTTAACGATAGCTTCGAATTTCATTCCGTTTGTATGGTAAGGCAGAACTATTTCGGGCTTCCATACTATTTCGGTCGAAAAAGGTAGTAGTGTATTTATTATCGCAATATCTGTCATATGTCCTTTACCAGTTGCAGCAAGGCTTCCGTATAATGTGACCCTGAATGAGTCGGCATATTGGTTTTCGTCTCTAAATTTCTGAGCTGCTTTTTGAGGAGCCATTGTGTGACTACTCGAAGGGCCGTGACCGATCTTGTACAAATTGCGAATAGATTCCATTGGTTTACTTTATTTTGTATAATATATTTTAGTTGATCGTACTCATATTGTCAAACTGAATTCCTGATAGAGAAAGTGTCGTATTAAATATTGTTAAACATATTCCGGCTGGTTTCTTTATAAATAAAGTACTACCAATTTAATACAAACTTTAATGAATTCTATGATTTATTATTTTTAATATTTTTTATCTATGATTATTTGATAGTAAAAATGTATTAATTCATTAATATCCAAATGATTATTTTTTATCCATTTGAAGTAATAAAAATAGTCAAATTTACCTTAATAAAAAAAGAAAATGTTTGCTAATAAAAAGAAGTGATATCTAAATATAAATTTCTATGTTGTACAACACGTTTTTTGACAACAGAAGCTCAAAATGTATAAGTATTTTTACAACGTTTTTGCGAAAACAATCTTCACTTAGCCTTTATAACCATGAATTGAGATACATTCCGAAATTGTATCTTGGAGTTAATCAGGGGGTAATTGATTTTTTATGATTTAATTACTCCCTGACAACTCCTGAAGTGAGGTCTGAACACTAAAAGCGATTTAATAAAGAATAATTTAAATTAATAACTAAAGTGATATTATGAGTAGTACTGAGAAAAAGAATTATTTGTTACCTATTATTATGATGATCTTCCTGTTTGCGATGATCTCATTTGTAACGAATCTTGCAGCACCGATGGGGGTTGTATTGAAAAATCAATTCGGAGTTTCTAATGCCATGGGTATGTTGGGTAACTTCGCAAACTTTATAGCATATGCCTTTATGGGTATTCCTGCCGGTATTTTGTTATCAAAAATCGGATATAAGAAAACTGCCCTGATTGCTGTCGCTGTTGGCTTTGTAGGAGTCGGAATCCAATATCTTTCAGGTGGTGCCGGAAGTTTCGTTGTGTATCTGTTAGGTGCATTCGTTGCCGGATTTTCAATGTGTATGCTGAATACTGTTGTAAACCCGATGTTGAATACGCTCGGTGGCGGTGGAAAGAAAGGTAACCAGTTGATACAGATCGGTGGGACATTCAATTCGTTAAGTGCTACATTGGTACCTATATTGGTAGGTGCTTTAGTCGGTGAAGTAGCAAAAGCTAATATCACAGATGTGTATCCTGTGATGTATGTGGCAATGGCTATTTTTGCTCTTGCATTCATCGTATTGTCTATGGTTCAGATACCTGAGCCTCACATGGCAAAAGAAGAGAACAAAGGAGTTAAGGATCAATATAGTGCATTATCGTTTCGTCACTTCAAATTAGGTGCTATAGCGATTTTTGTTTATGTAGGTATCGAAGTTGGTATTCCGGGAACATTGAATTTATTCTTAGCTGATGCTACTCAGGGTGGTGGTCTTGATGGAACTACAGCCGGATTTGTGACTGGTACTTACTGGTTCCTGATGTTGATTGGTCGTTTCTTGGGTGGCGTTATCGGAGGGAAAGTGTCCAGTAAAGTGATGCTTACTATTGCTTCGGCAGTGGGCTTAGTATTGGTGCTATCAGCAATCATTTTACCTACAACTCAAAATATTTCCATGCCTGTATTTATGACAGACCCTGCCACAGGAGCTCTTTCATTTGGTATGACTCAGGTGCCTATCAATGCTATGTTCTTAGTATTGTGCGGACTTTGTACATCTGTAATGTGGGGTGGTATCTTCAACCTGGCAGTAGAAGGATTGGGCAAATATGTTGCCAAGGCATCAGGTATCTTTATGATGCTGGTTTGTGGTGGAGGTTTCTTGCCACTTCTTCAAAATGCAATTGCTGACGGTGCAGGATACATGACCAGTTACTGGGTTGTATTCGCCGGATTGGCTTATATGTTGTATTATTCAGCTATCGGAAGTAAGAATGTAAATAAAGATATTCCTGTAGAATAATATTTCAGGAAGACTTACTAAAATATAGAGCGGCGGCAGGCAGAAATGTTTGCTGCCGATTCTTTTATAATCACTTGATATAATTCATAAATTAGAGTTTATAACTCATCATTAAAAAATATACCTTTGTACTCTCAAATTAATAAATGATTCATGCAAAAAGATATAGACTTACGCATTACGCCAGAACAGGCGTCAGATATTGAAAAAGTAAGATGCATTTTTTCTTCTCAATCCGGTATTCCTCTTAAAGATATAAACTCGGTACGTATTCTCCGCCGTTCGATAGATGCCCGGCAGCGGAGTATTTTTGTAAATCTCAGGGTTAGGGGATATGTGGAAGAAGTGCAAAATGATCCGGATTTTGTAAGTACTTATTATCCGAATGTAAAGGACTGTCCGCAGGCTATCGTTGTTGGGGCAGGGCCTGCCGGTTTGTTTGCAGCACTGAGGTTGATCGAATTGGGGGTGCGTCCTGTTGTAATCGAGAGAGGAAAGAATGTCCGGGACCGGAAACGCGATACGGCATTGATGAACCGGGAGCATGTTGTAAATCCCGAATCGAACTATTGTTTTGGAGAAGGCGGAGCAGGAGCATACTCTGATGGAAAATTATATACCCGTAGTAAAAAAAGAGGTAGTGTAGAAAAGATTTTAAATGTTTTTTGTCAGCATGGTGCAGAGCCGTCTATACTTGTTGATGCACATCCGCATATAGGAACAGATAGATTACCGGGTATTATAGAAAAAATGCGTGTACAGATTATATTATCTGGAGGCGAAGTGCACTTCGAAACCCGTATGGATAAACTCATAATTGATAATAATACGGTAAAAGGAGTAGAAACGAATAATGGAAAAGCATTTTTTGGGCAAGTTATTCTTGCCACAGGTCATTCGGCACGCGATGTATATTATATGTTGTATGACCAAAAAATAAAAATAGAGGCTAAGGGTTTGGCCGTTGGATTCCGTGTCGAACATTCGTCACATCTGATAGATCAGATACAATATCATTGTCAGGAGGGAAGAGGAGAGTTTTTACCTGCGGCCGAATATAGTTTTGTTGTTCAGGCCGGAGGCCGTGGTGTATATTCTTTCTGTATGTGTCCTGGGGGGACTGTAGTTCCATCGGCTAGTGGTCCTAAACAAGTGGTTGTAAATGGTATGTCGCCATCTAACCGCGGCTCCCGCTGGTCTAATTCAGGTGTTGTGGTTGAAATTCATCCCGAAGATTTTCCGGAATATGCAAAATACGATGAGTTGTCCTTATTGAAATTTGTAGAAGATTTGGAAGAACTGGCATGGTTGCATGGTGGAAAAACGCAGGTAGCTCCAGCACAAAGACTATATGATTTTGTGAATGGCAAGAAAAGCGAATCTCTGCCCGATACATCTTATGCTCCCGGAGTAGTATCATCACCGATGCACGAATGGATGCCAAAATTTGTCTCTGTGCGTTTGCAAGAAGCATTTAGGAAAGTGGGGAATAGTTACAAAGGTTATCTGACAAATGAAGCTATACTTTTAGGAGTAGAGAGCCGGACTTCTTCGCCTGTCCGTATTCTGCGTGATAGAGAGACAATGCAGCATGTGGGAATAGAGGGTCTTTATCCTTGTGGTGAAGGGGCTGGTTATGCAGGGGGCATTGTCTCCGCAGCTATGGATGGGGAACGTTGCGCAGAGGCATTAGCCGAGAAAATGAACGGAGGTAATAACCCTGCCTGAAGATATAACTAAACCATATAAATTTATAACTCGCAGCTATTTTCATGCTGCGAGTTATAAAATTTAAGCAGACTCTTAATGGTATAGGTATGTTTTTAAACTATGACACGCTTAGTCTAACCATTCATTAATGGGCCGAATATCCAGCTGGCGATGGTCAGATATATCATTAATCCCGTAACATCTACTATTGTGGCCACAAATGGAGCGGATGATGTTGCCGGATCGGCGCCAAGACGCCGGAGGATAAATGGCAGCATAGAGCCTATCAGCGAGCCCCAAAGTACAATGCCTATCAGAGCGAGAGATACAGTAGAACCTACCATAATCCAGTGCTCTCCGTAAAGATTTGGGAATATAAGATGCCAGATATAGATACGGCAAAAGCCTATAACGCCCAGTATAATACCCAAGCTGAGGCCCGATACTACTTCGCGACGGAACACCCTCCACCAGTCCCGGACTTTTACTTCTCCGGTAGCCATAGCCTGTATAACGAGGGTAGAAGCCTGAGAGCCGCTATTACCGCCGCTCGAAATCATCAATGGAAGGAACAATGCCAGTACAATCATTTGTGCCAATTGCTCTTCATAATATTGCATTACCGAGGCTGTGAGTAACTCCCCTATGAATAATATAACCAACCAGCCGGCGCGCTTCCATACCAGTTTGTGGACGGGTAAATCCAGATAAGGTTCGTCCAGAGCCGATGTACCCCCCATTCGCTGCATGTCTTCTGAATATTCTTCATCAGCAACCCAGAGGATATCATCGATGGTGACAATACCTAGTAAAATACCACCCGAATCTATTACCGGAAGGGCTACGCGGTTGTTCATCTTAAATATCTTAATACCTTCCTCTACAGGATCCGGGGCATTCAGGGAAATAAGCCGCCCATCCATAAGGTCGGTAATCGGTGTTTTTGGATCGCTGATCAGTAGTTCTTTTATCCGTAAGTCATCAATCAATACACCCTTATCATCGAGGATATAGATTACATCAATTGTTTCAGAGTTTTTTCCATTCTTACGAATATACTGCAATGCCTCTTCTACCGTATAATCTTTGGATATCGCAAGAAAGTCAGGTGTCATCATACGCCCTATACTGTCCTCCGGATATGAAAGGAGCGTAAATACTTCTTTTCTATCTTCGGGAGGGAGTAGAGATATCAGGCGGTGCTGTAATTCCTGATCTTTTAGTTCTCCAAAGAATGCCGTGCGGTCATCCGGCGGGAGGCCGTTAATAATTTCTGATATTTTCTGTCCCGGAAGTTTTATGATAATACGTTCCTGGGTGGGGACATCTAATATTCTGAATACATTTACTGCTCTGTTGATACTTAAAGTCGTAATAATCAATGGAGCATACTCAGGTAGTTCATCAATCAGATCTTCTACATCCGAGATGTTCAGATCGTCAAGATAGATGCGCAGCATGGCTACATCACCTGCTTCAATCAGAAGCTTGGTTTGTTCTGTTAGTTGTTCGATATTCTCCTTCATCCATAAGATAAATTATAAGGTGGATAATACAAAAACAGTTCTGTCAACGATTCTGTTTTTGGGATGAATTGGTTTTCACAAGCTGTAGTATTATTGATATTATCAGCAACGTCATTTTCCGCTTGCGAAATGCGGCTGCAAAGATAATGTTTTTTTGCAGTATCAAAACCCGAAGGCGGATTTTTTATAAGAAATTGTTTATTTCTGTGAAATATTTTTATCTATCTATGTGAAGTAGTTAGTGGTTCGGATTGAGATTTTTTGAATTTTTTCTATTCTTTCGAATGTTTTTAAATGAAATAGTGTTATATTTGCAATGTTGTTTCATTTGTAAAAATATTGCATATATGGATGCCGAACAAATATTAAAACTTCACAATCTGAAGAATACAGGTTGCCGTAAATTTATAATCAGTGAGTTACTTAATAATGATTCTGCTTTGTCGGAGAATGAAATTAAAAAAGCTTTGCCGGATTTATTCGATAGGGTTACATTTTACCGTTCATTGAAGACACTGGAGGAGAAAAGTATTATCCATCGTATTGTCTTACACGATTCTACGGTTAAATATGCTCTTAATAATGAGGCTTTGCCCAAAGGAGAGCATGCTCACTTTCATTGTATAAAATGTGATGCGGTAACATGTCTCGAGGCAGAGGTTCAGGCACCTGTTACTATGCCAAAAGGATTTTCTGTAGATTCTGTAGAGGTCTTGCTTGAAGGCACATGTCCCGATTGTAAAAGGTAAGGCTTTAGCCGGCAATTAAATTATAAGGGAATCAAAAAAAATATTTACACAGTAATAAAAAAGTCGAATGACTCTCATGAAAAAGATTTTATTTATACTATTCTTCTCTATTATTTATCTTCAGCTTTCAGCCCAATCAACCTGTGCAATATCAGGAAAGGTGACAAACCAAAATACAGGAAACCCTATAGAAGGAGCTGCCGTTTCGATAATAAATACGCCTGTAGGCGAGCTGACCGATAGTCTCGGTATTTTTAGTTTTTGTCATTTAAAAGATGATAACTATACTCTTCTTATAAACTATATAGGATATAAAACAGATACGGTATATGTAGCATTGCATAATGATACACTTCTCAATATTCGCTTAAGACCTTTGGTCGTAGAATTGAGCGAAATAGAGGTATCTGCCGGGGTAAGAAGTCGAGTCATAGTCAGGCGTACAGATTACGATAAACCATCTACGTCGTTCAATAAGTTGCTAAGTATTTTACCGGGTGTGACTACCATGAATATAGGCGGAGGTACCTCAAAACCAGTGATAAGAGGACTGAGTGGCAATAGGGTAACTGTGATAAACAGAGGTGTCGGGCTGCAGAATCAACAATGGGGCGCCGACCATGGCATAGATGTGAGTCAGTTGGATATGTATAATGCAACTATTTATAAGGGGCCAAGCTCATTATTGTTAGGCTCGGGTACTACAACAGCAATCGAAATCCAGCCTTATGGATTTGAGAATACTGATTTCTTCAAAGGTGAAGCTCAATTGTATGGTGCTTCAAACAATGATTTGTATGGTGCAGGGCTTACTGCCAGGTGGCAGAAAGGCAACTGGTTTTTGCAAGGTGCTTACAATTATAAAGATTATGCAGACTACAGGCTGCCCGCCGAAAAAGCGGACTATGAGTCGCAGGAAATTGCTTTTCCGGACAAGCGTTTACCCAATTCTGCAGGAAAGGAATATTCTCTTTCGGGAACGGTCGGTTTCAGGAAAAAGAATGTGACCACTTATCTGAATGTAAGTAACAACTACCAAAAGACCGGACTTTTTGAATTGGAGGAAGATCATTCTGATCATGATCACGAAGACGGTGACCATGACGATCACGACCACGACCATGATCACGATATAGATAATTCGCACCGGAATATAGCATTGCCATATGCTACTGCAAATCATTTTGCGGTAACGAATAACACAGAGTGGAAAACATCGGCATTCCGCTTGTCTGTAAATACAGGCTATCAATATAATCATCGGCGTGAGTACGAACATTTTCACGAGCATTATGAAGGGCAGGCCGAACCGGAGGCAGATGATGATATTGCAGTAGATTTCAAATTGAGAACATATTCGTCCAATGCCCGTCTTTTCCTGGATGAAAAGGAGAATTGGACAAAAACAATCGGAGCGAGCGTAGAATATCAACAAAACAGGGTAGGGGGCTTTGAGTATTTCCTGCCGCGTTACAATCAGATATCAGGCGGATTATCTTTCATAAATACATTCCGTTTTACAAATGAATGGCTGCTCTCGGCCGGAGCCAGATACGATTACGGAAACATGGACGTCACAGGCTTTTATGATAATACCTTAGCTACCTACCTTGAAGAACAGGGATACGGCGAAGATATAGTGAAACAATATGCCCAACGGGCTTACGATGTAGACCGTAACTTTGGTAGCTGGTCGGCAAGTGCAGGGCTGGTATATACACCACGTTCATCAGAAGGTTTTACATATAAGGCAAATATTTCCAAAACTTTCAGGTTTCCTGCGGCGAATGAGCTTGCAGCAAATGGTGTGCACCACGCCGCATTCCGTTACGAGATAGGCAATCCTGATCTGAAAGCAGAGAACGGTTATACTTTGGATTTAGGTTTAAGCTATGATAATAAGGCGGACTTCTCCGTTGAATTTAGTCCCTTTGTAAATTATTACTCCAATTTTATCTTTTTGCAGCCTGTGGAGGAAACGCCTGTATCGCTTTATGATGATAAGCCTTTTCAATATTCTCAGGCAAAAGCAATATTCACAGGAGCAGAGTATAAGGTCACATGGTTATTGTTGAGGCAATTGGAATTATCGTCAGCAGGCAGTTTTGTGCTGAATAAGAATCTGGATGACCATAATCCCCTGCCTTTCACTCCGCCTTTAAGCATGACTAATGAGATAAAATACTTAAAGGATACAGGTAAAAGGAAAGGTCTGACATATTATCAATTATCGGCGTCCCATCAATGGTATGCGAAGCAAAGCCGGGTAGGTTTTGATGAAGCAAAAACAGAGGGTGCCAGTTTATTCAATGCAGGCGCGGGATTCGATTATCGTTTTACTCCTAAGTTTGCGGTCAATTTCAATTTGCAGGTACAAAATATATTCAATACCCGTTATCTCAATCATATGAGCCTTTATCGCCGGTTGAATATACCCGAGCCGGGCAGGAACATACAAGTCTTTTTACGTATTCCCTTCAATGGCTGATAATCCCGGATTGTCAATAATCTAAAAAAACGGTTGGCGGTGACCTGTAACTCGTAACTTTATCGTATTTTCGTGGTTACAAATTCACTTAATATATAATGAGAAATTTTTGCTTGTTTATCGTTTCGCTTATTCTGCTGACCGGTCTGTATTTTTCATCATGTGCAAAGGTTGAAGATGATGAGACAGAACCACCTGCAATATCAGATGTACGGATTAATAAGAATGATACGCTGATGTACGGTAATCTGGTAGTCAGGATAAATGATAGCCTCAATGAAAATCCAAATAGAATGGATACGGTAATAGCCACTAAATGGATGTATATATATGCCCGGTTTACCGATAATGAGGGTTTATCCACCTTTAAAGTGGAAATAAATCCTGAATATAAAGATAAGAGAGGACGGGAAAGTGTAAAGGACTCCATTATGCCGGTAGTCAGACTGGGACAAATGATATTTAATCAAAAAGATATAACAGTATATCGTAACAGGTTGGTTCAGATACCCGATACCATTACCCGAACCCGTAAAGATGGAGATAAGCTGGTAATGGACACGCTGGTCTTAACTCAAAAGATTTATGATATGAAAGTGGCAGTGATAGATAAAGCCGGGAATGGAGATTCTATTATGGATTACAAAGTTATACTGATGAACCGGAAGACATTGTATGATGTAAGGGTAGGACAGGAATAACAATGTATTAAATGATTGAAAGTATGGGCCTTATTCAGATTCATGCTTTTTTTATGCATTTATTCTCGGTAACTTTATCTATAATCCGTACTTTTGCGGCGACAATTTATTTTATTAACAAATTCTAAAAAAATGAATCGAAAACATTTTAAGGAAAGATCGGTCTACCGTTTCAAACGCTTTGTCCGGAAGGCCTACAGTGCATTTAATAGTATGCACCGGATTGTAAACATCGGAGTGGTGAGAGGCTGTGCTATTTCATTCCTCACTGTATCTACAATTACCGCGCAGACTACCTCTGATGGTGAGCAGCAAAAAGTATTGGAAAAGGAACTCGATGAAGTAATGGTCACGGCATCCCGGGTAGAGACTCCAGTCAACCAGACTGCTAAACTTGTTACAGTAATCACAAAAGAGCAAATTGAGCAGTCACCCGTCCGAAGTATTCAGGATCTGTTAGTTTACGCCGCTAACATAGACGTAATTCAAAGAGGCGGGCACGGTGTACAAGCCGATATTTCGATCCGTGGCGGATCATTTGACCAAAATGCAGTACTCCTCAACGGAGTAAACCTTTCAAACGCCCAGACAGGGCACTACAGTTTCGATATTCCCATCAACCTCTCCGACATTGAACGTATTGAGATCATTCATGGTCCATCGGCTCTCATTTACGGTTCAAGTGCCTTCTCAGGAGGAATCAACATCATTACCAAAAAGAATGCAGATTATAAAGCTTATGCCAGTGTGGAATCGGGTATGCACAAACTTCGGGGAATGGAAGTGCGTGGTACGGCAAAAACGGGTATGGCAACCAATAGCCTGTCGGTAGGTTATAATTCTTCGGACGGCTATATTACGAATAGTGATTATGATATATACAATGTATTGTGGCAAACACGCTTCAGACTGAAAAATGAATCTAAACTGGATCTGCAGCTGGGTTATAATGATAAAAAGTATGGGGCCAATACATTCTATTCTCCTAAGTTTCCAAATCAGTACGAACGCACCAGTACATATATGGGCTCGTTGAAAGGAGAGTTCGGTTCCAAGTTAAAAATAGTTCCTATAATTTATTGGAACAGGCATCACGACCAATTCGATCTGGTGAAAGATACAGATTACGGGCGGAATTATCACCGCAGCGATACTTACGGGGCTAACCTTATCTTCTCATACAAGTCGAAGTTTGGGAATACCAGCCTTGGGGGTGAAATACGCAGGGAAGATATTATGAGTACTAAGCTAGGGACACTTATGGTTGAGCCACACCGCAAGTATACGAAATATGATGACCGGACTAATACCAGTGTATCACTGGAACACACATATAGTATAGAACGGTTTGTGTTATCTGCCGGGGCACTGATGAATCATAATACATTACGAGACAATCAATATAAGTTCTATCCATCGGTGAGCGTTACTTATCGTCCTTCGGATAAGATAAATGTATCGTCGTCGTGGAGTAAGTCAACACGTATGCCCACATTTACAGATCTATATTATGAAACCGAGACACATGATGTAAGTAACGACCTGAGACCTGAAAAATCTGAATCATTGGAGCTTGGCGTGAAGTATAATGAATCTTTCTTTAGCGCTTATGTCACAGGATTTCTTTTGTGGGGGCGTGATGTTATAGACTGGGTGAAGGAGAAGCCAACAGACGAAAAATGGACTTCCTGGAATTTGAGTAAGATAGATACTAAAGGTGTGGAAATGGGAGCTAAATTCCGTATCGGAGATATACTTCCCGCATTGGGAGAAGAATCGTCCCTTGCTTTGGATTACACCCGTATGCATCAGGATGGAGACACGAAAGGCCTCATATCCATCTATTCGCTGAACTATTTGCGGGATAAGTTTACGGCAAAATTCAATCATCAGATATATAAAGGGCTTTCGGCCGGCTGGTATTTTCGCTTCCAAAAGCGGATGGGCACTTACGAAAAATATGAAAATTTGGTAAAAGTGGGTGATGAGCATTATCCTGCATTTTCAACTCTTGACCTAAAATTGAACTATGAATACAAAGATGTGGTATTCAATCTGAATTTGAATAATCTCTATGATACGCATTACTTCGATAGGGGAAATATACCTCAGGCAGGTTTCTGGCTAATGGGAGGTATCAGTTATACTTTCAGATAGTAATGCCAAAGAATAGTTAGAACTTTCTTCTATATAATTATATGAAAGCAATATTATTAATGGTTCTCTTTTTATCAGGCATGACCTTGTGTGCCGAAGATTTCAAGCTCCAGAGTGGAGACCTGATTTTTCAGGAAGATTGCGCAAGTGGGACTGACAGTACGATTAAAGCTGTAACAGCCAGTATTGGAGATTATCAGTTTACGCATGTAGGTATCGTTTATATCGACGATAATGACAGTGTCTATGTAATCGAAGCTACCCGTCCCAAAGTAGCAAAGGCACCTTTGAATGATTATCTGTATCCCGGGGGAAAAGGCTGTTATCCCAAATCGGTCGTGGGGCGGCTGAAAGAAGAATACAGGCACAGTATTCCTGATGCATTAAGTGAAGGGTTAGCCCTTATAGGCAAAGATTATGATGATGGATTTATCCTGGGTAATGATAAGTATTATTGTTCGGAGCTTATTTATGAAATTCTGCTCAGGGCAAATCACGGTATTCCTGTATTTCCATTGAATACGATGACTTTCAAATCTGCTGATACCGAAGAGGTAACGGACGGCTGGAAGGAGTATTTCGGGAAGTACAACTTACCAATTCCCGAGGGTGAACCGGGTATTAATCCGGGGGCTATGTCAAGCTCATATGTGATCGATATCGTTCATTATTATTGATACATAAAGAAAAAGACTGTGGCAGAATTTCTGACCACAGTCTTTTTACAAACCTATATACATTTACTCTCCGATTTTCTTATAATATTTCGGCGTATATCCGGCGAAGAGTTCCGGATGGAATATATACGCCATATCTTTTAATATATAATCCGGATGGATAGGTAAATCTTCATAATAACTTGAATATGCCGTATTGCATCCGTATATATTTTTTCCTTTGAATGCCTTGAAATGGGAATAAGGTTTATATTCTTTTTCCAGGCTTTGGTATGTCATATCTTTAGGCCAGTTATATTTGATTATCCAGAAATCTGCTTCACCCGCCTTGTCTAACACCGATTCGAATGCCAAAGGCATGTAAGTTGTCGAGTTATCATCAGACCAGCAATACGATGCCCCCGAATCGGATAACATATTTGCCATAAAACTTTTTCCTCCGGGCATGTTCCATTTGTTCTGATAACGCATATCCGTAAATACGGAAGGTCGGTTTGCCGTTCCGGCCACAGCGTCTTTAACGGCATTATAATTCTTTTCGGTAATGGCGAACAGCGAATCAGCCAATTGCTCCTTCCCGATAAATAAAGAATAGTAGCGTATCCATTCGGCACGTCCAAGCGGATGCGATTCGGTATAATCGGTCGTTTCCAAAATGGGAATTCCTGCTTTTTCTATGCTACCGTATGTCCAGCCTTGTATGGGAGTTGCAAAGATAGCATCAGGGCTGAGCATGATCAATCTTTCGGTATCGGGTTTACTGGCCATCCCCAAATCTACTATTGCCCCGCTCTTTACACCATCCTGTATATTGGATAGCTTTATATACTGAGGTTCACATACACCTTTTATCAGGTTCACTGCATCCAGTTCGTTCAGCGTAGAGCAATGGATGGTGGAATATGTTGCCACAGTTTCCAAAGGTATTCTTACAATTGTGCCTTTAGGAAGATTTGCGGGTAAATCTTTATTCTTTGCCACCAGCACATATGTTTGCAGCATGCGCGTGGTATCCCAGGGATCACGCACCGACACGGTAGTATATTCATCATACTTTTTTACCTGAAAGCCTTTGGCATAATAGACAGTGTATCCCGTTTGCGGCTTAATATTATCCTGTCCGGCAGGCTTGCGATTATTGCAGCCCGCCAGAATGAGGATAATAGAAAAGAGTAGTGTGATATTTAAGAGTTTCATATATTATCTGATTATCCAGCTTGCAAAATATGCACCTGCCGGATTAAGACCTCCGGTATCTAATTTTTTAACTAATTTACCATCAGCGGTGAAGATGTACATGTCTCCATTATTGGTATAGTCCGATGTACCGATATATATATAGTTATTAACAGGGTCGGTGTTGATAGAAAACGGCTTATTTACTGTTGTTCCGTCTGTTATGAATTTATCTGTCAGCATCTTCTCTGTCTTGGCATCAAAAACATGGTAGCTGACTACCTGATTCCAATTGGCATCGTATTGCGAATAAATGATATATAACTTATCGTTATTCATACTCATCCAAGTTGCATTACCAACACTGGTTACTTTATGCGTGGTTGCATCAATTCTTTGCAGAGTATTAGGTACATTACTATAATTTCCGTTCGAAATTACATATATATCCCCTTCGCTATCAACCGCCATTTTATCAGGATTAATAACTACAGGAATTTGTTCAGTCTCTCTGAATGTAGCAACATCTACAACCGAAACTGTTTTGTCGTATCCTAAAGGAGTATTATAATCCAAGCCACCTGAATTGGCGACATATAGTTTATTATTTGCCGCACGTACATATTCAGGATTACGTCCTACAGCTACTTGGCTTTCAATTTCCAGTTTAGTGGTGTCTATTTTTGCAAGATAGCCATCATAGAGAGTTGCATATACTTTCCCTTCATATGAGGTTAGTCCGCGAGGTTGCTGTTTTTTGTCTCCTTTTACAGATTCGATAGCTGCCAGTTTCTTTCCTTGCTTATCCGTTACGTATATAACTCCGGAGCCATAAACGGCGATATACATTTTAGATCCGTATACTACCATATCCTGGCCTGTATCTCCCAGACTTGTTCCGTTTGCGCTTTCGAATACTTTAGTTTTAAATTCTGTTGTAAGGAAATTGTAGAATGAGATGTTTGAGTTGTTATTTCCCATCTTTCCGCTGTTTAGAATATATACTCCCGAAACTTCGTAAGCATCTTTTACTTCAATTTTGGCAAAGTCTTCGACTTCTGTATCTGTTGCATCAGTAGCAACGACTATGAAGTATTTGCTCAAATCACGGCTTGCTATAGTATATTCTTCAATATCCGGATTTACTTCAGCTAGTTTATCTTTTTTGATAGTGCCATCTTCGGAGGTATAGATTATCAGTTTTGAAAGATTAATGTGTCCGGAAGCCTTGGTCCATGATAACTTTCCTGCTATTTTGTCTTTTGTATAATCTGTATCCTCAAATGTCAGATCAGTGACAACGTTATTACCGGTTTCGTCCTTTATTTCTACCTTGGCAAAGGTAGATCCTTCTACATCTTTTTTGTTTTTAGGGACGAGCAGGAGATATTTAGTATAGTTTCTTGCTTCTATAGTATATTTCTCTTTATCAATCGATACTTCATCTATTCTTGCTTCTTTTGTAGTGCCGTCATTTGAGGCATAAATAACAATGGACGAAAGTTCAGATGTATTGATTGGCTTTTTCCATGTTAAATCACCACTAATTTCGCCACCTTTCAAATTTACGTCCAGAAAAGCTATATCCGTAGGGAGAGTTTCAACAGAATTAAAAAAATCATTGTCATCATCACTACATGATATAAAAGAAAAAGTTAGTAGCGAGATTAAACAGAGAACATTGAATAATTTATTCATTTTCATAATAGATAATATTTTATTAAGTAAAAGAATGTATTTAATAATATGTTATTACAACTTAACAGTATGCTACTGTTCTATATAATTTAAAAACGATAGTTAGCTGATAAAGTAAATGACCGCCCCGGCATAGGATAATACTTAATGATCTGATAGTTTTTATTAGATAAATTAATCAGATTGAGCTGCACCCGTAATCTACTTTTATTTATATCAAAAGACTTATTTAAAGAAATACTATGATCTGTATATGATTCTATCTCATTATCAAGTATATTCTGATCCAATGCATATCTCTTACCCGATACGATTAAAGTATAAGCTATATTTATCCATGGGTTCTCCAGGCTTATAGCACCTGAACCATAGTGTCGCGGAGTATACGGTATCTGGTCTCTATAATTTTTACTTTCTTGGTCAGTAATGTCGATAACTTTCTGGTAGCTGTAATTTCCGGTTAATTCGATAGATAACTTTCTGCAAAGCTCACTATGCAGGCGTGTATTAATATCTAATCCGGTCATGTCTACTTTTCCATAATTACGCATTTTGAAAATATTCATAGTCGGGAAGGGTACAATCTTATCGTCTACCTTGTTTTTATATCCATCAGCAGATATACTTATAAGATCAACTTTGTTTGATATTTTCCCAACCCATGTCAATCCGGTATTGTATTGAGTAGCATATTCTGGTTTTAGGTTGATATTTCCCATTCTGATATAATACATATCGTCGAATGTAGGCACTCTGAATATTTTTTTATAAGATGCACGTAATCTTATGTTTGTCTTTAAAAAAGGTAGGTAAGAGAGGCTGATAGATGGAGTTATCTTCTTCTTATTATCAGGAACTTCTCCCGATTTGGCATCCTCTTTTACATATGTAGCCAACAGGCTACCGGTAATAGTGATATGTTTATTATTATATTGTGCGGCTAATGCGGTTAGGGATGAATTTCGGGAGGGACTGTCTATATCAGTAAAATTACTGTTAAGACGGTTTTGAAATACATCTTCGAAAAGGCTTATGGAGATATCCTCTATTGGCTTATATAAAATCCCTGCAGAGGCATAATATTCAAACTGGGTAATGCGGTCTTCTTGTTTGCTGCCTGATATATTGTTATTTAGAGCAAAATATTTGTAATATGTACGGCTAAATCTGGCCTGTGCCTTTAGTTCCAGTTTATGCGAAAGCGTGTTTTTGTAATAGGCTTGGGCAAAAAGATCCTTATTCCATACTCGTTCATCATTATCGTCTTTGTAAAAAATTACCGATCCTGGCAGGCCTCTTTCCGAATCCAGATAATTCACCTTGAAATTTAAATTTCCACCTTTACCCAAATTGCCATATAAATTAAGCTCCGTACGCCAGATACTTACGTCAGAATTTCTTCTTTTTCGTTCCTCGGTCTGTTCTGCATTTTTATATGTGAATTTATATCTGCCGTCTGCCCGTTCCCATCCGCTGTTAACGGAAATAGAAAATTGTTCGTTAATTTTATGGGCATAGTAAACCATTGGATTTAATAGTCCGAATGATCCCGTTTTGACCCCTGTGTTTAATGTATTTCGCTTAGTATCGAAAGCCGGTTGTAATGTTGTTATCTGGAGTACTCCGGCGGAAGCATAAGACCTTGCGGATTGAAAAATATCATCGGATTGTCCTATCGATAAAGAAATCATAGAGACATTATCCAGAGAAAAACGGCTTATGTCTATTTGTCCGGATTGTACATTACTCATTGTTATTCCATCATAACTTACTGCTGTATGCTGTGCCCCCATACCTCTGATAGATACCGTTTTCATGCCACCTATACCTCCATAATCTTTTATGCTGACGCCCGAGAATCTGCGTACAGCATCCGATACGGATAGTATGCCGATCCGTTCCATTTCGGCGTTGTCTATCACTTGCAGCGGTGTGGTTGAACGGGCAGCCGATGGCTTTATATGTGCAGATACTTCTACCTCCGATAGTTTTTGTGTCTTGATACTATCATTTGTTTGGGCCAGTAAGGATGTACAAGCGAAAGAACAAAAAAATAAAAAGGCAGAAAATAAAATTCTCATCTATGCAAAATATATCTTTTAGTATAATTGCAGCATCCGATAAGAACAAAGAAAAAGAAAGGTAATTGAATTCTTTTACGCATGTTTCTTAAGCCTTATTCCTCGAAAGCTGTCGAAAATATTTACTTTGCAGGTCTTCTGACTTACTCTTGCTTATATCACCTTCCCATTTTGCAACAGTGGTATTTTGATACAAACATTCCCAGAGCTTACAGCAGCGGGTCTGTTCAGGATTTGCACCTGATTCCCTTTTCATCCTTAATGGAACAAAGTAGTGCAAAGATACACAATATTATAGAAGATTTACTTTTTTGCGATAATTATTTGTGAGGAGTATTATAGAGCTTATCAGGAATAAGAGAGAATGTGATATAGAGGAAGAACTCATAAAAATCTCAAACATAAGAAAGGCAACCTCTCTTATATTTGAGATGGAAGATTGTTTTGAAAAAGCAAAACTAAAATTGAAATGTTTTTTTATCTATATTTCAACTTCTGTTTATTAGTCGGTCGGAATATCAATTCGCAGTGCATAAAAATAAGAATTACCTATCCATGTTTCGGATACAGTAGCCGAATTGCCTGCGTTACTGGTGCCAGCCTGTATAATATATTGAGTTTTCTCCTTTATGTTTACATAATGTAATATAAATGGAGTGGCATATGACTTTATACCCGTTCCGGCAGTCTTCTTCTCTGGATTGGCTCCGGCTCTGGATATGGTGGTGTAACTGCTTTGACTCGGTGTTTTTGAAGATAATAATATCCAATGATACATTCCTGTAAGTGAGGCATTCATGTTCGAATTGAATTTAGCAAATATCAGCCATTGTCCGGCAGGCAATTCAAGCATACCGTCAGATACCTGTACTGTGCTACTGGCAAAACCTTTGTTGTTGTTAATTGAAGTTGACTTTACAGTCCCTAAAGGCCTTAATGCTCCCCAGTATGCATCACCTTTATTATTGGCTGTAAGCAGATGTCCTTGATCCTGGGTGCCATCTGTATACTGGAACGTTCCGGTCATTCTGGTTCTTCCGCTTTCATTCATACTGAATGTATTGTTATTAATAGATAAGATGGCCGGTCGCATATCTACATACTTTCCTTTTATACTTATAACCGTATCGTTAACCATAAATTCCCGGGCGACGCGTATGTCCACAATCTTATTGTTTACTACAACCATTGTATCATTGATAATAAATTTTGCAGCAGGATTATGCTGTATCTTCAATTCGTTGTTATTCAGTTGTACAGTTGTGTTATCATCGAGCTTACCTCCTAGCCATAGCTCTTTGCCATTGGTATCTGTTAAGCCGTTTGCCCCTGATATCTTATTTGACAAAGCTACCCATTTGTTACCGTCCCAGAATTCGATAATATTATTCGTTGAATTATAGATAACCAGCCCCGCAGACTCAGGATTACTCGTTAATGAGTGTGTTGTTATCATATTATTTTTATTGGTATCTGGTATTCTCGGTAGACGTATACCTCCTTTTTTACTTTCTACTTCTACAATACAGAATTTCTCGGGTTCTTTATCCGTCCCTATAACTATTTGTCCTTTGGTAGAACCTATGGCTAATATTGTAAAAATGGGAATAAGGATATATCTATGTTTCATAATGTAAATAGTTTTGTGTTTGTAAATTATATCAAAATACTATGGCTTATTTTTCAAAGATCATATATATTCATTTTATATATGTATATCTTCTTTAAAAGATTTTATTTTCTATTATATATAATAAGGTGTTATTCGTCTTCATTATAATCTTCTATCATAATAGCAAAAAAATAAGGTTCTCCGAACTCTACCTTGGCTGCTCCGGTACCATCTTCTTCTACCAGCCATGTCTGATTGTTGGATGAACTGGCTACAACACAGATTTTTGTATTAGCAGATACATCGATCAGGTAAGTTAGTTCAGGTGACGATGTTGACGTTGCGTCTTCTACATCGGCGCCGATAGTTGCTGTCGGCACTGTTTGGCCCGGAATAAATATATGGGACCAGGTAAACATCTTCTGAGATGCATAGTTCGTCTTTGTTGCAAATTTAGAGAATATAAGCCATTTTCCCGGAGTGAGTGTCAGTGTGTCGGAAATGCATGGGCCACTTATATTTTGACTTGTATTTTGGATCCAGACAGTGCTTGTACCTGTTCCCGCCTTTTTAATTTTGCCTTTAAGATAAGTTTTACCCAATATCAGATCCGGTTTTAGCTTACC
Source organism: Dysgonomonas sp. GY75 (assembly GCF_015234155.1). NCBI lineage: Bacteria > Pseudomonadati > Bacteroidota > Bacteroidia > Bacteroidales > Dysgonomonadaceae > Dysgonomonas > Dysgonomonas sp. GY75. Next base: position 20,926 of record NZ_JADCLQ010000052.1, read on the forward strand.
CCAAAAAGCAACACCGGATGCTTTGGAAATAAGTACCTTTCCGTTGATGTCGCTTTTGTTGTTATCATAATATAGCTGGCCATGTATATTTACACTGTCGTTTCGGACAAGCATACTATCATTTTTTACTTTTACTTTCAATTGATTTTCTATCGATACTTTGCTGCCTGTCTCCTTGACCTTTAGAGCTGATTTGTTTATTGTATATGAAGATGGTTTGGACCCGACAATCCTACCATTTACAACAAAAACCGTATCATTTACGGAGAATCCTCCGGGGTTACCCGCGCCGGTAGCAAATTCCAGATTTTTACTATTCAGATTTACCATCGTGGCTTTCTCTAGGTTTCCGCCGAGTTTCACAATGTCTCCATCTTTATGAATTCCATTATATACTCGTATCGTATCTCCCAGCATCGACCATTTTAGGCCATCCCAATATTCAATGGCTTTGCTTGTCTCATTATATATTATCAGGCCGGCGCTAGTTCCATCTATAACAAGAGCGTCTCTCTGCCCTACCGATAATTGGGGTAAGCGCAGACCTCCATTGCTGCTGTTAAGTTGAAGAGATGAGAAATCTTCAGGCTTTGCTGTTGAACCAACGGTAACCTGTCCCTGGCATGTTATTGTTACAAAAAAGAGTGATAGTAAAAAAGATGTGTATATCTGTAGTTTCATAATGATAGTTTGTTTTAATCATTTAATCTTATTGCATAAAAGTACTGATCGCCTAACATTGAATGGGTTGAGTGCCATGTGTCAGGTTTCTTTGTTTTAAAATCTATACGATAAGAAGCCGCATTTGCCGCATCCAGAAAATAAACCATTTGAGGTACACTGTATGACCCGTAGTTTTCATTGCCGCCAGTAGTCTTTCGTTCCGGCAAGGTCATAGAAGAGTACAAAACTACATCTCCACCGGAATCTTCTCGGACCAAACGAAGAAAACTCATATAATTTGCGTTATCACCACTACTAGCATCCGTCCTCCTGTTGGAATATGCTGCAAAACGACCGAATATAAGCCATTTTCCTGCAGGTAAAATTTGGTTGTCGGTAATCTCAGTCCATGTGTCAACTGTAAACTTTGTGCCGGATGGGCCATTCGGGCTTCCGGATACTCTGTTTATAGTAAAAGGTTTATTTAAAACGGATGGCTCCATCTGCTCCCAATTGGCTTTCCCTGTATTATCTTTCGCCCTCAGTATTATATCTTTTCCGGTTACGGCTAAGTTTTCGTTACCGTCTTTATATTGTAAGTGCCCGTTTATTTTTGTTTGATCGTTTATTATATTCAATACACTGTTGTTTACATATAGTCCCGATTTCCCGGTATTTATGGATATTTCATTTCTGTTATCTACCGTTAATACGGTATCTATATAGAATCTGTCGATGTTGTTAGCTTTTACACTTAGGCTATCTACAAAAAAAGCATCTGTGTTTATAGACAACGCTCCTTTTTCGGTTTTGAATGCCAGAGTGTGGCTTTGTTGGTTGATAAGGGTTTCTTCGATAAGAGTTCCGCCCAATCGGGCTTTTTGGGGATTGGCCGTATTTAAAAGATTTAATCCATTGGAAAATGAGAAAGAACCGGATAGTATACGCCATTCATTTCCATCCCAGAACTCGATCCTGTTATATGTGATGTTGTATATGGTAAGCCCTTTAGCTGCATCTTTCTTTTGTGGAGAAATGCTTATTGTTGTATTTGTTAAGTCGTCCCGTTCTGTTTGGGTTAGTCTTGATAGGCGTAGTCCTTTGTCATTGTTGCCATCTATTCTCAATATTTCATATGGTTCAGGATGTGTATTTGAACCAATTGTAACCTGAGCCTGTGATTTTACACATAGAAGAGTAGAGGTGCATAGCAATATTAGTTTTGTTGTAAAATTTGTTTTCATCTGTCGTTTCTATTATTTGAAATTGTTGTTTCATTGATGTTTGTGTGAAAATATTGTCTTGAGTGTGTAATGTGTGTTAAAAATCCGATGTACGATCTTGATAAAGCGATAAGGGGTATATAAATTACTTTCCCAAGCGATTTAATATAGGTTGAAGACAATAAGAATAAAGACAAAGACTTATCGAAGATTTTTCTTGAAAATCTATCTAGATCTTCGACCATGCATCGGATTTTAAATATATTGATGGTTACAGGTTGGCTGGTTCTCCTTTTTGCGACTAAAAAAGAAAATTTAGGAATAAAATAAAATATAAAATGTTTGTTTTTATTTGAGAAATAAATTAGAATATGCGTATGCATACACATACTGGTGTTGTACGCGCATGATAATACCGCTTGCTTAAAATGGGAAACAAGAAATGTGAGTTTTTTTGTATTAAGGGTTAAGCCATAAAGTTTACTCTCTCTCTCTCTCTCTCTCTCTCTCTCTCTCTCTCTCTCTCTCTCTCTCTCTCTCTAGCAAAATAATGCTAACTCCCAAATTTCCAGATAGAAAAAGAGAGCCCATAACTGTATTATTTGGCAGGGAAATGTGCATTATTTTTTTATTTATCTTAGTATAAATTGTCTTGTGCATGAATTGCAAAGTAAAAGATAAAAATTTGATTTAACAAATATATTTTAAGAATATTAAAAAAGGGAGAAAGTCTTTCCTGTGTTCTGTAGGGCTATATATTGTTTGTTTTTTCATATTTTGTAATAGGCACGTAGATTTAAACAATTATTTGTTTATGCAACTTTCCGCCTTTATACTGTATAGCTTTACACTCAAATGTTAATGTTAAATTAGATTGGTAATTCTATTGAGGAAACAGGTAAAAGATAAATATATGGAAGTCCTCATAATTCGTCATTTATAACTTATGACTCATAAGTAAAATTCGTATATTTGCGCCTTGTTGAAAATAAAATATATATTAAAATAGTATTATGCCACATATTTCGCAACGAGGAATAGAAATGCCGAATTCTCCCATCAGGAAATTGGCTCCATTGTCCGACTCGGCTAAAGCCAGGGGCTTGAAAGTATATCATCTGAATATCGGACAGCCCGATTTGCCTACTCCCGAAGAAGCGCTTGAGGCGATACGCAATATCGACCGCACTATACTAGAGTATAGTCCCAGCGATGGATACCGCTCTTATCGTGAAAAACTGGTTGGTTATTATGCAAAGTATAATATAAATGTATCGGCTGACGATATAATTATTACTACCGGAGGCTCCGAAGCTGTGTTGTTTGCATTTCTGGCCTGCCTCAACCCGGGAGATGAAATTATTGTTCCCGAGCCTGCTTATGCCAACTATATGGCCTTTGCCGTATCTGCCGGAGCGATTATCCGTACGGTATCTTCTTCTATTGAAGAAGGGTTTGCTTTGCCCCCGGTTGAAAAGTTTGAAGAACTCATAAATGAACGCACAAAAGGGATTATGATTTGTAATCCGAACAACCCGACGGGCTATTTATATTCCCGTGCCGAAATGAATCAGATAAAACATCTGGTACAGAAGCATGATCTTTATCTGTTTTCGGATGAGGTATACCGGGAGTTTATTTATACCAATTCACCATATATTTCGGCTTGTCATCTTGTCGGTATCGAGGATAATGTGGTGCTGATAGACTCGGTCTCGAAAAGATATAGTGAATGTGGTATCCGTATAGGTGCATTGATCACTAAAAATAAGGAATTACGGAAGACTCTGATGAAATTCTGTCAGGCGCGTCTAAGTCCGCCGCTTATCGGGCAGATTGCAGCAGAGGCTTCGCTGGACGCCAGTCCCGATTATCTCCGCGATACTTACGATGAATATGTGGAAAGACGGAAATTTCTTATCGACCGCCTGAACCGTATACCGGGAGTTTATTCGCCTATCCCTATGGGTGCTTTTTATACGGTCGCACGCCTGCCTGTCGATGATGCCGATGAGTTTTGCGCATGGTGTCTGTCCGATTTTGAATATGAAGGGCAGACAGTGTTTATGGCTCCGGCTTCAGGATTTTATACAACGCCCGGATTGGGGAAAAATGAAGTTCGTATAGCCTATGTTCTTAATAAGGAAGATCTGGGAAATGCCCTTACGGTATTGGAGAAGGCATTGGAGACTTATAATGCGTTGAAAAAGAAATGAAAAGAAAACTTGTTTTTGCTACCAATAACGCTCATAAACTGGAGGAAGTCAGAGAAGTTGTAAAAGATAAATTTGAAATACTCAGTCTTAAAGAGATTGGTTGCCATGAAGATATAGCCGAACCGGGTGAAACACTGGAAGAAAATGCTTTGATAAAAGCCCGCTATGTGAAAGAGAAATACGGTTACGACAGTTTCGGTGATGACACGGGGCTTGAAGTAGAAGCCTTGAATGGTGCGCCGGGCGTCTATTCGGCCCGTTATGCCGGAGATGGGCATGATGCTAAAGCCAATATGAAGAAGTTACTGGCTAATCTGGACGGCATTACAAACCGTAGGGCCCGTTTCAGGTCTGTTATAGCGTTGATTCTGGATGGAAAGGAATATCTTTTTGACGGGAAAATTGATGGGGAAATAATTTCAGAAGAAAAAGGATCGGCAGGATTTGGATATGATCCCATTTTTATGCCTGTTGGGTATACCGAAACGTTTGCCCAGTTGGGAAGTGATGTTAAAAATAATATAAGTCATCGGGCTTTGGCAGTAAAAGCTTTGTGCCGTTTTTTGGAAAGTATCTGATTAAAAACCAATGTTGTATTTTTTTTGAAGCTGATGCAGGGGCAATACGATTCGTCGCTACAATCTATGATGTGTCAGTAAATATTTATATTACTAATTATTTTTTCTTCAGAAACGAAAGTCTTTATTCCCTGAATAACTATGGTAAATTGCAGTCTTTGAATTTTTAATGATTTAAAATAGCACATCAGATATTTATTTTGTACTTTTGCAGCGCGAAAGCGAAACGCATATGAAAATCAACTTAATAACTTATATAAATCATACATTTTAAAAAACAATGGCTTTAAAATTTATGACTGCTGAAGAGGCAGCCGCACTTATCAACAACAACGACAATGTGGGATTTAGCGGTTTTACGCATGCAGGATGTCCCAAAGTAGTACCCGGATTTATCGCAAAACGCGCCGAAGAGGAACATGCAAAGGGCAATCCTTTCAAAATAAATGTGTTCACCGGAGCATCCACAGGAGATAAGTTAGACGGGGTCTTAACCAGGGCGAAAGCTATCAATTTCCGCGCACCTTATCAAACAAACAAGAGTATGCGTGAAGCTATCAACAACGGGGAAATCAAATATTGTGATTTACACCTTTCAACGATGGCTCAGGATATCCGTTACGGGTATTATGGAAAGATAGACTATGCTATCGTAGAAGCATGTGAAGTTACAGAGAACGGTGAAATAGTTCCTACATGTGGTGTTGGTATCTCTCCTACAGTTAGCCGTTTGGCAAAAAAAGTCATTGTAGAATTAAATGAATGGAATCCGAAGGCAATGCGTGGGATGCATGATATTCCTGAGCCTCAGGACCCGCCCACACGTGAAGATATTCCAGTATACGGAGTACATGACCGCGTAGGTAAAGACCATATAAAAGTAGATCCTGATAAAATAATCGTTGTAAGAACCAACGAACCGAATGAAGGTAGCGGCTTTGCTCCGGTAGATGAAGTAACTGCAAAAATCGGAGAAAATGTAGCTAATTTCTTTATTAAGGAAATGGCTGAAGGCCGTATGCCGAAAACCTTCCTGCCTGTACAGTCAGGTGTGGGTAATATAGCCAATGCTGTACTTGCTGCTATGGGAGAAAGTAAGGAAATTCCTGATTTTGATGTTTATACCGAGGTTATTCAGGACGCTGTTATCGGCCTTATGGAATCGGGACGTGTAAAATTTGCAAGCGGCTGTTCATTAACAGTAAGTAATCCTTGTATCGAGCATATATATCAGAATCTGGACTTCTTCAAGGAAAGGATCGTGTTGCGTCCATCCGAATATTCAAACAATCCCGAAGTAGTTCGCCGTCTGGGTGTTATTGCCATCAATACAGCTATTGAAGCGGATATTTACGGTAATATTAACTCAACCCATGTGATGGGTACCAAGATGATGAATGGTATCGGAGGTTCTGGAGACTTTACCCGTAGCGCATACGTGTCTATATTTGTTACGCCATCTGTGGCAAAAGACGGAAAGATAAGTTCTTTTGTGCCGATGGTTGCACATCAGGATCATAGTGAACACTCGGTGAAAGTAATCATATCTGAATATGGTGTGGCCGATCTTCGTGGCAAATGCCCTGAAGAACGTGCGCAGGAAATCATTAATAACTGTGTACATCCGGATTACCGTCCTCTATTGCAGGAATATATTAAGAATGCACCTAAGGGACAAACAAGATTCGATATGTATAATGCCTTTGCTTTTCACGAGGCATTCCAGGAAACAGGCAATATGAAAAACGTTACCTGGAGAAAACCAAAGAACGCTTAACACATATATATTAAACATTATAACTGAGAAAACCTTTCGATTGTCAATCGAAAGGTTTTTCTTTGTATTATATATTAGCTACATTTCAACTATTCATTATTTCCTTAATTAAGTAATTTATGAAATACGCGAAACTTTTTTTTACATCTATTATCTTTTTTATCTTAATAAATACATCTTTCTTTATCAGTGGTTTATTGGGTTTTCTTGCGCTACCCTGTGCGGTATTGATGTTTGTACTTTTCTTGGTTCTTTTTGGTTATTGCTGTTATTATGTAGTGTTGATGATAAAAGAGAGATTTCAGGATAAATACAGAAATATACTAGTTGTCACCCTTGTCATAGTATTAGGCCTGACAGTATATAAGCCCGAAGGCCTGTTGAGCTATGAGCTTCTTAATGGCAAGAGAGTGATGTATGCTTTTAGCGAAGGTGCAGCAAACTGTACAACAAATTTAAATCTGTATCCCAATAATATATTTACCTTTACTGATATTTGTTTTGGTGTTTATACGACTTTAGGGAAATATAGCATCAATAGTGATACTATATTCTTTGAGAAAATATATATAGATAAGCGGGACGATTTTTATGAATATGCTGTTTATTCAGATGTTGAACATTATTATTTGAAAGGGAAAGATGGTGTATTACAGCTTTACCGTAAACAAACAGATACAGTACCGGCTTATGTATTGTCTGTTTTGAACAAATCAATATTCAAATGAGTTTATGTATTTCATTTTTCAATCCCTTATAAAAACTAAACTTACTTCATTATCTTTGCATCATTCTTTTAGTAAAAAAATGAAATAGAATGACTGTTCTCTACGAAGATAACCATATTATAATTGTCAATAAGACTGTATCGGAAATCGTACAGGGGGATAAGACGGGTGATAAGCCACTTTCGGAAATCGTGAAAGAATACCTGAAAGAGAAGTACAATAAGCCGGGAAATGTTTTTTGTGGTGTTACCCACCGCCTGGATCGCCCAACGAGCGGTATCGTGGTTTTTTCCAAAACAAGCAAGGCTTTACCCCGCTTAAATGACATGTTTAAGAATAAGGAAATAAGTAAGACATACTGGGCCGTTGTAAAGAATGCTCCCAAACAGCCGGAGGGGACATTGAAGCATTATCTGGTGCGGAATGAAAAACAAAATAAATCATACGCTTATGATACGGAGAAGCCGAATTCGAAGTTGGCCATATTACATTATAAACTTATTGCCCGTTCAGATAAATACAGCTTACTCGAAATAGACCTGGAGACAGGTCGCCATCATCAGATACGTTGCCAGCTGGCAAAAATCGGCAGCCCGATAAAAGGGGATTTGAAGTATGGTGCGGAGCGTTCCAATCCCGATGGCGGTATCAGTCTGCATGCACGTAAGATATCCTTTATTCATCCGGTATCGAAAGAATTAATAGAGGTTACTGCGCCTGTTCCGGAAGATAATTTGTGGCAGGCTTTGGAGGCTATTGTGAAATAGAATATATTATCTTTGCTCAAATTTTAATTTTGTTATGACTATAATTGATCTAATATCGTCAGCGTTAAGCATAAAAGCTTCACAAATCGAAAAAACAATAGGTTTACTGGATTCGGGTGCTACTATTCCTTTTATCAGCCGTTACCGTAAAGAAGTCACAGGGGGATTGGATGAGGTTCAGATAGGAGCTATAAAAGAGCAAAATGACAAGCTCAATGAACTCGTAAAGCGCCGTGAGACAATCCTGAAATCGATAGAAGAGCAGGAGAAACTGACGCCTGAACTGAAAACGCGTATCGAAAACTGTTGGAACAGTTCGGAACTCGAAGATATCTATCTTCCTTATAAACCCAAACGTCAGACGCGTGCCGAAATAGCCCGTAAAAAGGGATTGGAGCCGCTTGCAAAATTGATTATGGCGCAACACCCGATGGATGTGGAAGGGAAAGCCCTCTCATTCGTAAAAGATGATGTAAAAGATACGAAAGACGCTATTGCCGGAGCATGCGATATTATTGCCGAATGGATAAATGAAGATGAATATGCCCGTAATACTATTCGCAATCTTTTTGAAAGGGAGGCTGTTATTACCGCCAAGGTAGTGAAGGGGAAAGAAGAGGAAGGGGATAAATACCGTGATTACTTCGACTTCTCTGAAAAATTGAGTAAGGCTTCATCCCACCGCATACTGGCAATACGCCGCGGGGAATCGGAAGGTTTTCTCCGTGTAAATATTGCACCGGATGAAGACACGGCGCTGGAAAGATTGGACAAGCGCTTTATTAAAGGAGATAATGACAATGAAGCCACTAACTATGTGGCTGATGCTATAGAAGACTCATACAAACGATTATTGAAACCATCCATAGAAACGGAGTTTTCGGCTTTGTCGAAACAAAAGGCGGATGAGGAGGCCATACGTGTATTCATTGAGAATCTTCGTCAACTTCTGTTAGCTCCACCATTGGGCCAGAAGAGAGTATTGGGTATCGATCCCGGATACCGTACAGGATGCAAACTTGTGTGTCTCGACGCGGAAGGAAACTTGTTGCATAATGAGACTATTTATCCGCATCCACCGCAAAATGAGACGTCCAAGGCCGGCAATAAAGTGGTGAAGTTGGTGTCTACATATAATATAGACGCTATTGCTATCGGGAATGGTACTGCCAGCCGCGAAACGGAGCGTTTTATTACCAACCTCCGCTACGAAAAGGAAGTGAAAGTATTCGTTGTGAGTGAGAATGGGGCATCGATCTATTCTGCGTCCAAGATTGCCCGTGAAGAATTTCCTGATTATGATGTGACAGTCAGGGGGGCGGTGTCTATTGGTCGTCGTCTGATGGACCCGTTGGCCGAATTGGTGAAGATAGATCCGAAATCGATCGGGGTAGGGCAGTACCAGCATGATGTAGATCAGACAAAATTGAAAAATTCCCTTGATCTTACCGTCGAAAGTTGCGTGAATCTCGTTGGTGTAAATGTAAATACTGCAAGTAAACACCTGTTGACTTACGTGTCAGGCTTAGGGCCTGTATTAGCACAGAATATAGTTGATTATCGTGCGGCACACGGCGCATTCAAGTCCCGAAAAGAACTGATGAAAGTAGCACGTATGGGCGAAAAGGCGTTTGAACAATGTGCAGGTTTTCTTCGCATTGCCGAAGCTGTGAACCCGTTGGATAATTCTGCCGTACATCCCGAAAGTTATCATGTAGTAGAGAAAATGGCTAAAGATCTGAAGTGTACTGTTTCAGAATTGATCCGGAATAAAGAATTGAAAAAATCGCTCGACCTCAAGTCGTATATAACGGACACGGTCGGATTGCCTACGCTGAACGATATAATGGAAGAACTGGATAAACCGGGACGTGACCCGCGTAAAGGAATTAAGATGTTTGAATTCGATCCTAATATCCGTACTATCGATGACCTGCGTGAAGGTATGATTCTTCCCGGAATCGTTACCAATATCACAAACTTTGGTTGCTTTGTGGATGTGGGTATCAAAGAGAACGGACTGGTACATATTTCGGAAATAGCAGACCGTTTCGTTTCCGACCCTACCGAAGTGGTGTCTCTCCATCAACATGTGGAGGTAAAAGTATTGTCTGTTGATACGGCACGGAAACGGGTGCAGTTATCGATGAAGAAATAAAAAGAAGCGCAACTCATCGAGTTGCGCCTTCCCTTTTACTTCATATTATATTACATCTTCAACTTAAATACGATTGGCATTGTAAAGTAAACCGGAACGGCTACTCCGTTATTCTTACCCGGTATCCATCTTGGCATGCTTTTCAGAACTCTTATAGCTTCCTTGTCGCAAGTCGGGCTGATTCCTTTCAGTAGTTGGATGTCTGTAATGTCTCCGGTCTTGCTTACCACGAATCTTACAGTGACCTTTCCTTGTATTCCCATTTCCTGATCCACAGCCGGATATCTGATATTATCATATATATATTTATACATATCTGCTTCTCCTCCAGGGAACTGAGGCATAAATTGAGCACTTACGAATACTTCGGGTTCTTTAGAGGCGGCTCCACCTTTTCCATCTCCGACAACATTGGTTTCAAATTCTTTGCGTACAGCTTCTTTGTGGTCAGAACCATCATCTTCTACTTCAAAGCCACCGATCTCCCTTTTATCTGTAGTTAGGTCACTCATATTGGCCATCTCAGTGTCATCGGGGGCATCTTCGTTCTTTACAATTGTAGGCGGGGCAAATTTTTGCATCGGAAGGAATTTCGGAGGTTCCGGAATTTCAGGTTTAATCACCTCAGGCTCCGGTAATTTGTTATCCACCTCAATCACCGACGTAGTGTATATGTCATCTACACCACCTGTATGATTTTTTGCAGTTGCAGCACTGATTGTGCTGATGATTGCCGGCAGACAGGAGACAAAAGCCGCAAATAATACCACTACGCCGAATGCGATCAGGTGTCTCTTGGTAGAGGATTGGCGTAATTCAAATGCACCGTATGATTTATTTTTACCTTCAAAAATAATATCACACCATTCTGCGGAATTTAAGTTAACTAAGTTTTTCATAACTGTAAGTTTTATATGTTATTAATTATTCCCCTTTTGTACCTAATAGATATTTAAAAGCCTTAAATTCCATAAAAGGGTATAAAAATTTTTGAAAATAATCCCGGAAAGATTATCTACTTCTTATATATAGTGGTATAGCTGAAATTTGCATACATGATATATTGAAAACTTTATCTATGTATATAGCTGATAGCTTTTAGCTGTCAGCTTATAGCTCTTTGAAGTATTGGGATAAGTAAGTGATGAGTAATGAGTAATAAGTTGAAAGTTATACGAGATACGAGTAGACAAGATACGAGGAATAGGGCAAACGCATCAAAATTCATAAAGCTGTTTTTCAGCCTCATGTAGTGGCGTATTGCATACGCCCAATTGTGATATTTTGCTATGCGGGCGTATGCAATACGCCCCTACAGGCCTTCGATAGAAGTTGAACAATTTGATGCGTTTGCCCTAATACGAGGTACGAGTTGTTAACTGTTTACTGAAATAAGTGTTACCTTTGTACTTCTTAACTATACATGGTTAACGAATCTAAAAATGACAAGTTAAAAATAGAGAAAAACTGTCAGATATGTCAGGTTTTAACTAAATGTAATTAATAAATGTGAATGTTATAATGGGGGTGGACTTTGCGGCTAAGCCTCTTTGCGTGGGAATACGGCTAATAGTAAATCCTCTGGTGCGATAGGCTATGCTAATAGCTATTAGCTAAAAGCTGAAATATGTGTAACCTTTGTTACTTTTTAACAGTTACTCCACTCTATCACAATTCGAGAAAAAACATTGTTGACTGATGGCTGCTAACAGGCAAGCCAATTATTAATTGTTCATTTTTAATTATTAATTGTTTTCCGTTACTTCTGTTACTTTTTGACTATGCATGGTTAATAAATGTGAAAATATTATATGCGAGACTAACTCTATGGTTTGATGCACAAAACGGACAACTCTTTTTACTATTTTTAGTCATTATTTTTTATTTATCCATTCTTAAAATGCTACATTTGTGGCTTTAATTAAAGGAACGAAAAGTATATGTCCAATTCCGTAGTTATAATACCCACTTACAATGAGAAAGAGAATATAGAGGCTATAATCAGAACTGTATTTGATTTGCCCCGCATGTTCGATATTCTTGTTATAGATGACGCTTCACCTGATGGTACAGCAGATATTGTGAAAAAACTTCAATCCGAGTTCCCGGAACGGCTGAATATAATACAACGGGCAGGTAAATTGGGACTGGGTACTGCATATATTGCAGGATTCCGCTGGGTATTGGAACGTTCATATGAATATGTATTCGAAATGGATGCAGATTTTTCGCATAATCCGAACGACTTGTTACGCTTGTATGATGCATGTGCTAACGAAGGTGCTGATTTGTCGGTAGGTTCGCGTTACTATAGCGGGGTGAATGTTGTGAACTGGCCGATGGGACGGGTACTGATGTCTTATTTTGCCTCTAAGTATGTGCGCTTTATTACGGGAATGAAAGTACATGATGCGACAGCTGGATTCGTATGTTATAAGCGGAATGTATTGGAAGTTATTGACTTGGATAATATACGTTTCAAGGGATATGCATTTCAGGTAGAGATGAAGTATACGGCTTATTGTCTGGGGTTTGATATAAAAGAAGTATCTATCGTATTTGTTAACCGGATGCTGGGAACTTCCAAGATGAATTCCGGTATTTTTGCAGAAGGAGTTTTCGGTGTATTGACTATGAGATTCAGGCAATTATTCGGAGGAATAAAGAAGAAACAATAAATCTTGTGTATCTTTGCCGTTTAAGGTCTCAGACCTATTTATTACTTTTGTATCTGCAACTACAATAGTTAGTTATAACTAAATAATATTATATTACATACTTGTTTTGCTTATTTTCTTTAAGATGATATAAATGAAAATTATCTGTGTAGGTCTTAATTATCAGACACATAATAAGGAGATGGGTCGTGCGTTGTCTGATAAAGACGATGATCCTGTTCTCTTTATGAAACCCGATACAGCTTTGCTATCAGGTGATAAGAACCGTTTTTATATACCCGATTTTTCATCGGATATCCATTACGAAACCGAGTTGGTAGTCCGTATCGATAAAATGGGTAAGAATATTGCCGAACGTTTCGCGTATCGTTATTATAATGAAATAACACTGGGCATAGACTTTACGGCACGTGACATACAAGCCGGATTAAAGCAAAGAAGCCAGCCATGGGAAATATCAAAGGCTTTTGACAATTCCGCGGCAGTAGGTAGTTTTGTTCCGAAGGAAAAGTACGGAAAGAGTATTCAGGAACTGAGCTTCATGCTCAGAATAGATGATAAAGTTGTTCAGTCGGCAAATACGGATGAGATGCTTCATCCGGTGGATAAGATTATAGCTTTTGCAAGCCGTTTCTTTACATTAAAGACCGGCGACCTCATATTTACCGGTACGCCCGCGGGAGTGGGGAAAGTTGAAATAGGGAATAATCTGAAAGGTATTCTGGAGGGAGATGAACTATTGGAATTACATATTTGTTAGAATAGTATGTTAAAATTTGAAATAAAAATAATAAAATAGATAAATTATAGTTATAATTATAACTGAAGAATGTACAAACTATAAACATCCTTAACCAAGTTAATTTAATTACATAAAATAAATAGTGGAATAAATGAAGAATTTCTTAAAAAAAGCCTTGCTGCTAAATGCTTTTGCACTCACTACATTTAGCATGGTTGCTCAGGAAGATATCAATCCGATTCTGACCGCGATACCGTCTTTATCTATTGCCCCCGATGCTCGTGGCGGCGGTATGGGAGACGCCGGAGTAGCTACCGCGCCCGATGTATATTCACAACACTGGAATCCTGCAAAATATGCTTTTTCGCCAAGTAAGGCGGGATTCGGATTATCATATACACCCTGGTTGAGAAAGATTATCAATGATATAGCGCTGGTTTATGGCGTGGGATATTATAAGCTTGGTAATGAAAATAATCAGGCATTGAGCGCCTCGGTACGTTACTTCTCCGTAGGTAATGTCAGTATCGCCAATGAAGCGGGTTGGACGGGACAAACGCTGAGCCCTCACGAACTGGCTGTCGATTTAGGCTATTCTCGTAAACTGACAGAAACGTTTTCCGGCTCAGTAACAGTACGTTATATCCGCGCCGACTATTCGGGCGCGGATGAAGAAACAACTCCGGGTAATGCATGGGCCGCAGACGTAGCAGGTTATAACGAGTCGTATATAAACATAGGGCAATCGGAAAGCTTATTAAGCTTCGGTTTTAATATATCTAACATAGGCACAAAGATAGCGACAACAGGCGGAGACAGGGATCAGTTCCTGCCTACAAACCTGCGCTTGGGAGCTTCGTTGATGTACCCTATGAACGATGTAAGTACATTGTCTTTCAGCGTGGACGTCAATAAGTTGCTGGTTCCTACTCCTCCTGTGCCGGAAGAAGATGAAAGCATCAACGATTACAGGAAACGAGTGGAAGACTATCAGAATATCAGTTCCATATCCGGTATTTTCAAATCATTTGGAGATGCTCCCGGCGGATTTTCGGAAGAACTGAAAGAAATAATGTGGTCGCTGGGCGCTGAATATGACTATGATAACAAGTTCCGCCTTCGTACCGGTTATTTCCATGAAAACAAAATGAAAGGTAACCGCCAGTATTTGTCGTTCGGGGCAGGGTTCAAGCTGACAGCTTTCCAGTTGGATGTCGCTTACATGCTTGCTACTGCTCAACAAAACCCGTTGGACCAAACGCTTCGTTTCTCTTTGGCATTCGACATCGACGGAATGAGAAACTTATTCAGATAAAACTTAATTAGCATATCAGTAAATTGGCTCCGCCGAACGTTGTTTCGGAAATTGGCAAATGGCGCAAGCGGCTGGTAATACAAATAGTTATTGAATTTACTAATATGCTAATGTGCTAATTCTCAAATTAAATATAATGAAAATACGTGTGGGATTTGGTTATGATGTGCATCGTCTGGCTGATAATCGTGAATTATGGCTCGGAGGTGTGAAGATCGACCATACTCAGGGACTTATGGGACACTCTGATGCTGATGTCCTGATACATGCAATATGTGATGCTTTGTTAGGTGCGGCAAATCTGCGCGATATAGGTTTTCACTTTCCCGATACTGCGGGAGAATATAAAGATATAGACAGTAAGATATTACTGGCTAAAACTTTGGAGGTGCTAACGGAGAACGGATACAGGATAGGTAATATAGATGCCACTATCTGTGCCGAACGCCCTAAAATAAACCCGCATATACCTCAGATGCAAAAGGTGATGGCAGAGATACTCGAAATCTCTGAAGAAGATATTTCTATTAAGGCTACCACATCCGAAAAAATGGGATTTGTAGGCCGTGAAGAAGGCTTTGCCGCATATGCCGTGGCTTTAATAGAAAATAAGTGATAGTTAAACACAGTGTAAAATGAGTGTGAAACCTGTAATAGAGTTAACTGCTGACGGGTCTCACACTCTTTTTATGCCCGGACTGAATGAACATTATCATTCGGTAAACGGGGCTATACAAGAATCTACACATGTCTTTATAGAAGCCGGATTTAAGCATTGCAGTAAAGAGACAATACATATATTCGAAGTCGGTTTCGGTACGGGACTGAATGCTTTCCTTACATTACTCGAAAGTAGAAAGACAGGACGTATTATCTACTATACAAGCATAGAGGCTTATCCTTTATCCGATAATATTATTAAAGATTTGAATTATCCTGAAAAGTATTTATCTATAGAGCAGGATATGTATTATAAGTTGCATAGTGCCGAATGGGAAAAAGAATCGGAAATAACCGGTAATTTTTTTCTTACAAAAATAAAAGCGGACTTTACAAATTTCGATTTCTCGAAAATAAAAGGAAATGTAGATATTATCTACTTTGATGCCTTCGCCCCCGATAAACAGTCCGATATGTGGACGCAGGAAATCTTTGATAAATTGTATGCTATATCAGGCAATGGATGTATACTAGTCACTTATTGTGCCAAAGGAATAGTGCGCCGGATGATGCAGCAGGCCGGCTATACAACGGAACGGTTACCCGGGCCTCCGGGAAAACGGGAGATGCTGCGGGCGACGAAGAATAGTTAAGTGCTTCTATGATTTTTTACTTCTGATAAAAGTTATCTATATTTGTACTTCCAAAATTTAGAGTGAAAATTTAATGAAAATAGGCAATGTAAACTTTTCTGAAAACCCGGTGTTTCTTGCTCCTATGGAGGATGTTACCGATATGGGTTTCAGATTGATGTGTAAACGTTTTGGCGCGGATATGGTATATACCGAATTTGTATCCAGCGACGCTCTTATACGTCATGTAAACAAAACACAGGCAAAACTGACCATCAGCGAAGAAGAACGTCCCGTGGCTATCCAGATATACGGGCGTGAAGTGGATGCGATGGTAGAGGCTGCGAAAATATGTGAAGAAGCCAGTCCCGACATCTTGGACATAAACTTCGGTTGTCCAGTGAAGAAAGTGGCAGGGAAAGGTGCGGGGTCAGGCATGATGCGCACACCCGAACTGATGGTGGAGATTACTGCTGCCGTTGTGAAAGCTGTAAATATTCCCGTGACAGTGAAAACCCGTCTGGGATGGGATAATGATTCGAAAATAATTGTAGAACTGGCCGAGCAACTACAGGATACAGGTATACAGGCATTAACATTGCATGGGCGTACTCGTGCCCAGATGTATTCAGGAGAAGCTGATTGGTCACTGATTGGCGCCGTAAAGAATAATCCACGCATGCATATCCCGATTATTGGTAATGGGGATGTGACTACTCCCGAAATCTGTAAACGACGTTTTGACGAAACAGGTGTGGATGCTGTAATGATTGGGCGGGGGAGTATCGGTGGTCCCTGGATATTTGAAGAGGTGAAGCATTATCTGGCTACAGGAGAACTTATGCCAAAGAAGGAGTTTACATGGTATCTCGATGTTTTGAAAGATTTGGTACGGAAGAATATAGCCCATTCCGGCGAGAGAGGCGGGATCATACATAGCCGCCGTCATCTGGCGGGAAGTCCGGTATTTAAAGGTATTCCCGATTTTAAGAAAATACGGGTGTCTATGCTCCGAACCGAATCTGTGGATGACTTATTTGCTATAATCGATAATATACCGGCAATGATCTGAACTTATAACAGGATAAACGAAATTAGTTTTTTTGAAAAAGTTTATCTATGTATAGATAGCTTTTAGCCGTTAGCTTTTAGCCGTTAGCTCTTTGATATATTTTTTTAAGTATTAAGTTTTAAGTAATAAGTAAAAAGTTCGTTAGTTTACATACGCTTCGCTCCTGTTACCGTTGGTTGTCAGATTTTCATATAGTGTCCTTTGTGTAAATCTTTGTGTTCCTTGTGGTAAAAAATTTTAACCACTAAGTACACGAAGGGAATCACAAAGGACACAAAGGTTGAAAAACTGTAACCTTTGTTACCTTTTTGCGTCTTCGCGAGAAATTTTTAACCACAGAGTAAACAGAGTAACACGGAGTTCTTAGAAAAAATGACAGGGTAAAAATAGTGTATTAAGTGAAAAACGAATTGAAAATCGGCGGAGCCAAAAGTGAAAAATTATACGAGATACTCGTTGTTGACTGTTGACTGTTAACTGTTGACTGTTTATTGTTTACTGTAAAGCCTCAGTGAAACTCAGCGCCTTCTCAGTGTACCTCAGTGTAACAAAAAAATTGCCTCTTAGTCACATATTGTTAACAAAAGCAAAAATGACAGGATGAAAACAGTGCAAAAAGTGTCAGAAGTGTCAGATTTTAACACTGTATAGTTAATGAATATAAAAACATAACAGGTGAAGATAAAAAAAGATGACACTGAGATACACTGAGAAGACACTGAGATACACTGAGAGAAATCCGGCTTACGAAAAAGTATTGTTAACTGCTAACTGATGACTGCTAACTGCTAACTGTAGAGGCTATCAGCTAACAACTGAAAAATGTGTCACCTTTGTTACCTTTTAACAGTTACAGGTTACTTCGTCCTTCGGGCAGTTACGAGTTACAAGATACGAGTAAACAAGATACGAGATACGAGTTGTTTACTGTTTACTATTTACTGTTGACTGTTTACTGTTAACTGTTTACTGTTGACTGTTGACTGTTGACTGTTGACTGTAACTGCCGATTTTCGTATATTTAAGCTGAACTTATAACTTATAACTCATAACTCATAACTATTTTTTCGTATTTTTGTACCTCTGAAAATTTAGAAGCAGATTATGGAACAAAAACTATCGGTTTACAACACACTGACCCGTACAAAAGAAGTATTCGAACCGCTTCATGCGCCTCATGTAGGAATGTATGTCTGTGGCCCTACAGTATATAGTGACGCTCATCTCGGGCATGCCCGTCATGGCGTTACATTCGATTTGCTATTCAGATATTTGCAGCATATCGGCTATAAGGTGCGCTATGTGAGGAATATTACCGATGTGGGCCATCTGGAAAATGAAGAAGGGAGCGGTGAAGACCGTATTGCGAAAAAGGCTCGTCTGGAACAGTTGGAACCGATGGAGGTAGTTCAATATTACAGCAACCGTTACCACAAGGTAATGAACGATCTGAATACATTGCCGCCATCTATAGAGCCTCATGCATCGGGCCATATAATAGAGCAGATAGAATCCATAAAAGAGATATTGAAGAACGGTTACGCATACGAAAGTAACGGTTCTATCTATTTCGATGTGGTAAAATATAACAAAGATTACGATTATGGTATTCTATCTCATAGGAATATAGAGGAAATGCTGAATACAACCCGCGAACTTGACGGGCAGGATGAGAAACGCAGTAAGGTGGACTTTGCCCTGTGGAAGAAAGCCGCGCCGGAACATATCATGCGCTGGCCTTCTCCGTGGAGCGATGGTTTTCCGGGATGGCATCTTGAGTGTTCAACTATGAGTATCAAATATCTGGGAAAGGAATTCGATATACACGGTGGCGGCCTTGATCTGATGTTCCCTCACCACGAATGTGAAATAGCCCAGAATACAGCTATGGAAAAGCATCAGGTGGTAAAATACTGGATGCACAATAATATGATAACCATTGCAGGACAGAAGATGGCGCGCTCGTTAGGTAAT
Source organism: Dysgonomonas sp. GY75 (assembly GCF_015234155.1). NCBI lineage: Bacteria > Pseudomonadati > Bacteroidota > Bacteroidia > Bacteroidales > Dysgonomonadaceae > Dysgonomonas > Dysgonomonas sp. GY75. The sequence goes on from NZ_JADCLQ010000052.1 coordinate 40,109, forward strand.
TTTATTACGCTCGAGCAATTATTTGCCGGTAGCCACGGCCTGTTGGAAAAGGCATATAGTCCGATGACAGTACGGTTTTTTATCCTGCAGGCGCATTATCGCAGTACGGTAGACTTTAGTAATGAAGCATTGCAGGCTGCGGAGAAAAGCCTCGAACGTCTTTTGGATTCATACGGCAGGTTGGATAAAGTTGCTGTTTCGGATACATCTTCAGTGGATGTAAAAAGTATCCGCCGGAAATGTTACGATGCAATGAACGATGACCTAAATTCGGCTGTAGTAATTGCCAATCTATGCGAAGCCAGTACGATTATAAACTCGTCCACGGCAGGCAATATTGCTTTAACAAAAGGAGATGTCGAGGAGCTTAAAGGACTGTTTGATACATTCCTGTTCTCTATATTGGGTATCCGCGATGAGGCATCCTCTGCAAAGAATAACGAGGCATTCGGAAAAGCTGTAGACTTACTACTCGATATCCGGCAAAAAGCAAAAGAAAACAAAGATTGGGCGACATCCGACCAGATAAGAAATGAATTGGCTAAGGCAGGATTTGAAATAAAAGATGGTAAAGATGGTGCGGAATGGAAACTGAAATGAAATCTTAGTACTGCAATATGATTATTACAATGTCTCCGGCGAAACTACAGGATTTTGAATCCCCGGTTCCTGTAAAAGAAGCTACTACTCCGCTTTATACCAAAGAGGCGAACGAACTGTATAAGTCGATGGAAGGTATATCCGCGCAGGAGATAGCTTCATTGATGAGTATCAATCCGCAATTGGCGCATAATGTATATCAATATATTCATGCATTCCCTTTGGCTAAAACTCCGCAGCGGCAGGCAATATTTGCATACAATGGCATTGCTTATCAGGGGCTGGATGCAGAGACTTTTTCGGATACGGATTTTGATTTTGCGCAGAAGCATCTGATACATGTATCCGGTTTGTACGGAGTCCTTCGTCCGCTCGATTTGATAAAGCCATACCGTTTGGAAATGCAAATTCCGCTGGCAAACAACAGAGGGAAAGACTTATATGCTTTCTGGTCGGAAACGATCAGTAAATATCTGGCTAAGCAGATGAAAGCGGATGACAATGTGTGGATTAATCTGGCTTCAAAAGAATATGCAAAAGCAATAAACCGTAAGCTCTTACCAAAAGGGCATAAGGTAATAACTCCTGTTTTTAAGCAGCAGACCGATAAAGGTTATAAACAGATTGTGGTGTATGCTAAGAAAGCGCGGGGGATGATGACCCGCTTTATTATTCAGCGCCGGATTAAAGAGATAGAATATCTGAAGGGGTTCGATACCGAAGGCTATGTTTTTGCCCCACAGCTTTCGGATGATAAGGAATGGGTATTTATAAGATAGGATTTAAGTGTTGCCATAAAAACTTGTAAGCCGTAACTTGTAACTTGTAACTATTTTGAATAACTTTGCGTTGCGAGAAAAATCATAAATTAAATAGTAAATAAAGATGAAAAAAGTAGTATTGATTCGCCACGGGGAAAGCGTTTGGAACAAAGAGAACCGCTTTACGGGATGGACTAACGTAGACTTGTCGGAACAAGGAGTACAGGAAGCTGTGAAAGCCGGACAACTATTGAAGAAAGAAGGTTTCAACTTTACCCTGGCCTATACTTCATATCTGAAAAGAGCCGTTAAGACATTGAATAACATCCTTGACCAAATGGATCTGGACTGGATTCCTGTTGAAAAAACATGGCGTTTGAATGAGAAACATTACGGTATGCTTCAAGGCCTGAACAAAGCTGAGACTGCTGAAAAATATGGTGATGAGCAAGTACTGGTTTGGAGACGCAGCTATGACGTTCCGCCTGCTCCACTGGAATCGACAGACCCGCGCTCAGCTTCACAAGACCCACGTTATGCAAGCGTACCTAAAGCATATATTCCTGAAACAGAAGCATTGAAAGAAACAGTAGAGCGTATTCTTCCTTATTGGCTGGAAGTTATCTACCCTTCATTGATGTGCCATGATGAAATTATCGTTGCTGCTCACGGAAACAGCCTTCGTGGTATTATCAAATATCTGAAAGGTATTTCTGATGAAGATATAGTAAGCCTGAACCTGCCTACAGCAGTTCCTTACGTTTTCGAATTCGATGATGATCTGAATCTTGTAAAAGATTATTTCCTTGGCGATCCTGAAGAAATCAAAAAGCTGATGGATGCAGTTGCCAATCAGGGAAAGAAGAAGTAAATATTAAGGATTTACATATAAAGGGCATATATTTTTGAGAATATATGCTCTTTCTTTTTGAGTAAGTTAGGATAATAAAAAGAAAACCACTATCTTTGCCCCGCTTTTATAAGCCCGTACGTGTGATGGGAATGAGGAAGCAAATCCTTGATTTGAGTAACACATTTTAAAATTAAAAGATGAAAACATTTGAACTAAAAGGCGAAGCCAGAACAGACCTTGGCAAAAAAGCAACAAAGGCTTTTCGTAAAGAAGACAAAATTCCTGCAGTTATCTATGGTGGCGAAAAAGCTGACAAAGCTATACATTTCATAGTAACAAACAGCGAAGTACGTAAATTGATTTATACTCCGGAAATTTTCCTTGTAGACCTTACAGTAGGAAAAGACAATTATAAAGCGATTTTGAAAGATATTCAGGTACACCCTGTTACAGATGAGATTCTGCACCTTGATTTTCTTCATGTATTCGAAAATAAACCGATTACAATTGATGTACCGGTAGTACTAGACGGACTGGCTGAAGGTGTTAAGGCAGGGGGTAAATTATCTCTTGACCTGCGTAAGCTGAAAGTAAGAGCTCTTTACGATAAAGTACCGGAAAAAGTACATGTTGATGTTTCAGGCCTTGCATTGGGTAAATCTATTCAGGTTGGAGAACTTCATTTCGAAGGACTTGAATTGCTTAATGCGAAAAATGGTGTTGTTTGCCGTGTTCAATTGACTCGTGCAGCCAGAGGTCTTGCGGCTAAAAACGGCTAATAGCGGATAACTATAGAAAGATAACGAATGAAATATTTGATTGTCGGACTGGGCAATATTGGTCGAGAATACGAATATACCCGCCACAACATAGGATTCAGAGTATTGGACGCTTTAGCTAAAGCGTCCAATATTGTTTTTGCAGACAGGCGTTACGGCTTTGTGGCGGAGATGAAAGTGAAAGGACGCACACTTATCCTGCTAAAACCATCGACATACATGAACCTCAGTGGTAATGCCGTGCGCTATTGGATGAATCAGGAGAAAGTTCCTATTGAAAACGTATTGGTCATAGTAGATGATCTGGCTTTGCCGTTCGGTTCTTTGCGTCTCAAAGGAAAAGGCAGTGATGCCGGACATAATGGTTTGAAGCATATACAGTCGATTTTGAGCACACAGGAATATGCACGCTTACGTTTTGGTATCGGGAACGATTTCCCAAGGGGAGGACAAGTTGATTATGTTTTGGAGGACTTTTCGGATGAAGAGGAGAAAGAGCTTCCGGCTAAAATGGAAACTTGCGGAGAAATAATAAAGAGTTTTTGTCTGGCAGGGATACAAAACACAATGAATCAGTATAACAATAAGTAAGATATGGCTAAAGAAGTAAAGAACGAAGTGCGAATCGATAAATGGCTCTGGGCTGTGCGTCTGTTCAAAACGCGCTCTATTGCCATAGAGGCCTGCAAAAAAGGGCGTATAACGATCAAAGGCGTAACTGTAAAGCCATCGCGGATGATAAAGGCCGGAGATGTAATAGAGGTTCGTCGTCCGCCTGTGACATATTCATTCGAAGTATTGGCTCTTTCTGAAAACAGGATGGGTGCAAAGCTCGTGCCTGAATTTATGCGTGATGTAACTCATCCTTCACAACTTGAAATTTTGGAGATGTCCAAGATGACCGGATTTGTAGATCGAGCCCGTGGAACGGGGCGTCCTACAAAAAAAGATCGCCGCGAGTTGGAGCAGTTTACAGACGATTATTCTTTCTTCGATGATTGGGATCTGGAAGAAGAATAGAGATCACTAATTGAATATATGGAAACATGTTGTCATGAATATGATAACGTGTTTTTTTTGATAACTTTCTTTCAAAACACATTGCAATTCTATTTTATTCTATATCTTTGTTTTTGTATTGGTGTTACAAGTCCGCATTTGCCGGATAGTAATGAAAAGGGAATCAGGTGTAAATCCTGAACAGTCGCGCTGCTGTAAGCTCTTTTCAGTGAGCAGTTAACAGTAATCAGTTAACAGTATTGCTGAAAAAGTTTTTAAACAAAACCCATACCACTATTCATTATTGAATGGGAAGGATGTTTAAAGATGGAGTGAGTCAGAAGACCTGCCAAAGCATATATTTTCATCTTTCGCGGAAAAAGATAGGAAAACAAGAGATTTATCTCACTATTTAAGTATTTGTATTTCAAGAAATGATTGTGTTTAATATCAATCTTATGTCCATTCTATCTGTGTGGTGACATAAGTTTATATTGCAGGCACTTTCTGCTCTGGTTATCATTATATTACAAATTTTAAAAACAAAAACAATGAAAAAGATATGTAAAAGGTGTTCGGCATCATTTAGTTGCAGGGAGGACAGGATAGAGCTATGTAGTTGCCGTAAAGTAAGTCTTGTTATAGGAGTCCGTGATTATATAAAAGATAATTACCGCGACTGCTTGTGTCCTAAATGTTTACAAGAAACCAACAGTTCCTTCTATGCATTCGATGTAAATCCTAAATTTTTGACTAAGAACAAAAATGAATGATTTATAAAGAACTATATTACAGTAAAATAGCAAAAACTTGTTTTAATTTTACAATTTATTATAAATTTAGTCATTAATTCGTTTAATTGTATAGGTAAGTTTCCTTAAATTTGAAGCTAGAAAGCATCTCAAACCTGATTATGTTCAGGTTGGAGTAATCAGTTTGTGATCTTCTGTTCGCTTTAGTCATGTAACAGAAGATTATAAACTGAAAATTGTGCGGATAATCAAAAATTATAAATAATAAACAATATCAGACATGCTACAAGAATTCACTCTAGGCGAAGGTAAAGCAATACTCAACTTCACTCTGAAATTTTGCGACACGCGACAGAAAATACTTAACAGTTATGGATTCCATAGAGTTATAGAAGTCTTTATTCAGAAATTGAAGAAAGAAGAAGTTATTATTTACGAATACTATATCAAAGAATTTAAAACTGATGAGGAGTTTGAAAAAACGCTGATAGAGGCATTTAAATTGCTTACAGTATGCAATACTGATGAAGTGCAGAATGTGCATGGAAAATATGCTATCTTCTTCAATGATAAAGACTTGTTTATTGAACTGATAGAATTACTTTATAGTTTTTGGCGCAGATTAGAGCGTTATACTATTGTTCATAACAGCTCTATCGGAAGCGGTTTGCAGAGTGTTCGCTTTATGCAGGCAAATGAATTATTCAATGAGCTTATTCTCTCTATATACCGTCGTATCGAAGAAACGGTGATCGGTTATCAATATCGTGTATACCGTCAGCTGACAGCAGGTGCGAATGCAGCCCTTACACTGAGCGATATCAACTGGAACTGCCCGGTGGAATACAATGGATTGGCTCCTATACCGTTCATTACGGCAGTGATGTTCAATCCTCCATTTATTTCATACACAAAGAGAAATACACGTGACGGTATTTTCCATGAACATAACATAAACCCGATTGAGAATATAGTTCTTAACGAAGACGACTGGTTCCTGTTCCCTGCCAAAGTTGGGAATATGCTCACATTTGTCTATTTCCATAAAGATTTCATGGTTCATGGATTTGCGCTGGCAAACCTCTTCGAACTGGCAAAAGAGAGCGAATATATCGGTAAAAAACCGGATATTATCTATGTTTTCGGCTACCCTGACGGACATGAAGAAAAACGTACATTCTACTACAAAGATAAAAAGAACGATATCCTTATCGGTTATGCGAACCATTGTGACGATATAGACTACTTCGGATACATGAAGAAGATGTTACTTACACTTCACAATGTGAAGCAAATGGAAAAGAATCGTTTGCCGATACATGGTGCGATGGTAAATATCGCACTGAAAAACGGAAAAGAGTCGAATATCATTATCATGGGAGATAGCGGTGCCGGAAAATCAGAAAGCCTCGAGGCCTTCCGTACACTGAACGAGAAATATATCCGTCATATGCGTATCATATTTGATGATATGGGATATTTGAAAAAAGAAGCAGACGGCACTATAAAAGGTTATGGGACAGAGATCGGGGCATTTGTCCGTATCGATGACCTCGATCCTATGTACGCTTTTGAGCAATTAGAAAGAGGAATTTATACCAATCCTGATAAGGTTAACGCCCGAATCACTATACCGGCAGCCACATACGATGTTATTATGAAAGGATATAAAGTAGATTATTTCCTTTATGCGAATAATTACACAGAGTCGGATACGAAGATTCAATTCTTTACCGACCTGGATGAAGCGATCAAAGTATTCGAAGCCGGAGCCCGTAAAGCAAAAGGTACTACAACCGAAAAAGGTTTGGTGACATCTTATTTTGCCAATCCATTCGGACCTGTTCAGGAGCAGAAACTTGCCGGTAAGCTAATCAAAGAATACTTTACCGATATGGATAAAAACGGAGTTAAAATAGGTGAGATTTATACTTCACTAGCCATAGAAGGTCATAGTAAAGACGGACCTCGTGAAGCTGCAGAGGAATTGTTCACACTGATTAATGAATAAGATATTCTTATCCCTTTCCCTCCAAGAGGGAAGGGGGTATCTTTAATATTCTTTAATACTACATTTCGCCCAAAAATTAGACTGTATGTAAAACATTAGAGATATTCTGATGTTTATAGATAAACACTAAATGGATACTAAAGGTCGCAGACCTTTTTACTTACTGTTTTAAGTATATGGCAACGAATCATTGTTATATCTTTAATCCAGAACATTAAATACTTCATTTAAATAATAAATAGTAGACTATGAGTAATTTGCAGCAATCTTTGATGCATAACAATATCAAACTGCTTGGTGATATGCTGGGTAAGACAATCGGCGAAGCTAAGGGAAAGGATATGGTAGATCTGATAGAAACAATTCGCAGACTTTCCAAAGCCTCGCATTCGGGAGATATTGAAGCACATAAATCGCTGGTGAAGACACTACAGAATCTGAAAGATGAAGAGTTTCTTCCCGTGGCACGTTCGTTTAATCAGTTCCTGAATTTAACGAATACGGCTGAGCAGTATAATAGTGTATCGCCTCATGCTCAGGGAGCCGAAAATCCGGTTAATTTTCCAGATATATATAAAAAACTGAAAGATGCGAATCTTAGTGATGAAGTGATAATAAAAGCAATAGAGAATATCTCCATTGATCTGGTATTGACTGCGCATCCGACAGAGATAAACAGGCGTTCGCTTATCAATAACCTGAATCAGGTAGATCATTGTCTTGCATTGCTGGACCACGATGATTTGGCTAATTACCAAAAGGTACAGATTTTGCGAAGGCTGAAGCAACTTATCGCCCAATATTGGTATACAGACGAAATTCGTCAAAAACGTCCGACTCCCAACGAAGAGGCCAAATGGGGATATGAAGTAGTGGAAAACAGCCTGTGGAAAGCTGTTCCTGCATATATCCGTGAACTCGACGAACAGATAAGGAATACGATACCTTACCGGCTACCGGTTGATGCCCGTCCGATACACTTCTCATCGTGGATGGGAGGCGACCGTGATGGTAATCCGAATGTAACGGCAAAAATAACTCACGAAGTATTGTTGGATAGCCGCAAAAGAGCAGCAAAACTGTTTCTTGAAGATGTTGAAGTTCTGGTAAAAGAACTTTCAATGGCTACATGCACTACTGAATTCAGAGATTATATCAAAGATTATGAAATTCAGGAGCCATACCGTGAATTAATGAAACGGTTGCGTACCAGACTAAAAAATACTGTTGCTTATCTGGATGCCCGTATCGAAGGTAAAAATCCTGAACGCACAGAGGATATACTTATTCATAACGAACAATTATGGGAACCGCTTTATGAGTGCTATAAATCACTCGTAGCCTGTAAAATGGAAATAATAGCCGACGATAAACTGCTCGATACTATGCGTCGTGTACGTTGTTTTGGCTTAACATTGACTCAACTTGATATTCGTCAGGAGAGTACCATACATACAGAAGCCTTGTCTGAAATAACACGCTACCTTGGATTGGGAGACTACGAGACTTGGTCGGAGGAAGACAAACAGGCATTCCTTATAAAAGAACTTAATTCGAAACGTCCGCTCATCCCTCGTAACTGGGAGCCTAGTCCTCAAACTAAAGAAGTTCTTGAAACCTGTAGGGTGATAGCGGAAAGCCCGGTTGGGTCTATCCCTACCTATGTCATCTCAATGACAAGAACACCATCAGATATTCTGGCTGTGTATTTGTTGCTCAAAGAAGCGGATTGTCCGTTTACTTTACCTGTAACTCCATTGTTTGAAACCCTGAATGACTTGAATAATGCCAATGGAATTATGCAACAATTGTTTGCTATCAATTGGTATAAAGGTATTATCAAGAATAAACAAATGATCATGATCGGTTATTCCGACTCGGCTAAAGATGCAGGTTCACTTGCTGCCGGATGGGCACAATACAGTGCGCAGGAAGCTTTGATCAAAACCTGTCAGGATGCTGGAATAGCTCTTACATTATTTCATGGTCGTGGCGGTACGGTCGGCCGTGGCGGAGGCCCTGCTAAGGTTGCTCTTTTCTCACAGCCTCCCGGCTCGTTGAAAGACGGACTCCGTGTAACGGAACAGGGGGAGATGATCAGATTCAAGCTAGGTTTACCTGATTTGGCAATCAAGACACTATCGTTATATACTGATGCTATACTGGAGGCTAATCTTCTTCCACCTCCCGCCCCTAAACAGGAGTGGAGGGACCTAATGGATGAACTTTCCGATATTTCATGCAATAGTTATCAGGGGCTGGTTCGCAGAGAGCCTGATTTTATCCCGTATTTCTATCAGGCTACACCTGAGGCGGAACTGGCTCGCTTACCATTGGGTTCACGCCCGGCAAAGCGCCGTCCGAATGGAGGTGTGGAAAGCCTTCGTGCAATACCATGGATATTCGGTTGGACTCAAAACCGCCTGATGCTTCCGGCGTGGCTGGGTGCAGGGGAAGCCTTACAGCAGGTGATAGACAATGGTAAAATGGATACACTGAAAGCTATGTATAAAGACTGGCCGTTCTTCGGAACCCGTATCAGTATGCTCGAAATGGTATTTGCCAAAGCCGACTTGCGTATGTCGCAGTATTATGATGAAAGGCTTGTGGAAGATAAGTTGCAGATACTGGGGAAAAAACTGAGGAGCCAGCTCGAAAGCGATATGAATACAATATTGAGGATATCGCAGGATGACCATCTGATGGAAAGCCTGCCCGATGTTGCAGAGAATATCGCAATGCGTAATATTTATACAAATCCGCTGAATCTTCTTCAGGTGGAATTGTTGCACCGGACGAGAAAAGACGAGGAGCATTCGTCGGAACTGGAATTGGCTCTGATGATTACAATCTCGGGTATTGCTGCCGGTATGCGTAATACAGGATGATAATAACCAGTGATAATAAATAATCTGAATACTCATAAAAGTCAAAAATGTTGTTATTCGTAGTAAATTCTTAATCTATGTTTAAGACTTTGATTTTTATGAGTTTTTGTTTAAATTCGTATGAAGATTAAATCACGATATGCAATATAAAATCACGGCACCAAATGCCTTAAATTCGATAATACCACTTCCTGCTTCAAAAAGCATCAGTAACAGGGCTCTTATATTAAATGCGTTGAGCCTTAGCGCCTCAGAAATAGCTAATCTTTCTGATTGTGATGATACCAATGTGATGGTCGAAGCTTTCACCTCAGGTAGTAACCTGATAGACGTGAAAGCGGCCGGAACCTCCATGCGCTTTCTGACAGCCTTCCTTGCTATTACTCCCGGTGAATGGATTATAACGGGAACAGAACGCATGAAAGAACGCCCGATCCATCTTTTGGTAGACGCCTTAGTTTCTTTAGGTGCCCGCATCCAATATATAGGGAATGTGGGGTATCCGCCGCTGAAGATTAAGGGTACAGCACTGGATGGTGGTGAAATCTATTTGTCAGGGGATGTTAGCTCCCAATTTATATCGGCTTTGCTGATGATAGCACCTTCGATGAGTAAGGGGTTGATAATACATCTGGAAGGGAATATTATATCTGTACCATATATTAAGCTGACATTAGGTATGATGGCCCAGTTCGGGGTGAAGACCCATTGGGACGGCCGTACAATCAAGATATATCCAGAAGAATATCGGGCAACACACTATACTGTAGAATCGGACTGGTCTGCAGCTTCGTATTGGTACGAAATAGCTGCTCTTGCCGATGATGCCCGTATAGAGTTGAAGGGTCTGTTTAAAAACAGTATGCAAGGAGACTCTAAAGTTGCCGAGTTGTTTCTTGATCTGGGTGTAGCAACCGAATATACCAAAGATGGTGTGATACTGACCAAGACCGGCAAGGTGACGAAAAAGATGTTCCATAATTTTGTGAATGAGCCGGATCTGGCTCAGACTTTTGCCGTTACATGCTGTATGATGGGTATTCCATTTATGTTCACAGGCTTGCAAACGCTCAAGATAAAGGAGACCGACCGGATAGAGGCTTTGAAGAATGAAATGAAGAAACTAGGTTACCTGTTATACGATAGCGATGATAGTATCCTGGAATGGAACGGTGAAAGGTGTGAACCGGAGGCTGATCCGGTAATAAAAACTTATGAAGACCACCGTATGGCGATGGCCTTTGCTCCGGCAGCCATAAAACTGGATCATATCAATATTGCGCACCCTAAAGTGGTGACAAAGTCTTATCCGCGCTTTTGGGACGACCTCAAGTCGGTAGGATTTTCAATTGAAGAGTAAGAATAAAATCAATCCAGACGATATCCGTATTGGCGGAGTAGGTTATCCCTGCTTCGCCAATCTTTTTCTACCTTGACATATATTTCAAGGAATATCTTTTTATTGAAGAAGCGTTCCATGTCTTTGCGGGCCATTGTGGCCACTTTCTTCAGCGCTGCACCCTTATGGCCTATGATAATACCTTTCTGAGTGTCACGTTCGGCAATTATCAAAGCCCTTATGTTGATAATCTCTTTTTCGTCTTTAAATTCCTCAACGATGACTTCCACTGCATAAGGGACTTCCTTCTGATAATAAAGGAGGATTTTTTCACGGATGATCTCCGTTACAAAGAAGCGGGCAGGGCGGTCGGTCAGCGCATCTTTTTCGAAGTAAGGAGGAGATTCGGGGATTAAATCCAATATCCTTTTTTTTACAGTATCTACATTGAATTTATTCAGGGCAGATATCGGATATATTTCAGCTTTTGGCAACAGCTCTTTCCATTGAGCCACCAGTTTTTCCAATTCTTGCTGATTGGTCTGGTCTATTTTATTGATCAACAGCAGAACGGGTGCATCTACGTTTTGTACTTTTTGCAGAAATTCTTCGTTCTTATCTGTTTTTTCTATAACATCCGTCATATAGAGCAGTACATCGGCATCACTCAGCGCCGATACGGAGAAGTTAAGCATCGACTCCTGTAATTTATAGTTAGGACGTAGCACCCCGGGAGTATCTGAATATACAATCTGATAGTCGTCTGTATTTACGATACCTAATATACGATGGCGCGTAGTTTGCGCTTTCGAGGTGATGATGGAAACTTTTTCTCCCACAAGCAGGTTCATCAATGTCGATTTTCCTACATTTGGGTTGCCTACTATATTTACAAATCCGGATTTATGCATCTGATACTATTCATTTATTTGAGCACAAAAGTAGTAAATAAAGATTTATAATACCGAATTCGTAACAATTTTACTACTTTTGCATTTCAAATAAACAGAATAATGCATAAACATGATCTTTGCTGTGTCGGGCACATCACTTTGGATAAAGTGGTGACACCTAAAAAAACAGTACATATGCCCGGAGGCACAGCTTTCTATTTTTCTCATGCCATCCGTCATTTCGATGATATAGACTATTCATTGGTTACATCTCTGGCCGAGTCTGAAATGAGTGTCGTAGATGATCTGCGATCCAAAAATGTAGATGTACACGTTATCCCGAGCCAACATTCCGTATATTTTGAGAATATATACGAAGAAAATCAGAATAACCGCACGCAACGGGTTTTGGCAAAGGCTGACCCTTTTTCTGTAGACGGTTTTGAAAATTTAGATGCCAAAATATTCTTATTAGGTGCATTGCTCGCAGATGATTTTTCGCTCGAACTGGTCGAGTACCTTTCCCGAAAAGGGCTTATAGCAGTCGATTCACAAGGGTATTTGCGCGAGGTAAGGGAGCAGAATGTATATCCGATAGACTGGAAGGATAAGCTGGAAACACTGAAATATGTCCATATACTAAAAGTGAATGATCTGGAGATGGAAGTTCTCACGGGGATGAAGGACATAAAGCAAGCATCACAGCAATTATACGACTGGGGAGTAAAGGAAGTGCTGGTTACTCTCGGCAGCTTAGGTTCCGTAATATATGACGGAAAGGAATTCTATAAGATACCTGCTTATAAACCGGCAGAAGTAGTTGATGCAACAGGTTGTGGCGATACTTATGTTACAGGTTATCTGTATAAGCGGGCCAAAGGCGCAAGTATTGAAGAAGCAGGAAAATTTGCCGCTGCAATGGCGACTATCAAAATAGAGAACTCAGGTCCGTTTAACGGTACGAAAGAAGATGTGGAAAATAGGATAAGGACAGCAGAGCAGATAATTCCTGTTGTTTAATTATGATTTATAAGTTATAAATCGTTTAATTCGGATTCATTCATAATTTATTAATTGATATGAATCGGTGATTGATTTTTAACGTTCAATTGTTTTCTGCTACACTTCGTTCCGCCAGAATGTTCATTTTGGCATTGCCCAAAACGAACCAAAAGGCTAGCGCTTCGTTCCTCGGCGACCCAACACCGCAGCTTCGGTGGAGCAAAATAATACGGAATCATCTTTAGCTGAATTATCAGCGGGGTATAGCAGCTACCATATTTTGCTCTACACCTCCGCTTTACGGATTGGGTGCCCGCCTGCGTCACTAATGCGCAAGGGCGGACGCCATAGTGAGGGCAAAGCCCTTAATCAAATATGCATCAGCCTTGTCATGCGTCAGCCGACGCCATTTGCTTTATGGATGGGGTACCCATAGGGCGAAAAAGGCTGAGAAACGGAAACGTGTTTGAGCTTATCGACCGATTCGTATTATGCTCTATTGAGAGCGAGTTTTTTCGTTTAGCCTTTAAGCCTGTTATGGGTCGGCCTTTAAAGCGGGCGTCAAAGCATTTTTGATTACTTTTTTTGCTTAGGAAAAAAGTAATACAAGCAATCTCTGATTGCGCGTAGCAGAAAACAATTGAACGTTAAAAATCAACCACTGATTCGCTTAACTCACAACTTATTTCCTCAACGTTTTGCTCAATGCTGCAATAACAACAATACATCCGCCTAATAACCCTACGGCAAGATAAGCCCACTCCATCCCATGACTGTCGGATATGGCACCTACTAATAGCGGGGCAACCAACGGCCCTACAAAGCTGATACTCGACATAATGGTAAGGGCTGTTCCAACTGGAGTCTTAGCCTTATCCCCGACAATACTGTATAAGGTAGGTACTACGCAGGATATTCCCAGTCCGATAAGCATAAAGCCGATCGAATTGATTATAACTTTTATAATAAGAGTATCGGCAGTATGAATAAACAGGGAAGACGTAACGAAGCCTATCAGTATAAGCGCTCCGGCAATCTGTAGCACTGTTTTCTTTTGCCAGATACGGTATGCAAAATTAGTAAGCATACGTCCCGAAAACATCATAATCATAAATACAAGGAAACCTACCTGTAGAGATTCAGGTGCTTTTATAACCGATTGGAAATACACATCGCTCCATTCGAACATCGTATTTTCTACGATGAGAGCAAGCAACCACACCAGACCTAATTGTATAAGCAATGTTTCAGGCATACGGAAGCCTTTCGGTTTGATCTGCGGTTCCGGTTTCTTTTCTGCCTGTGCAGCTATTGGTGATGCTTCCTGCAGGTATTTATAATTGATAAGTATAGCGATAAGCGCGGCTACTGTAATTATCGCAAAATGGACGAAAGTCCCTATTTTCAGGTTAATCATACCATAACCTATCAATGCACCGATACATGCGGCCAGACTCCAGCTTGCGTGAAATGTGGCAATGATTGGTTTTCCGTAGATTCGCTCTACTTCAATAGCCTGTGTATTGAGTGATATGTCGGTCATATTCCAAAAAATACCAAATAGGAACATGGTTATTCCCAATCCGGTAATATTAGGCATTAAGCTAACTAAAAAGAGAGAGAGTGTAAAGCCTGTAATGCTTATCAGGACGGTTTTCTTACTGCCGATGCGAGGCAAGAAGAATCCGACCAATGGTATAGCTACGAATTTACCTATCGGAATGAGGAACATTAGCAACCCATAGTGCAGATAACTTTCTACACTGAAATCTTTCTTAATGTCCGGTAAGCGGCTTGCCCAACTGGCAAAGCATAATCCCTGAGCTATAAAAAGAGCCATTACGGCATAACGTATTCTTTGTTTGGAGTGAGAGGCCGGCTGTATTTCAGTCATTTTCCTGATGATTTTTTGATTAAAACGATGCAAAGATAAATTCTTTAGAGAAGAATCTTCATATGTAAGGCAATTATTTATGCATATACAGGAAGTTTGAGGTATAATTTGTATTTGGGTTTATCTATGCATATATAGATGATAGCTCTTTGAAATATTGATAGGTCCCCTGGATCCCCCACCTTACAGAGAGGGGAAAAGGTAATAGATAGAAAATAGTGGAATAAGTGTAACCTTTGTTACCTTTTAATAAGTAGTAAGTATTGAGTAATAAGTTGAAAGTTATATGAGATACGAGTAGACAAGATATAAGTTGTTGACAGATGACTGTTAACTGATATATGTGTAACCTTTGTTACCTTTTAACAAGTAATAAGTGATAAGGACTAAGTTGAAAGACCTGCATTTCTGTTAACTGCTAACTGTTTACTGTAAATAGTGTTACTTCTGTTACTTTTTAACAGTATAATGTAAATATAGGTTAAAGTGATAAGGGGTTTACGTGATATGTGGTTAATTCATAATTGAAAAAGAGGGAGAAAAGTGTCACCTTTTCGATTTATGTAACATTGTAAGACTGTTATCCCGCCGTATTTCTTATTTTTGTATAATAAAAACTATTAATTGATCTGTCTTACCTTGAAAACCGCTATATCTTAGCAGAGGAAGTACATCCTTATGACTTAATATGTGGGTTTCGGTGCAATGATTTAATAAAACTATTCATATATGAAAAAGATTCTGTTAACAGGAGCCTTGTTATGTTCTTCGATAATTCTGTCAGCGCAAAGCATTACAGAAAAAGAACTGCAGGAAATACAATCGAGCTTTAAACAAGATGCTCCAACAAAAGCGATTCAGAACATTCTGACAACAAATGCCAATATCACGGCAAATGCACTGAATCACAGCTTGCAAGGGAAAATCGATCACTACTTCCGGTACAGAGTGAATGTAAAAGGCATTACGGATCAAAAAAGTTCGGGACGCTGCTGGATGTTTACATCGATGAATGTACTGCGTCCGTCTATTATGGAGAAATACAATATCAGCGAATTTGATTTCTCTCACAATTATCTGTACTTCTGGGATATTTTTGAGAAGGCCAACCTGTTTCTCGAAAATATTATAGGTACGAGTAAAGACCCGTTTGGAGACAGGGCAGTGGAATATCTGTTCAAATCTCCTGTTGGTGACGGTGGGGTTTGGAATCTGTATTATAATGCCGGTAAGAAATATGGAGTTGTGCCTCAGGATGTAATGCCGGAAACTGCACATTCAAACAATACAAGGCAGATGCTTGGTTTGCTGAATGAGAGACTACGCTCCGGCGGATATAATCTGAGGGAACAGGCGGCTTCAGGTAAAAAAATACAAGATCTAAGGTCGGAGAAAACAGTTATACTAAAAGATGTGTACCGCGTTCTTGCTTTATGTCTTGGTGAACCGCCCACAGAATTTACATGGAGATATAAGGATAAAAACGGTATTATAAAGGAATTGCGTAATTATACCCCGAAACAGTTTTATGAAGCTATCACGCCGGAAGATTATTCACCTGACAACTATATAATGGTGATGAACGATCCTACGCGTGAATATTACCAACTATATGAAATCCAGAATTACAAGAATACGATAGAAGGTATCAACTGGATATATCTGAACCTGCCGAATGAAGATATAAAGAAAGCTGCTCTGGCTTCCATAAAGAATAACGAGGCCATGTATGCTTCTTGTGA
The DNA here is from genome assembly GCF_015234155.1 of Dysgonomonas sp. GY75. NCBI lineage: Bacteria > Pseudomonadati > Bacteroidota > Bacteroidia > Bacteroidales > Dysgonomonadaceae > Dysgonomonas > Dysgonomonas sp. GY75. Next base: position 56,622 of record NZ_JADCLQ010000052.1, read on the forward strand.
TGTAGGTAAGCAGATTAATCGGGAATCGGGAATACTGGATCCGGATATGTATGATTATCAGTCTTTATTGGGTGTAAATTTGTCGATGGATAAGAAAGCGCGTATCTTGACACGGCAGAGCGGATCGAGTCATGCCATGACATTAATCGGTTGCGACACAGATGTGAGTGATACACCTGTAAAATGGGAATTCGAAAATAGCTGGGGAGCAGCTTCGGGCAATAAAGGTTATCTGACTTTTACAGATAAATGGTTTAGTGAATATATGTTCCGTCTGGTCGTACATAAGAAATATCTGGATGCTAAAGCGGTCGATTGTCTTAAACAGAAGCCTGTACAATTGCCAATGTGGGATTATATGAATTAAGCTGGCACGTATTTTGTTATTATGTAGAGTATACGGGGCGAATTATGTGTTGATAAATAAAATTAACTAAAATTAGGTAGGTGTTAAAAGGGTTTAAAAAAGATTGGTTTTCGGCTTCGATATGTTAGCATTATTTATAAAAAATATGTTTTATAATATGTTTTTTTATTTGGTACGGTTTAATTTATGTCGTTCCTTTGTATCGATAACCAAACAATCTTTATTTACCTTAAAGCCTAATACCTAATTTAACTCACACATAAGAGGAGGTTTCGAATCAGAAGCCTCCTCTTATGTCTTTTATTAAGACAATTTAGTAAACTTTACTGCCACCCAGTTGTCTTTTTCGGTATTGTATTCAAATATTAACTCATTTTTACTACTCTCTTCTTTTATGGCTGGAATATCTTCTACATAAAAACCACTCATGTATAGTGTTCCACCATTATTTAAGACTGAAGCATAAGAATGGATATCATTCAGTAAGATATTTCGGTTGATATTGGCCAGGATGATATCGAATTTCTCACTACCTAATAGTTCCGCTCCACCTATCTTTACATCCACATTGTTAACGTTATTCAAATTGAGATTCTCAATAGCGTTATCATACGCCCATTGATCTATATCTATGGCGGTTATTGGATTCGCTCCACGCATGGAGGCAAGGATAGCAAGGATAGCAGTACCCGTGCCCATATCGAGAACCGATTTACCGTTGAAATCGTCTTTCAGTATTTCGCGTATCATCAGTTCGGTGGTTTGGTGGTGTCCCGTTCCGAAGGCCATTTTAGGATCGATGTATATATTGTAGTCGTATGTTGCAGGGACATTGTGGAATGTGCTTTGGATAATACATTTGTCGTCGATAATCAGTGGCTGGAAATAATTCTTCTCCCATTCTTCGTTCCAGTTTTGGTCTTCTATACTTTTGTATGTATAGAGAATTTCGGCTTCTACAGGGAGTGAGTTTAGAGACTTATCAAGCTCCTCGATATTGAACAGGCTGCTTTGGATGTATGCTGTTGTGCCGAGTTCGTCTTCAACGAAGCTTTCAAATCCTATTTCTGCGATTGTAGCTGACAGTACACTATTGACGATCTCATCATTGGGTGTACATATAAATTTTACTTCAATATAATTCATAATAATAATTAGTTTTGTGCAAAAGTACATTTTTATTCTTACTTCCTGTTTTTAAGATATGGTATATCTGTGTCATAAATAATTTAACATTCAACTATCTATGCAGCTTAACTTTTTTTATATCTTTGCGGCTTGAAGAGTAGATAACCTAACACTTTATTAACTAAACCTAACAACTAAAAAAACATGAGACTACTATTATTGACTATCATCGCATTATGCGTATTACCTTTGCACGCTCAAGAGACTACAACGACATCACTTGCCGATTCTATCGCAGCAGTTCAGGCAACTTTTGAAGTACCAGAGAAAAAGTCTGAGAATACATTTCTCTCCCATCTTAGTGTCGGCTTAAGAGCTTCAACCATGGGGATCGGTTTGCAGGCGGCAACACCAATAAACGATTATTTCAAATTACGTGCAGGAATTGATTTTGTCGGATTTAAGACGAGTACATTTGATATTAGTTTAGATGACCCTGATGGAATGTTTGAAGAAGCATTTGGTTATACACCAGATTATAAAATGAAAGGAGAATTGAACTTTACCAATGGAAATGTATTAGTGGATTTTCATCCTACAAAAGGGATATTTCATCTTACAGCAGGTGTTTTTATAGGAGCAAATAAGCTTAAAGCAAGCGGTTTCCTGGCTGATAATAATGGAAATCCGGCTCAACTAAAAGAGGGGGTAACAGAATGGCCTTATCTTGACTTCGACGGCCACAGGTTAACTCTGGACGATGCAAATCTGGATGCAACTCTTCAACTGGGAAAAACAATCAAACCTTATTTCGGACTGGGGGTTGGCCGTGCTATAGCGAACAAGCGTGTCGCTTTCAAATTCGAACTGGGTATGATTTATCAGGGAAATTACAGCCTTAAGCAAAATGGGAAGAAATTAGATGTGGTGAATAATGCCTCTGAAAGTTTCGAAGATATAGATGATTATACTAAATGGCTGAAATGGTGGCCTATGCTTAATTTCCAGCTGTCATACAAAATATTCTAGTCTGAAATAAATAGACTAAAAAAGAGCTACTCAGGACGAGTGGCTCTTTTTAGTTTTTTGTAAACGAACCGGATCTATAGAGAATAAAATGTCGATATATTTTCTATTTTTGTAGAAAATCAAATCTATTTAAACACAATTGCTATATCTATGGTAGGAACACTGGTCAACACGGGGGCAATTATCGGGGGTAGCCTGATAGGACTGATGGTCCATTCCAGGCTGTCTTCCAAAATGACAGGTATTGTATTTCAGGGTATCGGGCTGCTTACTATTGCAATCGGCATATCAATGTCGTTGCGTATAGAAAGCATGCTTCTTGTAGTGGTGAGTATTGTACTGGGTTCCGTAATCGGACAGGGTATCGATATAGATAAACATTTGCGGCGCTTTTCCAATTATCTGGAATCCAAAAGTTCGGGAACGAAAAAAGGTAATGCGGCAACAAATCAATTTACAGAGGGATTTATTACCGCCTCTATGTTGTTTTGTGTGGGTTCTATGGCCATATTGGGATCTATTGAGGATGGTATGGGGAAGTCTCCGGATTTATTGCTAACCAAGTCTATTATGGATGGAATTTCGTCCATAGCTTTGGCTTCCACGTTTGGTATCTGCATTTTGTTTTCATCCGTTCCCGTCTTAATTTATCAGGGAGGACTGACTTTGTTCGCGGCTTTTATTATGCGCTATATGAGCGATGATATGACGGCGAATATGACCGGAGTAGGAGGAATTCTATTGATAGGACTGGGAATCAGCATCCTTAAAATAAAGGATATCAGTGTGACGAATATGCTTCCGGCCCTGGTCGTTGTAGTGATTTTGTCATACTTCTTTTGATATAGTATGGCATGGCTATAAAAATAAAAAGAAACTGCTTGATAAACAGTTTCTTTCCTTCTTTGGGTGAAAGACGGGTCTCGAACCCGCGACCTTCGGAACCACAATCCGACGCTCTAACCAACTGAGCTACAATCACCATTTTTGCATTCGCGGTGCAAATATATGTATTTTTATTATAATAACAAGGCTTCCGGGAGAAAAAATGTGAAGCTTTTTGTAGATATACAGCGAAAATTAAGACTATCAACAGGATAGTTATTGCCTTCAGGATATCAATTTTCTTAAATCTGCAATTATTTACAGATAACAGATGTAGATTCTCCGTTTGAAAGTGTAATTTTGCAGACTTATACAATTTGTTTGTTTCGATGAATATTTTAAGAAATTATGTATATACTATTCTTCTCCTTTGTGGAATATTGACAGGAGGGATATGCGGTATCATTTTCGGGGAAGATGCATCTGTCGTTAAACCGGTAGGGGATATTTTTCTTAACCTGATGTTTGTGCTGATAGTACCATTGGTGTTTTTCAGTGTATCGTCGTCTATCTGCAATATGAAGCAATCGAATATGGTAGGGAAGGTTGTCGGTAATATTGCCCTCGTATTCCTGCTGACGTCTGTTGTAGCGGCAATAGTGGCATATGTGTTTACTTTGTTCTACAACCCGCTGGGTGGTATTAACCAGTCGGATGTGTTGACAGGGCTTCCCGAACAAACAATCAGGCAACTGACATCTGCTGAAATATTTGTAAATACGTTTACGGTCTCCGATTTTCAGCAACTATTTACCAAATCAAATTTACTGCCCCTTATCATATTTTCCGCATTCTTTGGGCTTGCTACTGCTCTTTCGAAGAGTAAGGGGACGGTCGTCGCAGAGCTGCTTAATGCCGCCAATAGTATAATATTGAAAATGATGAGTATTATCATGATGGCCGCGCCTTTAGGCCTTGGCTGTTATTTTGCGGATACGGTAGGCAAACTGGGAGGACAGATACTGAACGGATATTTACACGTATTCCTGCTTTATCTGATACTTACCGCCATCTCTTTTTTTGTGCTGAATTCGGTTTATGTTTTCATAGCCGGAGGGAAAAAGGGTTTTATAGCTTTCTGGCGCAATATGCCGACACCGTCTCTGATGGCGATCGCCACTTCTTCGAGTGCGGCTTGTATCCCCGTCAATATCGAGGCATCGAAAAGAATGGGAGTTCCGGAGAATATTGCAGAAACAGTTATTCCTTTGGGTACAAATATACATAAGGATGGTTCGGTAATGGCTGGGGTTCTTAAAGTTATATTCCTGTTCACTATATTCGGGCAGGAACTTACATCCTCCTCCAACATGTTTATGATTATCGGAGTGGCATTGCTGGTGGGAGCGGTAATGGGAGCGATACCGAGCGGAGGTATGACGGGAGAGTTGCTTATCTGTTCAGTTTTTGGATTCTCCCCTCAGCTTGCGGGAACGCTGATGATAATAAGTACAATTGTGGATATTCCGGCTACACTGCTCAATTCTACGGGAAATGTAGTATGTGCGGTATTGGTTACCCGGCTGACAGATGGTAAAGACTGGGTAAAGAAACAATTGGTAGCGCCTCCTGACCTCCCCGAAAGGGAGGGAATAAAAAGATGATAATAAGTAATGGAAACGGTTAATGCTTTTAATAATAAAGAGATGAAAAAAATAGTATCTATCATATTTTCTATCTGCTTATCGGTAAGCGGAAGTATATACAGCCAGAAAACAGTTACTCCGAGCCTGCCGGAATTATATAAAACCATAGATTCGGAATTTGTTGATTTACGCTCCGGGCCGGCACCGTTAATAGGTTTGTCAGCAGGCCGGACAGATAAAGGCAGCTCCGTAGTGCAAGCGACATATATCAACGCCATACTAAAGGCGGGAGGTAAGCCTGTAATTATTCCTGTAATAACAGATGGCATAATTTTGAGGGATATCGTAAAAGACCTCGATGGGCTGGTGATGACCGGAGGAGAAGATATTAATCCCCCATATTACAAGGAAACAGCAATCCCGGATATGAACGATATAGATTCCCTCCGTGATATCTACGATTTGGTATTACTGAAACTGGCTACCGACCGGAATGTTCCTATACTTGGAATTTGCCGGGGAATGCAACTGATAAATGTAGCTTTCGGAGGAACACTCTATCAGGATATTCCTACGCAGGTAAAAGACAAGAGTATCAATCATAAGCAGACAGAGCCGAGAGAGCAGGGGACGCATACGATAGCTATAGAAAAAGATTCTAAACTAGCACAAGTATTGGGTGTTGATGAGTTCCTGGTAAATACTTTTCATCATCAGGCAGTAAAAGACCTTGCTCCGAATTTCCGTGCCGTAGCAACTACTCAGGACGGCGTTGTAGAAGCGATAGAAGCATATCCCAACCGTTCAGTTATAGGGGTACAATGGCATCCCGAAGGACATGTTTATGGCGGGGATACGACAATGCTTAAAATGTTCAGGCTTATTGTGAACGAAGCCAATACTTTCCGTAAGGCAAAAGAACTGCATAAGAATATTTTGTCGGTTGATACGCATTGCGATACCCCAACCGAATTCAAAAAAGCAGGATTTGATATAGGAAAAAGGGAACAAAATCAGGTGAATATCCCTAAAATGGAAGAGGGGATGCTGGATGCTATTTTCTTCGCTGCATATATAGCACAAGGGTCTCGTGATAAAGAGTCGACACAGAAAGCAGTGGATAAGATAGAAAACTATATAAAAGAAACGCATCAACAGGTAGAAAGAAACAAGGATATCTGCGGCATAGCCTATACGGCCGATGATCTTATACGCCTCAAAAATGAAGGTAAAAAGGCTGTATTCATCGGTATCGAAAACGGATATGGCATAGGCAAGGATATCTCCAATATTGCCCGTTTCCAAAAAATGGGAGTGAATTATATAACCCTTTGCCATACCAAAGACAATGATATATGCGATACGTCGAGTGATACAAAACATGAATGGAACGGCCTTAGTCCTTATGGGAAAGAGGTAGTTAAGGAAATGAACCGGCTGGGGGTTATGGTGGATGTTTCGCACGTGGGAGAAAAAACATTCTGGGATGTAATAGAGCTATCTACCAAACCTGTCATTGCATCACATTCGTCTGTGCAGGCGCTGTGTTATCACGACCGCAACCTGACCGACAAGCAGATGCAGGCAATTGCAAAAAACGGAGGGGTAGTACAGATATGTCTTGTAGACCTGTTTATCAATAAAGATAAAAGCAAAGCCAGCCTGACAGATGCTATAGACCATATTGATTATGCGGTGAAAGTAGCGGGCATCGACCATGTTGGTATTGCGTCCGATTTTGATGGTGGCGGAGGGCTGATAGGATGTCAGGGTAATAATGACATGATAAATATCACGGTGAAATTATTGGAGAGGGGTTATTCGGATAAAGATATAGAAAAGATATGGGGCGGTAATTTCCTTCGGGTAATGTCGGAGGTGCAAAAGGGGGCGAAGATATAAGCGATACAAACAGGATTGAGTCCTGGATTTAGAAATATTACAAAAGCATAACACGAGCCATTGTTTTTTTTGAGCGAAATATATCTTACTTTTGTATAATTTTCAAAGCAAAACAAAATATCCCAATATGAAACAATATCACGATTTACTGAAACGTGTTCTGGCAGAGGGTACACATAAAAGTGACCGCACCGGTACAGGTACGATCAGTGTATTCGGACATCAGAGCCGTTACAATCTGGCAGACGGTTTCCCCGTACTCACTACCAAAAAATTACATCTCAAATCTATCATATACGAGCTGCTTTGGTTTCTGGCAGGGGATACCAACGCGAAATATCTACAGGATCACGGTGTGCGTATATGGAACGAATGGGCTGATGAAAACGGCGACCTGGGGCATATTTACGGCTATCAGTGGCGTTCCTGGCCCGATTATAACGGAGGCTTTATAGATCAGATTAGTAATGTGGTGGATACGATAAAAAACAATCCGGACTCACGTCGTATAATTGTCAGTGCATGGAATGTGGCCGATCTGCCGAATATGAACCTTCCTCCGTGTCATGCTTTCTTCCAGTTCTATGTGGCTGACGGGAAGCTGAGCCTGCAACTGTATCAGCGCAGTGCCGACATATTCCTTGGCGTGCCCTTCAATATAGCGTCATATGCCCTTTTGTTGCAGATGATGGCGCAGGTGACAGGTCTCGAAGCCGGAGATTTTGTGCATACATTAGGGGATGCGCACATATATACAAATCATCTGGAGCAGGTGAAATTGCAGTTGACACGCGATTTCCGTCCGTTGCCACGTATGATAATAAACCCTGAAGTAAAAAGTATTTTCGATTTTAAATTCGAAGATTTCCGCTTGGAAGGCTATGATCCGCATCCGCATATAAAAGGGGAAGTGGCGGTGTGAATGTGATTTCAAGATTTCAGATTTCAAAATTTAAAGATTAAGAATTTTGAAATCCTGAAACCTTAAATCTTGAAATTCTAATAAATATGCTTGCAAACTTTATAACATGGACAATCATATTCTTTATCCTCTTCAGTTTTGGGGATATGCTGCTCGTATTATACAATAAGATTTGCGAACGGGATGAAGAATACAACCCTGTGGATAAACTGCTTCTCGGGTTGTGTTTCCTTATTATACCCTTGTCGGTGTGGTCATTGTGGTTGCCATCCAATCAGGTGTTTTTATTTTTGACTTTGGTCTTTAGTACGATATATTGGTTCTTTGATAAAAAAAGGTTGGTATATACAGCAAAAGATATATTAACTAAAATAAGGAAGTTATCATTAATGGAGATTTCCATTATTTCTTTTTTTATATTGTTACTGCTGAATTGCGTTATTTGGCAAGGAGGAAATTACGATTCTATATATTACCATCATCAGAATATACGATGGAATGAAGAATTTGCTGTTGTGCCGGGCTTGGGGAACCTGGATGACCGTTTCGCTTTTAATTCGAATTATTTATTGATGAATGCCATTTTTACTTTTCGTTTTATGTTTGGCGAAGCACTCTATCCCCTACAATCGGTAATAATAATCTTGATAGCTTGCTGGATATTTTATGAACTTTTTAAGTCTGGTTATGAATTTAAGCGGTTTGTTACCCTTTTTCAGTTTTTTTTGTTTTATATCGTATCTATCAAATTCATTTGTGATACATCTACAGACCTGTTACCCAATCTTATCATATTCTATATTGTAGCACGGGTCATTCTGTATCCCGGCTTTCTGAAAAAACATATTTTGTTTATTTATTTGTTGCCGATATTCCTTGCGACATGTAAGTTGTCAGTAGCGCCATTCGGTCTTATTATCCTGTACATGCTTGCTATTTTAGTAAAAGCAAAGGAATGGCGATCTATATTCTTACTCAATGTTATAGCATTGGGTATTATTATCCCTTGGCTGATAAGGAATGTTGTTTTATCGGGCTATCTGATATATCCGCTACCCGAGATAGATTTATTCTCCGTAGATTGGAAAATACCTGAAATTATTGCAATAAAACAGAAAGAATATATTCATTCAATCGGATTCTATTTTTTTGAATTTATCTTTACAGACCCTAAGAGTGCTTATTCGCGCGAACCTTACTGGTTAAATATGATGGGTTTGATTATCTATGTATGTACAGTGATATCGATGGTTACGTTCATATTTGTCCTTATCAAAAAAAGAAGAGATATTCCCTATTCATATTCGCTTTTGTTTTTGATATTGATTCTGAATATTGTGGTTTGGTTTTTAAATGGTCCGGATATTCGTTTTGCCTCAGGAATTTTATGCGCAACAATACTTGTCGGAATATCTACAATAATAGTATTATCTGAAAAAATAGTTTTCTATAGAAAGAGTAGCTTGGTTTTGGTTATTTTTGCTTTCATAGTTATATCAGGATGGTCTTTTTACAGAACATGCCATTTATTTACTCATATTGGTGATAAAAATGTACAGAATAGATCTCCGGGGCCTCTTACCGTTCTTTATAAACCATATACATATGAAAATTACCTTAAAGCCACTAGTAATGAGTGTCTTTATTTTCCTTACGAACTGAATAATAGTATTACAATATATGTAAGTTTTACTAATTTTACATTGGAAAAACTACCATCCACTGTACGTACGGTTACCAGAGGTAAGTTTATGGATTATTCGTGTCTTGAGGCTCGTGGATATTCTTTGCAAGATGGATTCAGAGCTAGAAGAGCGGATGGCTGTTTGGAGTCGATTAATAATAAATGATATGTTGGTAAATATTATTTCATGGACAGTCATATTCTTTATCCTCTTTAGTTTCGGGGATATGCTGCTCGCGTTATATGATAGGATTTGCAAACATGATGAAGAGTACGATCCTGTAGATAAACTGCTGCTCGGGTTGTGTTTTCTTATTATACCCTTGTCGGTGTGGTCGTTGTGGCTGCCATCCAATCAGGTATTCTTAGTTGCCGTCTTTCTGGTTTCGCTAAACTATTGGGCTATCTGCCCCAGAAGGTTGTTTTATACCTATGATTATATTGTAAAGTCAACGAAAGGAGTTTTTTCGCCTTTTCAATCGGTACTTATAATCCTATTCCTACTGTTCTCTCTCTATTTCTTTACATGGCAACAGGATGTGTATGATTCAGCATTTTACCATTTTCAAAATATCAGGTGGAATGAAGAATATGCGGTTGTTCCGGGAGTCGCGAATCTGGACGACAGGTTCGGCTTCAACTCCAATTACTTTCTGCTAAGTGCTATTTTTTCGTTTCGTTTTTTATTGGGAGAGGCTATCTATCCGTTGCAACCGCTAGTGGTAACAGTCGTCGGCTGCTGGGTTTTATACGAACTGTTTATTTCTAAGTATGAGGTAAAACGTGTAATTATCTTGCTTTCATATATTCTGCTCTTTTGGGTTTCTATTTACTTTCTGGGGAATACTTCTACGGATATATTACCTAATTTCATCGTGTTTTATATCATTGCCCGGATTGTATTATACCCAAAATTGCTGAAAACAAATTGTCTGATCGGTGTTGTACTTCCTGTCTTACTGCTTACATGTAAATTATCATTTTTCCCTATCGGACTGATAAGTATTTACTTGCTGTATAATCTTTTTAAGGAGAAGAAATATAAGGTTATTTCATTTGTCGTTATTGCCGGGCTTTTCATATTGATTCCGTGGCTGATAAGGAATGTTGTGGTTTCCGGCTATCTTATCTATCCGTTCTATCAGATAGATTTGTTCTCTTTCGACTGGAAAGTTCCACGCGAAGTGGCTATAAGAGAAAAGGATTATATATTCGATATAGGTTATTATTTTTTCAGGATTGCACTGCGCTATCCGGACGGGAGTGTCCGGGACCCATTGTTCATAAATATACTTGCCGATATAATATATTTACTGACCCTTTGCTCATTTATTCTCGCTTCTTATCTGATGCTAAAAAAGAGAAAAAAAATTGAAATGCATATATATTTACTGTATGTTGTTTTCTTTGTCTCTATTGCAGTCTGGGCTTTTGGAGGGCCTGATATACGATTTGTGTCCGGTATATTGTGTGCTGTGATTTTTACGGGAGGGGTGCTGTTGTATGAGAATAGGGATGATAAATTATATTTACCGGGATTCAGTAAAACGTTAGTTTGTGCTTTTATTCTTGGTATTGCCTTGTGGACTGGTAGCTGTTATTACGGCTTTTATCCGCAAATTAAAGAGTATGGCATCCATCCGTTTTCGCATCTGATGCTTAAACCTTATTCCATCACCGACCAGCAGAAAGCGCGAGGTATAGATATTACAGATGGATTTTTGCCATATGCCATTAATAATGAGCAAATCATATGGGTAGGCGAAGACCTGCCTCATGATATGATACTTCCCGCCAGTATTGCAAGCCATTACGCCAAATTTATTCCTTTGGAATGCATTGAGGCCAGAGGATATAAGATACAGGATGGGTACAGGGTGAAGAAAATGTGCCAATAAAAGATAGATATGCAAATAATCTATTAATTCATTGGCATATCGGCATATTATAACATTACCTCATTAAAAATTCCCCGTTTATTTTTGCTAATTCACTGATAATTTGTAATTTTGCGAGCCGATTATTACGAAATAAAACGTAAAAATTTGATTAGCAAACGATTATCGCTTATTATATCTTAGCTCGATAAGCGGATAAAAGTATTGTGAGTCGAAGAAAAAGTAATTAACCAAATTAATTTTTTAAGTAAGTGGATACTTTAAGTTATAAGACCATTTCAGCGAACAAAGCAACCGTACAAAAAGAATGGGTTGTGATTGACGCTACAGGCCAGACACTGGGACGCATGGCATCCAAAGTGGCAAAACTTCTGAGAGGGAAGTATAAACCAAGTTTTACCCCGCATGTAGACTGTGGCGATAATGTAATTATTATCAACGCGGACAAAGTGGTGTTGACTGGTAACAAATGGAACGACCGTGTTTATCTTAGATATACAGGCTATCCGGGTGGGCAAAGAGAAGCTACTCCTGCCGTATTGATGGAAAAAGGAGCCGACCGCTTGGTGCATAAGGTAGTAAAAGGTATGTTGCCTAAGAATCGTCTTGGCGCAGCTCTTTTGAAAAACCTTTATGTATATGCAGGTACTGAGCATAACCATGAAGCTCAACAGCCAAAAACAATAGATATTAACGCTCTTAAATAATTATTAATGGAAGTAGTAAATGCAATAGGAAGACGTAAAGCTGCTATAGCTCGCGTATTCGTAAGCGAAGGAACCGGAAAAATAGTGATCAACAAACGTGAACTAGACAATTACTTCCCTTCAACTATTCTTCAGTATGTTGTAAAACAACCGCTAAATAAACTTGCAGTTGCTGAAAAATACGACATCAAGATCAACCTGAACGGTGGTGGATACAAAGGACAGGCAGAAGCTGCACGCCTTGGTATCGCCCGTGCTTTGGTGAAGATCAATCCTGAAGATAAGTCTGCTCTTAGAGCTGAAGGATTTATGACTCGCGACCCACGTGTTGTAGAACGTAAAAAACCGGGACAACCAAAAGCAAGAAAAAGATTTCAGTTCTCAAAACGTTAATTTGGATATTATTTTACCCAATTACGCTTTCACGGCTACGGCCGCTTAAAAGTTACAAGTTGGTTAATATATGATGAGTCGGCCTCATCTCTTAAATTACGTTTAGTATCTAAATTGCCGGGACTTCTGAAAATGAGCTACCCGACAATTCGCTAACAGAAAAAGAAAGTAAACGATCAAAAAACTAAAAATGGCAAAATTAGAATTCGACCAATTATTAGACGCTGGTGTACACTTCGGTCACTTGAAGAGAAAGTGGAACCCGGCAATGGCTCCTTATATTTTTATGGAGCGCAATGGTATCCACATCATTGACCTATATAAAACAATAGCTAAGACCGAAGATGCTGCTGCTGCTATGAAGCAGATCGCTAAATCGGGCAAAAAAATATTGTTTGTTGCTACAAAGAAACAAGCAAAACAAGTTGTTACAGACCTGGCCCTGTCAATAAATATGCCTTATGTGGTAGAACGTTGGCCGGGAGGTATGTTGACTAACTTCCCTACAATCCGTAAGGCTGTGAAGAAGATGTCGACTATCGACAAAATGGTGAAAGACGGAACTTTCGATACTCTATCGAAAAGAGAAAGACTTCAGGTTACACGTCAGCGTGCTAAACTTGAAAAAACATTAGGTTCTATCCAGGATCTTACACGTCTTCCATCTGCACTATTTGTAGTGGATGTGATGAAAGAACACATCGCCGTAAGAGAAGCAAACCGTCTCGGAATACCTGTATTTGCAATGGTAGATACAAACTCTAATCCGGATGATATCGACTTCGTAATCCCGGCAAATGATGATGCTGCTAAATCTATCGAACTTATTCTTGGAAGCCTTTGCGATGCAATCAAAGAAGGTCTTGAGGAAAGAAAGATCGAAAAAGCGGATAGCGCAGCTGCAGAAGCTCAGGATGAAGAAGGTGCTCCAAGAAGAGAGCGCAAAGCGAAAGCCGGCGCAAAGAAACCTGTGGTTGAAAAAGAAGACCAAGAGGCTATCAATGCAGCTGTAGCAAGTAAATTTGCTAAAGGAGACGAAGAGTAAATAAAGTTTAATAGACTAAGAATTAGCCTCTAAGAGCATTCTTAGAGACTATTTCTTGGTCTTTTCTTTTCTAAGTATAATTATAAACCAAAAATAAAAGGAGAAAAACATGGCAATTTCTATGGCAGATATCCAACACTTGCGTAAAATGACAGGTGCAGGTATGATGGATTGTAAAAATGCTTTGACTGAAGCAGAAGGAGATTTTGATAAAGCAATCGAAATAATTCGTAAAAAAGGACAGGCTTTTGCTGCAAAACGTGAAGACCGCGATGCAACAGAAGGTTGTGTGTTGGCTGCAACAAACGGCGACTTCGCTGCAATAGTAGCAGTAAACTGCGAAACTGACTTTGTGGCAATGAACGGCGACTTCGTAGGTATGACTAAGTCGATACTTGATGCTGCATTGTCTAACAAACCTGCTGATATAGATACACTGAAAGGTATTAAGGTAGGAGACCGTACTATTGCAGAGCTTGTAACTGACAGAATGGGTGTTACAGGTGAAAAAATGGAACTGAACGTGTATAAACAAATCACTGCTCCTACAGTAGTAGCATATGTTCACCCGGGAAATAAATTGGCATCTATCGTTGGTTTCAACAAACCAAATGTTGACGAACAAGTAGCTAAAGATATAGCTATGCAAATTGCTGCTATGAGCCCGGTTGCTCTGGTACCGGAAGAAGTTTCGGAAGAAATCAAAGAAAGAGAGCTTAAGATTGCCAGAGAAAAAGCGATTGAAGCTGGTAAACCTGAGAACTTGATTGACAGAATCGCTGAAGGCGCGTTGCAGAAATTCTATAAAGAATTTACACTTCTTCAACAGGAATTTGTGAAAAACCCTAAGCAAACAATAGCTCAGTATCTTGCGCAACATGATAAAGAGCTTGCTGTTACAGGTTTCCAACGTTTTACGTTGAACGCTGAGTAATCAGATTTAAGATATTCGATATAGAAAAGTGCAATCAGAGATGGTTGCACTTTTTTGTTTGGCTTTTATTCTTATTTTTGTTTGTTGATAAACAAGTGTAAATACTATGAGATACCTAAAGCAAATTTTACTGTTAGTTCTGATAATTGCTACTATGGCCGGTTGCGAAACGGTCGCCAATATGTTTACCTATAAAACCACTACTGTAGCATTTGTGGAAAATCTTTTGAATGAGAAATATGATGAGGCTGTTGATCAGATGGCTGTAGATAAGGATGACTTTGGAGGGGCTGATCTGGATACATTAAAACTTAGATTGGCTGATTTTCGACATCATATCGTGAAACAATTTGGTACGGAGTTAGATTACACCTTTATGAAAGCTGAGAAAGTGAGATCGACCATAACATCTGATAATACGCCTGCCGGTACAACTGATGCTTACATTCAATTTTCAAATAATGATTACTTCGGAGTTTTTAAAGTTTCTTTCGATGATGAGTCAGGAAAGATTAAGTTTATAAATGTACTCGATATAAAAAAGATTATACCGTCTATGTTTTCGTTTTGGTTGATAGGGTTGATTGCAATCCTTATACCGGCCTTTAATATATATGTGATTGTACAGATAAAGCGGAGTGATCTGAAAAAGAAATGGATAAAATACATTGCGGTTATTTGCCTGAATGTACCTACAATAGCATATTCGGCCATTCATGGTTTTTCATTTCAGTTATTGCAGTTCCAATTGCTTTTCGGGTTTGGTTTTAGTCTTATGGGATATCTGAATTGCGTATGGACAATAGGTATACCTATAGGCGGATTGTTTTGGCTATGGCGGCTGAATGAGCGCAAAAGGCTGATGTATGAACCAGATACGGCATATACGGAGGATATAGAAAGGAAACTTCCGTCCGAATAGAATTCTTTATATAAAAGTTTATCTATGTATATAGTTGATAGCCTTTTGCTGTTAGCTGATAGTTCTTTGAAAAAGTGATTAGCAAATGAATGAAAAAGTGTAACCTTTGTTACTTTTTAACATACCTTCGAATTAACAATAGGCGAATGTTTATTCGCCCCTACAAAAGAGAATAAAACTGTTACTTTTGTTACCTTCTAACAAGTAATAAGTTTTGAGTAATGAGTTTTAGGTTGAAGAACTGTATTTCTGTTAACTGATTACTGTTGACTGTTAACTGAAAAATGTGTTGCTTCTGTTACTTTTTAACTATATATGGTTAATAAATGTGAATAGTAAATTGTGTAAATCATCTCCTGATGATAATAAATATTGTTAACTACGAAGCGTCTGCTTTTAACTGAAAAAACTGTTACCTTTGTTACCTTAAAAGCTAACATCAAAAATAACCAAGAAAGCAATCGAAAATAAAAGACCTCCAAAAGAAAGTAAATATACTTATATACAGATATTTAAATTAGTTAATAAAAGTGAATTTAGATTTCTACTTTTCAGTTGCATAACCATTTTTTATCCAGTATTTGTTACCTGTTTGTTACTTGTGACTTTTATAAATTGTTACTATATCTGTTTTTTGTAATACATTATGTTTCTTGCATTTATATTATTACTGATTATTAGTTATTTAAAAACATATATATCGAAAGGTAAATAGTCCTTATTTTCCTTTGATTTATCCATACTTGTTTGTACCTTGCCCCCGGTTTAGTTTTTAGTCACTAATTTAATAGATTCGATTATGACAGTCAGCAGGAAACAACCCAAGGCAAAGGAGCCGGTGAAGATCCGCTTTAAACAGCTCTCCAACGGCAGCCAATCCATTTACTTTGATATCTACAGGAACGGCAAGCGCATGTACGAGTTTCCCAGGCTCTACCTGGTACCCGAACGTACAGCCGAAGACAGGGAACTGAACCGACGTATGCTCGACAAGGCTGTCCGTATCAAAGCCCAGCGTATCGACGAGCTCTCCAGCCGGGAAAACGGCTTTGTCAATATGGGACTGAAACAAAAGGCAAACTTTATCAGGTATTTACAGGCATTGACGGAACGCAAAAAGGCGGAGGGTAAGACAGCGGTATGCGATACCTACCGGAGCCTGGTAAAACACCTGATCCGCTATAAGGGGGACGGGATAACCTTCAAGTCGGTCACCAGGGAGTATTGCTGCGGCTTTAGCGAATACCTGCTGACAGCGGAGAACCTCTCCAGCCGCCGGGGCATTGCGGCAAGCGCTACGGGCAGCCTGCTATCCAAAGGCAGCCGCTACAGTTACAGCCGGGCCTTGTCGATAGTATTGAATTGCGCGGTACAGGATGGTATCATCCCCGATAACCCGATGAAGAAACTGACCCGCTTCGAACGTCCCAAACGACCTGAAAGCGACAGGGAATATTTAGGTATAGAAGAGATCAGGTCACTGGTAAAGACCGAATGTGTTAAACCACTGGTCAGGGCGGCGTTCCTGTTCAGCTGTTTCAGCGGGCTGCGCTTCTCGGATGTCAAGGCCCTGAGATGGGACGATATCCAGACCGACCATGAAGGCAGGAAGCAAATCTGTTTTGTGCAGAAGAAGACGCAGAAAAAAGAATACCTGCAGGTCTCAGACGAAGCCTTAAAATTCCTGCCGGAGAGAGGCACTGCTACGGGAGAAGATATTATCTTCCCGTTATCTTCCAGCGGCTTTACGAACCAGGCGCTTAAAAGCTGGGTGTTGGCATCGGGGATAAAGAAGCGCGTGACCTTCCATGTTGCCAGGCATACGAACGCTACCCTGTTGCTGTCCCTGGGCGTACCTATCGAGACGGTGAGCAAGCTGTTGGGGCATGCCGATATGAAGACAACGCAGATTTATGCCAAAGTAATAGATAAGAACAAGCGTGAGGCGGTCAGCAAGCTGGACGGGCTGACGGATTAAGACACTGGTTTAACTTCAGTATATTTAGTAGTATAGATATGGATAGAGATAAAAAGCCGGAAGGAGAGCCGGAGGGATTTGAGGGGCTGGTTGAACGGGTTTCATCCGGTACCCTGACCCCGGCATGGAAGAACGGCAAAGCAGGGCATTTTAAAGATGTGGAGAATGATTACCGTTACAGGTTCCTGGAAACAGACCTCCACTGCATGGCCTATAAGGAAGAAGCCGAGCAACCCCATAAGCTGCCTGTGATTATATGCGGCTTTTGCGCTTACCTGATAAAAAATTGGGGAAAAGATACCTCAACAATATACAATGGCTACCTGGACATGCGGCTGGGTGAATACAGGGAACAACACCTGAACGATACGGACGTACCGTTCAGGAACCTTGAGAAAGAATTTTACAGCTACCACAGGACGGAGGAAGAAGAACTGTTCAACAAGTCGCAGGGATTGTTTGAATACCTGAGCTATAACGAAGGGGACAGGATCAGGTCATATGCAGCCAATTATTTCAGGTATGTGGAGACCAGAATGCCTGACAAAGTAAAGAATGCCGGGGAAGCACAAAAACAGGAAGCAAACCACCCGCCCTGCTTTAGCCGCAACTTTACCGCTACGCAGACGGAACAGCTGTTCTCCGGCTTGAAGGAAGGCGGATTTATATCCACAGGAACGCCTTACAGCCATTTTTATCATGTTTTCGGAGGTACTCCTGTACCCGAAGATGAAAAGCCGTTCAGGCCGCTGCAATGGACGGGAACAGTCAAGGAACTGCATTACTTTATATCCCGGCATTTCCCCAGGGAAACAAACCAATGGTTAAAAACAGTACATTACTTTACAAAAGACAATAAACCAATCAATAAAAAGAGCCTGGGCACGGCAATGGATAAATACGACAATCCACCGGAAAGCAGTGCAGCCATAGACAGGTTGCTAAGTTAAACAGTTGATTTATAAAGGTGATAGGGTGGTAGTCAGGAAGAGGTAACCTGATGCCGCCCGTTTTGTTTTTCCACCCGTCATATCTTTGCTTTTGTTAACCGGACGGGAGAGTGTAAGCCCCGCCGGGTTGGCAAAGGTATGCAGGGGAAGCCTTACACCTGTCCCTGTGCAACCGCAGATCAGAATAGATGAGAAGAATATGGAAGAACAACTGTTGAATGAGTTGCAGAAAATCAGGGAACTGACATTACTGGGAATTAAAAAGGCGCTGACAATGACAGACGCCAGCCTACTCACGGGATTGAGCAAAAGCCACCTGTATAAGCTGGTATGTGCAAAGAAAATCCCTTATTACAAATCCCAGGGAGGCAAGCTGACTTATTTCGACCGGCAGGAGCTGGAAGCCTGGATGCTATCCAGCCGTATCAAAACCAATGCAGAACTGGAGCAGGAAACTGCCGACTACCTGGCAACAGGAAAGAAATAATATCTTGTTTATTACTACTAACTACTACCGGACAAAAGCGGATGAAAGACAAACTGTCCTGACAGTTAAATTTTTATAATAATTCCCCGGCTTTCATCTATAAGCATACAGTCTCATATCAAAGCGTATAAACGCATATAACTAACTGATTTTAACAGTTTTGTATATCTGGTTTTTGTCCGGTAAATTGCTTTTCCAAATTAAAAAAAACAGAAAGAAATGGATACCATACTAACCCTGGAAGAATATTCCGAGAGGACAGAGATCCCACTTCCGGAACTGACCGGAAAATCAAGGAAGCAAGCCCTTGCCGTAGCCCGTTTTATCTATTGGTTTTACCTCAACAAGTCCGATCCTGTCAGGTGGTCGAGTGTGAAGATAGCGGAAATATTCGGCAGGGAGCATCCTGCCATCCTTCACGGTATAAAGCAGGTAAAGAATTTCATCGATACGAATGACTCCATCATCCAACCTTACAGGAAGGATTTTATTGAACCTTTTTTGCAGCGGGATCAATCAAAGTAACCGGATAAAGATGTTTCACAGTAAGAAAGGCCATGCCGAAAATTAAAACGCCTGCCGGTGGTATTACCACAACAAGTACATACGGGGAAGGGGATATGTATTCCCTGGTCAACCTCCGTCCGAAAAACGGGGCCTTACATCCGGTATCACCCCGCAAAGTCGTACAGGAGTTATCCCGGTCATACGATATCGTCTTCCTTCATCAGAATAACAGCTATAAGAACTGGATAGGCATTGTAAATCAGAACGATCATGCGCTGGTATATTGGGATATATTAAACGAAAACCCTAAACCTGTCCAATCAAATCTACAAGGCAGTATCCATAGTATAGAACAGATAGGAAATACCTTATCACTAATTACAAGTGATAATATATACTATCTGTTCTTTCAGAATAACAACTATACTTTCCTGGGCGAATTACCGCAAGTGCCTGCTATCGGTTTAAGGACATCCGATCAGATGGCGCACGCCGAATTATTCTTTGACAATGAGTATGAGCCGGGCAGTGTAAGGCCGGAAGATTTTACAGACGCGACCAAAGGGCTGGTTCATGTAGCGATGAATAAGGTGAATGAAGCATACGGACTGCATCTTTTCGATGCCTGTTTTATCCGCTATGCCTTCCGCTTGTATGATGGAACCGTTACAAAGCATTCCCCGCCTGTATTGATTATGCCCTCAAGGCCTGTCACGGGAGACCCGGCAATAAGCCGCACGGGAGCTACCAAGGATTCTGTCAAATGGATTCAGTATGAGATTAACAACGACGGCAACAGGTGGTATGTTGCTTCCTGGTCGCGGGTGCATGTTTACGGGTATAAGATACATATGCATTACGGTTTTGCCTTTGACGGCTGGCAGGACTGGCAGGATATCATCAAATCAGTCGATATTTTTATGTCTCCTCCACTGGGTTTATCCAATATCGAAAACATCAGGGGGGATATGCCTTATGATTTAGATATATTGACCGGCTGTAACCTGGTAAAGGAAATAAAGCCGGAAACATTAAAGAATGTATCCAATACCTCTACATTCTACTTTATGAAAAGTATAGAGTTGGGAAAAGAAGCCGGTATTCTTGATCCGGAAGTATTCCCTTCGACGGATTCGGATATTACCAAAATGGAGAACCTTATCTACCAGGAAGTCATGACGGACGACCAGTTTTCCAACCACAAATACGGTGCGGAAGTCAGTTATACTTACAATAACAGGCTGCATATTGCGAATATAAAGACGACTTTCTTCAAAGGCTTCAACCCCGATTACTTCCTATGGTATAATACTTCCGGCGCAGCTGACGGGAATTATAACGGCTATAAATATGCGGATGCCGGCGGGCCGTTGTGGAATAACCTGCTGTTCGAAGTGGAAATAAACACCGGGATAACCAATGAAAGGTTGTACAGGTATGTGGCCGGTGTACCCTACTTTCCCGTATATAAGATGTTTATGAGCGCCTTTATCTCCTATCCGGATACACGTGCAAAAAGGATAACCATATACAGGCAGACAGGCGGCCAGTGGTACAGGGTATTTACAAGGCCGCTGGAGCCTCACCATTTCCTCAACCTGGCATACTTTATCAACGACGGGCTGAAACCCGTTACGGAAGACAGCAATCCATCCTCCGCCGTATTGCCGGATACCAATACCGTGGTAACATTATCCGAACCGGACAAGATCAAGGTATCGGCCCTGGACAATCCGCTGCTGTTCCCCAATATCAATACCTATCAGGCCGGAAACGGGACCATCCTGGCTATGGCGGCCAATGCCATACGCATATCGGAAGGCCAGTTCGGGCAATATCCCTTATATATCTTCACCACCCGGGGTATTTATTCGCTGGATGTCGGCCAGGGGGAAGTGGTCTATTCCAATAAATCCGCCCCGGCCTCTTATGAGATACCTGCCTCCCCTGTTGTCTGTTCTACTCCCTTTGGCGTTGTATTCACGTCTGAACGCGGCGTATGCATCATCAGGGGGCAGGAAGTGGAATTACTGACAACGCAGTTACAGGAAGACCGGAGAGACCTTAATATAGGGCTCCTCCCGCAGATGGAAGGGGTTATACATATATCCGGCTTAAAAACTCTTGCAGGATATCTCCGGGGACTCGATAACCTTGTCTATGACCCTTACGAAAACGAACTGCTTATCTGCAATCAGGAATACGGGTTCAACTATGTGCTTAACTTCTATTCCGGATTATTCTACCAATCGACGGAAAAAATAGATCTGGCAGTTGGCAATACGTTCCCGGAGCTTTATGTTGTTGAAGGTAACAGGTTAAAAAATTACGAATCCGGTAACCTGAATGAAGACGGTACGCCGCAACGGGCCGATGTCAGCTTTATCATGCGTCCGCTACAGTATGGCGTGCCGTATATCAAATGGCTGGAGAAGATACAGATGTTTTGCACATTATACGATGCAGGCCCTTTGGTTTATATCGCCCATTCCTCGATGGACGGCATTAACTTCAAGGCGGTGTCCGGCATGGCCCCGGCACAGCGGGGTAATTATTCCACACTTGAAACACGGAGGATAGCAGGCAATAAGTTCCGGGATTTTTTGTTTTCTTTCGGGGCGTCGTTGGCTCCGGGTAGTATGATTAATTATCTGGAGTCCTGGGTGGATGAAGGGTATAAAGACCGGTTGATGAAATAGGGAGCAGGTAACTATATATTTATTAGTGGAGACTTACCTCATTCGTGGCAGGAAGATTTTTATTTTATAATCGGCTTATTATATTTAATTGCATTATAGCAATAATTTCTTGCATTTACTTCACATGTATATCTATCCGCTTTATATTCTTTTTTACTGAAATCAGATAAAGAAACAAGACATTTAATCAGACAATCTATAGAATAACCGATTTACATATCATAATATTGTTAAAGGTTGAGAAAAAAGCCTATTGAGCGGTACAGGAAAATAGGAGCACTAATTTTGACAATGCGAAATAACAGTTTAAGATGAAGTGGTATAGTAAAACAACTAAATAGTAAAGAATCTTAGGATACTCTGAAACGGTATATTTGATATAACAACTGTGAAACGATTATTTGCTTAAAATGCACAATTCTAACAGTGGATATAAGAAAAAATATCCGCTGTCTTTATACTGTTTTTACATCTGTATATCGAACATTGGCTATATATGGTATAGGATTTAACCAAGACTCAGCTATATTATCACATGCTGTTTGTAAACAAAGGAAGAACATTAATAAATTCCCATTTATACCATCTGAGATAGTATATATACCATTAGTTCCATTTTGGTTTAAGCTTAATGGTGTATTATCTAGTTTTACAAATCCTTTGTTTAAAACAAAGACTCCATCTAAAGATGTTCCAGGTATAGATGTTTTATTTTGTTGAGTCCAATTAGGTAACGGAATTTTTGATGTTTGATGGCTATTTAGTATCCATCTATGCACAGTTGACATTTGAGCAGGGCCTGAATAAGCTATAACGAAATTTAGAATTTTAGGAGGTATCCATCCTATGGAAATACCATGATTAAGATTAGGAGTTAATCGTTTTACATTGTTTGCAGCCAAAACAGATTGATTTATGCCATCCTGATCTAAAGTTGATTTGACTTCAATTGTTGCAATTACGGACTCTATTAAAAAACCCGAAATTCCACCTCCGAAATCAAGTTTTGGGTAACTTTTTTTGTAAATAACTATGTCAAATTGATTCCTTTGCTCCCTAGGCTTAGAGTTTGCATCAATTATTTCACCTGTTCCGATTGCGACATTAGGGCTAATGTGTGTCTCCAAATATTGTTTAATAAAGGATTCTCTCGGTGTTCCTTTATGAAGCGTATGTCCTGAATTTGCTGGAATTTGAGATGTGGCTACAAGTTTATTCTCATAAGCATCCATGTGTGATTTAAGCATCCCTATAGTTTTGTCAATAATAATCGTAAATATATTAATGAAATACGGATTTTTAAAAATCTCTTTGGAGAATTGACTATAATCTATTGATTATTTAATACTTACAAAATCATAAATAAAATTTAACTGATTTCACTCAAGAGAAATAAGCCAAACACTTTCCATGTTTGAGTTTTTTACCAATATGTCTGCCGGATGTAACCATCCAACGTGGCAAATATAGGAATTAATTTCAATATAGCTTGTGTTCCGGTTCCACAAAATGGGCTGTCGCCTGCTGCAAATGTAAAGGATTTATGTAAAAAAATCCGGATATATAATTAAAATCTGAAAAAATTATACCTCAACTTGTATCGGCGTGGAAAATATTCAATAAAAAAAAAGAGGTGACACTCAAAGCAAAGTGCACACTCACAGTGTTACAGGGTGCACTTCAGCAGATTCTCCACCCGGTTCAAACCGCTCCCTTCATATACCTCTTAGCATACCTGATATACTTTTCCTTAGCCTCTGTCCTTTCCTGTGGCGTAGCCTTATTGTTCCGGCATTCGGGCGTCCGATAAAACGCCTGTCTTTTACAGTCGCTCCATTTCAATCGTTTTGGCAGTAGTCCTGCCCGCTGGTATTCCAGGAACTTATCCCTGTGTATGGATACCAGCCTGTCCCCGGAAGGCAGGTTCATAAGCATAACTATAAACTGCTTGTTCCATCCCCTTTGCTTCGTATCGGCCAGATTGATAGCAATATCCATCCTGATGGCTTGTTTGCGGCAGAAAAACCATTCCTTCAGGGAAAGCCTCGCCTCGTTAAAATCCGAATATATAATACCGAATACTGACATAAGTTGTTAATTTAGTGTTGATAAAAAAGCATTGGCTAATTTGCTTATCTGCAAATTGGCACATTAAATTTACCCATTCCCACACCGTTATATCAATAGATAAACCTGGATTTATTTACATCTTAAAAACTTTTCGAAGTTGTGGGGGCATTTACGGACAGAAGAAAATTAAAATAAGATTGAGCCGGTTTGGGGACTTGAACCCCAGACCTGCGCATTACGAATGCGCTGCTCTGCCAACTGAGCTAAACCGGCAATTTGGACTTTCAAAAGTAGTATTATTTTGCGAAAAAGGAATACAGTAAGGTTGTTTTTGTATAAGAAAGGCTTTAGTTGGGAGTATTTATGATCTCCTTATCACGTCCTGATAGCATTCCCTTATTCCCCTTAAAAACTCGACTCCCCCACAGGCCTTTTCACCTTCTGTTTTTTCACCTCTTCCAGTAACACAGGCAATGCCAACTGGAAACAGATATACAGGCCTATCATCCTTGTCATAAGCATATCGTCGTGCTTGCCTTCCTTGGCCCCGTATGAACCGTTTTTCTTCTGTTCATATACACGCGCCTCGTTGAGCGCCTCCCCGTTGCGCTCGATATATCCCTTCTCCCGGAGGACAGCCACATAGTTGGCTATAATCATTGTCTTGGTGCTGATATTCGTATGGAACCCGTACTTTGCAGGCAGGCCCTCCCGTATCTTATCGGCAGGGGTGCGGCTGTACAGGTTTGTATAGTACTTAACGAGCGTATCGAATATCAGTTCCGATTCGTCCGTCTTTATCTCCGTATCGTATGTGTTGCTTTCGATAACCAGGAGCGCGTCGTTATAATACCGGGCTATCTGTGCGGCTATCCAGATGGAAACATCCTTATCTATGCGTCCCCGCCACTCGGCTACTATCTCCGGCGCACAACCGTGCATCATCCAGTAACGGTCTATAACCGTAATGACACCCCAGTCCGCGCTCTCCGAAATTCCTTTCTGCGGGTCGAATACAACCAGGTAACGGTTGGATACCCGTATTTCCGTATCGGGGAACTCCCATATTTTAAGTTTGTTCCTTTCCTTTATTGCTTTGAGTACGGGATCGGAAGTATGCATGTCCGCCAGGGCTTCCCTGTCTTCTATGAAACGGATATTCTGTAAAATCTCTTTCACCCGCTTTGGCTCCGGCTTCGATAGTGCAGGGGGGCAGTCCCCTGCAAGCTCGCCTATAGCAACAGGCATCCTGCAATCTTTGCGCAGGGCTTCCACTTCTTCGGCGCGGAAAGCAGGCAGCCCGGAATCCTGGAACGCCTCGATGTCATCGCTTGGGTATTCCTGCTTCATCTTGGCATGGCTGGGCATTTCGGACAGCTTGCCGCGGTACCAGTTTATATTTTCAAGCGTACATCCTTCGTTATTGCGGAACAGGTTCAGTTCGTAATCCGTAAGCGTTTTAATAAATTCTTCGACAGTTCCTTCCCGCTTCTTCCCCCTGTGGTTATAAAACGTACCGTCGAACGCTTCTCTGTAGATGTCTATCAGGAACCATTCGACAAAGACAAAGGTATAGGCCGCCGATTCCTTTTTAGCCTTTTCGCATTCGTTGTAAAAGAAATCCCCCACGCCGTTGGCCGTACTTTCAAAGGCTACTAAGGTCAAAGGTTCCCTCGGTATCGACCCCACAATGGATGTCACCAGGTCTTCCGTTTTGTTTTTCTCCGTATTCGGGTAGAATGCAATCTCCGAGAAGTGAACCATCTTTGCATCCTGCGAACGCACCGAGTCCGGCTCTTCCGCCGTGCCTACGGTTATCAGGCAGCCCCTTTCGGGCACTTCCTTTATATTCTGTGTCTTTTCATAGTTCCTTATCGTATGTACGACCCCGCCTACAGGCATCATATTTTTAACCGACCGTTCGAACATGGCCCGTATCGTGATGGACGCGTCTTTCAGGTGGGCGCAGATAACGCTGTTCCAGTTCTTTTTATGCACCAGCTGAATCCAGAACATATACAGCTGTATCAGTGTGGAGCCCCCCCATTGCCTTGCTTTCAGCAGGATCACGCGTATCGGCACACCTGCTTTGCGCATTGCTTCCAGCTTCGACAACAACCTCCTTTGTCCCCTGTTGAGCCTGAAAGGGATATCCCTTCCCGAAATCTTATCACGGATGGTAACGTAGAATACGGCAAAGAACTCGAAGTCATATTTTATCCTCAGCTCGCAAAAGTTTATCCAGAAGGCTTCAAATTCCTCCTCATCCGGACAGATATCATTTGCCCTGTATAGTCCTTCGATGGAGTCGTACTCCTGCAATTGCCTGCAATGTCCGGTTTCCATCATCTCTTCAGGCAGATACATGACAGGGAAAGGCGCATCTTCAATCCTGAGGCACACCCTTTTTCCTTCGCACCCTTCCCCTGTCACCGGGTTATAAGGCCTGTTTATTTCCTTATGCTTCCGTGCGTTCCTTGATAATATGTCCTTTACATCAATCAAAACATATATTTTCCGCTAAACCAATGGTAATTTCCCCTTCCGGAACAATCACCTGCAAAAGGCTTTCTTTTCACATCAATATTATACTGGTATTCGAAGCCTGAATTGTGATAGAACAGGCCTCCCCCCAATCCTACATAATCCAATGTGGAATAAGAGGCGGATAGGAACGGCTGCCATACTTTTGTTTTATATATCGTTTGACGCTCAATCATTGGGGTAAAATTATAATCCAAAGCCATGAGCCTGTTATATTGGACGACGGGGAATAGTTCCAGTTTACCCTGTGTCCTGTTATCGAATGCAGTCAGCTTATATGTCCTTTTCAGCTCCCAGTCTGCTATAATCGCCGCAGTATCTACGGGAAGATTCACATACTTTATTTTAGTGCTGCCTGTATCCCGGTATTGGATCATTGGCAACAAAGGTTTATCCGGTTTTTCTTCTTTTACCGGCTCAAACTGTGTAGGGCTTACCGATCCCGTTATGGTTTCGCCTTTTATATATTTCGTTACCGGATTGGTATCAACCGTTGACCTGCCGATAAAAAAACCGGTAATACAGGCTGCTACCGCCAATGTTATAATGGATACGTTTTTCATTTATAATTACTATTTTTGTAATGTTATACTATATAACTGGAATTGAAAGGGCCCTTGCAGCAATGCGGGGCTTTTTCTGTTATTACGGAGTCCCTGTTACCGCTTTAATAATTTGTTAATCCGGATTTATTTTGATTAATTTGCCATATATTTATCTGAATCATGGAAACAATACTGAATTATATATCTGAATATTGGCCCGGTTTGGTTACCGGCGCTGTTGTCGGATACTGTTGTGTCCGGATTGTTTCTTATTATGCCGATAAATCAGTTGAAAAAAAGCCGGATAATAAGCAGCCGTGAGGCTTTTTCCAATATTCATGTTAGACAAGCGATTGAGCGGGCAACTAAAAGCCCGCTTTTTAGTTAATGTACCGGTTTCAATGTGCCGATGTTTTAAACTGATAGCTTTTAGCTAACGGCCAATAGCTTTTTTTTATTGGCACATTGGCATATCAGACCATTGGCACATTACTTATCAACCTTTCAACCGTAGCGATACACGAGGTAATAACAGGTACATAATTATCAGCCGTTGCATATCTCCAACCTTCACTGTCCATCAGCCGTTTTGCGAACTCATGCGGATCGTCCCTGTATGGCCATGCATCCGCATAACCAGCTTTACGGAATATAGCCTGATGGTCATATAAGCATTCCCCATAAGATGTGTAAGCCCTGAAATACCTGTACACGGAATATTTATATTTACTTCCGTGCGGGGTAACAGACACCACCCGTTCAGGATATACAAATTTCTTATCCGGAATATCGAAATATTCCGTTGTCAGGGCCAGCTCCACCGGGCCGTTCCAGCTAGTGCCTTTTGTTATTCCAAACAGGTTGTACGGGAGCTTTCCACCCAATAACCAGCCTTTTTCCAGTCCTGCCTGGGCCGTTTCGAATACCGGATGGATGGAAGTGTCCGGCCTCTCGATATGCAGTCGATACGCTGCCGGATATATCGTTCTTACAAATTCAAGCTGCTGTTTTTTTGTTGCCATCTTTACCCTCCTTTCCCGTTTTATTATCGGCTTCTATGCTTAGGTTACTCCCGATATTTATTTTCAGGTGCTCGAAGGTGGTAGCCAGAATGAAAATGATACTCTGCGCGGCTCCGCAACTTACCACGATAATACTTGCCGTTTCCTTCATCCGCTCACCGTCCACAATCACGCACCAGGCGGTAAGGACACCCCAGAACGCCGTCACGATCCAACGGCGGCTCCGGAACTTCGGCCACCATTTCCCGATGAAGAATGTAGACAGCAAAAAGCCGGCTAAAGCGACTATCCCGACACTGATCTCACTGTAATTCAAATTAATCTGTTCCATTATTTGCCAATCAAATTTTTATTTCTATTTTTAAAATTCATTTTGTAACGATACATTCGCGTTAAGGATAATAATTATAATGTCTCTTTATTACCACGTGTTACAAAATGGAAGCCTGTCCCGGTGGCAGGCTTTTCCTTTACTCCGGGAATACCAGCATAAACCCATCCAGCAATGCATTATTCGCATCCACAGCCGTTACCGTATCGTACGGGGTTAATGTAACATACTTCGTAGCATTGTCCCAATTTATATAATACTCCCGGTCGTTATCTGCATACATAAAGTTGAATGACGGCTGCCAGCCTGTATCGAAGCGCCATACAGGGGTGAATTCCCCTCCGTAATCAACAAAGCCTATTGCGCCTATCTGTTGATTTCCGTTGCCTTCGAGCCAATCCTGAGATACAATAGAAAGCCGTAGCGCGCCACCCGACATATTGAACGCGTTGACCTGCATCCCGTTTGGTACTATTATTGACGGATCAGGTTCTCCGGTAAACAGAAAACCGGTTATCCGCGTACCGGATGTTGTCTCAGACGGTAGCAGCTCAGTAAACAGGTTATCCCACAGCCATTTCATGCTCGTTTTTGGCAGGGCGTTAAATTCCCGCTGTGTCAGGCCTGTATTATTCGAATAGCTTCCCTGGTTTGCGAAGAAACCGACGACGGGGAAGTTGTAATCATCGTTATTGACTACATAGTAGAACATATTCCGCACGTCGATGTATAGCCGGTTACTGTCTACCGTGCCCGGCGAAGCACAGGCGTACACTTCGAATGCCCGCCGTACCGCATCGTGCAGCATGATAATACCATTCCCGGCAACGCCTTCAGGACGCTGTATGATGTCAAATGTATCATCCGGGTCGAATTTCAGGCGAAGCATAACCTTGCCGGAGACTTCACCGAGCCCGGCATGTCCTTCCGGTGCTGCCTGCGTATAATAGATATCGAACACCAGCTTGCTGTCCCAGCCCTGTGTCTGGTATTCAATACCCACCAGTTTGAAATACCGCCGTGCGTTGTATTCACCTACCGCCGAAGCGTAATCGCCCCCGTTTCCCGAAATCCGCACAACACCGTTCTTTACCAGTCCCAACGAATTAAGCGTTACCTGCATATTCACGTCCCGCGTACCATCGAAATCATCACTGCCCGTTAAATCCCCTGTAAGGGTGAATGTATGCTTTTGCGCCAGCTTATCAGCCTGTGCCGCACTGTTTGCCTTGCCATTACTAAAGTAGGAGAACAGTGCCTTGACATTATTTCGTAGAGCTTGTATTTTGCTTGCCAGCGTACCGGAGACTGTTGCAGGTAATGCCGTAGATCCTGCATTGTCTGCCAATGTGCCCGATATCGCTGTGAAAGGGTGCTGACCGGCGTCCTCCCTGCCTGTCAGTTCCCCGTGATCCGTTACCCCTCCTCCTCCCTGTTCCGCTCCTATCCCTTCGAGTAAGCCATCTATATTTTCAGGGGTCAGTTCCTGGCCGTCGATAGTCACACCTTTATTCATGGGCACGTTTATAAAGGGAGTCTCCGATGGCCATAAATGCACATAAAACCTGTCCCCGGCATCCGACAACCTGAAACGGAGCTGCCCTTTATAGCAAGGTATCTTCCTGTAATTGTCTACTTGCAGGAATACCTGTTTGTCTGTTGTTGTAATTTGTAGCATAATATTTTATTTATATATTTGCATTGAAATTTCTCTAGAATTTCACTTCGAATCCGGTAAGGCTGTACCTCTTTAAACTCTTTTTTATGCAGCCTTACCTTTTTTATTGTATTTGTATGTATTGTTAATCCCATACAATTTATTTGAGTAAGGAATCAAGGGGCTGTCGGCCAGATAACCCCTTGATTTATCAGAAATTACTGTATGTAGCGATAAAATCCACGGAGTTACCCGGAATATTGCCGGAATATGACAGTCCGCCCGGCATGACATCCGTACCGGTCAGGAAGTTCCCGTCGCTCCACATATCGGCATATACGCCTCCCGTATAGGAGCGGGTATTCATCATGACATCTATATTGGTTATCACCGACTGGTCGGAAGCCGGAATGCTATCTACCCATTCCTCGTCCAGCGTGCTGTTGTTAAATACCACAAAGTGCCGGAATTCGTAATATTGCTGGACTGTCTGCACACCGATGGTGATATCGAAGCGTATTGAAGAGGTCAGGTAGTCATTCATATACAGGCGGCTGTGGAACATCCTGTCGGTTGCGCCGGCTGCTTGTGTAACGGCACATATGGCTGTTAATGCTCCGGCGGCCACCGTAATATTTCCGGTTCTTTGGCTGCCTGTATTGCCTGCCACCGTCACGTTAATTGTCCCGTTGCCCGTACCGCTTGTAACATCTGCTGTGCACCAGCCCGGTAGCGATACCGTCCATGATGTATTGCTCGTCACGGTAATAGCAAACGTTTCCCCTGCGTTTGGCGATGATTTTGTCGTAGGACTTATGGATAGGTTCGGAGCCACATAAGCAGCTTGTGTAACGGCACATGTGGCTGTTAATGTTCCCGCAGCCACGGTAATATTTCCGGTTCTTTGGCTGCCTGTATTGCCTGCCACCGTTACGTTAATTGTCCCGTTGCCCGTACCGCTTGTAACATCTGCTGTGCACCAGCCCGGTAGCGATACCGTCCATGATGTATTGCTTGTAACGATAATAGCGAACGTTCCCCCTGCGCTTGGTGACGATTTTATGGTAGGACTTATGGAGAGCGTATAGACAACCGCCCCCTGCTGCGATACGTTTACAATACCGTTAGCTCCGTTGTCGGATGGGATGACGGTGACTATTCCCGTCCGGACTTCACTTACGCTGTTCGGGTCTACCGACACATTAAACGAATCTTCCGTAGCGGTTGCGACAATATCCGTTACTTTCAGCCAAGCCTGATTAGAGATAGCCTGCCAGCCTACTCCGTCCTCTATGCCGGTTACTAGTATCTTTTGTTTTGTTGCCATGATTCTTTCTAATTTATTAATGTGAAAATGTGCCAATATGCCAATGTTTTTAAACGAAAAGTGAAGAACGAAGAACGAAAAATATTTATCACTTTTCACTTTTAGTTTTTAGTTTTTCACTTTCAAATTGGCACATCGGCATATTAGATAATCAGCTCATTATGATAATACATTTCCCGCAGCGTCAAATGTGACTGTAGTAGGGTTCACAACTACGGCTGATCGTGCCTTCTGTGTTACCGCTACCGTTGCAGGAGCTCCTCCATCTGAAGGTGTTACCGTTACGGTAGCTGTCCGGTCTGCGGAAGTTGACGTATAAGCACCACATGCGATTGAAAAACTACCATTGCCCGTACCCGTTCCACCTGTAAGGGTACACCATGCCTGGTTGGAAGAGGCTGTCCAGCTTACACCGGTCGTTACGCCTGTTACTGTTATCTGTTTTGTTGTTGCCATTATTCTAATTATTTAATTTTATAATATGCCAATGTGCCAATATTTTTAGTCATTAGCTTTTAGCTAATTTCCGAAACAACGTTCCGGCGGAGCCAATTGGCACATCGGCATATTCTCTCATTGGCATATTAGGATAGCACATTCCTTCCGGCGTCATATGTTGCGCTGCCCGGTGAAGGCACTATCTCCGATTTCTTATTTATTATATATGTGACAGCATACTTTCCGGGAGCAAAACACCGGATAATAAACTCCGTTACCATCCCCGGATAGACGGCTGCCTGATACCACTTGTCCACTTCATATTCCCCGGAATCGGGCAGGGTTACGAATATCAATGTATCCGATGTATTGCGCACACGGATACTCATCACATAGCCGGGCTTTAATCTTTCCGGATGGATAAGCGAAAGCGTTTCCGAAGCGGATATGCTTACCGTTGTAGTACCCATAGGAACTATCGCGGATACGGAGGTTAGCATCTGCGTACCGGAGTAAAAGTTCTGGAACGCTCCGCCAATGCCAATAAACCGCCATTTACCCTCTTCCATGTTCCAGTAAGCAAAATTGCCTTCCGATAATACAAGGGCATACCACCCGGCCTCTCCTCCCTGCGGATATTTCAGGTACAGGTCGTCAATATAGACCACAGGCTTTTTCTGATATTTGAATAGCGGGATTAACTCCAGGTACTTGTCATTTATCTTATCATTATTACAGCCGTTCATACCTATGCTTTTGTCTCTATTGCCTTAGCCTCCATCACTTTCGCCATTCCGGGCTTTTCAAATATTTCGAACACCATTCCTGCGCACAGGTACGCCAGGGGGATAAACAGCTTCCCACTTATGACAGTGTCGTCACTAAGCGGAGCGGTAACAGGTATGTATAAGGCTTCCGATATTTCATGCCGCATACCCTTATACAAGGAATAATATTCCAGTACGGTATTTATTCCTTCCCCTGTTTCCCGTATATTCTTCACACATACGGGGCGGCAGATATTGCCCCTCGTATATTCGTTTGCCTGTACGGATGCAATGGGATCGGAACTGTCATGCAATGTCTCCGCCGCCTTCTGCCAGCCTTTCATCTTAAACGAGGCCAGCTTGTGAAAATCAGGGGGCAAAACTACATATCCCGTGCCTTTGGATATATCGGGGGAGATTGCCTGCCCGGAAAAGTCACAGACTGTAAAATATGTTTTGGGCAGCAGGTTAACGGCTTTCCGCCATGCATCCGTAAAAACAGCTTCTATATGCTTTTCCACCTTTGTCGTATCCGAACCGATAAAAGCATCCGAACCCGGATCATCCCAGCCAAGCTCATTCATTACCTGCATCACACGCGCTATAAATTCCGTCTTCATTCCTGTTTTACCTTTTTACCTGTTCTTCCGGTGACGTATAAGCATACACGTTTATATTTTAAGATTCGGGAATGAGATATTCAGTTCTTCAGCCGCCCTGAGTATCTTCTCCGGGGTGCTTAACCGTTGGTACGGAATATCGTACGGACTCGATTTGAGCAGTTCTTTTGCCTGCTGTATATTGGTCACATGCCCTATTTCCGTCGAACCGGAACTTTCATCTTCATCACTTTGTTCCCCGTCAGGGCCTGGCGTATGATAGACCAATCCCTTTTTGAAATAGAAAGTATCCTCTATTGCTTTTTGTTCTTCCTTATCGGAAGTTGCGTATGAGCCTCCGAAATTCGAAAACGTAACGTTCCTGACCCCGCCGCTTAGCTTTACGGCAAAAACGATTTTGGCCTTATCCTTTGAAAAATAAACTTTCTTCATACTTATTATCCCTCGAATTGTGAACGGTTTAAGTAGATCCTGGCATGGGCGTCAGGGAATGATAATGTCAGGCCGCTGGCTTCGATCAGCAACCGGCCCTGGCTATCGGCTTCCCCGTTCTTTACATTGTCGAGTTTCTCCGAACGCCATCCCATTGTCCATTTTGTCATATAGTCGGCGTCCAGCATATATGCAGTACCTTGCAATCCGGCCTCGACCATCGATTTATCCAGTATAGGTACAAGCGTACCGAAAGGTGATTCGATGGGGGTGACTTTCAACCCGAAGAAGTCTTTTTTCGATCCGTACCACATATTTTGGGTTAACGGCGCTTTGCATAGTTCAGCCATGAAATCGGGGGAGCACATCATGAGCTTGGTATCGGAGGCGGCATTATCGCTGAATCCCGCATTCATCCAGTCGATAAGCAACGATGCGGTAATACCTGTTCCTGCGGCGTCCAGGTCTTTTCCCGCCTGCGTCCATATCCCTTCCGTAAAATAGGTGTCTTCCGGCTTCCTGTTGTATTTGTTCTTGACATTGCGGATTGCCGCCGATGAACGCCAGTAGGAATTGTTGGTTTCCTTGCGCATCTGATCCAGGGCCTGCTGGACAACATCCGAAATAGTCCACCTGACCTCTTTATTGCGCATCTCGAAGAAGGTGGATTCTTCCACTTCCGCAATGAATTTTTGGAGGTACTGGCTGGAAGGCGTCGGCAGGATATTATATACATCCGTGCGTATCTGGAACTCGGAAGCGGCGCGTCCGGCAATGGTAACTTCCGAATCCGCCGGGATGGCCGGGATCGTAAAGCCTGTGCCCTGCCCGTTCACGGCGATAACGATAGGCCTGCCGTCTGCGTGCCTGTCAACGACATACAACAATAAGGGGCGGGTATCCCGTACGGTTGTCCCCACCTTGCCGTTTACCTTATACCCCAGTACACCTTTTACGATCAGGGTCTGGTTGATGGCTATAAGCGCATTGTCCTGCCCGTCTTCACCGAAAGTAAGGGGCGTTTGCGCACTTCCTCCTGCAAATGCGGCTGTTATTATACTGTCGGAGGGCAGTGTGGCGACACTGTAATAGGTAACCACCTGTGACTTGCTGTTTTTTGTACGGGCCTTGCCGATGCTCCGGGCTATGGTATCAAGGGGATACCTGTAACGGTTGATCTTTACGATCTGGGAATCTATCTGCTCCAGCAGCAGCCGTTCCACATTATCCTCGGTGAATTCCACCGACATACCCTCATGCCGGTTGGCTCCATCCCCATTGGCCGCTATGCCCTGCGGCTTCCCGTTCGAGGAATCTATTTCCACAGACGGGACTGCGTCGGCTGTCACCACTCCCGCATCCATCACCCCGAATACGGAACACAGCAGCATGATTATTAACACGAATAACCCGCTGCCTTTCATTTTCCCTAAAAATCTCTTCATCTCTTTTATTATTACAATTAGTAAATCAGCATATTTGGAAATGTGCAAATTATCTAATGTGCCAATATGCCAATTTCAATATTTTTAGCTGTTAGCCTTTAGCTAATAGCTGTCAGCTTGTTTCGCTTCGCGCCATTGGCACATTGGCATATTTTCACATTGGCACATTTACTTAATCTCCTTCAACTGGTCGTAAACGCTTTCCGGCCGGGGCTGGAACAGCTCCCTGTCCCGGCTTTTCATCTCCGGGCCCGTTCCGCTTCCCATATCCACAATACCGTCCGGACGCTCCGTTTTCTCTTTCATCTTTGCTTTTATGGTCTGGTTCCTGCCTTCGATCTCAGCGGTTGCGATGGCTTCCTCAACGTCATTGTCCCTGGTCTGGCCCTTATCTATCAGTTCGAATATTTCCGTCGGGATATTGCCCATCAGGAAACTTTCGGCCAGTTGCATAAGCCCGTCATAAATGGCGTTTCTCCTTTCTTCCGGCAATTGGTTACCGGAAACATATTGCTCGAACCTTTGAAGGGATTCCCGGAAATTCTCCTGTGCCTCTTCCTGTTCCTTCCGGCTTTGGGCCTGCGCCTGGTTATATTCCTGCGTCCCCCTGATAAAATCCTCATCGTCACTGAAGGCATCCGGCCCGTACAATCTTCCCAGTGCATGGTTAAACGGGATCTTATCTTCCCCTTCCCCGAAGCTCATACCGATAGCCGCTCCGAAACGGGGGTCTCTGGATATATAATCGTGGAGCCCCTGTTGTCCCGACATGAATTTTTTATGGGTTCCTTTCAGTCCGGCATAGTCATTACCGGCAAACTCCCACAGTTGCTCTTCGGTCGGTTCCCCTTCGAATCCGGGATTTGCTTTCATGAATTTTGCAAGGACGCCGCCGCGTCCTGACGGTTTTTCTTCTTTTGTTACATCTGTTCCTTCCATATTTTAATATTTATATAGTCACGTTGATTCCGTATGACAAAAAAATGGAATAAACAACGCTTTTGATGTCTTTCATGCAAAAAGTAATGAGCATGTAAATAAGTATCCGTATCCCCGGCTATGGTTTCCCGCCCTTAATCCCCAATTTTAAACACGGAAAGAATTTAATGTGCCAATTAGTAAATATGCCAATATGCCAGTTGGCGCAAAGCGACAATATCATTTGCTAATATGCTAATTCTCAAATTGAATTGGCACATTGGCATATTAAACCATTAAATAATTAATTCTCTATGTCTGCATTATTTTACGAAGAAGAAAGGAACAGGGATTTCCTACAGGCTTGCGAAGCTGTACGGAAAGAAGAAGGCGCCCGCCTGACCGTATCCGGTATAGCATCAAAGGCTATTTATAAAAAGGCCAAATCATTCTATATACACCAGAGGGCCTATATGAAGATTATCCGTAATAACGGGAACAACCTTCCCCGCAATGAAGTATCCAGGCAACTGCATACAGAGGTACTGGAACGGGCAAAAGAGATAATGAAGCAAAACGATTATACTCCTGCACAAATAGCGAAGATATTGTCGGAGCAGCAGGCTCCGCGCTTTTACATCTCACATGCACGGGCAACAAGCCTGTATTATAAACTTCTCGGAAAATAAAATTAATTTGAAAATTCAATGTGTCAAATCTTCTAATTTTCAAATTAAAACCATTGGCACATTTACTAATTGGCATATCGGCACATTAAAAACATGAAATACCTGATTGTCTTCACACTTATACTTGTGTATATATCCTTTGGGAATGAATTGGGCTACACAAATGCATCCCCCTTATACACGCATTTTACATACATGTTTCAACATGCTTCCGCACTCCATTTATTAATAAACTCACTTGCTTTTATTGGTACCTATACCTCCCTGGAGAAGCATATGAACAGATGGGTATTTCTGGGCCTGTCTTCAGGCTGCTCTGTCCTGGCTTCCTTTGGAGCGATGCACGACGAACCGACCGTCGGCATATCAGGCGCCGTTTATGTCATGACAGGATTATATACAGGCATTACATTACTGGATAAGCATATAAAAATAGCAGATACCCGGAAGTACCTGCTATATATAGGCTGTATTATTATTTCTTTATCCGTCAGCTTTGTAAAAGGGAACAGTAATTTTTTACTCCATCTGGACTCGCTGGTAATAGGGATGGTTATATCCGTACCCGTAGCACGGTTAAAATCCCATGCTGATACGGAATGATTCTGTGTTTGTATTCTGTTTTATTACGGATATATAACCTATTTCCATCATTATGCCGTTTTAGACCGTTGAAATAAACAGTGGATAAATGCCCTTCCCTTTTCAGTCCATACGGTGATGGTGTTGGTTCCTTTAGTACCATCCTTCCGTTCGTAGCTATGCGTCCGTGGCCTTGTATATCCTTTGTCCTGGTACTTTGCATATAACAGCCATTGCTCCGACTGCCGGAACATAACCCCCAGATCTTTCAATTTCCGCTCCAAAGCAATTGCCGACATACCCAGCTCTTTGGCTACCTGCGTCATTGTATAAGTGGATGCAGACTGTAACACCTCATCGGTGTAGGCGGCTTTAGGGGCTAAGGCTTTCACTTCGTTATCCAGGAGTTCATTTTCACCCTCCAATATCCGGAGTTGCTGCCTTTGAGCCTCCACACGCTTAGCAAGGGTGTTCATGGCAAGAAGCAGTATTTCATCTTCGGATTGCGGGAGGACTTTTGCTTCCAGTTCTTCCCAGCGGCGGTTAACTTTAATGCGCAAATCTATACGGTAGCCTGTCATCAGGTCAAGAGATTGCATTTTGGTAAGGAGGTATTCCCTGTGTTGTTGATTCCCTGTATTTGGGTGATAATATACCCCTGCTGAAATTTCAGCCAGCCCCAAATCTCTATAAGTTTCATTGAGTTTGTCACAATCTGCTAACACATTCTTGTGCGTTTTGCCTGTCAACTCCGCAATTTCACGGCTCGACATTGTTTTGTGGTAAAATTTTTCTACATTTGCCATTGTCATAATATATTTCCGTTATTAGGGTTTATATTACAAAGAGGTATCCTTGTCGCCAAACATCAGGAAGCCTCTTTGTTTTTTTATTACTATATTCATAAGGCAAATTTATGCAGGATATACAGGGTATAGGAACTACTGTACAGATACTTATTTACACCCCTGTTACTTTTTGCTTGAAAAGCAGTTTAATACGATTGGCGGTTCAGGTTGAGTAACCCGATATCTTTCAGTTACAAAGTAATTTATGTTCTTTATGCAAGATTAGTATATTGTTACAGGACTTATATTCAGAACGTCCTGCATGATAAAGATTTTGTAATAAGTAGGTGGTATATAATAAATATTTAAAGGAGCTGTCCCTTGTGGGAGCAGCTCCATTTTTATACCTTTTTCTTCAGACCTATATCTGAAACTGATTTCAAATATTTTATTTTCAGAGAGTTGATTTTGTTTATAGGACAGCCTCCTTTGTATTGACGGAGACTTTTTATGAATTGTTACTTCACTTGGAACGAGTTCACTACTGATGTGGAGGTATTCCCTGCCTTGTCAGTGGTTACCACTTTCCAATAATAGGTTTTTCCGCTTGCAAGGCTTCGCGTCAGTGAGGTGGCGGTTTGCGATGCCACCACCTGAGTGGAAGCATTCGAGTTATCTGTATAAACGGCATAGCTTTTTACATCATTGTCAGGGTCGCTTCCTATCCACTGGAAGGTAACCTGCACTGTGGATGCTCCATTGGCATTAAACGTTGCACCCGGAGCCGGAGATGTGAGATCAGCAGGAAAAGGCGCATAATTACTCTCCGGTATACCGGAAAGGTAAAATTTCCATACCGGACTAACTTTGCTTCCCGTCTGATTGATCGCTTGCACACTCCACGAATAGGGAGTATTTACTTCCAGAATAGCCGTGTACATTGTGCCATTGACATTATAGCCTGTTGTGGATTGCGTATTCAGGTTTTTTATTTCAATCCGGTAACTGTTGGCATTGGCACTCGTATTCCATGAAAAAACAACTTGCGCTGTATTCGTAGATGAACTTTTCAGACAAGCGGTGTTATCCGCTGGCGCAGAAAGCACAACGTTGCCTGGAGCCGGCAATTCTGGTTGTACAGGTACAAATTCTTCCTCATCTTCTGATCTACCCCCACCGCATCCGGTAAGTAATAATGTGGCTACTAATACAGCAATT
Organism: Dysgonomonas sp. GY75; assembly: GCF_015234155.1. NCBI lineage: Bacteria > Pseudomonadati > Bacteroidota > Bacteroidia > Bacteroidales > Dysgonomonadaceae > Dysgonomonas > Dysgonomonas sp. GY75. The sequence continues at coordinate 96,038 of NZ_JADCLQ010000052.1, forward strand.
GAAAATATTCGTTTTGAGTTCATATAATATAAATATGATTTGATAATTTTAAAAATTCAAATTGAAATCCTACTCTTTCAGGGCGGGGCAATCTGCTTTGTTAAAAATACGTCCGCAAATTCTTTACCCCTCCCCTGAGAAAGCCATATAGAGTTTTTACTTTTTCACCATTCTTACTATATCCTGGATTGTGGCTCCGCTTACTTTCACCAAGTATGTACCGGAAGAGTAACCCGATACATTAATATGTACCAGCCTGTCAGATGACACGGTGAGTTTCTCTTTATATTGTCTGGAACCGCTCATAGAGAATATTTCCACAGTTACCTGCTCATCTTCACCGGGTATGCTGATAGTAACCTGTACATCGGCAGGATTCGGGAATAGTGTGATCTGTCCATTGAAAAAGACGGTCTCTTCATATACACCCTGACAGCTCTTTTCAGTACGGATACTGATACGATTCTCTCCGTTTTGCAAAGGTATCTCTACTGTATTACTACGGGTAGTCCGGGTAATACCATTCACAGTGATATGATAAGTTTCACCTCCACTCATTACATATTGCGCCGTACCGGTAGCCACATCAGCTTTCAGTACGTTCAGGCTTTCAGGCTGAGACACTACCACGGTAAAATCTTGCTGATAACCGGTAAGACCGCTTATCGTAATGGCCACGGTGTATGTACCGGCAGCCAGACCGGAGAGATGGTAATTTGAAGTAGCCGTATCTGTCTTGCTATAATTATTGCCTGTTACTTTCACAGTATAATTCAGTGACTTATTAAACGAGATATCGATGGCTCCGTCGTCCGTACCGCGGCATGTGCAATTTGTAGTCTTGACCTGATAATTTTGAACAGGCAGAAGGGCTGCGTTTTGTGTAACACTGATTGTTTTCGTTATCCCGCCGCCTGTTACCGTTATGGTTGCGCTGCGTGGAAATATGGCTGTATTTGCCTCTGCTGTCATTGTAAACGTGCTGTTATTGCTGCCGTTCGTTTTTGAAGTTATAATCCACGTGGCATCATCAGATACTGTCCATGATACATTGGAGGTAACGGTTATTGCCGGAGATGTACCGCCACCTGCAATAAAGTTGTAGGCAGTAGATGAAAGCGTAAGGGAGGGTGATGACACAGTTACAACGCAGGTTGCCTTTTTGCCTCCATCTCTGGTTGTTAAGGTAATGGTTGCGCTACCTGCTGATTTGGCAGTTACAAGTCCGCTACTATTAACCGAAGCAACAGAGATATTACTACTCGACCAAGTTCTGCTCTTATCGGAAGCATTGCTTGGCAATACGGTTTCCGTAAGTTGCAGTGTATTGCCGGCTATAAGCGAAGCGGTATTTTGGTTAAGTGTGACGCCTGTTACAGCGACAGTAGTTAATGTCCATTTGGCATATAAATTTACAGTGCCGTTATTGGCTGCCGTTAAATTTGAAACGGATTGACCGTTGGAATATTCTACCGAACCCGTTGCACTGGTTGCCCATCCTGCGAATGCATATCCTGTTTTGGTAAATCCGTTTGCCGTCAGGTTCTTCGCCACATCGTAAGTGTGGGTACTCGATGATGTGCTACCGCCTGTATTTCCATTACCGTTGTAAACGACAATGTAGCTGGTTGGCGTCCATTTGGCGTAAAGCATGACGTTACTTGTTATCACGTCGTTATTGAAATTCCAAACATTAGTGCAACTGCTTTCTCTGTACCAGCCGCCAAAGTTATAGCCTGATTTTGTCGGTGCTGTTGGCTCGGAAACACGCTGCCCTGACGTAATCTGCTGGCTTGACACGGAACTTCCGCCCCGACTGTCGAAAGTAACAATATAGGCAATGTCATTTGATAAGGTTGTGAAATCGCCAGAAAAAGTAACTACTTCCGTGTTATTATTGCCGTATGCCGTTATGGTAAAACTGTACGGCGTACTTGCCGATAAGTTTGTTACCGACAACGATAATTCGTTTTGCTCAGTTGTATTGCGCAAGCGAGTAATATTTCCTGTGGCATCTACCCTATATTGCCCTATTACCTGCGTGTGCGCCTCGTCTGCATAAACTGCAATCTTGTAATATTCGGTGTTTTCTATTGCAGTCCAGGAAATAACCGCAGAAGTTTCGGCAGGCGTTACTTGGGTGCAATAGTCTACAAAATTGGTAAACGAACTCCAATACTGTGCATCGCGATAGTTTGTGTATGCGCCGCAGGGAACATAAACAGGAATGTTTGTCGGTACATTGTAGAATGTGTAATTTGAAAGCTTCGGAGGTATAGTTGCTTTGCTGATTATTTGAGATAAATTGCTGCACCCATAAAATGCCCTATATCCAATCGAAGTAATATTGCTGCTAAGGCTTACCGTTTTCAAGTTCTTGCAGCCATAAAAAAGGTCACTGCCAATATAGGTTACATTGTCGCCCATCGTTACCGACACCAGCAACGTATCGCTTTCAAAAGGAGAACCTGGTAGTATGCTGCTGTTAAAACCGGTATAACTAATATTCCTGCCCAAATACAGAGATTTGATTCCACCGTCAGAACGACTAGTACCACCGGAAAGGAAACTACCGCTTAGGGACAGCGTATCCGTACTGTTTTCTATCCTGACGTTGTCGAATTTACAACTTCCAAAAGCGGAAAAACCGATTTCCTTTACAGACGAAGGTATGGTCAAATCCGTTAATGCTGTGTTATTAAAAGCATTATTGCCGATTGATGTGACTTTATTGCCAATGGTTAATGTCTTCAAATTCGTACAACCTGAAAAAATATTATTTGGAATAAACGTCATATCTGTTTTTACGCTTTGCAAATTAGTACAACCTGAGAATGCATTATATCCTATTTCAGTAACGGAAGCGGGCAAAACCAACGATTTAATTTCTTTGCAATTATTAAAAGCGTAATCGCCGATAGAAGTAACAGTTAAAGGGATAATGTCTATACTTGATAAGCTGCTGCACCCATAGAACGCCCTATATCCAATCGAAGTAATATTGCTGCTAAGGCTTACCGTTTTCAAGTTCTTGCAGCCATTAAAGAAGTTGCGACCAATATATGTTACATTGTCGCCCATCGTTACCGACACCAGCAACGTATCGCTATCAAACGGAGACCCTGTTATAGTATAAGAATAACTAATATTCCTCCCCAAATACAGAGATTTGATTCCACCATCAGAACGAGTACTACCAAAGAAACTATTGCTTAGGGACAGCGTATCCGTACTGTTTTCTATCCTGACGTTGTCGAATTTGCAACCATCAAAGGCGTAACTGCCGATTTCCTTTACAGACGAAGGTATGGTCAAATCCGTTAATGCTGTGTTATCAAATGCATGATTGCCGATTGATGTGACTTTATTGCCAATGGTTAATGTCTTCAAATTCGTACAACCCGAAAACGCACTGCTGCCGATAGATTTTACCGAAGTTGGAATGTTTACCGAAGTTAAGCCCGTGCAACCCGAAAACATCGAATTGTCAATGAAAGTAACCTGATTGCCGATCTCCAAACTTGTGAGCGTTGTTTTTTGAAAACCTGTGAAATTATTGCCGTAAGTATCCTTGATATTTCTGCGTAATTTTAATGTTTGAATGGGAGTATTATAAAATGTAGAATAACTATCGCTAACATATAGCGTGTCGCTACCTGCTTCAATGGTTACGGTGGTTAGGTTGTCACAACCTGAAAATGCAGATCTTGGTATTGAAGTTACTCCACTTCGTATAATAAGTTTTGTTATTTCGGATTTTCTATTTGCCCACGGATAACCGCCACTTGGTTGTGTCATTACACCTGTTCCGTAAATAGTTAGCACGCCATAATCCAAACTGTAATTCCAATCATAATTCCAAGTTTTTATGTCGCTGTTTTGATGCCGTGCATTATAGATTGTTACCGCAAGATTCCATATTCCTAACGCACATTGAACATCGGCAAGAATATTTGTTTCGCCTGAAAAATATGCTACTCCACAATCAATCACTGTTCCAAGTACATTTATACCGGTTATGATAGGTTTCAAAGCGGGACACATTTCGTCCAATCCTGCAAATTCAACAAGGGCAGTAATTGCGCCAAGTTGCGGATCCATACTGACAAATCCTCCATTATCAACAAACGATAAGGCAGTTCCAACAAGACTGAGTATGTTATTTGTCTTGTCAAGTGGTGTGTCCCACATATCCTGTATTTCACTCCACCATCCTGATATTTGCAATACAGATTCATTGATACTATTTGCAGAAATTTGTGTTACAGAACAGTGGTTTTCTTCGTAATTATCAAAAAGAACAGTGCTGTTTTTTGTAGTTATGGTTGAGGGTAAGCCACTTTCGTTATAAGTGACAATTGTTGGGTGGCTGTCATTCGCCTTATTATGAATTATTAATTTAAGTGGTATTGTATGTGCAGCATCACGGTATTGATAATAATAAAGAGTGCCGTCGGGGTCTACAATCATTTCGTCAACATCGTTTCCCAAATTTTCTGTAAAACGTACATATTGAGATTTTACATTAAAATTGCGCCATACCGTTGCTTGCTTATAATCATTTAGCGGTGCGAGCGGAACTGTCAAATAAACATTTGAAACAGTTACCCCTGAAAAAGCATTACTTGCCACATTACTTTGTGGAATATTTGCGTTATTATTGACAGATATTAAATCTGTGCAATTCTTGAATGCTTGCGATTCAATAGTTGTGGCAGTATTTGGAATACTAACTGCAGAAAGCGAAACGCAATTCTCAAACGCCCGCGTCCCGATTATTGTAACGCCTTCGGGAATTGTAATCCATTGTAAATTGCTACAATCCTGAAAAGCAATATCGCCAATGTTGGTAACGCCGCTTTCGATTACGACAGTTTTAATAAGTGTGTGTTTTCCCGCCTGCCGCCACGGCGTTTGTCCTTCGGTAGAGTACGGGAAATCAGCCATATTACCTGTACCGAAGATAGTTAATAGCGTGTCGCCTTGTAATTTCGCTTTAACGGCGGAAACTGTGTTGGTCGAGCTGTCACCGATTAGCCAGGGGCTTGCGGCTGTTCCGCTACCCGTCCAAGCATTTGCTTTGTTTGTAATGGCTAAAAAGCATAAAACCATCAAAAAGAGATTGATTCTTTGCATTGTATTTTCTTTATTTAATTTTCTTGTTTTTATACTACTACTTTTGTTTTCTTTTTTATTATCTATATTCATATGTTATTTTTTATGTCCTGAAAGGGCTGTTAATATTATCATTGTTTTGCATCATTACTTTAATATTTGATTAGGACAAGTGGAAACTATCTTCTTTAGAAAACCGGCGTAAAACCATCATTATGCGCGTCTTGCCTGTGTGTAAATTGAAACGATATACTTATATACGAAGAAAAACGATGTATATTCATAGGGTTCTTTGTCCAAAGAATCCTAACCGCTATATTTTCTGTGGGGAAAATGTGCTGTATTTCTCTTATTGTTTTTGTAAAAACATCTTTATAGTTCATAGCAGCTGTGTTTTAGGTTACTGAATGTATATTAGAATTGCCGATCACCGGCCGTTTTTATATCTATTATAAAAATAGTCCTCAGTTTCTCAAAATCTATTAATTTAACGCTGATAAATATTCATCGTTTTATCTGTTTTGTAAATCATGCGTTCCGGTAGCGAATCTGCCGCTGTCCGATATCGGATAACCTATTTCTATTATGCAAAAATAGATTCATTTGTATCAGTTATCAAATATTAACCTCTTGTCATAAGTTTTAAATTATAGTTTAGTCAAAAATATATTAAATTCTGTATAATTTTTGAATTTTGTACTTTTTTTTAGTTTAAATGACATATTTATATACATCTCATTCAAGCCCTCCTTGTCCAGCGACTGGTATCTAACATACACACATAAAAAAAGCGTGGACAAAACTACAGTTATCTGTTCTTGAGGTCTTCGCAATACCATGTCGCCAAATAAACGAGTAAAGCCCACGCCGTAGCGTGAGCGTCATCACTTTACTCTTGGCGACTTTTGAAATTTGCGAAGTTTCAAGAACCAGAATAAAAGCTATACGCCTTTTCCAATATATCTTAAAATGTGCGTAGTTCTACGCTTTTATATCATAGGCAATAATTTTTTAGTATTATTCTGTACAAAAATAGTAATATCTTTTTGACCGTCTATAATTTACATGCAATTTTTGATTGCATAGTACTAAAACCAATACCCTTTCCGTCTCCTCACGTTGATTTTTTGAGCCAATCCTATTATTATATCTGTCCTATACTTTTCCGTGGCTGCCAGGTAAACGGATGCATCGTCGGGGCTTTTATTCCTCAGCCATTCATACATGATCCGGTCCTTTATAAAATGGAAGATATAATCCTCCACGGGCCTTGCTATATGCATGTTAAAATCATCATCCATGCCCAGATATACAATATAATCCCTGTCCTTTGTAAAATCCGCCCTCTCGAAATAAGACGGGCCGGCGGGTATATTCTTTTGGTATGCTGCCAGTGCAGGGGCGACCTGTCCCTGCGCATTGAAGAACAGTTCCCGGAATTTGGGCAGGTAAGCCTCATCGAAGACAAGCTGCTCAAACAAGGGATTGCCGTCCTTATCCTGCTTCCTGACAGCGAGCAGTGACGATTCCTGCTTTACCGCCCGGAATATTTGTTCGTGGGAATATATAAATGTAAGTAATTTCATCAGGCAACGTTATTATTCCTGTTCAACATGCTTTGTATAAGGGGATTCGTATTCCGTGTGATCTGTTGCCGTATATCCTGCGGAACCATTTCCTGTCCGGTTGGCTGTACAGCCTGCCCCAGCATCATGGCCTGCTGTGCCTGTTCCGCTTCCAGCCTTTTGGCCTTGACGGACTGGAGCAACTTATCGGCAAAGGGGAAAGACCCGTTTTCAAGCAACATCTCCATATCTATTTGCCCCAATTGGAACATCTGCATCAGGAAGTCATTCATGACCATCCTGTATGCAGGGGTGGATGTGCTTTCCGTTATATTCAGATCCATCTCCGCATTGCGTACCAGCCCGGCGTCATATACAATAGACCTGGGGCCGGCGTTATTCCTGTTCAGGTTGATATACTTCCTGTCGGGGTAGAACTGCTGTATCAGCTTCATATTCTTCATGTCCCTCTCTTCCCTCAGTTCCCTGAAGGCCTCATATATTTCAGTGAGGGATGTAGTGGAATTTTGCGTCTGTTGCAAATACAGGGAGGCAGGCGTTCCGGCAGCGGGAGCCTTGCCCTGTAGTGCCCCCTGTACGCCGGATATATCCTCCAGTAATTTCAGCTGTATGGAGAGCATGTCGTATGCTCCGGTCTGTGATGAATTGGCGATCACCTGCTGCGGTATTTTCCCATGCGCGGCGGGCTTGTATGCGATCACCCCGTTATATACGGCCCAGCTGTCCGCAATATCGTCCATTGTATAACCTGTGGGAAGCGAATCCTCCGGGAACAGCAGCACTCCCTTGGCAGAGGCCAGCATGACAAAGTCCTGCAAGGTTATCAGCCTGTTGATATAGCGTTGCTGGTCGATAAAGTCCCCGATGAAAGGGAATGCCTGCCCGTCTATAAAGGGATATATCTTGAATGAGAAAGGGTGCGATTCATGCCAGTAGGGCGTTTCCCCTTCTTTCAGCACGTCCCCCTGCGGAGTCATGTAATAAAAATACCAGTATTCGTCAATGAACCATTTGTACTGTATCAGCCGCATATCGCCCGGGGCAATGCCCTGTGCCGCCTGTTGCTGTATCCGGATACCGTTTTCCGTATCGAAGCCTGCCTTTGAGGCCAGTTCTTCTTTATAGAACTCCCCTGTGAGCGTATCATGTACAAGGAGTCTTTCCTTATATTCCTTTCTCCATATTTCGATGACCCTGCACTGTGCCGGATTGGCGGGCATAAAGAAATCCTTGCTTTCGTTTATATCCTGGTGCAGGGTATCGGCTACATAGGAAACGGTAGCTTCCCCGTCCCTGCACCTTCCGTAGATATCTCTTATCCATCCGGCTTTTTGCGGGGAACCATCGGCAAACTGCGCCATTACCTGATGAATGGACTTGTCATGCAATTGCCCCACCAGGTGGCAGTCGCTATGCCGGGGGTCTTTCATATCCGGGTCTACAAAGAAATCGTTATAGTTGACCAGGTCGTTCCAGACATCCATCTTGCCGTTGCGCCAGCCGTATACGCTTTTGAAGATCGCGATACCGGAAAACAGGAAGTATTGCAGGTTTACACTGTCCAGGCCCCAGAGCTTATTCAGTTGATATACATATTGCAGGGTTGCCGACATCATCTCGCCCTTGCCCTGTTCGTCCCTGTCACGGGATACGCATACGGGCTCGGTCTGTGTGGACTGGAATACCCCGACAACCGAACGCATGATGGAGCGCATACGGTTATTCTGTAACGGCACGCCTCCCTGGTTCAATATATGCTGCCTTTCGGTAACCGTCTTGCAGCCGACCCTTATATGGTCTCCCCACTGGTCTTCAAAAGTATATTTCTTATTGCGCCTGGCATTATTCCTGAACTTATCCAGGGCAGACCAGGCAGTATAGGCCTCCGTCAGGACATGGCCGTTTTTTTCGAATGTGCCGCCACCGTTTACCGTATCAATCTTCTCCCTTTCCTTCCGGGGGAAATACTTAGCCGCTATTTTCAGGTTGACTTTTTTCGCTTCCTGCATATGGTTAATTTTGGAGCGAATAAACCGGTTTTACAGGAACGGGCATGTTCCTGATGCAAAAAGTTATTTACCTGTTGATTGTTCCGGTGCTTTCAATAATACGGGCATAACGTTGTGGAGAAACAGTTAATGATTTTCTTATATTTGCATTTCTGACTATCAATACTTTAATCCCGTTGCATATGAAGCTAAATGAAACCGGATAAATAAAGACCAGTCTTCCCGTAACCATTGACCGGAAATGCAATGCGAACCTTCATTACTATACATAATATTACTGATTCGAAAGTATATTTGCATATTAATAGATAATTTTTCAAAAAAACGGGAAGAATATTTTAATATTAACAAAAAAACTTCTATTTTTCACATATCATTATAATGAAAGGAAGTAGCCGAAAATCCTATAAAGAGTAGGCATTAATATTATATGTTATGTTAATACCGAGTAAGGCAGATTATGCTAAAATTCAAGGAAATGTACAGAATTGTAATGAAGGACACATGAGTGTATGTGGTGGCGCTGCTTGTAATTGTACTTGCGGTGCTAACTGTAACGCGCCGATTGTGCAAAATTACCTTTCAGCAGATGAAAGAGTATTTTTGTAATCTTTAAAAGAGTGATAGAAATAATAATATCTTCTATCACTTCTTTTTTATTAATCATAAAAATAGATATATGCAATTCTCAAAATATGTACATTTTTTTTATGTAGAAAAAAATGTTATTGGTATTTATCATTCTCTATTAATAAAAACAGTTTTTATTGATAAAGAGGAACTTCAAAATATAGAATTATATTTTAGAACAAATAAATTTGTAAATACAGAGATAGAAAATTCAATAAAGTATCTGTATCAAAACTATTTTATTATAAAATCAAACGAAGAGGATAACGCTTTGTACGATAAATGTACCAGTCTGATATTTCCATCTGCCATTTCAAATACTTATATAGTTGTAACCGAAAACTGTAATTTTAATTGCAAATACTGTTTCATTTCGGAAACCGTTAATGCAAATAAAATAAATAAAGTTATGACCCAAGAAGGTGTTCAGGCGAGCGTAGCCCTTTTGCAAAGAACATATGAAAGGCAACAAACGGATTATGATAAAACCATTACTTTTTACGGAGGAGAACCTTTACTAAACTATGATATCATTAAGTTTTTCATTGAAGAAATAGAACTTATCAAACGGACAGAATATTGGCCTGATGATGTTAGATTCGCCATCATAACCAATGGTTCTTTATTAACCTCTGAAATAATTGAATTTTTGAAAGCCAATCGTATTTCGATAGGAATTTCTTATGACATAGATAAATCTGCTCACTCAAACAGAATTAGTAAAAATAACAAGGATACTTTTGATATTGTGAGAGAAAAAATCGAATTGTGTAAAACAGAACAGATACCATTTAGCCTATCTATTACGATTACTGAAAATATAATTAAAAATAAAGAGGCTATTTTAGAAGAGATTTTAAAAATAAATCCGACTACGGTTGCTTTTAATTTATTAATACCCAACCACAAAATACTACAAAATAACTCATATTATGAAAATGCCACAGGTTTTATGATCGATATTTTCAAAGTATTGAGAAAACAAGGTATTTATGAAGATAGAGTGATGCGGAAAGTGCAAGCGTTTTCTGTTAATAAGCTTTATTTGTACGATTGTTGTGCTTCTGGAGGGAACCAATATACAATCACCCCTTCTGGTGAAATAGGTATTTGTCATGGTTATTTAAATAACCGCAAATATTTTTCTGCAAACGTATTTGATAAAAATTTTGATTTCCGGGAAAATATTGACTTTAATTACTGGAAAAAGAGAAGTCCATTATTTATGGAAAAATGTTTTGATTGTGAATGCTTGGGTATTTGTGGTGGAGGCTGCCCGTATGCAGCAGAATATATGTATGGTTCGATTTATGAATTGGATGAAAGATTTTGTATTCATGCTAAGAAATTGCTGAAATGGTTAATAGATGATTTGTATGATAATATTGAAAATAATTCTTAGTGTTTATTTTGTTTAGGATATTCTTCCTGCTTGAACGGAATATTATAATAAGCATACAAACTGTTATATGCCATCCGCTTCGACAACCTGCTGTTTCAGTTCCGATATCATCCTTTCGGCTTCCTTCTGTTCTTCCCCTTCCATATCTTTCAATGCGCTTTCATATTTTTTTACCTGCTTTATATACGGGTAGATGCGTTTATATTTCTCAATATCGGGTGTAAGCCTGCTTATTTTGGCTGCAAACTCCCCTGTTGTCAGGTCTCCTTTTTGGGCCTGCTCCTTATATCCTTTCACCTTCCGCCTTGTCTCCTGCATATCGTCCGCTATTTTAAAATACCTGGAGTTTAAGCCGCTGCCTGCCGTCATCAAATCGCTTTCAGAGGTGTAGAATGTCCGTAACGGGGTTTCGCGGACTTTCAGTTTAAGTTCCCCTGTCTCCGTCCAGTCATAAGCCTTGTATGACATATCCAGTATTTGCATACCCGTTGTGTATAATCCTCCGGAATACCCGTGTATAAGATGGTTCACCTCATCCGGATTAAAGCTGATTATCCCTTTTTCCACACCGTCCCCGCCTGTGGCATTGTCCGACAGTTGCGTCAGCTTTACCAGAAATGCCGGCGCATAGGGCTCTCCCTTTTTATTGGTTCGTATGCGTAAATAGCCGGGCTTGGCAGGGTCTGCCCACTCATTAGTGATACGGCTTCCTGTGAAATTTTTATTCGCCGCCAGTTGGGCCGGTGGCTTTGCCATATCCGGCATCAGCTCTGCCCAGCTTCCCTGTATGGCTCCCGCCGGATTAGCCGGGATCAGGTCGCTGAAACCCAATATGGTATCCAATAGTGATTGGGTTATATCTTTCTTTCCGGATACAGCCTGGAATATATTATCCCCCATTGCATGGAAGACACGCAGTTCATGGGGGAGGGGAATTTTTATAAACCCGCTGCCTGTATAGATACACAGGTTATTCTGCCGTTCCCAGTCGCTCAGCTTCATATATTCGTCCAGCCCGTCATCACCGCCAATCAAGACAGTAAGCAAAGGCATAAGAACCCCCGACATGGCATAAGATGAAATGAGCATGGCTGTTTTACCTTTATTCTTCTGTGCAACTTTAGCGAAGTTAGATAAGGCCTGTATCCCTGCATTGACGAACAGATATAAACTCCTGAACCATGCTGCGCCATATCCGCCTGCGCCGTTCCTGTTAAAGTTTACGGTAACCTCTTTGGCATCCGATATGGATTGGGTTATGGAGCGTCCCTGCTCCCTGCTGGTAATAAATACCGATAAGCGGGACAGGTTTTCGGCAAACTCATTGCAGTCACCCATAAAATCGAGGAAAGTACGGAATACATTCTTACTATCCCCTTTCTTTATTTCCCTTTCTATTTTCCTGCGTACCGTATCGAGTTCCACAATATGCGAGAATCCCGTTTTGCCCCCGTTCATGATATATTCTATAACATACCTGTCCGCTTTCCCCGACAGGTCGGCTTTGCCCCTGATATAACGTTGCAAAGCTCCTGCCGAGCGAGGGATATTCCGTTGGAACCGGATTGCATATTTCGCATCTTCCTTTACCGGGAGTATGGATGACGCGAAGATATAGTCGCGTGAAAAGTTGGTTGCTACAAATATGGGGTTGCGTGTCGTGAAGTTAGACGCCATCTGGCGGGATATCCTGGCGATAAAGCGCAGGTCTTTATGCAGGTCTTTTGCGTTTATCCCGTTAATGGCACGGGCAACGGCGGGGTTGCCATTGATATACACGGCATATTCAACACCGTTTTGTGAAACATACACCACGTGCTGGCCGGCCTGCGTCTTTTTAATGAACAGCCCCCCGGTATCCAGTTTCCCCCGGTTCTGTACGGCCAGCCCCTGTTCCTGCAACTGCTGCATACGCACTTCAAACTCCTCTATATTTTTCCTGTATTGATCCGTATTGTCTGAATAGGCGGGAGCCTGAACTTCATAGACGGGGACGCCGTCCTCATTCAGCCTGGTTTGCATATACCATGCTTTATCCACACCCAGCAAACCTGTCCTGTCTTTTTGTGCCAGCCGCAGGATTGTTTGATTCTGTATATTCCTGTTGGATGAACCGATAGCGCTTTGGGCCATTGAGAAAATAAAGGCGAAGGGACTTTCGGAGCGGGTCTTTCGTCCTTTGGCTTTGATAAGCGGGGCGACAAAGTAAGTTCCCATATTGGGGCTGTAGTCCCAGCGGTCTTCCGCTGTTTCGTCGTCATGCCCGCGCAGGGGGATATAATAATCATACCTGCTTGCAAGGCTGTCATATGTTTTCTTATCTATCAGCCCGCCCTCCAGCTGCTTGCCTATGGAGAACAGGGTGGCGTTCCTAACGCTCTTCCAGAAGCGGTGTATAAGTTCCGCGCCGGCTCCGGTTTCAAACTGATGGATAAACCCTTCGGCGTGCATTCCTACTTCTTTCTCTACGGCTGTAATACCTGAAAAATCATCCGGCAGGCCTGCCTCGAAACGCCCGGTCTGTTGCGGCGTGGCTTCGGGATACTTTTCCATATACCGGTTGACAGCATCTTCTTTCATCCATTTATTCCGTTCCAGGCCGTGTTTGAGTATGGCATAATTCTCAATGTCACGGTAAGAAACGCCAGCTTTTTCCAGTTTGCCGATAGCTTTGTTCAGCGGCTTTTGAAATTTTTCGTTATAGTATTCCAGCTGGGCGTCGATCTTTCCGTTTATATGGGTGGCCTGTTTGTAGTAGTCGTTATATTCGGCAACTTCGGTTCCATTATTACGGAGGATATCTAAAAATTCTTTTACGGCCAAATACCTGTCTTCCCATGCTTCACGGATACGGAAGCGGAAATTCTTTAACCTGCCGTCGAGCTGGTTGCGCACTTCCTCTGTCATGGCGGAATTGGTAGTATCTGCCAGGTCATTAACAGACTGCATCCTTGTTGCTTCCGGTTGTACAAAAGTATTGGTCAACCTTTCCCCGCCTAATAAATCCCTGACAGCCCTGTCCGTAAAATCAGACAAAGACATATCCTCAACAGCAATATGCGTACTGATACCGAACGCTTCCTTTACAGACTTCCATACACCGGACAACCAATCTACAAAACGTTGTTTTATATTCCTGTTTACAAAACGTTCTCCCTTGTCGCCGATAGCCATTGCAAGCGCTTCGTCTATCTTCATTTCTTCCGGTAGGTTAGAGTATGCGGGATTGTTATATATACGTTCCCAATAATATGGGGATTGCCTGATAAGTTCTACACCTTTAGCCCACAGTCCGGGATTATTCTCTTTTACAAAAGAGTTCCACAGATGCCCGAACTCATGTACCGGCGTATTGGCATTCATGCGTGTAGCATCCAGGTGAATAATGCCGTCCGGGGTTACATATCCGTACATATTGCCCTGTGTATCCCTTATCTCAGGGTTGTTTCTTATATCTTCATCCAATACAACCTCAACCGCCAGTCCTGTCCGGTTCAGTTTATCTATCAATCTGCCGAACTTTCCGGCAGGGATAGCCTTAAATCCTCCCGGCAATGAAGCCTGCCTTCTTATACCGTCGCCATTGTTTACTTCGTTCCTGAATTTATTCGCCTTGCTTTCTTCTTCAAAGAGAAAGCCTTTTGCAAACCTGCTCCACGAACCGCCAAGATTTTTGGCCCCGGATTTCAGGTCTGAAAACACGGCAGCCGATACCTGTTCGTTTATCCTGGCCAGATACAGCAGCCGGCCTGTCTGTGTATGCTTGTATGGGGTTACAGGCACTATAATTCCCTCCTGTCCTTCCGGTTCCGGATTGCCCTTTACATCCGGTTCCCCGGTATCACCGGATTCTTCTTCCTCTTCGTTTGAAGCATAATCCGTATCGTTAACTTCATCTTTATTATCCGGATACTTACTATAACTTACCGCCTCGCTGTCTTCCGGTTCCTCTGCCGCTTCCAGGTCTATCATGCTGCTGTCGATTGCTTTTGCGGTTGGGGACGGCTCCTTTTCTTTTGTAACCGCTTCGCCCTTCATCTTCTCCGCTATTTCCGCTATTTCTTTGCGGAGGGCTTCGAGTTTCTCTGCCTTGTCAAACGGTTTCAGCAGCTCCGATCTCAATACGGGGATATTCGTTTCGTAAAATGCGATTTTATCTTCCGTTTCCTTTATATCACCGGGTATATTGCCTATCCTGCTCCGCAGGGAGTTTAACAGGCCAGCACCGGACTGTACCGTACCTTTCATGGCTGAATCGCCCACTTTATAAAAATACCTGAAGCTGTCGTTTATCAGGTCGGTATAATCCAGTTCCATCGCCTGGGGATAATCATTGAAGCGTATTTCAAGCGAAGGCATCTCCTCATGTGTTTTCAGGGCGGATACAAAGGCCTTTTTATAATTGTCTATATCCTCGTCGATAGCTACTGCTAACTTTTCCGTCTGTTTTTTACCGTTTATGGTGACGGATGTGATTTTTCCATCGGGAAAATAAGTATCCAGCAATGATTTTACCTGGTTCAGGGTTTCCAGGTCTACCTTCTTGTATTCTTTATAAACCTCATAATCCTTTATCTGCTTATTGATTTCTACCTGCCGCCTCAAATGGTTCTTTTCCGCCGTTTCCAGTTTTTTAAGTTCCGCCGATTTGAGGAAATGGAGCTGTGCATACTTACTGCCGGACAATACCGCCATCATTTGCATAAAGTTCATATCCGAGGGGTTGTCTTCTTCCGCTTCATCCGATATCTCCCTGTCCAGGTTGTCCCCTTTCATCACCTGGTTGATAAAGGCCTGCTTGATGGCCAGGCGCTGGTAGGCCGTCGCATCCAGTGTTTTCTCCACGCCGTAGGTCAGCACCTCCACCGGGATGCCCATTTGCGCATGGAGGTTGCCCTGCCTGAGTATCCTGCCGTTCCGCTGCTCGAAGTCCATAGGCCTGGCGGGCGCGTCTATATGGTGGAGGGCAACGGCCCGTTTCTGCATGTTCACACCGACACCCATTTTTTCGGTATTGCCGATAACGATGCGTACCAGGCCCTCATTCACCCGTTCGAACAGCCTTTCCCTGTTCTTCTCGTCGTAATCGTGGATGATGGCTACCTCATGCTCCGGTATGCCCAAAGCGATCAGTTTCTTTTTTATATCTTCATACAGGTTGAAGCGGCTGCCGGGTATTTTTGCAGATGACTGAAACAGGTCGCAAAATATCAGCTGCGTCCCCCTGTACGGTCTGCTGGTATCATATATCCGTTTTATTTCGGCTATAACCCGGTTCGTCTTGCTTCCCGGATCGTCCGGCAGGTCCGGGTTGATCAGCCGCAGGTCGATAGCCGCCTGCCTGGCCCTGCCGAATACGACAAGCGGTACGCTCCGGTGTTTCCTTTTTTCCCTCGGGCTAAGGTTCTCCCACTGCTTTATCTTATCCTTCAACTGATCCATGACCGCCTCCAGCATATCACTCTGGGGAACGATGACCTGCGTAAAGCCGTTGTTTTTCAGCTTGGGGATGGTATTGCCCTCCTTAAACTCCGGGATGTCTTCCGTCAGGACGACATCGGTTTTTACCCGGAATGCCGTAAACAGTTCAGGGGCGTTGATAAAGGACTTGAAGCGGTCTACCACTTTAAAGTTCCCGGTGGCCGTAAATTCGAGCGAGGGCTCGACACTCCCGAAAGTGGTGGCGAAGCGGTCGAATGACCCTATATCGTATTTCTCCAGCACATCGGGCTCTATATACCGCATCATCGTCCAGGCTTCGGCCATTGTGTTGGTAATTGGTGTACCCGTAGCGAACACGACATTCCTGCCTCCCGTGCGTTCATGGATATAGCGGACTTTCATATATACGCCATAGGCCCTCTTGCTGCCGCTTGTGTCTATGCCCTTGACGCTGGCCATTTTCGTGATCAGTCCCAGCCGCTTGAAATTATGGGCCTCGTCGATAATCAGGGCGTCCACGCCCATCTTTTCAAAGGTAAGGACATTATCGGTCTTGCGGTCTGCCTGCCTTGTTATCCTGCGGACAACACCCAGTTGCTTTCTGGCCTTATCCTTTACTTTCTTCCCCTTTTTACCTTTTTTCTCCCTGTCCGGGTTGTCTATCTCTTCGAGCGATTCCTGCAACTGATCTATCTTCCGGGTAAGCTCTTCATACAATACTCTGTCCTGGTCTTCGTTGACACCGGACAATACGTTTTGCAGCTCTGCAATCTGCTCGTTCAGGTAGTCCCTTTGCCGCTGCGGGTCGTCGGGTATCATATAGAGGAAGGAATGGGGGATGATAACCGCGTCGTAATCGCCGTAGGCAATCAGGGAGAACAGGCGTGTGCGGTTCTTCGCGTCCATCATCTTCTTGGTCGGGGCCAGAATATTCGCACCGGGATACAAGGTCTTGAACGAAGCCACATACTGTTCAAGGGTTGCATTCTGTACGGCGATCACCGGCTTTTTGGCTATACCCAGCCTGCGCATCTCCATGGCGATGGTGATCTTGGTGAAGGTCTTGCCCGTGCCTACCTGGTGTGCCAGCAGCACGGAGTCCCTCAGTCCCCTGGATACAGCCCGTTTCTGGTGCTGCCTTAATGTGATGTCCCTGTTGGCGCCCGGATAATGTTCAATGCCCGGAACGGAGTAGGATTTTTCGACATAGTCGTTGTACCTGTCGTTATATATCCGCTCGATTTCGGACATGGCCTGTTCTTTGTCATAGATATAATTGACAAACAGGTCGGCTATGGTCGAAAGCATCGCCTGGGCTTCGGCGGTCTTTTCCTGGTTCTTTATCCTTTTGGGCTGCCCGCCTTCGTAGACGATATCGAAAGCGACGGGCTGTTTCAGGTTCAGCCCTTTTTCCAGCAGCTGGATGCCGGAGAAATGCGATGTGCCGTAGGTCGTTTTGTTTTCCGCGCTGTCCTTACCGGATACGGGCTGTACGACATACTTGTTCAGTTCCGGACGGTAAGCGATTTTAGCCCCGATTTTCAGTTTTTCCCCGACAAACTCTTCATAGTATTTATCCGGGATGAATGTGGAGCCTAAACGTATTTTTATCTGCGTTCCCGGTATATCTTCCGGTACAACAGATTCCAATGCCTTTACGTTCCGCTCGAACTCCGGTTCTGTCTTGGCGGCTTCCAGCGCATCGTAGTATTTGCTGCGCACATAGCCTGACAGGTAGGTGTCCTTGTCTTCCGGCAGGCCCGTAGACGGGTTGGTAAAGGCCAGCCCTTCATCCTTTAGCTTTTCTTTTGCCTCATCGACGGACAGGCCTGTTAATTCAGCAATAAAGTTCATATCCAGCCGCCCCCTGTACGACAGCGAAATTTCAAGGGCATCGGCTATGTTTCCGGCGTGGACAGGCTCCCGCACCGGGAACAGGATGCGTTTGCTGAAAATATCCGCTTTTTCTATTATCGTTTTATCCTTTTCATTCCCCCGGCTGTCTACTTCCTTAATTTTCTTTACCTTCTCCAATGCGAATACCGTATTGTATTCCACATCGGTATCGACCAGGAAACGAAGCTTTACATTGTTATTAAGCCTGCCATATTCATTGTAAAAACTGTCGTACTCCCGGTTGAGCGCATTCCTTAGTCCTTCGATGTCGTCCCGGTCTTCCCTCTCGGCATCCATCAGGCTGTTAGCTACATCTTTTATGCGCAGGTAATGCCGGGCGACCGTCACCCTGGGTACTTTTTTATTGCGGGTGTTTGTGGTATTTTCATTGATCCAGCCGGGCACGGCCAGTTCCCCGTCTACCACTTCATAGATATGGCCGTCCCTGTCGACCATTGTGCCTTCTTTCTCTCCTGATTCCGCTTTCTCATTGAAGTTTGCGTTTTCAATAGCCGATATATCCGCCGGGAATAATTGAATGGCCTCATCCAGGGCTTTTATTAAGTCCTGTCCTTTGTGCGGGGCTAATGTCACATCGTTACCGGAATACAGGCCGCCTTTGTTGTCTTCATAGGCCAGCTTTAGTTCCCCCAGCATCATATTGGGGTTCTGTGCAAAGTATTCGTTCGCTTCTATTACAGTCGGCGAACCGTCCTTCATCTTCGCCTCCTTTATATCGCCGGTAAACCTGAAATCCCTGGCGTAAGGGCTTGGCGTTTCGCTGTCCCTTTTCCTGAACACCAGGATATCCGTTGTCACCTCCGTGCCGGCATTTTCAGAGAAGGCATTGTTCGGCAGGCGGATGGCGCCGATCAGGTCAGCATGGCCTTTGGTTGTGGCCCATTCCCGGAACTTTGCCGAGGCCGCGCTGTCCATCGTGCTTTTCGATGTGATAAACAGCCCCAGGCCCCCCGGTGCAAGTTGCCTTATACCCTTTGCTATAAAGTAATTATGCAGTGAGAAGTCGCAGATGTCCTTGTTTGAACTGTCATAAGGCGCTTTCTGCCCGAAAGGGACGTTTGTGATGATAAGGTCTATGTCCCGGTCTCTCGATTCTTCATAGCCTTTTACCTGTATCCGGGCATCGGGATATAATTTAGAGGCTATCCGGCCCGTAATGCTGTCCAGTTCGTAGGCCCTGAGCGATGATTTTTGGGAAAGGTGTTCCGGCATCAGCCCGAAAAAATTTCCCGTGCCGAGTGCAGGCTCCAGTACCTTCCCGCCTTTAAATCCCAGCCGTCCGGCCAGCTTCCACATTTCACCGGCAATACCGCCGTCGGTATAATGGGCGTTGATGGTCGAGTTTTCAGCTGCCGTAAATTCTTCGGGGGTGAGTAAGGATATGATTTTATCATGGTACTCCCCGTATTTGTCCTGCCAGGAGGAGTCCCCTTTGCGCGTGGTGTTTAAAACTTCGGCCAGGCCGCCCCAGCCGGAGTATTGGGAAAAAATTTGCTTTTCATCATCCGTGGCATCCCTGCCTTCTTCTTCGAGCTTCTTGAGCAGCCCGATGGCCTTTATATTGGCCCTGATCTTTGAAACGACCCCTTTGGGAACGATATTGTCGGTATCGCCGATCCGGAAGTTATTCAGGTTTAATACAGGAAGATCTCCAGGTATTCCTCCACTTCCCGTATCTTCTCGTGGCTCAGCGGTTCGCCCTCCGGTTCCGGCTCTTCCGTCTCCGTCAGGTCGTAGGGTAGTCCCACTTTGTTGATTGCCAGGTACTCGGCTTCTTCCGGGCTCATGCCGCTGTTTATCATCTGCCTTTCCGCCCTCATCCCGTCCTGTCCGATTTTGTTCAGGAAGCCTTTCAGCGTATCGTCCTGCATCATCCGGTACAGTTCCTCCGGCTGGTGCACGATCATCCATTCCACCCGCGCTTTGGCGCATACCGTCTGGTAATCTTCCAGCGTTATTATTGTTACTGTCTTGTCTGCTTTGTACATTTCTTTCAGGTATTTTTCCAACGACAATATGATCCTTTATAAAATCGTTGTTGTTTAATATATCTGTTCCGTTCAGCGGCTTTTCAGCATCAAAAGCGGGAGCAGGCTGTTGCCCGCCAGCCGGACGAACGGCTGTTTCCGCCTCCGCTTTCTCTGTATCCAAGCCGCTTCTAAGGTAATAATTGTTCAGCTCTTTTACAATAATTCCCGCAAATTCTTTTGCCGTAATACCGGGGTTTACATAGTGGTTGTCCAATCCCCTGTATTTATCCTGCCGGGTGGTCAGCCGCCATAGCATCCGGTTCATAAAATCGAAGCCGTTCGCCGGTTGCGGTATCCGGTAGTTGTCGTAACCATTGCCGCCATAATCAGGCCGGTAGGGGATGGATACATAGACGCCAATACCGGGATGCAGCCTGCTCCACAGGATAAAGGTTACCTCACCGCCTGCCGGCGCGATATTGACCCGGCAGGTTTCTTTTTTGCCTTTCCGGTCGGTATCGAAGTCCAGGTTAGCGAATTTAGCGATAGCCTTGACAAACTTTTCGACATCTTTTTTGATGTCCCTGGATAGGACATCTATGGGATAATCGGCGGTAATCCCCTCTGTCGAATAAGGCTTGTCGTTAAGCCTTGTATCTGCCTCTACAGGTTCGGCAGCCGCGGTATTTCCTGTAACGGGTTTTTGATTTTGTTTTTTATCTCCGTATCCGTCTAAAAGTGATCTGACCCTGTTTTTTAACTCACGGCTAAAATCTTCATTCTCTACGAATTGTTTGTATAGAGGAATATGCTCTTTCCGGTGGTTCAGCATGGCAGAACCGAACATCGTATCAAAGGCTATATCCCGTTTCTGTCCGTCATTATTGAAATATTTTTCAATATTGTCCGGAAAGGATAATATTTCATCCGCCAGTACCCCGGCAAATGAATCCGTTTCATCCGGTCTGATTGGAATTTCAGCAGCCTCTTTCCCGATGCTGTCCACATCAAAAGAGTTTACCGTATTAAAACTATCCATTTCCTCACGCAATGTCTCCATACCCGGCATTTGCCGTGCGCCTTCATAGAAGGACTTTAGAAAAGGACGGATATTGCCGCCCAGGTCTTCTATCATCCTGCCTGCGAAATCTGCAAATTTCCGCGCTCCGGCTTCTATATGGTACATGGCCATTTGTGTGCCGATGGTGAATAGTTCCGGATCGAAACCACTGTTCAGGTTATTCAGCTTATCACGCATCCGCTTTTTAAGCTCTTCGTATTTTTCTGTTGGGATAAGCGTATTGGATGACCCGTAAGCGAGAGCAGATTCTTCCTGCATTCCCTGTTTCCTGTCACCTGCCGCTTCAATAACGTCCCTGTAGTTGCTTAAAGACGGTATATTGGAAACAGATTTTAATAAATCGTTCATACGGATGTCAAACAGTTCATGCCTTCCGCTTTTTAGGCTCCGCATAAACCAGTCTAACAGTCCGGCTTGCTCCTTTAGCAACTTCCCGGCCTTATCGTCATTCCATATCTGCCGGATGATAGCGGATGCCTTGTTGAAGTCATATGCAGGATGGGCGGATGATCCGGTTTCTTCCTGTGATTCGGTGGGATTAGTATTGGTTTCCGGTTCGGCTATTTTATCAGGTACGGAAATATTTCCGGGATTGAAAGGCTTTTCTCCTAACTCCTCCCTTTTCCTGTTATAGTATTGTATTAATTCCCCGTCGCTGTTATCCTGAGTTGTCAGCAGGGGCGTACCGCCAAAGTACCATGCTATTGCCTGTTGTTTCTTATCCGTATATTCTCCGCTCAACGCATATTTAAAACTTCTGAAATCAATATCGGAGAAAGGATGCCTTTTAACAAACCCTACCCATGCCGGTATGTCCCACAAATAAACGGGCTGATCCCTTTTTAAGCGTATTTCAGCCCCGGTTGCCTCCGTGTAATACCTGCGGTCATTCGGGTTTGTAGTTCTTGTTTCTCCTGTCGCTGTCTCCCGCAGGGTCGATAATCCCCTTCTTTCAGGCTCTATTATCTCATACTGGACACCGGAATATATGTCTGTAATGACATCCCCTTTTTTCCGGTTGCTTATGGAATGCAGGATGATCTGGTTTTCTGCCTCTAACGGTTCAACATCTTTTGCAGGGCTGACATTTACATCTGTCTCCGCTTGTGCAGGTGTTACAGGAATATCAATACTGCTTTCTTCTACGGTTTGTTGCACCTGAACCGGATTCAATCCTCCGGCAGTATTCGATTCAGATATATCGGAAATAGTTACACTGTTATTTTGCCCCGGTACTTCTGTTGCTGTATTATTTGTTCTTTCATTGTCTATTGGAGTTTCCTGTCCGGATAATTGTTCCGTAATCTGTTGCTTAACAGGCTTCCCTGCTTGTATAGCTTTCCTGACATCCTGCCAATACGAAAGACGGCTGTTCAGTTCTTCCAGTTGTTTGTTAGCTGCGCGTTTATTGGCAATGTCTTTATTAATATCCCCGGTAGGCTTCGGAGATTTAGCCTTATCAATCTGCTTACCTGTATTACTTATCGTAGCATCCACTACACCCAGTAATTCGACAATATCGTTATATACCTCACCCAGTACCCTGACCGTTGCTTCAACCGGAACCTGCTCGAATAATAGGTTGCCTTTTTCATCTTCCGGTATCCGGCCTGTTGGTAATAAATTGTCCTGTTCTTCCGCTGTAACATCCCTGTTCTGCTGCCCTGTTGCTTGCAAATTGTTCGCATTTTCCGGGGCGGTTGCTTTCAGATTGTCAGATTCCTGTGCCGGCTGTTGACTGCTAACTGTTAACTGACCGGACAATCCGATAACATCAGTAACAGGCACAACATTCCCGTCAATATCCATCATTCCCTGCGGACGTAATCCGTAAGCATCATTAACAGTACCTTCCACCGTTTCGCCTTTCCCATTCCTGTATTCGACAAGGGAGCCGTTCTCCACGCCCCGGATATTGTCCTGGTCGATTATCCGGCGGGGTTCTGCTTCTACCTGCTCCCCTGTGGTCGGGTTTACGATGATATAGTTGCCTGATGGGGTTGTACCTGTTACCTCTCCTGTAAATGTAATGCCGTTACCCAATATATCCGCCGTTACGGTTTCTCCGGGTTGGTACTCCCTTATTTCCTCATTCTCCTGCCTGGAGAGGATATTTGCGGTTTCCATTTCCGTCAGCCGGGCAACCGCATCCTGTACGGGGATATTCTCCGCTATGCCTTCAACAAATCCAATTGCCGTTACCTGCCTGTTTCCCTGCGCATCTATATAGAATACCTGTTTGTCCGATGCTTCCCGGTCTATGCTTCCGTCCTCCCGCTGTACGATATTCCCGCCAACCAGTTGCACAGGGCTTTCATTGCCTGCAATCGTAGCGGACACAACGGCATTCATTTGGGGGTTGATATTCTCCCCGACCAGTTGCGTTATCTGTTGCCCTACCTGTGCTATATCTTCCTGCTTTGCTTTGTTCAGTCCCGAATAAGCGGAGTAGGAAGTAACATATTCCACGATGGCCCTTTTCCCGTTATCGTCCAGCCGATCATCTTCCAAAACGGAAAGAAGCTCCCTTTTGAGTTCCTCTTCACTGCTGTTGTCAACAAGGTTGCTGAAAGCAAGCGCAGCCTGCCCTGCATCCTGGCCGAAATACGCGTTCAGGTTATCCGCCGACCTGTCATAAGCCCGGCGTATGGCGCGTTTTGCCTGCACATCCCTTATTTTTCCTATTCCATAGCCTGTGCCGCTGATAGCGGAGAAAGGTATCTGCATAACGGCAACCGCCCCGAATGTCTCCAGGTTTTGACGCGGATCGAGGAAGCCTTCTATTGTTTGTTCGCCCCTTACTATGTTTGCCAGGTCTGCATACTTTTCCTCCGCATACTCTGTGACAGGCCCCTGTATCCCTGTCGCGCTGCCCAATCGTTTAGCGGCATTAGTCTTCAGGAAAGCAGGGGCAGGTATCTTAAATTTCCGGAACAGCTTATCCAGGACAACTTCACCGAGTACCTCCGACTGGTTTTCGATAAATGCGGAAGCCATACCGTGTCCTGCTGTCTTTCTATTACCGAACAGGATATTTCCCTGTCCGTCCCGGCTGGCAGCCTGTCCCTGCATTTCCCGGTAAGCCATTGCATAACTAGAAGGTGAGAACATGGTTTGTACTGCCGGACGAACACTCAGGTCTATCGCTCCTTTTGCTAAATTGCCGGCAGTACCGCCTATGCCACGGGACAATAACAGGTTGGCCCCTGTCTTTGCAGCCAATGCGGATGCCCCGCCTTTCACAACATTTGCTGCCGCGCCGCCTACAGGGGCAGTCAGGATAAAGTCACGCATAAAAGGAAGCGACTGTTTTGTAGCCTGTCCGATATTATACCGGCTACCCGGATCGACACCTGCGCTTATCTGGCCGGTGATATATTTAGCCTGTATGATAATCTTTTCTTCTTCACTTAACGAGTCCGGATCTTTCTGGTATTTATCAATAACCCGGTTCAGGGCTTTATCATTGTAAAAGCTTTCTGTCAATACGGCCAGCTCCTTCAGGTCTTCATTTGTCATGTGTAAACCTTTCAGGAAACCGCCGCCCTCCCTGTTGGCGGATAACAACAGCTTCGTATTCTTTAACAGGTTCGAAGCCTTATCCAACAGCGCATCATTCCGGTAATTAGTGCCCTTCAGGCTCCATGTGTTAATATTGTGCCTCTTTGCATATTCTTCCCTGTTTTTCCCCGATGTTTCCCTTATGGCTTCTATCTGATTCAACAGCGGGTTTATTTCGCTTTCAAGCCCTTCTATAAACTGCCTGTGTGCCTGTGCATAGCGTTTTCCTTCCCCGCTGTTGGCGATATAGTCTTTGATAAATGCAATCTGTTCCGGCGTGTTCTGCAATACATCCGTATAGACCAGCTCATTTTTATTCCTGTCATATCCCGAAGCTATTTTATTTACGACCTTGTTCCTTTCCAGCCATTGTTTGGCGGCAGGGGGAAGGTCTGTATCTTCTACCGTTAAGCCGGAAGTACGGATATTGTTTTGATAGCCGTTGATAAGGGATTGCTTTACATTTTCGGATACGGTATTGTCACTTTTTATCCGGTCGATATAGTCTTTCTCCTGCCTGTACCTGTCAACCGACATCTCGAACATGGCTTCCTCACCGGCAGGCATTTTCTGCATCGTACTGCCAACGGTTCCGGATAAGGGTTTGCCTCTTTTCGGAGGCTCCATTCCGGGTATAACATCCAATCCTCCCTGTGCCGGAACAGGATAATCCCGAATCCCGGAATCCAATCCGGGAGTTCCGGCTGTCAAACCGGTACTGTTTTGAGGGATATTCCTTGTTAAAGGCTGCTTTCTTTGAAATATATCCGGCCGGTTGCCCGGATTAGTCTGAATATCCGTTTCCCCTGCGGTTAAGGACTGCATTTTTGCGCGCCTGTCCTCAAAATCGGACAATTCCTTGCGTGTGGCTTCCCGTGAACCGGGGTATTTTGACAGGAACTTTTGTTCCTTGCCTTGCGGAACCAGGCGCAGGTGGTTGTTATTGTCAATGTAATATTTATCAGGCATAACCCGTTACTTGTTTAAAAGTTAGACATATTGCCAAAATCGGGGAATTCTTCGTCCTCGTCATCCTCCGGTATTTCTGCTTCCTGTATCCCTGCCTCTTCCGCATCTTCTTCCTGTACGGGAAGGTTAGACGGTACTGTTGGCTGTGTAACAGGAGAAATATTGTTACCAAATCGGGGGAGCCAATAGTCCTGCTCCCATTGTTGGTATACCGGGCTTCCCCCTGGCGATGGAGTAGCGTAATCAGGAACAACAGGTGTTTCTGTAAAGCTGTTGTTATACTGTTCCTGCAAATAAGCGGCGGCTATATCCGTCCTTTCCTTTTCCGTGAATGATTTGGGTGCCTCGCCCAACAATCCGGGCTTGCGGTCGTATTGCGGATGCCCGGCTTTAAACTGCGGATCGGACAGCGCTTCCCGTGTGTACCGGTCTATTTCTCCTTTGGACATTTCAAAGACCCTTACATTTGTTCCCAGCTGGTTATCCCTGACTGCCTCCTTATCATCCGGATTGGCTTCGATCACCATCCGGTAGTTCGTGTTCTTACCGCTGGCGGACGAAGAAGCCTTTTTCACATAAGCCGACGTCCTGTTGCGTGAATCGGCAACCCTTGACCAGCCCTGCGCCTCCAGTACCTTACGGTGGCGGTCGAGGTTTTCGTTATTCTGTTTCCTCAATTCTAAATCTTTATCTTTGTTTTGCTGTTCCTGCGCCAGCTTATCATAGGCAAAGCCTTGCTTTTCTTTAAATTGTTCACTTGCCTGATCCAGTTTTTGTTTTGCCGCCAGAACGCCTGAAAGACCCTTCCTTCCGGTATTGTAATCATCCAGTGCATTCCGGAAATCCTTTAACCGGGCATTGAATAAACCGTCATTATACCGTGTCGACTGCTGTATATAGCGGTTCTCCAGCTCTTTGGCCCTACCTGTGACCTGTGACAGGGCAGATTGGTTGTAGTCCCTCTTTTCCACATGGGCTCCCTTACCATACGTGTACATTTGCGATAACAATCCTATTCCGTCAGCAATGGAAGCTATAAGTTGTGCGTTCCTGACCTTCTTTTCATCCGGTGCGGCTGGTTTAGGCATAACCGATTCGTAGTAACGCTGCAATACATTCTCCCCGCCATTTGGATCGAAAGGGGCCGTAAAACGGCTTATATCTTCGGGAGGGTAATATTTAAGCAGGTGTTCGTACTCGCCGTCATTCAGTCCCTGCGGCTTGTCCGGGTATTTAACAACCGCCGGGTTGCTGCCGATTGCTGTTAAATTGCTTTGTTTAACTGCCGCAATACCCTCATTTTGTTGCCCGGTTGCTTGCAAATTAATGGCATTTTGTGGGGTGGTTGCTTGCATATTGTCAGCTTCCTGCGTTAACCGGTGACTGTTGACTGCCTGCATCCCCTGTTCATCCAAATTGTTTTCTGCAACGGGCAGAAAGGAGTCCGCTCCCTTCTTTTTATCCTTACCCAGTATGTCGTCCAGTATCATGTTTTTTAATGTGCTAATATGTAAATATGCCGGTTCAATGTGATGGTTTAATGTGCCGATGTGCCAATATTTTTAGCTGTTAGCCATTAGCTGATAGCTTGTTAGCTTTTGCCGCTTCGCGCCATTGCCTCGCCTTCGCTTCGGTGATTGTTAATTGGCATATTTCCAAATCAGCACATTGAATTCATTCGCTAATTTGCTAATTCAATTGGCACACCGGCACATTAAACCATCGGCACATTCATTTCCCCCACATGCTTAGCAGGCTTCCTACTGAATTTCCCATCATATTCAGGCCGTTGCCTTGCAGGTTCTCCCCCGACTGGGCCTTTCCCTCCATCATGCTCATGCGTTGCCCCGCAATATTCGCCTTACGCGCCATATAACGGTCGGTTACCCGGTCTTTCCACTGCTGGCCCATTGCCCCAATGTTTGAATAAGTATCGGATATCACCTTATTGGCCTGCTCTTTGGCTACCGCCTGCTGTTCGGGAGTAGCTCCCGTGACAACGGCTGTATTGGCTGCTATCCTGTTCTGCCTGCCCAGGTTGTCCCTTAACTGCTTCATCAGGTTTTGGGTATCGGTACGCTGTGTATAATCGGATAAAGCATTCGCATTGTAAAATGCCTTATTCTCCGTATCCTGCCCGTTCAGGTAATCCTCCATCAGCTTACGCTGTTTGGCTGCCTTATTTCCTCCAAGCAGCGAAGCCCCCAGGCCGATAGCCCCGCCTATTACAGCGCCCCAGGGTCCGAAAGCCGCTCCCGCTGCCGCCCCTTTTCCTGCGCCACTTGCCGCCCCGCCTATATCTACTGCCATATATCCTGTTATCTGTAAGATTAATAAATCCTGAAAGCCCGTATTGGACTGTCAGGCCGCAAATAAAAGGTTTCCGGCTGTTTTTAGTTGCACCCGGTGCAAAAAGAAGTGTAGATGTAAATAAGTATCCGCTACGGGGGGATGGGAGCGGATACGGGCAGGCTATTTTTGTTATTTCTGTATTTAACAAAAATGATATGGCCGGAGTAAAAGGAAAAAGCGGTTTGAAGAAGGGTTTTACCAATAATCCCAACGGGCGTCCCAAGGGGAGCGCCAACCTGTTGACCAAAGAATTAAGGGATACGTTGATCGACAGGCTCACAAAAGAGGATATTATCAACAGGATCATGGATGATATCCTGGCCCTGGAAGACCCGGCCGACAGGCTCAGCCACCTGAAGAACCTGTATCCCTATATCTTCCCGCGTCCGTTGGCCGACGAGGAGAAAAACGCCCTGAATACCCAATCGGTACTGTTCAGGCGTTTATCGCAGCCGGATGAAGAATAAACCTGTGCCACAGGCTAAAAAGGCAGGTCTCCGGCTGCTGTGGTATCCGCAATAAATGCCCGCTCCAAATCTTCTACAGGCTGTGGAAAGTCGATGGACGGCTGGCTTTCGTATAAGGTATCCAGGTAATCCGTATCATCGTCCTTTCCCTTTTTTCCGTTGACATACGGGACATACCTGCCGTTGGCATAGTTGTAGCTGAAGTAAGCCGCCCCGCATTTACCCAGGTGCTTGAACTTGACCTTATGCACATCCACGCGGACATGGCCTTCTCTGTAATCCCGGTAGACCGTAAACCCGAAGTCGGCCTTGTTGTAGAAGTTGGCCGAGCCGTTCACATCGTAAAGGTTGGGAGCTACGGGAACGCCGCCTTTCATTTCCATCTTGCGGGGATGGGCTACCAGGAAGACCAGCACGTCTTTCTGGCGGGCAAATGTTACCAGCTTGCTAAGCAAAGCAGAGATATAGTTCGTTTCATTCATGCCGGGTGGTATCTGGTGTTCTATCGCATTGTAGGGGTCGATAACAAGCCCCCTGATGCCTTTCTTCCTGACCAGGCAGGAAGCCTTCTCCAGGATATTGTCAATACCGAAGTCCTCTTCCGGGTAAATGAACGAGAAGTTATCCCCGGTATGGGCGCAGGCCCTTTCATATGCGCCGGGGAGTAAAGCCTCCCTGTCGAAGCGTTTGCCCGTGAATTTGGATACCAGCTTGGCGGCCAGGTAGGGCAGCGGATGGTTCTCCGGCGAGAAATACGCGAACTTCAGGCCGTAGTTCAGGTTCAGCCGGACGGCTATCTCATCGACGAACTCGCTCTTCCCGTGCGAGGGTATCCCGGTAACCACACACAGGCGCCCCGTCTCAAAGCTCAGCAGCCTGTCGAAGTCGCCGTGTCCCGTGGTCATTCCCGGATGCAGCCCCTTCCTGTAAAGCAGGTCGGCCTGCTGACGGATATCCGAAAGGGAAAATATCCCTTCTATTTTAATCTCCGCTGCATTGGCGACGGTTATGCGGAGCGATTCCGGGCCATACTTCACCAGGTGTTCGTTCGCGTCCTTGCATCCCGGCCCGTAGGTTACGATCCTGCATCTTTCAGGCCCGAACCGCCGAACCAGCTCATCCCGGAGTATTATCCCTTTCCTGTCGGTATCCACGGCGATATAGACCGTTTGCTTATCGTCGAAATACTCCTCGATGTAATTATCCAGGTAAGCCGTGCCGTTCGCGCCGTTGGGTACCGAGACAACCGGGTCGAACCCGCATTCGGCGAATGACATGCAGTCCAGCTCCCCCTCCGTAATGATCACCTCGTCCCGCCCTATTGTAGAATCCAGGTTGTACAGGATCAGCTCGCATCCGGCTTCGATAGCCCAGGCCTTATCCCCTGTCCGGTACTTTACGTTGACCACTTCCCCATTCAGGAAGTAGGGGAATTGCAGCGTATTGCATTTTTTGCCTTTGGCCGGGATATAATGCGGGCCTTCCGACAGACGGAACTTCTTTACGGTAGCCTGCGACAGCTTCCTTTCGTCTTCAAGGTAACGCACCAGCCTGTCCGACAGCTGCGTGTTGTTGTGCCATGCTGGCTTGCGGCAGGGCTTTTTCTCCATGCCCGTGTTGTTGTAATAATCCTTCTTCCCGTTGATGCTGCCGCAGAAACCGCAGTAATGGCACTTGTACAGCCCATCGTCCAGGTTGACAGAAAGTGATTTGTCCTGCTTGTGCCGCCTTGACCCCTCCCGGCATTCCGGGCAAAGCGTTTTTACCTTGCCGGAGGTACGCCCGGAAGGTATTTCTATTCCTATATCTGACCAGTTGACCATAACACTCACATAAAACGGGGTTGGGACGGGTCATCCGACATCATATCGCTTTTGTTGATATACAGTTCTATCTTATCGCTCCTCGTGAAAAATTCGGGCGTAAGGTAGGTGAAGCCCGTATTCTTATGATAGTCCGTTGCCATTGCATTCCTGAGCGCCTTCAACATATCCTCAACCGTAAAACCCTCCCTGATCCTTGCATTAAACTGCCTTTCCACTTTGACCGTAGGCTTATACCCCGAATGTTTTACATCGTTAAACGAATTGATAAAATCAACATATATATCTTTATATATATTATTTTCCTTATCCTTATCTACATCCTTATCCTTATTAGGGGTTGTTTTGGGGTTGTTCCGTTTGTTTTTGTTATTGTTATCATCTGGAAATGAATGATTTGCAGTATAGGCAATATTTTCATTTTCAAAACAACCCGGGGGGTAGGTTGTTTCAAGGTTGTTTTTTAAGTTGTTTTGGTTGTTTCCTTTCAGATGATCCACAGCATCCGGATGGTATTCCGTTCCGGTTGTTCCGGCCTTGTTTTGGGCTTGTTTTTTCGAAGCGTTTTTATTTCCGGCAGGAGCGCCTCCTTTTTTCCCGTATCCTCCCCCTTTCTTTCCATTCTTCCAGCGTTTAGTATTGGCCTCAAGGACAGGACGGATCAGCTTGAACATAGCTGCGGGAGTACCCTGTATTTCCGGCTCGGTTTCGTCCAGTGAATAGACTGTTATCGCTTTGTACAGTATCAGTTGTTCCGCATCAGGAAGGCAGTCAATAGCCTCGAAGAAGCTGCGGTAAAAGACGAAACTGTCCCTCTTATCCTCATGCATTCCGGCCTCCTTTCTCCGAACTGAATGCTAACAGTTCGATATATTCAAGATTCTTGTCCGTAAATAATTCACCCGTCAGCGTTTTCATGTATTCAATACCCGTTATTCCGATAATTTCATTCCTGACGGCTATCACAAAGCCGCAGTCCAGCGGTTTTCCGCCGAAGCTGCAACTGACGGGACGTTTGGTTATCCGGCGGTTTTGTATCCGGCTGTAAGGGATACCCCATCTTTCATAAATGTCCGCAGACAGTTGTACAATTATTTTCTTTACCATTTTTTTCGTTTTATGATTAATTATTCCTGTTTCCCGGATGCCTGCAGTTGCCTGATAACGGTATGCAATAACTCATTCTCATTCCTCAGCGCCCTTATTACCTCGTCTTTCGATTCCAGTTGTCCGGCGACAAGCGATCTGACGTCTATGTTAAAGTTGTTTACCGTCATGTTGATGCTGCAATTGTCACCCGTCTGGATTGCATCCGCCTGTATGATCATTTCGGTATCCTTACCGCCTTTTGACAATGTTCCGCCCATAGCCGCTTTATTTGCTATACACCAGGTAAGTATAATAATCCGGCTTGTCCTTCCCGCTGTTATAGCCGGACAGGATTTTTATACAGGCCTCTTTCACTCCGCAAAGGGACAATATCTTTTCTTCCGGCAGTTCCGGCCGGCTGATAACGGCCATATCCGGCATTTTGAAAAAGCCGTGAACCATCTCCCCCTTTGTCTCCTGATCGCTTGTAACGTATATCACTTTTGTTTCCATTTGCCCCTCATCCGTTTATCCCGTTTTCCTTCATAACGTTGGCAACCTCACGGCTGACGGCTTCCTTCAGGAACACCCGTTTCTTACTGGGCAGGATAAGCGTATCACCCGGACGGTTAAACTTCTTTCCCTCGCGGATATGCTGCTGGAGCGTCGAACGGGCGATACACAGGCACATCAGGCATTCTTTGTATGACATGTAGTTGTCTTTTAAGTAGTTGTAATCTTTTTCCGTTAAAGCCATAATGTATATATTTATAAGGTTATTATTTGGATACTTAAACTCCTGTCGCTACTTTTGCGGTGAGTGAGGCCGTTAAGGTTTATGACGGTTGTTTTATATCCGTTTATTTGCTTTTATGATGCAAATATATTCCAATAATGGATTTTATTTGGATTAAAAGCATTATATTTGTTCTATCATTAGAATAAATTAACTTTTTACAGATGAAAGACTTTAAGATGCGGTTAATGGACGCGATGGAATTGAGGCGCATAACCAGGTACAGGCTGGCCAAGGACTGCAACCTGTCCCCTACGACCATCACAAACTGGCTGACGGGAAAAACCCTCCCTGACAAAACAAAGATTCAGGCGGTTAGCGAATATATGGATGTCGATCCGGTATGGCTGCTGACAGGCGAGGGGAATATGATTGCCGTAGCTTCCGGTACGGATAAAGATGATAAATGTACCTGTAAACGGGAAACCCGCCCCCGTGTCCCGCTGAATGCCGCGGCAGGGGCTTTGACCTGTGCGATGGACGGGGTCAGGATAGGTGATTGCGAACAGATTCCTGTAATAAGCACATTCCCGGAATATGACTTTACCATGCTCATAAAAGGGGACAGCATGTATCCCCGGTATGAGAGCGGCGATGAGATAGCTTGCCGGAAGATTAACGGCTCGCAGTTTATACAGTGGGGAAAAGTCCATGTGCTGGATACTTCGCAGGGCCTTGTCATCAAAAGGATATACGATGCGGGGGAATGCATCAGGTGTAACTCGTTTAATCCCGGTTACCCGGACTTTAATATACCGAAAAATGAAATTTATTCCATTTCTTTGGTTGTGGGGTTATTGAGGCTGTAAGGGAATTGGTATTGTATTGGGTTAGGCAGGAAGGGTTTCCCGCAAATCCTGCATCAAAACCCTTCATATTCTAAAAATTAAAATCTATTGCCGCTGAAAGGCCTATCCGGTTTATTTCTGCGGGAATCTGGTATAACGCCATTTTTTATATTCATCGTGTATAGGACGGCTATCTATAAAAACAAGGGAATCATTGCTTAAATTTTCAATGTACATACTGTATGTCGATCTGTTATCTGTTGATATGTCTACACTTCCGTCTTTATTTAGATAATAAGTTTCCGATGTAACAGATAGTTCCCGGTCGGACACGAAATATATATTATCCATCTTTACAGAGAATTTTTCATTATATATTTCTGTATCCGTGTACGTTATATATAATGAAGTTCCCGTTTTATCAGCATTGAATGTATAGATGACTTTTTCAACCGGAAATTCGTCCGTTTCTTCAATTACCGGATACCATACACCGAGAATATTGTTATTAAAATCAACCTCGTCCTTTGAACATGAAGATAAAACAAAGAATGCGGACAGAATAAGAAGTCTGATAATGTATTTCATTTTTTAATTTTTTAACTCCGTAAATATATGAATAAATCAAAAGTCTGTAACATAGATTGTGAAATTTAGAATAATTATAAACTATTCTAAATTTCAGCAACCGTCAGGTTAGAATGTCCTTTATTCAGCAGTATCCCACGTAATATACATATCAGGTGTAACCGTTGTCATCTTTTTACCTTTATCTTTCATTTCATAGTATTTCCGCATTCGCTTGCTAATCCCGCCTTCTGTTTCCGTATCGTCCTCATCCGTATCCTCCTGCTCACTGCCCGTAATTAAATACTCCCCGCTTTTCTTTTCCATGAAATCCAGAAACTTCCTTTTTTCTTTTTCATATTTCTTATCTGACTTATCCAGCGGTACAAGCGCTACCCGGCCTGACATGATACCCATTTTTATTTTTAAATCCAATGCGTATATCCGGCCTTCCTCCAGATTTGCATCTACATAGAATGTATTTTCCCCTTTCGCTATAAACACATGCTCTCCCGCATTACATTCATATGCAAAATATTTTTTCGCCGCGAGGTTGCCCAAAAATAAATCGCCATCGTAAATGCCGAATCTCACTAACAATGCGGCTGTTTCACGTCTGGCGATATACACGATACATTTACCTTTCCCCGGTATGGAAGGTATTTCATTGGTTTGATCCGGCTCCTGGGCGGAAATGCCCATAGAAGAGAAGACCAGTAAAAAAAGCAGTAAATTCTTCATTTTGTTCTAAAGCTTATAAATCCTGTTAATATTAAATTCGAAACGCTTAATTTTTCATCAAGTCCATCTATTTTTACCATACCTGAAGTTATTGCCACTTTCAATCCTGCACCTGTATTCCTGTTGATACGGCGTTCTCCTGCTATGCTGCAATAAATTCCGGCTGTCGCCTTATTGAGTTCCATCCGTCTTCCTGCCACTTCCCCTGTATTGGTATAGAGTATAGGGCCTAATCCATAATTTGTATAAAAGCCCCATTCGTCATTTTCATATCGGAATACACAGGAAGCCCCTATATAGACCAGTTGGTTGGATTCTTTATAATTGGTTACTTCTCCTACGTTCGGGATATTTAATACCCCATGCTCACTATTGCTTTGTTTGATATAATTCCCGTTAAGGCCGATGCCTATATAATCATGAAAGAAATACTGGGCTTCAACGTCGATATTATATCCGCTTCTGAGGCCGGATGAGAAATCATCGAGTTTTTTATTTCCGGTTTTCATGAGCTTTCCCAGCCAGTAAGAATAACCGCCGCCTACTGTAAACCTGAAATTTTTAAGGGTTTCATTTTCGGGAGTGTCTTTCGGATCGATTTTCCGGGTAATAAGCTTTCCCTGATTCTGAGCCTGTGTAGTTTCCAAAGGAAGCATCAGAAACAGCAGGATAATAATTAAATACGCTTGATTCATAATGTTTAAAAACTATTTAAATTGATAACTTTTTATTCAATATCTTATTTTATTACAAACATCATAAAATCCCGCTTCAAAATGAAGCGGGATTTACTCTATTTAATTTAAAGATTAATATCTTTTTCTTTAGCCCATTTTACAGTATATTCCAATTCATTATAAATGAATACACAAGCATCATTTTCATTATTGAACATAAAAATAAGCTTTCTCAAAATCCAATTTTTGTAAACAATATTTATATAGAAAATTACACATTGTATCTTCATGTATAAAGGTTTTTATTAGCATTTCTTTATTATTCGAATATGATAAATATTTTATATAAAGATTCCATTTCTGGTTCTCATTGCGTAAGACTATTGATTCTTGAAAGAAAAAAATTTCTAAATAAGTTAATTCACTCTTAAAACGTAATTTTAATTTGTTTAAATCTTGTTCTAAGTCTTTAATAGTTTTTCCTTTCCAAGGAGAGTTAGCATCAAGTTCTGATGCTAACTCTTTTCTTCTTTCGTCACAATCTTTAACTAGTAATTCATATAAAAAATTACAAGCCTGTTCTTCTTCGTCAAATAGACCTAGTTGTTTTCGACTTCCTCTTTCATCCATATAGAAAATCTCCCATTTATTATAATTTTGATATAAAATTATACTATCCGATTTCAATTCTCCATATAATGAATAATGTAAATCATCAATTCCTAATTCTTCTATTTTTTTTTCTAACTCTTTTACACGCATTATTTTACGTCTATAATTTAACTCATTTTATGTACCCAATTCCTTTTAACTCTTTTATTGTAAATGGCAACTTATATTGAATTCCTCCTCCTGGTTGTCCAAACGCTGGTGCAATTGTTGACTTCATAACTGGTATTGGTTTCAATATTTCATATGTATTATAAGTTCCACTATTATTAGGTGGTAGAGCCCTCATTGGTATAGGGGTACCTGGTCTACTTACAAATGTTCCATATTCTGAACCAAATCGATCCACAATATCTCCTACATTTAAGTAGTCATATTTCCAACCGGCACTAGTAGCCCCATTGTTAGAAGGATAATATGGAACTATAGCATCAGTTGTCTGTCCTGCAATCCTACTATCCAGAAAATTACCGACGTTCTTATTTCCAACCCTTTCCATCAGAGCAGCATCCATATCATCCGCTGCTGCCATTGGAGCTTTCAGATTTTCATTTATCGCCGATACCTGCGCATTGTATAGCAGTGAGCTCTCGTTTATGCTGCCGTCAAGAAAATTACCGCCCTGCGCACTGGCAGCCAGTCCCTGTGTAAGCCCGGAACCTAAAACAGATAATCCGGCACCTAGCATGTATTCTTCCGGGGTAGGCATCGGGTCTCCAAGCATGTAATGGTTACCGGCATATAGTACCGGAGAGGAAGCCATATAGCTGAATAACCCTGCGCCTGCTCCGGCAAGGAATCCTCCGCCTCCCACAGCTCCCAGGCTGGTAAGCCCTGCACCTGCAACGCCCATCGCACCGAGTCCCACGCCAAAGGTGGCAGCGCCTATCGCTCCGGCAGCCGCCCCGATACCGAAGGCTTTCAATCCTTCCATATCCATTCTGAAGCCATGTGCGCCCCAGTTTATCACCCCTCCGACTAACGCACCGATGGCGATATGTATCCATTCCCCGTCAGGGTCGTTAAACCTCAGCGGATTATTCCAGCAGTATGCATACCTGTTAAAATTCTGGCTGAACAACGGCGATTGCACATAAGGGTCGGGAGACAGGAAGCGTCCCAGTACCGGATCGTACATCCGCCCGTTCATGTTTATCAGTCCGAACTCCGCCAGGTGCTCATGCCCCGTATATCCCCTGTGGAATGCGAAGCTGTTGTTAGCTATTACCTGCCGTCCCCAGGCATCATAAGAGGCCTTAAAAACTTCGGTTCCGTTGGCGTCCACCAGCTTGATGATACTGCCCAAGTGGTCGGTGCAAACATAATATATCTTATCCGCCTGTCCCGCCTGCTTCACATAGACAGCCGCCAGTCCGTCGCCTCCGGAAATATAATACAGTTGCTTCGTCGTTCCACCTGCGGTTACGCGCTCGTAATCCCCTGCAAATATAATTGTTTTCTGCAAGGAATTATTCTTTTTGAGTTCCGTTTTCCAGCGTTGCATATCAGGGCCGTAGGCAATATCCAGCCTGTATGCGTCATTGCCTATCGAATCGGTCAGTGCATAGGCCTTATTAAAGCCGTTATAGGCTACCGTTTGCAGCTTGTTCGATACCAGCTTATTATAGGTTGTTACAATCGGATTAACCGGGTCTTGTACCGGCTCGCCCGTATTGTCTATATAACGTATGGCATGCGGTTGGGCCGTATGATAGGTATAATTACCCAGGCCTGTCTTGGAGGTAATATTGCCGTTCGCGGCATAGCCGACACTCATAGTGGTAGCGCTTCCCAGTTTTACGGTGGTCAGCCTGTCCATATTGTCATAGGTGAACGATTCGGCTTGCGGAAGCATCCCTGTGCGTGATGTCAGGTTACCTGTCACCCCGTTGAACACATAGTCCATATTGTGCAACACAGTCGAGCCTTTGACCGTTTTCATATTCGTCAGCAATCCCTGCGCATTTCGGGTCCGGGTAGCCGTCAGCGTACCGCCGAGTTGTGCGGTTGTTACCAGGCCTGTTTCCCCCGTCCGTTCCCAGATGGTTTGCGTACCCGCCAATACTTTCGATAAATTGCCGTAGGCATCGTATTGCCTGTTTAGCTGCAAGCTGCCCGGATAGGTCACGAAGCTTAGTTGCCCCTGCGCATTGTAGCTATACCCGAACTCCAGCAAACCGGATTCGCCCGCCACCTGCCTTTTTTCTGTCAGCGTGCGCCCGTAACGGTCGTAAGTATAGGCGGAGTAATTGCTTCCTGTCTGTACCTTGGTCAGGCGCAGCAGTTCATTGCCCGATGTACCGTAGGTATAGCTGGTTGCAACGCCGTCGGTAGTGGTAGCTGACAGCATTCCCAACGCATTATAGGTATTGGTTGTCACCTTACCCCTGCCGTCCATCTGCCGCGTCAGCCTTCCCGCCGCGTCATAGGCAAAGGTGCTTGTTCCTGCGTTGGGGTCTGTCAGCCCGGTCTGGTTTCCGGCATTATCATAGGCCATGGTAAAGGTGGCTCCCCCTGTCGTAACGGCTTGCGGCTTGCCCGATGATTTATAGGTATAGGTTACGGTCGCTGCCGGATCGACGGATGTTTTGATACTTCCCCAGGCGTCATAGGTTTTCGTATATGTCCGCCCGTTGGTAACAGTCGTTTGCGTGCGGTTGCCGTAGCTGTATGTGCTGCTTTGTCCCGCGCTGCTGCTCTGCCCGGCTAGCCTTCCCCTCGCATCGTATGTAAAGTTTTCTGTTAGGGTCAGGCTTCCGGTCTGAACCTGTTTCTGGGATACTTGCCCCTTCATGTTATAGCTTGTCGCCTGCCGGACAGCCATGCCTTTTTCCCCGGTGCTTTCCACCAGCACCTCACGGCCCTTGTTGTCGTACCAAGTCTTTATCCAGGTCTGTCCCGTCCCCTGCGTCAGGACAAAGTAACGCTTCGAGGAATTATTGTTCCATCCCCGTTTTACCGTCGTTTTTTGCCCGTCCGGGTAAACGGTGGAAGTCCGGTTTCCCCAGTTATCATAGGTATGGGTTGTAGTCAAAATGTCGGAAGCGTTCGTTTCGTCCTTTTCGGTCAGTACATTGCCCCACCTGTCATAAGTAAAGGTGTTTACGGCTGAAGCCGGGGATGTATAGGTTTTGACGACAAACCGCTTGGTCGCATCGTAATTATAATAGTTGGTAACCGGCGTAATGCCCGAACCTGTAGCCTTGGATGTCAGCACATTGCCGAAGGTGTCACAGGTATAATCGGTGGTCAATGGCAGGGAAGAGCTCTGGTTTTCAATCACCTGTGTCCGGTAGCCCTTGGTAGCATTGTATGTAATGGCCGTCTTTTGCGTAAAGGCGGAAGCGTCGTCGCTATGCTTCTGTATGGATGTTATTAACTGCGGCTTATAGCTTCCTCCGGCAAGGATATAGTTACCGTACTGTACGGTCTTATACATATTACCGCCGAAGTCCGCCTTTTCCTCGGTCATATAACCATAGGTGGTATTGAACTGATAAGTTGTCGTCACCGTATTTCCGTCAGGGTCTTTCTCCGTTTTGGTGGAAGGGTAGGCGAAGTATTTCTTCGTGCCCTTGTCGACAACCGTTATTGTCCGGTTTGTCTCCGCCGTCTTGCCGTCCATTGTCACCTTTGTATAGGTCTGCGATGGGACATAAAAGGCTGTGTTCCATGCCTTGACGCCCGTTTCGGTCACTATACCCAGCGTACTGCTTGTCGTCTGTGAAGCCATCCCCAGTATGCCTCTTCCCTGTAAGTGGACTTTCAGCCCCTTGTATTGATAAGCGGTCGTCATTGTGCCGGCAGCCCCGTTGCTTGTTACAACCGTTTTGACGGCATGGAGCGGTACGGTATAATCCGCCATGGGATAAGCGCTTCCCGTTTCCCCGGTATAAATGCTGTTATCCGTTAGTGGAGCGTAAACAGGGCTTGTTGTCCCGTTAAGCTGGTCGGTAAAACCGCGTACCTTGCCGCTGGCGGAAGAATAATTAGGGTTCCTGTACAAACGCCAGAGAGGTTCGGTATTTGCGTTGACGCTGCTGTGGCAGTTATAGCCGTAGTTTATCAGTTCCACCTGCCCGTCGCCGTTGAAGTCGCCCGGTATATAACGTGACCAAAGGGCGTCTTCTTCCCTGTTGGAAGTAGCCGAGGCTACCTGCGTAAGCGCACTGCCCGTCGAACGCATCCAGTAGGTGTATGTCTTGTTAAATTCGCCCCAGGTCTTGAACAGGTCGGATTTCCTCGTATACATGGCTTTGGTGATAACCACGTCCGATTTGCCGTCGAAGTCGAAATCATAAACTATACAGTCAAACTTGTCGTCATCCTTGCTTGTAAAATCCTGGTCGTAAATACTCAGCGTGCAGGCCAGCGATTTGGTAAATGTACCGTCGCCGTTGTTCATACCGAAGTACCAGCTGCTGTTACCCGTATCGTTTATTAAGAAATCCATCAGGCCGTCGCCGTTGAAATCCCCGGAACGGATCATCGTCCAATAACCTGCGCCAATGGCGGCGTTTGTTTTTTTATTGCTGTCGGAGAATGTGGATGTGGTGATGCCGTTGCCCTGGTTCCAGAAGATAGCATATCCACCGCTGTAGAATACTATGATGTCATTCAGCCCGTTGCCGTTGAAATCCGAGATGAACAGCTTTTCCGGTGCTGCGGGAAGGCTGACGTTAAAGTCGGTCCGGCTGAAGGTAGTCCCCGTATCATGCCTGAAGATTGATCCGCCATACTGGCCGTTGCTTTGCCCCTTTTTCAGGATAACGGCCTCGCCCTTGCCGTCGTTGTTGATATCGGCTGCGGCATATAAAGGCATGTCGGCGCTTCCCAACGGGCAGATAAGGTATTTTCCCTCTAAAGCCCCGCCGACGAAATGGAGCCGCAGGGCATTGTAACCGTAGAGGAAAGGAATCAGCAGGTCGTTGACGCCATCCCCGTTGAAATCGTTTACCATAGTGGCCCCCCTTTGTTTTGTAAAATCCAGTTCAAAATCCGAGAGCAAGGCATATTCCTGTCCTGTTGTAAACTGTACATTCCCGTTTGTATCCCGTGAAGCCCAGTAAATATATGCATAACAACGGGAGTCCCCTACCGGCCGGCCGGAAGCGCTTTCGGTAACAGGCTGGCTGTCGTGTATTCCTGCTAAATCGGCAAGCCCGTCCCCATTCAGGTCGGCGGAAACAAGTTTCTGGCTGCCGGGGGCTGAACCACGGATTGTTACGGAAGATGCGGTCTGGTAGAAGGTGGGCAGATGCTGCCAGTTCAGTACGAGCGGCTTCATGGCCTCGCCCGCTGCGTTCTTTTCAGTTATGTTTACCAGACGGGAGAATTTCGTGGCCGTACCGTCGTCTGTATCATTATATTGAAGTTCATAGCGACGGTAAGTGATGCCTGCCGTACGGCCCGTAATGGCTTTTAGCCGCCAACTTACCTGTCCCTTGATTCCTTCGATGACAAAAGGGGTTATATCGTTCCGGTATTCATATTCGAACAGGATGGTATTTCCCAGCGTACCGGACTCGTTCTTATTGTCCCCGTAAGAGATCATGTCGGGATAGACGAAGTTGCCGGAATGATAATAGCGGTATGTCATCCTGTTGCCAAGCGGGTCTTCCGCGTAATCCAGGTACCAGGCATGTATCCTTGGCTGGCTGCCCGCGGTATAATCCTGCCGCCCGTTATCCGTGCTGCCGTAGTAATACTTTATACCGTCGGAGGACTGCACCTCGAACCACGAATTGGCTGTCGCCGTGTTGTATGTCCCGTGGACAATTACTTTGGTGAAGGGGTCGGATTCCGGGTAATAAACGGCTCCCTCCTGGCCTGCCGTACCCGATGCGTAAACCAGCCGCTGGCCGTCCAGCAGGTAGGCCTCATCCGCCTGGTTTGTTATTCCTTTAGCCGTGCCGTCATGGTAGATATCCTTCGGTGCACGCGTGATAGCCGACAGGCCGGAAAGGTTGCATCCCCAGCCCGCTATGCCGTTGCCCGCCTGGCTGTTGTAGGTAATGGACAGGGTGGGTTGCAAGCCGTTTACGCCTTGAGGAATGTTAATCGGGATGGAATAGACTGCCCCGCCCATAGGTGACACGCTGAATGTTCCACCGGGGGAAGCAACCACTTCCTTGTCGGAGCTGTAAGCGTCAGGGATATCCGGGTAGCCGAACTCATCGGAGGCATAGCCGGTAATATTGGTTGTGATATTCCCGCTTTGGCTAAAGCCCTCCGATACCACGTAATAGGTTCCGGCATCCAGCGGCCTTTGTATAAAGGAATGCAGCGAAGAGGAGCACGCGCCGTCCCCCGAATAGTCGTCATCCAGGGTGATCTGGTTGCCCGATGCATCCAGCAGGTACATATAGGTATCACTGAGGGCTGAGCCGCAATGCGTCATGGTGACCAGCATTTTTCTGCCCAGCGTGAACCTGTAATAGACATCACTGGCAGCGCGTGCTGTATGCCGGTTGGTAAAGTTAGCCGTATTCTTTGTATCGGAATACTGGAAATCATTGCTGAATGTACCTGCTATGATTGGGTTCTGGAAGCTGTCGCCCTGTATGTTGGCGACCGTTGCGGAAACCTGCGTGGTGATATCCCCGTTCTGGCTGTAACCCTCCGAAACAACATAATAGGTTCCCGGGGCCAGGTTTGTCATTTTCAGATAGGACTGCGTGGAGCTTGGACATTGCCCCTCCCCGCTGTAATCGTCATTAGAATCGACAATTCCTCCCGAAGCGTTCAGCAGGTGGACATATGTGTCCCTGACTGCCGAGCCGCAGTGCGAGATAACCACATCCATTGTCACGGTAGTTGTAAACCTGTAAAACACATCGTTGGTGGAGCGACCAGTGTAACCATTGGTACAACTGGTAGTGTTCTGTGTATGGGAATAGGTAAATGAGCCGCTTTTTGTGCCCATGTCGTATTCCACCCTGTTAGCACCGCCCATGATCTGGGTTGTGATGTTCCCGTTCTGGCTGTAGCCTTCCGAGACAACGTAATAGGTTCCTGCCGCCAGGTTGGTCATCTTCAGGTAGGACTGGTAGGTCGAGGAACATTTGCCGTCCCCGCTATAATCGTCATTGTAGGCAATCCTTGTGCCCGAAGCATTCAACAGGTGCACATAGGTATCATTGACTTCCGAGCCGCAATGGGAAATTGTTATATCCATTGCGGAAGTTAGCGTGAACTTGTAATATACATCGTTGGAGGACTGGCCCGTGTAATTATTGGTATAACCGGTTGTATTCCGGGTATCCGTATAGCTGAACAGGCCGCTTTTTGTGCCCAGGTCTATCGCTGTGGACTGTGTATTGCCTGTCTGTGCATTTATAACAGCCAGGTGAAGCAGTACTGATAGTATGATGAGTAAAATCCTTTTCATATAAGACAGGTGTTAAGTTTTACTTCTTGATAATTTTCCACGACGTGTTCTCGCCGTCGATATTGATTTGCAGCACATACAACCCGTTAGGCCTGCCGCTGATATCCAGGTCGCAAACGGACGATTCCATCTTACGTTTAATTACAACCTGTCCCTGCATATTATAAATGCTGAGGTTTACGGATTGACAGGCTTCGAAATCAGATATTTCAACTTTCAGGTGGCCCTCCGTCGGGTTCGGATAAATTTTGATTGTCCTTTCGGCCAGTTCCTCTGTAAAGACCGTGGCCGGGCTTTCCGCCGATTTGGTCAGTACGATTTCCTTTTTCCGGGATATCCGGTTGCCCGATGCGTCGTAGCTGTATTCGATGCGCTG
Source organism: Dysgonomonas sp. GY75 (assembly GCF_015234155.1). Taxonomy (NCBI): domain Bacteria; kingdom Pseudomonadati; phylum Bacteroidota; class Bacteroidia; order Bacteroidales; family Dysgonomonadaceae; genus Dysgonomonas; species Dysgonomonas sp. GY75. Next base: position 139,455 of record NZ_JADCLQ010000052.1, read on the forward strand.
CGCGTAAGCGTCTGTACATAGGAATACAGCTATGAACGGTAATAAAATAAGTATATGAGTTTTCATATCCTATTAAGGTTTAATTGTTTTTATTTATATTTTAATATGGAAATTAGTGTCAGACCGGAGAAATGGTTTGACAGGCAATTAACATACGGCTTGTTTGCCGTAAGCGCATAAAGGCAATAAGAATCAGCTGCTATCCTGAAAGGTATCCGTTTGTCGCAAACGGGAAAAAATTATTGGAAGAACAGCCGTAAGGCCGGCGGTAGTTTCCATTGGGTTAAGTATATCCGGCAGTTCCCGCAACCGGAATATTAAGGTTATATAAAAAGAGGCATGGGAACTTCTATAACTTATTTTACATAAAGGCTCTGACAAAGCCACTTGACGAAATGAGCAAGAAGTCCCACGCCTCTCGTATATAACAAGAAACGTGGAACATTTGTTACCATCCCCGTCAAGAAAAAATTGTCAGATTTTTATGTAAGGATAGCTATAATGTCTCTCTTATGAGTTCAAATAAATAGAACCGGGTATTCGCCGCTCGCGATATAAATCCGATACTGTGATAAAAGTAAATGTTATTTTTTAATTTTGAAAGGTTTTTGTTAATTTTTATTCATCTTGATACGAATATAATAACCATCTTTATGATTGTCGTTTTTTATCACTCGACTATTGCCTGTATAATGATGTCACGGAAAGGAAAAGACTAGTAGTTGCTAATATCGGAAAAGAAAAGTATCTTTACAGACAGCAATCCACTGGGCTAATGTTGTTTTCTGCATTTTTGTCACTGGTTTGTTACTCACTATATTTTAAAAGAAGGGTTGCATGTTAATTATTAGATGTTTAGAAAAACAATTTACCTTTGTTACCTTTTCTAAATACAATGACTGCAAAAGATATACAAAAAGAACTCGAATCATACTCCACACAGGAGAAGAAGGAATTTCTGCCTTACTTTTTCAAGACAGGGAAAGGGCAATACGGCGAAGGTGACAGGTTTATCGGGGTTGTGGTGCCTGATACCCGCAAAGTGGCGAAAAAATATAAGGATATTCCATTCCCGGAAGTTACCAAGCTATTGGAGAGTGAATATCATGAATGCCGTCTTTGTGCATTGCTTATTCTTGTAGAACGCTTCAAGAAGGCCAGAGAAACAGAACGTAAAGAAATCTGTGATTATTATCTGTCGAAAACTCGATATATCAACAATTGGGACTTGGTAGACCTGAGTGCAAAAGATATAGTGGGAGAGTATCTTGTGGACAAAGACCGCTCGCTACTTTATAGATTGGCCGAGAGCGCATTGCTTTGGGATCAGCGTATTTCTATTCTGGCTACTTTCGCTTTTATCAGGCGTGGAGATCTGGACGATATATTCGCTTTATCTGAAAAATTACTGTGCCATAAGCATGATCTGATGCATAAAGCCATTGGCTGGATGCTGCGTGAAGCCGGTAAAAAGGATAAAGATAAGTTGTGTTCATTTCTCAATCGTTTTCATAAGGAAATGCCGCGGACAATGTTACGCTATTCTATAGAGAAGTTCCAGCCTGAAGAACGGGCATATTATATGAAGAAATGATCAATTACCATTCGCATACATTATCTAACGGTCTTCGCATTGTACATAAACCAATGGAAGGAAACGTCTCTTATTGCGGCTTTATCGTGAATGCCGGGACACGTGATGAAAACCCTGAAGAGTATGGCATGGCTCATTTTGTGGAGCATATGTTGTTTAAGGGGACAAAGAAACGCCGTTCTCATCACATAATCAATCGTATGGAGCATGTAGGGGGAGAACTAAATGCTTATACGAATAAAGAAGAGACCGTTGTTTATGCCATATTTTTGGAACAGCATTTCGAACGGGCGTTTGAACTGTTATCCGATATGACCTTCCATTCCCGGTTTCCTCAGCAGGAGATAGATAAGGAAGTCGAAGTCATTATAGATGAAATACATTCTTATGAGGATAATCCGTCGGAACTGATATTTGACGAGTTTGAGAATCTTGTTTTCAATGGTTCCCAGATAGGACATAACATCTTGGGAGAACCCGATACGCTGTTAAACTTTGATACACCGAAAGCAAGAGCCTTTGTTGACAGGTTTTATGTACCGTCCAATACTGTTTTCTTTTCGTTGGGAAATACAAACTTTAAGAAAGTCGTGTATCTTGCCGAAAAGTATCTGTCCGGTCTTTCCGGCGCTGTATGTCCGAATGGACGTCTGGTTCCTGCCGAAATAAAGCTGGAAAAAAGGACTGAAAATAAGGAGACATCTCAGGTGCATGCTTTGATAGGCTGCCGTTCGTATTCGATGTTTGAACCCGATAGGAAAGTCTTGAACCTGTTGAATAATATATTGGGAGGGCCGGGTATGAACAGCCGCCTGAATATTTCGCTTCGGGAGAAAAAAGGGTATGTATACAGTGTCGATTCTACTGCGACGGCTTATACAGATACCGGCATTTTAACTATTTACTTCGGATGCGACAAGCGTAATGCTGATAAATGTATAGATCTGGTACACAAAGAACTGAAGAGGATAAAGAATGATAAACTTAGTACATCGCAGTTGTCAATAGCCCAAAAGCAGCTTATAGGACAGATCGGTGTAATGAGCGATAATCATGAAAATATGGCGCTGTCGCTTGGAAAGAGTTTTTTCCATCACAATCATTATAATACCCTCGAAGAAACATTTCGTAAGATTGAATCTATAACAGCAGAACAGATACAGGCTGTGGCAAATGAAATTTTTGAGGAAAATAGACTCTTTAGTTTATTATATAATTAATTCTTTTAACTTTGTGGAACGATATAAGCTTTATGAAAACAGTATCTAGAATATTTTTACTTGTCGGCTTGTTAGTTTTGGTATCTTCCATTGCGAATGCTCAGACTATAAGAAAACGTTTGACCACAGATCTCCTGTTCGGTTTCAACTTTGCTACAATGGATATCAAAGGCGCCAACATGTATAAAGAGCCTAAGGTTGGTTTTACGATAGGTGCTAATGTCAACTTTAAAATACTGCATAATATTCAGCTACAATCAGGTCTCTATGTAACGAAGAGAGGGCTTAAACAGCATATCCAGAGAAGTGAGTATAATACAGCTATGGATGTTGAATATTATGGCGATACTCTTCGTAATACAGCAGCAGACTATTTGCAGATTCCATTAGGCCTTGGATATGAGGTGTATCTGACAAAACATTTTGCAATAAATTTCAATGCCGGAGGCTACGTTGCGTACGGCTTTAAAGGTAAGAACCGGGGAGAGGCCTATGCTACAACTATAAAGGATGGTGTTGTACAAGGTACACAAATTACAATACCCTCATATGAAGAAGAAACATTTGCTTTGAGAAAATGGAATCGATGGGATTACGGAGTCTTGGGACGGGTAGGATTGATATATGATATATGGACGATAAACCTGACCTATGAATATGGTTTTCATAATGTTGCCGATGATGGACGGGACTTGAAAAACCGTAATATGTCGGTGGCACTAGGATTTCGCTTCTAAAAATATAGATAGTGTGACTATCCCGGAGGAACTGATATTCAGTTCTTTCTTTGTTTCTATCAGGTTCCTATGATGCTGCAAATCAGAACTTTTATCTGTTCATTTTGTTTTATATTTACAGAATAATCAATAATAAGTACGATATGGAAGATTTGGTAAAGAGACTTCAGGTTGAAGTCGGACTCACAGAGGAGGAGGCAATTAAGTCTATATCAGTAGTAAAAGACTATATGGATAAAGAAGGTCTTGATATAGATTGGGAGAAATTCTTTAAAGGTAAGAGTGAAGATTTTATAGAGAAGGCCAGAGAGTTATTCACAAATGTCTCGAAGCAAACTCAGAGCTATACGGATAAAATAGTGGATAAAGTGGATAGCTTTGCAGATAAAGCAAAGAAAAGCGCTCATGACCTGAGCCAGAGAGCTGCAGACTTTTTTGATGAAAAGTGATCCAGGCCTTTAATAAAAGGCTGAAATAAGGTAAGAGGAGAGAATCTATTTATCCTCCTTTTTCTTTTCTGCGGTTTGGTTGGGATTCAGAGCGTCCAATATTAGCTTATCGTATTCATAGATATCATCGGCGTAATACAGTGCCTCGTCGTCAGGATACATAAATGCAGTATAATAATCAATGAATAAGGATATCTTATTGTCCTTATCGATATTGATAATATCGGGTAGTTTCTTTAGTTTCTGCTCTTTAAGCAACTTCTTACCTTCATCAGATACCGGAGGCTTATTTATGCTATGGTAAAGCTGGTCTTTATAAACCTCAGTTACAGGTGAAGCGCAGAAAAATGCAAGGTCGAAAGGCTTCTGTACTCTCACGCAGCCATGACTAACGGCCCTGTTTTTTCTGTTGAATGCGAGTTTACTGGGAGTATCGTGAAGATATACAGAGAATGCATTGTTGAACATGAACTTCACCAGGCCAAGTGAGTTTCCTCCTCCCGGATCTTGTTTGATAGTATAAGAAAACTTACTGGGGTTGACATCTTCCCAATTGATTGACGATACATCTACTTCCTTACCGCCCTTGTATAGTTTCATGTTATGTCGTTTGATGTAAGTAGGATCTTTTTTCTGCAATACAGCTACTTCTTTTTGAGCAATACTTGTCGGTACATTCCATATGGGATTGAGGTTCATATAGCTAATATCGCTTTGGAGAAGAGGGGTTTTATTCCTTACCGAACCAACGCATACTCTGGATATCAGAGGCAGGCTGTCATTCTTAGTATTATTGGCAACTAACATGGCAGCAGCCACATTTACCTCTATATGTTTATAATGTTTTGCTTTAGCCCGTTTCCAGCGATACCTTTCCATATTTGCCCGTATCTTAGCAAGGTAATATTCAAAAGGTCTGTTTAGTGCGCTTATAGTTAGTTTACCAACTTCTGCTTCTTCCGGATATGAATTCCTTCGTCTGAAAGTATTTATTGCAGCAAGCAACTCTTCATCCAGCTTTATGTGGAGACTGTCACTACTTATCGAATCTGGTTTATATTCTCCGGTCAACATAAGCCTGCCTGCAATGTCTTTAATGTGTTTACTCTTATCACCGAGTTTATAGGTAACATCACCTGAAGTTATCTCTTTAAAGCCTGTTTCTTGTATGGTTCTTAAAAGCTTATACTCTTCTCTCAACCTTAGATAGATATCCTCTGACGGCTGTGAATTGAGTACAGCCGAAATGGGATCCTTTTTTATCTCAGCATATAGATTATTATAGAATAAAGAATCGGGAGCAGAGGTAACGATATCATAATCTTTCTTGTACAGGTTTTTGGGATCGGTAAAGCCGTATTTCATCCCTGTAATATACTTTATGGCAGACCTGGTCGATGTCTCTTCCAAAGCGATCATTATCTTATACACTGTATCCAGATTATTAACAAAGGTGCCAGAGTCTATTGCATCTGCCATCATTTTTATTCTTGACGAAGAAAATAATTCGGGAGACAATCCATGCTCTTCAACCTGATTCAAAATATCAATAAACGTATATAATCTTTTTGTATCGAGTGTGTCATGTATCCATACGGGATTGAACTCTGTAGTAGTATATATTGATTTTAATACGGAATCATTAGTCGTATGGGCTTTTAGTGACTCTTGTAATATGCGGAGATCAAACTCCGGATAGTTTCTTGCAAATTTGGATTGGAGAACCTCTTTTTTGTCAGATTCGCTGACTTTTGTATGTTCTTTCTTTTTACAGCTAACTATAAAAAATGAGAATATAAGGAAAGAGAACCAAAGGAAATACTTCATGAAGGCTGATGATGTGTCAAGTGTGTAATTCGTTCTATTATTTCGACACAAAAGTAATAAAACTTTATAAAATGACAATATACAAAATAGGCTTAACAAAGTAAAGTTGTAATCAAATCTTGAAATATTTATCTATAAGTAAACAATCAGAAAATAAGGGTTGTTGATAAGGAGTTCTTTGAAAAATTTATATGATACCATTTACAGTAAATAGTAGTTCTTTTTTATAAAAATCCACATCAGCCGGATAAAAGCAAAAAGGCTATTCCGTGTTGAAATAGCCTTTTATAAAAACAAAAATTATTATTTTTTCACACCGTTGCGAATCAACAATGCATCCACAGACGGTTCTTGTCCCCTGAATTTGACATACAGGCTCATCGGCTCTTCTGTATTTCCTTTTTCGAGGATATTTCTACGGAACGATTCTGCTGTTTCTTTGTTGAAAATTCCGGTCTCTTTGAACAAGGCGAAAGCATCTGCATCAAGTACCTCAGCCCATTTGTATCCATAGTATCCGGCTGCGTATCCGCCCGAGAATATATGTCCGAATGAAGGGGACATAGCGCTGCCATCTACCAGAGGCAGAAGAGCGGTCTTAGCCATCGCTTTACGTTCGAAGTCGATCACATCGCCTGTATATGGCTGTGTAAGTGTGTGCCAGGCCATATCCAGATATCCGAAGGATAGTTGACGATAGCACAGGTAACCTGCATTGTAGTTAGCTGCATCCACAAGTTTTTTTACCAGTTCGGCCGGTATTTTCTCACCTGTTTTATAATGTACGGCAAACTTATCCAGATATTCTTTTTCTGTCAGCCAGTTTTCCATTATCTGAGAAGGCAGTTCTACAAAATCGTGCAAAACATTGGTTCCGGATAAAGATTCGTAAGTACATTTTGTAAGCATACCGTGCAATGCATGCCCGAATTCATGTAGGAATGTTTCTACTTCATCAAAAGTAAGCAGAGCAGGTTCTGTACCGGCAGGGCGGGTAAAGTTCATTACAATAAGCACCTGCGGACGGGAGTCTTTATCTTTTTCTATGTATTGGCCTTTAAATTCAGTCATCCATGCACCCTGTCTTTTTCCTTCACGGGGATGGAAATCTGTATAAAGCACGGAAAGGAAGTTGCCTTTTTCGTCCAATACATCAAACGCTTCTACTTCAGGATGGTAAACGGGAATTTTTGTATTCTTTCTGAAAGTGATGCCATACAAATCGGTAGCCAGGCCGAATACGCCTTTCTTTACATTTTCCAGTTCGAAGTATGGACGTACCAGTTCGTCACTGACACTATATTTGGCATCTTTCAGTTTTTCGGAATAGTATGACCAGTCCCAAGGCTGAAGATCTATATCTTTATTTTCCATGCCTACAGCGAAACCTTCGACCATTTTCACATCTTCGCGGGCAGCTTTGGTATAGGCATCGAACAGATTATCGAGCAGCTCATATACATGCTTCTTATCCTTAGCCATTTTGTTGCGTAATACATAAGTTGCATAATCGGAATAACCCAGCAAATTGGCGATTTCCATACGGGTTTTGGCTATTTCTTTTACATTTTCCTGATTGTCGAATTCACCGCCTGCAGCACATTGGGTCGTATATGCCTTATATAGCTTTTCCCGGAGATCGCGGCGTGAAGAGTATTTCATAAATGCAATATAGCTTGGGGCTGATAAGTCAAATAACCATCCTTCTTTATTCTTAGACTTGGCTTTCGCTTCAGCTGCATCTAATGCTATTTTAGGAAGTCCGGCTAGGTCTGCTTTATCGGTCAGCAACATTTCGAATTTGTTGTTCTCTTTCAACGCATTTTGTCCGAAAGTTAGAGTTAACTGGCTCAATTTAGAAGATAATTCCTTATAGGTATCCCTATCCTTGCCGGTGAGCGTAGCCCCTCTGTTTTCGAATCCCTGATATGTCTTTTCCACCAGACGGATCTGCTCAGGATTAAGATTGGATTCGAATCGTTTGTCATATACAGCTTTCACTTTCTGAAACAGCCCTTCGTTCAGATTGATTTCATTCGAGTGCGCCGAAAGCTTCGGTTGTACCCGTTGGGCTATTTGCAGCATTTCGTCATTGCTTTCCGCACTCAGCAGATTGAAGAACACTGATGTAACACGGGACAGAAGTTTCCCTGATTCCTCTAGTGGTACTATTGTATTCTCAAAAGTAGGGACAGCCCTGATCATTACTATCTTGTTTATCTCCATAGTATGGTCTTTGATACCTTTCTCTATGGCAGGTTCGTAATGTTCATTTTTTATTTTATCGAACGGAGGTGTATCGTAAGGCGTTTTATACGCCGAAAAGAACGGGTTTTGAGCTTGAATTGTTGTCATCGCTATTATTAATAATAAAATAGATAATATGAGTTTTTTCATATAAATCAGGGGTTTTAAAGTTAAAAAGTAATAGATAGGATTAAGTTATATATCTTCGGTACGATTTAAACTGTTGCTAAATTGGTCTGTGACTCTAGCCTTGTTGTAAACTGTTATCTCTTATAGATTGTTCACAGTATAAATTATCTCCATTGAGTAACTTCATCTACAGAGAAACGTACTGTATCTTTACCTTCTTCGGCAGCTTTCCCTATAGATAAAAGTAATATGGGAATATATCGTTTCGGATCAAGTTCAAGGGCTTCGGTCAGCTCTTTACGCAAAAATCCACCTATAGGATTGGTGTCATATCCGTAATTTTTAGCGGCAAGCATCAGTTGCATTGTCACAAAGCCACAATCGAGCAGGATGGAATTTCTTAACCTTTCTTCTGTATAACCTGCACCATAAACAGTCATTATTTCCAGCATTTTGTCTTTATGTTCCTGTGTCATTAAGTCATATTCCACATTGGCCGACAGTATTTTATCGGCAGAGGAATAATTGTCCATGTCGCCATAGATGGCTATTATAGCAGACGAGGTCTCCCATAGCAGCTGGTTAAACATCATATATGGCTTTATCAATTCTTTGCCTTCTTTGCTGTCGAAGATGAAAAAACGCCAGGGTTGCAAGTTAAATGACGAGGGCGCAGTCATTGCATCTTGTAGGATATCGGACATTTCCTCTTTACTGATTTTTATCGACGGATTATATTTTCTGATTGAAGTGCGTTCTGTAAACAGATTGTTGGCCTGATTCTTAACTTTCTTTAATTGCATAGCTCTCTTTTCGAATTAATAGACTAAGACAAAGGTATAAAAACTAATCTAAAAACTTTATCTTTGCCCATTAAATAAGATAATTGCGGGGACTGAAGGGCTTGAAAAAGTTCTCTTGCAGGATATACTTTTTTTTATGTTTTTTCGTTATTAATTAAATTAAGTAACAGATATGATTTAATGTTATGTTTTCTAATCATAACTGATGATTGTAGCTTTACTTATCAAAACAATAAATAGGTCAGCGACCTTAATATAATAGAGTTATGATTGACTATATAAAAGGTGAAATCACGGAATTAACCCCGGCCTCAGTCACCCTTGAAACCTATGGCGTAGGATATTTTATAAGTATATCGTTGAATACATATTCAAACCTGACAGGTAAGAAAAGTGCACAACTTTTTATTTACGAAGCTATAAGAGAAGATGCTCACCAGTTATTCGGTTTCTTTGACAAACAGGAACGAGAGCTGTTTATGTTATTAATAAGCGTTTCGGGTATCGGAGCCAGTACGGGGCGTATGATATTGTCTTCGATGAGTACACAGGAACTCGCGAACGTTATTGCTTCAGGTAATTCTGATATGTTGAAAACCGTTAAAGGAATTGGTCTGAAGACGGCACAACGTGTGATAGTAGATCTGAAGGATAAGATAAAAGTAAGTGGGATAGAGCAGGTTGATATGTTTGCATCGGGACATCCGTCAGGGGAAGAAGCGGTAGCAGCATTAGTTATGCTCGGGTTTACCCAGCAGGCATCTCAAAAAGTTGTGGCTAAAATATTAAAGGATAAGGCTGATAGCACAGTCGAGCAGATTATAAAGACAGCGTTGAAGATGCTCTAAGTATGTAGTGTATTTTAACTTAGCAAGGCAATAGATAGGTTTGTGACCTTATTATCTATTATTTATTTTTAGAGTTGAAAAAATATATAAAATATTTATTTGTAACTACGCTCCTCATAAGTTCTGTGAGTTTGTTTTCCGGTATCACCGGTAAGACAGATTCCTTTTTTGCTTACGCTGACCAACTGCAATCACAGGATACAGTGCCCCGTTATCCGGTAAAGAAAACGCAGATAACTACATATAAGGATCTTAAAGATAATCCTCCTGCCGATCTCAAAACTCCGTCTAATATTGAGACGTCGGTAGAATATGACCCCAATACAAAACTGTACATCTTTCGCACCAAAGTAGGAGACCAGGAAATATCAACGCCTTTTTCACTTACCCCTAAAGAATACATGGACTATACGTTGAAGCGTTCTATGTTCAACTATTTTAAGGGAAAGAATGTGGAAACCTACGACAATAAGGATGAAAAAGATGAATTTTCATTGAAGGATATAAAGTTGGATATCGGGCCGGCCGAAAAACTCTTTGGTCCCGGAGGTGTAAAGGTGAGGACACAGGGATATGTAGAGGCTACGATGGGTGTCAAGCATACAAGTACGGATAATCCTACTCTGTCGGAACGTAACAGGAGTAAAACAGCCTTTGAGTTTAATGAAGATATACAGATGAATGTAACGGCATCTGTTGGCGATAAGATCAATTTCGATATGAATTATGATACAAAGGCGTTGTTCGATTTTGATTCTAAAAAACTAAAATTGGCATATGAGGGAAAGGAAGATGAGATAATAAAACGTATCGAAGCCGGCAACGTAAGCATGGCAACGACCAACTCACTCATCAACGGAGGTACATCACTTTTCGGTATCAATACCGAACTACAGTTTGGCAAATTGCGTGTCAATATGGTCGTATCGCAACAAGAGTCCGAATCTCAAACTACAAGTTCGAAGGGTGGTATCCAAACCAATGAGTACGAATTCAAAGCCGACCAATACGATGCCAACAGGCATTTCTTTATATCAAACTATTTTCGTGACAATTATGATAAGGCAATGTCTAAACTGCCTTTTATTCAGTCGCCTGTCAATATCACTAATATTGAAGTATGGGTGACAAATAAGAGGGGAGATTATACGCAATCCCGTAATATAGTTGCATTTGCCGATATAGGTGAACATACAAAAATCAAGAATAATAAATGGACTGCAACCATAGGAAAACCGGACAATCCTGATAATGATGCAAATAATCTATACACTACCATTAAAATGGAAAAACCCGGAGCCAGGGATATATCTCAGATCACAGGCCTGTTTAGCGGATATATAGAAAGCGGCCTCGATTATGAAAAAATAGAGAGTGCCCGGTTGCTGACTCAGGCTGAATATACTTTTAATCCTCAATTGGGTTATATATCGCTTACCTCGGCCTTGCAAGCCGATGAAGTGCTGGCAGTAGCTTATACATACAAAGCCAATGGCAAAGATTACAAGGTGGGTGAACTGGCGACTGACATTGTGGATAAATATGATTCAGGTAATCCGAAATCCGGGGCATTGTTTGTAAAGCTGGTAAAGCCTGTCTCTCTTTCTCCTCGTTCCTACACTTGGGACATGATGATGAAGAACGTATATAAGGTGAGTGATAATGCTGTTCAGCAAGACCATTTCATGTTGAATATATCTTATCAGTCAGACACTATAGGTACTTATATAAATTACATTCCGGAAGGTAATATCAAGAATGAATTACTGTTAAAAGTAATGAATCTCGACAGGCTCGATTCCCGCAACAATGAAGTAACGAATAAAGAAGGTGCTAAAGGTGACGGTATCTTTGATTTCGTTGAAGGATATACCGTTAAGTCGCAGAACGGACGTGTTTTCTTCCCTGTGGTCGAGCCTTTTGGCTCTCATTTGAGACAGAAGATAGGAAACAATTCCATTGCCGATAAATACGTCTATCAGGAGTTATATGATTCCACATTGACTGTCGCCCAGCAAATCGCAGAGAAGAATAAATTCAAAATATCAGGTTCGTATCGAGGATCGGGTTCCAGTAATGCCGAGATAGACCTTAATGCCACCAATATACCTCAGGGCTCTGTGAAATTAACCGCAGCCGGAGCTACTTTGGTCGAGGGTGTGGACTATATAGTCGATTATATAGCGGGAAGGGTTACTATTATCAATCAGAATTTGCTGGATTCCAATACACCGATACAAGTTTCTTCCGAGGGGAGAACTTTTAATATGCAACGAAAAACTTTGCTGGGACTTAATCTGAGTTACGATATCTCAAAAAATTTCAATATTGGTGGTACTATTATGCACTACTATGAGAAGCCGCTGACGATGAAAACACAGATTGGAGACGAGTCTGTGAAAAATACTTTGTGGGGGCTGAACACATCCTACAAAACAGAATCGATGTGGCTGACAAATCTTGTAGATAAGTTGCCATTTGTAGAAGCGACCCAGCCATCTCAGATTTCGTTCAATGCCGAGTTTGCTCAGATGATACCCGGACATTATCAGAGTAAAGAAGCGGGAGGATATTCTTATCTGGACGATTTCGAATCATCGCAATCGCGGATAGATATAAAAAATCCTTATGCATGGACTTTGGCTTCTACTCCTTTTGGTGCTAAAGGTAAGGATAATAAGGTATTATTTGAAGAGGCGAAATTGAGTAACCAGATAGAGTATGGAATGAACCGGGCTATGTTATCATGGTTTATGATAGACAATCTTTTTACCCGTAAAGGCTCATCTCTGACACCTAATCATATAAAAAATGATCAGGACCAATTATCCAACCACTTTGTACGGGAGATCAATATGTACGAGATTTATCCGAATAAGGATGTTCCCTATAATGAATCGGCGACTCTCCCTGCATTGAATCTGTCTTTCTATCCTAATGAGAGAGGTCCTTATAATCTGGATGCAACAAATATAGATTCGGACGGAAAACTGAGAGATCCGGAAACCCGTTGGGGAGGGATTACCCGCCGTATGGATGTACGTGATTTTGAAGCGTCGAATGTAGAGTATATAGAATTCTGGCTGATGGACCCGTTTGTTTATGACAAGACGGCAAAGGGAGGCGATTTATATATAAATCTGGGTGAAATATCAGAGGATGTTCTTAAAGACGGTAAGAAATTCTTTGAAAACGGACTTCCTGTCAATGATGATCCCGATGCTGTGGAAACTACGGTATGGGGTAAAGTACCAAAACGCCAGTCGACTGTTTATGCTTTTGATGATAATGCCGGAAGTGATGCCCGCAGGAAGCAGGATGTGGGACTGAACGGGTTGAGCACAGAGGAAGAATTTATATTTGGTACATATAGTAAATACTTACAGGATTATGACGCCAAACTATCAGCAGCAGCAAGAGAGAAATTAAAGGCTGACCGGTTTTCACCACTGAACGACCCTGCCGGGGATACTTACCATTTTTACCGTGGGGCAGATTATGACCGGGATGAGGTAAGTATACTCGATCGTTATAAATATTATAACAATACCGAAGGAAACTCCCCTGATACCAAGCAGACTTCAGAGAGTTATTCTACCGCCGCCCGGCCTGTACCTGATGTGGAGGACATAGATCAGGATAATACATTGAATGAAACAGAAGCCTATTTTCAGTACAGGATAGAGCTTGATCCTAAAAAAATGAATGTCGGCGAAAATTATATAGCCGATAGCCGCAAAGTGGAAGTTCCGCTTCGTAATGGTACGACTGGAGAAGTGACATGGTATCAGTTTAAAGTACCTGTACGCCAAGGTGAAAAAATAGGGAATATATCGGATTTTAAGAGTATCCGCTTTATGCGCATGTTTATGACCGGTTTCAATCAGACCACATTCTTGCGTTTTGGTACATTGCAATTGGTTCGTGGCGATTGGCGCGCATACGAACAGACCCTAAATAAAAATAATGAGCCATCGGGAAATGGTACTCTCGATATTGCGACAGTAAATATAGAAGAAAATTCGGACCGTAAGCCTGTCGGTTATGTACTTCCTCCGGGGCTCAGCCGTGTCACCGACCCCGATCAGGCACAGATGACAAAGGAGAATGAGCAATCATTGTCTATGCGTATACATGAGCTGAGTGCTGGGGATGCGCGTGCGATTTATAAAAATACATATTATGACCTCAGACGATATAAACGCTTACAAATGTTTACCCATGCAGAAGAACTTATCGATGGGGAGAAATTAGTAAGAGGCGATTTCACGATATTTATCCGCTTGGGTTCCGATTATAAAAATAACTATTACGAATACGAGATACCGTTGGTAATAACTCCGGAAGGCTCTACTGACAGGAATGTAGTATGGCCTAACGAGAATATGTTCGACTTCCCGTTAGAATTACTGAAAGATGTAAAATTACATCGCAACAGGGAGAAACGAAAAGCCGGTTCTACAGTTTCATATACAACACTCTATTACGAGTATGACCCCGATAAACAAAACAACAGGGTAAGTGTGATTGGTAATCCTTCATTATCCGAGATCAATGTGATAATGGTTGGGGTAAGGAATAACAGCACAGTGGTCAAGTCGGGAGAAGTCTGGATAAATGAGCTTCGCCTTACCGACTTTGATGAGGAAGGCGGATGGGCTGCACAAGGAAATCTGAACGTTGCTCTATCCGACTTAGGGACAATAAATTTATCGGGACGGAAAGAAACTGTTGGATTTGGAGCCTTAGATCAGAAACTGATGGAAAGGCGTTCCGACGATTATCATACATATAGCATCGCTGCTAATATAGAATTAGGTAAATTCTTTCCGGAGAAAGCGAAAGTAAGCCTGCCTTTATATTACTCATATTCTAATCAGACAACTACTCCAAAATACGATCCATTCGATCAGGATGTTACACTTAAAGAGGCATTGAGCATAGTGGAAACCAAGGCCGAAAAAGATTCAATAAAGAGTCTGGCGCAGGAGAAAACCACAACGAAGAGCATCAGTGTGAATAATGTTAAGGTCAATATTCAGAGTAAGACTCCCATGCCATACGATCCGGCAAACTTTAGTTTCGGCTATTCATATAGCCAGAGTGAGACGAAGAATCCAACTACGGTATATGATGTGACTAAAAATTATCGGGCGACATTCAATTATGCATATAGTCCGATGGTGAAGACTTGGGAACCATTCAAAAATGCAAAGAGTAAGTCCGGGGCTGCGAAGTTTGCCCGGTCATTAGGCTTTAATTATCTTCCGTCTCATATCGCCTTTAATTCCAATATTGTACGATACTATACCGAAACAGCCTTGCGTGATATAGAAAGCTACAGGCTTGGCGGGGGAACATCCAGCGAATTTTTATCATGGAGCCAGTCTTTCTTATGGGACAGGGATTTTAATATCGATTGGGATTTTACCCGTAACCTGAAATTCTCTTTTCAATCGGGGACCAGAGCCGAAATAGAAGAACCATACCTGCAAGTGAATAAAAAACTGAACAGGGACGACTATGATACATGGAAAGATGCTGTTATGCGTAGTTTGAAAAGCCTTGGAGACCCGCTATCATACAGGCAAACAGTAAAAGTTACCTATCAGCTTCCGTTCAAGAATATTCCGGCTATGGATTGGGTAACGTCTAATGCCGGTTATACGAGCGGCTATCAGTGGGATCGCGGAGCTAATATAGATAGTGTAGAGATTGGCAATACCATAAGTAATACAATGACACTGGATCTGACAAACAGATTCAGTATGACCGCGCTGTATAATAAATCTTCATTTTTGAAAAGAGTAAATGACCGTTTCGATGCGAAGAGAAGACCGCAATCTCCTAGCCAGCGTGAACGGGAAAAACGTGAGCCTGAAAGGCGTCGCTTTACACAGAATGTATTGCTACAAAGAGATACAACTGCAACAATTACGCATGGACTCAATACAAAAAATATACAGGTAACCGCAAGAAAAGACGGAAAGCCATATACCGTGAAATTTAAAAAGGTAGATGAGAATACAATCCGGATAAATAATAAAGACTCTGCTGATATACAGCTGAGTATTGAGGGAAGATATAAAGAAACCGGAACGTCGAAACTGTTACAGGATATAGCAGAATATTCAGCGCGTGGGCTAATGTCGGTGCGCACATTAGGGTTTAATTACTCAAGGCATAACGAAACGTATATTTCAGGTTTCAAACCGGGCATAGGTGATGCATTCGGTCAGAAGGGTTCCGATTATGGAATGGTTCCGGGACTTGGTTTTGCTTTCGGACTAGAGGGCGGTGATGATTTTATACAAAAGTCGATAGACAGGGACTGGCTTGTAGGCAATGTTATGAATGTCTCCCCATCGGTATTTAACACGGCCGAAACATTCGAGTTCAGAGCGCAGATAGAACCGTTTAAGGACTTCAAGATAGAGTTGAATGCCAAACATGAGAATAATAAACGGACTGAAGTTCAGTATACTGTTTTAGAAGATGGTACTCCGAATACCTCGAGAACATTCGGCGGCAACTTTTCTATGACTACTGTGGCTTTGTCTTCAGCTCTTAAAAGCAGCAATGCCGGAAATGATTACTATTCGGCAGCTTTTGAAAAATTCCTTGTAAACAGGTATCGTATAAAAAACAGACTTGAGGCTAAATATAGAAATACTTCTTATCCCGGCGGGGGCTTTATCAGCGAAAATACTCCGGGCCTTATCGGTCAGCCTTATTCGGCTGCCACAGGCGAGGTCGATGTTAATTCCGCAGATGTGCTTATTCCGGCATTTATATCTGCTTATACAGGGCGTAGTGCAAATAATATCGCGCTCACGGCGTTTCCGTCCTTGTTATCTATACTGCCTAACTGGACAGTGGCATATGATGGGCTGACCAGCATCCCGCTTATAAAAGAGAAATTTAAGAATTTACGGCTCAATCACGCATATACCTGTTACTATCAGGTAAGTAATTATAATTCTTTCTCAAATTGGGTGCAGGCAGATGACGAACTTGGATATATACGTGATATCCTCAGTGGAAATCCGGTGCCGTCTTCACCATACAATATATCATCGGTCGGTATATCCGAAGTGTTTAATCCTCTATTTGGAGTCGAGGGTACACTGAATAATAATATGACAATCAATACACGTTATAATAATGCACGTACTTTAACCTTAAATATGTCATCTTATCAGATCATAGAATCTCTGCAAAAAGAATTTGTAGTCGGATTCGGATATCGTATCAATGAGTTTAACCGCCTGATAGGATTGAGCCAGAAGTCAATAGGGCAGTTCAATAACGATTTAAATATAAAAGCAGATCTGTCGCATAAAACAGTTGAAGCCTTGCTTCGTAAGATTCAGGAAAATTTTACGCAGGCAACAAGTGGCACGACTATTGTAACGTTAAAAATATCTGCGGATTATGCAATGAGCAGGTCTTTGACTTTGAGAGCGTTCTATGATCGTATCCTCAACAGGCCATTAATTTCATCGTCGTCATATTCGACAACAAACAGTAATTTTGGAATAAGCTTAAAATTTATTTTGCTACAATAAAAAATATTTATAAGCTTGCATAGAAAAAATATTTCCTTTATGTTTATTTTTTCAAATGTTAAACAATATCTTTGTGTTAATTGTTAAATAGTAAAATCGAGACCTATAAAATTTATTTAATTAAAGTAAGCAAGTCTTGGTAGAATAGAGAGGCTAAAATGAAAAAATCAACAATATGGATACTCGCCGGAATAATGGCATTTGCGTTCTTTGGCCTATTGTACTTACAAATAACCTACCTTAGAGAATCGATAAGGATAAGGAGTGATCAGTTTAATGAAATTATAAACAGAAGCCTTTTGCAGGTTTCTCGTAGTTTGGAACTCGATCAGACACAGAAGTATCTGAATGAGGCATTTCTCGAGAATCAGAAAAAACAGGCGGCCGCTTATAACAGATCATTATCTTTGCAGAATCAGATGCAGGAAGAAACAGTAACGCATCAGCAAAGAGTGAAGATGACAGCTCCCGATATGGAGATAAACATGGAGTTGAATATGTCGACCACTACTCAAACTCCGAAGAGTCAGATTTTCCAGTCGCCGAGTAAAGGTGGGACGAATGCTATATCGAAAACGATATTCGGTATGCAGGATGAACAAAAAAAGAAATATCTTTACGAGAGCGATATAATGAACGAGGTATTGAACCGTATTATAAATACGGCAAGTAATATACCTATAGCAGAACGGGTGAATTTGAAATCGCTTGAGGTTCTTATCAGAAACGAGATAAAAGGGAATGGGATAGAGTTGCCATTCCAGTACGAAGTGGTGGATAAAAACGACAAGCCGATATATCAGCAGCCGTTTTTTACGATGCAAAACAGGAAGGACTATTATTTGCAATCGTTGTTTCCTAACGATCCGCAGGATAAGGTTACATACCTGAAGGTATATTTCCCGGATAAGGATAAATACTTGTTTAGTGAAGTAAAATTTCTATATCCGTCAATTTTGTTTACCTTTATATTGCTGGTAACATTTATTATAATCATTTACATCACATTCCGCCAAAAGCGTTTGTCGGAAATGAAGAGTGATTTCATGAATAATATGACACATGAACTGAAGACGCCTGTGTCAACAATCTCATTAGCAGCACAAATGCTTAAAGATGGCTCCATCACGAAGTCTCCGGAAGTTTTCAAACATATATCAGGCGTGATAAATGATGAAACCGAACGGTTAAGTTTTCAGGTAGAAAAAGTTTTGCAGATGTCTCTTTTCGAGAAGCAAAAAGCAACACTGAAAATGAAAGAACTGGATGCCAATGATGTTGTTGTAAGTGTAGCTAATACTTTCCAGATAAAAGTCGAAAAATTCGGAGGTAATCTGGATATCGATTTGGAAGCCACGGAATCAGCTATTGAAGCAGATAAAATGCATTTTACCAATGTGTTATTTAACTTGTTGGATAATGCAGTGAAGTACAGAAGAGAAGATGTACCGCTGGAATTGATGATACGTACATGGAATAGCAATAATAAACTATATATCTCAGTAGAAGATAACGGTATAGGTATAAAGAAAGAATTTGTAAAGAAGATATTTGAACGTTTCTATCGCGTATCTACAGGCAACCGGCACGATGTGAAAGGCTTTGGTCTGGGATTGGCATATGTGAGGAAAATAGTTGAAGATCACAAAGGAACTATAAAAGCTGAGAGTGAATTAGGTAAAGGCACCAAATTTATAATCTGCCTGCCTATAATGAAGAATAATGAGCAACTCAAATAAATTGTATGTAAATAAGTAAGTTATGGAAGAAAAATTGAAATTATTTTTATGTGAAGATGATGAGAATCTTGGTATGCTGCTAAGAGAGTATCTTCAGGCAAAAGGTTATGACACTGACCTTTACATTGATGGGGAAGTTGGATACAAAGGTTTTGTAAAAGAAAAGTATGACCTGTGTATTCTGGATGTGATGATGCCTAAAAAAGATGGTATCACTCTGGTAAAAGAAATCAGAGCAATCAATACCGAAATTCCGATCATATTCTTAACAGCTAAGAATATGAAGGATGATATCCTTGAAGGCTTTAAGGCCGGAGCTGACGACTATATTACAAAACCGTTCAGCATGGAAGAGCTTGTTCTTCGTATCGAGGCTATTTTCCGTCGTGTAAAAGGAAAGAGAAGTAAAGAACAACAGGTTTACCAATTCGGTAATATGAACTTTGATACTCAAAAGCAAATCCTGACTATCAATGGTGAAAGTACCAAACTAACAACTAAGGAAGCAGAACTATTGGCTCTGTTATGTGCTCATGCTAACGACATATTGGAAAGAAATCATGCCCTGAAACAAATCTGGGTCGATGATAACTATTTCAATGCCCGCAGTATGGACGTATATATCACAAAATTGCGTAAGCTGTTGAAACCGGACCCAAGTATTGAGATCATCAATATCCACGGTAAAGGTTATAAACTGATT
This sequence comes from Dysgonomonas sp. GY75, assembly GCF_015234155.1. Taxonomy (NCBI): domain Bacteria; kingdom Pseudomonadati; phylum Bacteroidota; class Bacteroidia; order Bacteroidales; family Dysgonomonadaceae; genus Dysgonomonas; species Dysgonomonas sp. GY75. The sequence continues at coordinate 159,319 of NZ_JADCLQ010000052.1, forward strand.
GCCCCTGTGAACGAGGAAGAAGGAGCTGAATAATATCAGTCCGAATATAGAGTAAAAAGCCGGTATTAACCGGCTTTTTTTATTTAGTCAATAGCCTTTTTCCGCAAATACTTTGTCAGATATTCATTGAATATGATACCAAATACGATCAGGAATAATCCCAGATATGTAGTCACGTATATTTGCTCCCCTAATACCAAATGGATCAGGAAAAGGGAAATAAACGGCGATAGATAGCACATCTGATTCACCAGAGCCGGATTATTCGTTTTCCTTATAGCCAATCCGAAAAATATAAATGGTATTCCCATCTCAAAAGCGCCTACATAGATACTCGATAATACTCCCGGTACAGAATTCAGACTGACTCCTGCAAATAAAGCTCCTATCAGTAGATATACCGACCCAAACAGGAAGCTGAGGAACAATGCGACTATTCCATCCACTTTTTTATTCTGATTGTTTACTATCCAATAGCTTGCCCATAAAAATGCACTTAAGAAAGCGAGTAGTAATCCTGTAATAGGTAAACTCTGTCCGCTTATACCACCCGAACCTAACGATATAAGAGCTACTCCTCCGAGAGATAGTGCCATACCAATATACTTCATCTTGGGTATTGGCTGGCGGGCAATAATAGCCAGTAAAACGAGTAATACAATCGGCCAGGCATAGTTTATCGGTTGTGCCACTTGCGCAGGCAGTAAAGCATACGATTTAAAAAGGACCAGATAGTAAGCCACGGGATTCAATAAACCGACCAATGCAAACCATCCCCACTGTCTGGCAGGGAGAGTCTTCAGGTCAGTCCATTTTTTCAGTATAGTCATTGCTATGCTGAATATGAGCAATGCCGTAAAACTGGCAACCAAAAGCATCTCAAAATGAGAGAAATACTTCAGTGCCATTTTAAACATCGTAGCTACTGTAGACCAGCTTAATACGGCAATGCCACCATAAATAAGCGCTTTATTGCTATCCTGCATCGTTATCTTAATGCTTCTACTTCTTCGGTAGTCAGTGGTATCTTTTTACCTAACCTGCGGGAGCCTGTTTCTGTAATAAGGAAATCTTCTTCGTTACGCAATCCGCCAAAATCCCTGTATGCCTCCAGCTTGTCGTAATTGATAAATTCTTCGAATTTCTTTTCACCTTTCCATAAGTCTATCAGTTCGGGTATAAAGTAGACGCCCGGTTCGATAGTGAGTACAAAACCCGGTTCGAGTTTCCGTCCCAGACGTAACGATTTTCGTCCGAACTGTGTACTTTTGGGCTCTCCGTTGTAACCTACCCAAACTTCACCCAGATTTTCCATATCATGTACATCAAGCCCCATCATATGTCCCAGTCCGCACTGGAAAAACATCGCATGAGCGCCGGCTTGTACAGCTTCGTTCATATCACCTTTCATCAGGCCGAGTGATTTCATCCCTTCGCAAATAACCTTTGCCGAAAGTTCATACACTTCTTTGAATGGAATGCCCGGCTGTAATGCTTCTACCGATGCAATATGTGAAGCTACCTGAATATCATATACATCTTTCTGGCGGGACGAGAATTTCTTTCCGGCAGGTATGGTAGACGACATATCGCCTGCATAACCCATTTCGGTTTCCGCACCGGCGTCGATAAGGAACATATCGCCTTCTTTTACCGTGTTTCCGTGATAGTGATTGTGCAATGTTTGTCCGTTTACTGTGGCGATAGTAGGGAAGGAGAGCCTTCCTCCGGCTGCATAGGCTACTTCTTCCAGTGCTGCCATCACCTCATATTCTTTCATTCCTACACGGACTTTCTTTATCGCGGTAATGTGCATATCGGCTGTAATATCACAGGCCTTTTCTATTTCAGCGATTTCTTCTTCCGATTTATAGATACGCTGATTTACCACACCCTGAATAAATGGGAGGGAGGCCTCTTGTTGTGCAGGTTTAAGACCAGTCCAGTCCATTAGCCTGAGTGTATGTTCCGCCCTGTAAGTTGGCAGGTAATGTACTTTCTGTCCTTTAGTTGCCGCTTTTGACAGATAACTGCCTAATGACGGATACGGTTGAATATTTGCTACTCCGATTCTTTCACTTTTTTCCTTCAATGTAGGCTGTGTGCCCATCCATACTATCTGGTCGATTGTAAGCTCATCTCCGAAGATAATCTCCTTATCTTCATCTATATTGATAACGGCTGCTAGTCCGGCATATGGAAGCCCGAAGAAATAAAGGAATGTGGAATCCTGACGGAAAGGGTAGGTGTTATCTTCATAATTCATTCCGGATTCGTCGTTTCCTAGGAACAAGAGAATGCCCGAACCTATTGTTTTTTTCAATTGGTTGCGGCGGCTGATGTAAGTTTCTTTTGAAAACATAATATTATTATTTTATATTGATTACTAATTTATAATTTTCTCACCGGGTTAACAAGGTATGAGTTAATAAAAAGCTGACAAACTTTACTCATTTTTACAGTCATCGGTAAACAGTTAGCAGAAATACAGTTCTTCAACTTATTACTCATTACTTGTTAAAAGGTAACAAAGGTAACACATTTGTCAGCTATTAGTTGATAGCTTTTAACCAATAGCTTATGTACAAAACCTGACAAACTTGACACATTTTCCACTATTTTCTATCTGTCACTTTTTACCCTCATTGTAAGGTGGGGGATTGAGGGGGCTTATTCATTTTTTCAAAGAGCTATCAGCTGACAGCCAAAGGCTATCGGCTAATAATATAGATAAAGTTTTCAAATACTGATCGGCATAATATATGAAACTTATATTTCTTTCTGATAAATTCTTTTTGTAGCTATATATTTGGCAGAGATTACAAATGTTTGCCAGCGAGGGTATTCATTTTATTTAAGTCTGCCTTTTAACTTTTCAATTTCCTCTTTCCAATGTCTCCTGCCGTTAACAACAAATTTTTCTGTTTGTCCACCCATCGTTATAATTGCAAGTCCATTGGGCACAAGTCCCAGTGTATTATAAAAACCTACTTCTTTTATTTGTTCTATCTCTATGATGAGTCTATGGTTTTGAATGTTGAATTTATGAGATTGAAACTGAAGTTTGTCAGTCAGTAAGTAAAGTTTTCCACCAACAGCTTCTCCTTTCATAAAGTGATTAGCATCTCCGGAATGAACAATTACTCTGCCATCAGAATCTTCAATCTGTGTTTGTCGTTTAACTGTCTTAGAGGTTACAAAGAAATACATTCCTGCTCCAAAGAGAAGTGCTGCAATAGATGCTGTAATTAAAGCGTGATCAGCGCCAAACAGAAATACAAAAAAAGCTCCAAATAAAAGCCCAAAGGCAAGTCCTGCCAAAATGGTGTTTTTAATTCTTGTCATATTTTATCTTTGTTTCTAAACCGTTCTTAATTGTTTATATGATGGGCTGCCGTTTCCCCCCGGTGGTATAGCTTATAGATTATTCTATAAACGATTTAAATCTTTCAAGATCAATGCCTGAAAGATTTAAATCGTTATAATTAAGTTCTGTTTAAATGCGTATAGACGGTTCTCTGGTGCCGGATTCTTATTTCAATGCCGATTCGCTGAATTTTAGAACTTCACGTACCGAGTGCGCCCAGAAATTGCGAAGGCCGAATCCCTGCGCCTTACCATCAGCTTTCCAGCTATCGATAATATTCCGGGTTTTTATATCAAAAAATACAACATCGAAGTATCCTCTGTTCTTTGCCTTACTTAATCTTTCGGCTATAATGATAACTCCGGTACCATCACTCTCTTTTACCGAAAGGGATTTTACAATGTCTTTTATTGTATTGTCCTCCAGTTGATATGCGGCATCTGTAGTAAAAATATCATCGGCTTTGAGGTCTGATATACGTGCTTTAACACCATCAATATAGACACCCAGAACTCGTTTTTTCAAATATTTTGCTACATCGTATTTCTTGGCTTCTGTAATGAATAGATTGTTGATATCCTGAAAAGCATATTTGAAATGTTCACCGGATTCTTTTGCACCATATACCTTCGCATGGGAAAAGTCAACGCCATAAAAATTGATGGCTTCAATGTCTTTTAAAAGCTCTTTTTTCTGGGCAAAACTACATACACTAACCAGTAGGGCAATAACTAAAACTAATTTTTTCATATAAATAAAATTTTATTAGTGATTTTATACCAAATGTAAGAAAAAGCCTTTTCTTATCAAAAGAATTACCGTAAATCTATAAATTTAATAGCTTTCCGGCTCATAGGCGGAGTCTGAATCTGCGCGATATATTCAGGAGACTCGAAACTGATATTCGGGGCAACTCTTACCTTCGATCTGAACAGGTCTTTGATCTCTTTTATAAAAGCTTCGCTCCTGTTTTCATCACAGCCTACCCGCACTAATATTTCATCTGTTCCCAGATCGTTGGTGAATACTTCAACTACATAATTCTTGATATGCGGTATATTGTCCAGTATATCGAATAAGGCAGGCGGATAAAGCGTAGTACCCTTATATTTTATCATCTGTCCCCTGCGTCCCAATACGCTGCTCAGGCGTGTGGTGTTTCTGCCGCAGCTACAAGGTTCGGTATAGTGGTAGCATACATCCCCTGTTTTAAAGCGAAGGAGGGGCATCCCTTCCACACCCAATGTAGTAATGGTCACTTCTCCCGACTCACCTTCTCCGACAGGATTGTCGTTGTCGTCCAGAAATTCCACGATAATCAGCTCCGGCTGTAAATGACCACCGCAAAAGCAGTCGCATTCAGTGAATGATGCCTGCATTTCGGTAGAAGCATATGTGGAATATAATTGCAGGGAACTCCATTTTTCCTGAATACGTCTGCCTAAAGTATTTAGTTCGAAGTTCTCTTTGCGTAAAGATTCCCCTATGCAAAGGCATTTTTTGATGGAACTGTTATTGTAATCGATCTTATTTTTTTCGGCAAAATCTATCAGTTTTATAAGGAATGAAGGTACTGCTATCCCGCAGGTTGGCTGTATCCGTTCTATTGTATCCCATTGAAGTTCGGGTATCCCGTTCCCTACACGGGCAACGCCCATACCCAGTTCACGCGCTCCGAGGAAATAAGCCAGTCCGGCCATGAAACGGCGGTCTATAGTTGTCATCAATTGCATGATGTCCTCTTTGGTAAATCCTGCAGTGGTAAAAGACAGGTACTCGTTATAGGCGAGACGGTCGAGATCTTTATCGGTGAGGACAAATGTGATGGGGCTCCCCAAAGTTCCCGATGTTGTTACATAATCGATGATCCTAGACTTTTCTACACAAATAAAATCTTCACTGTATTTTTGCAGGTCATTCTTCGTGGTGACAGGCAATTGCCGTAGATCTTCAATCGTCTTGATCCCGTCTATGTCAATATTCTGTTCTTCGAACATCCTTTGATAAAAAACAGAATGTTCCTTTAGGTATTGCAGAGCAGCCTGTAGTTTCGTTTCCTGATATTCTTTGATCTTGATGGCAGGCTGAAATTGTATGTCGGGGTGTTTTTCCATTACGTTGTTATTTACTTTTTTTCAATATCCGTTCCTTTTCGGAGACTTTCGGTATTTCTTTTGTCAATGCTTTTTGCCAGTAATTCTTTGCCTTTTCTATTTCTTCTTGTGACAGGTAATAATCCCCGACTATTTCGTACATATGATAATATTCGGGATTAGAGGCTTCGTATTTATTTAATATTCCCGGAGATACGGAACTCTTCTCTTTTGTCTTAGCTTTTATCTCTTTCGTCAGGTCCTTATATACCATGAGGTTATTGAAAATATCGCCATGTATCAACGAATCTTCGGGAATAGTGTATTCCGGGGAATATATCTCTTTCCTGAAATCCGTATCTTCGCCGAATATCTTATTCAGGTCATAGGCCACATATTTACCCATCTGCCAGGGGTGGGTAGATACCCATATTATCCGCTGTTCGGGTTTGAATATGACCGAATGGTGCGCGATAAATTGATTGATTGCCATTTCATTTGTCAGTCCTATTTCCTTGTCTCCCGATCCTTTGGTGTTGCGAAGGATAGAGGCTGCTTTTGTTACATCTAAAGGTTTGTTTTTATCGAGGAGTTCGGTCAATCTTCGGAAACGGTATTGGCTGTCTGTCGTACGGATATTTTCGAGATTCCGTTCGTCCTTGGCGAATGTTTCGGATTGGAAATGATTGGTACATATAATTTGTTCTCCATCGGTAGTAAACAAGCCTATCTTATCAGCCGATTTTTCTATAATAGCCGCTTTCTTGTCTTTGGCAGAACCTATAAGGATGGATTCGGAAACGAAAGTCTCTCTCTTTTTCGCAATCTCATACGCTTCGTCAATTGTTGACGCATATTGCAATATCTCTCTTGTAAGGATGGATATTGGCGTTTTGGCGGACGCAGGCATGGTTGATTTTGCGGCATTGATTGTTACAGTCAGTCCTTCCTCATTCATGCCCGACAATACACCGGTCATTCCCGGCCAGGCTACAGATACGAATTTATAACCTTTTTCGGGCGCATAGAATTGTACTTCTTTATTTTTTGCAAAATCATCCCCTACATAAAAATCGAAATTGCGGCCGATTACCAATGTTGAATCGGCGCTTGCCGTGCCCCATGTAGCAAAGGAACTGCATCCTACGAGCATATAGTCTTGCATGGCATGTCCTAAATCATGTGCAGCGTGGTAGTTTAACTGTCTTTCGTAGGGAGTGCCGATATAACTGAATTCATCGGAGCAGGAATGGGATATCCCGTAAATTTCACGCCTGTATTCCTCCGGTATGTTCTTTCCCAGATTACGATTGTACAGGATAGTGAAGAAGCCGAGGAACCGCAGGTAATTTTCGGATGGGACAAGTACCTTTATCTGGTCTACAAATACTTTTTCCTGATAATATAGCAGGTCTTTCGACATCTCTCCTATAGCGATGCCCCGTTCATAATCGCTGCCGGATACTTTCAGTTCCCACAATCCGCTTTCACTCTTGCGGAGATAATTGTCGCCCCACTGACGGTAATCAGGCTCTTCTGTCAGTTTATAGGCGGGAACTTCTTCCGTTATTTCGGGGACACACATGTCTGCTGAAAAATACATGTAGCCGGTAATTCCTCCAAAAGCAAGAATAAATATCAGCAGTACATATAATCCGGTTTTCAGACCTTTTTTCAGCAATTTATGCATTTCCTACTTTTTTAGCTAAATATTCCTGACCTACAAAGTCGGCGCAAGTGAACATGGATGTGAGCGTTACACCTAAAGCTCCGTGCACATTCATATTCTGGCCCGTAAAGTAAAGGTTTTTCAGTTTCGTTTTTGTAGAAATAAAACCTAATTCGGGAAACTTACAATCTTTTACGATACCGTATGCCGAGCCGTGAGGCGTTCCCGTATAGTCACGGTAACTTAACGGTGTGGTGCTATATATGCTTTCTATCTTACCGGAGAAATCGAATCCTTTGCCTTTCAGAAACTTGAGGACTTTATTTGAATAGGTTTTCTTGAAAGCGATGTAATCATCCCCCCGCTTGCCTACAGTGGTGTTTTCCCATTCTTTCAGTTCCGACATGTACATCGGTGTCAATACGGAGATTACATCCGTATAGTCACTATTGCTATTGCATTGGAAGCAGAGCAGGGCGTTGTTGATCTTATCCCGGGACGAATCGTCATTATACCATACATTATCAGTTCCATGCACATAATAATTACTGTTGATATATGGTTGAGATTCCGGCTTCATCACCAGATATGTAGTGAAGACTCCGAATGAATTAGGCAAAGCATTGATGCGGGATATATAAGCGTTTTTTATATAGCGGCTCTTTTCCAGTATCTCCAGTGTGCGTTTGGGGTGGATATTGGAGATAAAATGATCGGCCTCGAATATTTCTTCGTTGTTTACTTCCGCAGCTGTAACCTGATTGTCCGTTACTATCAGCCGGGTAACTTCCTTATTGTTCAATACGGTACCTCCATTCGCCCGGATAACGTCTATCAGCCGTTCGGCTATCTGCATGGTTCCGTCTACAAAACGGTAGGGGCTTTCGATATACGAGTTATTGGTCATCGCATGATGGTAGAAAGTGGAACTATTCTTTATTCCTCCATACAGCATGGATGTAGCGGCTAAAACGCTCCTCAGTGTTTCATCCTTAACCGTATCTGCTATCATCTGAGTAGCCGAAGCATAAAAATATTTCATGCCGTTCTGTGCTATACTCCCTTTTTTCAGGTTGTCCACATCTATGAGCCTGCTCACATCTTTAAGGATAGAGGTATATGCTTTGAGGTTCTCCCGTTCATGGGGAAAAGATTGGGCCAGCGTATCGGCAAAATGATCGTGGCCAACCGCGTAATTATATACTTTATCTTTATAAAATATGGTATCGAAAGAGTCGGCGTCGAGACGTTTTATATTCAGCTTATCCATTATACCGAAGTATTTGAAATACTGGTTCATTATCTGCCCCTCGTCCAGACTGCCGATATAATGAATCCCTGTATCGAATTGATGCCCTTTCCTGATGTATGTTTGCAGGCATCCACCGAATAGCACGTTCTTTTCAAGCACGCATACATTGTATCCCTCTTTGCTCAGGATGGCAGCGCATTCGAGACCGCCCAATCCGCTCCCGGCTATGATGATATCGTATTTACCCATTTGTTTTCTCTTCTTTTTTCCTAAATAGGAAAATAGTATTAGACGTATATTTATCGTTTTTGAAGCTCTCTACAGTCATATTGCAACTATCAGCTATTTCATATAGTTTCTCAGCCGAAGTAAAACAAAGTTCTTCTTTTGTTTTATTAAAACCAAATATGCGGGTAGAGAATATCTCTGATAACTTTGTCAGTTTTTGTTTTTGCTTATCCCGGCTATCTCCGTCACGAACGATGATCAATCCGTCGTCACGAAGATTCTGTATGCATTTTTTTAATAACGATTCCTGTTTCCGGCTATCCATATAGTGCAACATGTCATTCAATACAAACACATCGCTTTCGGGTAGCGGATATTCCAAAGCGTCGGCATATACAAAAGCGGTATTCTCTCTATGTAAATATCCGTACCGGGCGACTTCGGCCTTATCTTCGTCATAATCTATGCCTAATACCTGCCTGTCAGGCGATAATATGGCAAGCATGTATCCTAAAGTGCCATACCCGCAACCGATATCTGTGATTTGCCCCCTTTCAGGTATCAGTTCGTCGAATATTTTATAGCTTCTTTCCATTTTCACCTTTATGCGTACATACCATTCCATCACCGGACCTTTATAGATGTAGTTTTTTACCAGCATATGATAGAAATATGGATTGATGGGCGTATTATATTCTGCGCAAACTTTTATATATTCGGATGCGAAATAAGCCGCCGTATTTTTTGTCCTTTCTTTATACGTGTTTCCGAACGAACGGTCTTCATAAGTAATGCGGGGCAGGATTTTAGTTGCTATTATTCCACGTTTCAGATAGAATGGCTGTGATTTGGAAATAACCATTCCTGTGCCATATAATATGATGGGGATTATATCCAGTTTCAGTGTTTCGGATAGATAGAATGCGCCTTTGTGGAAACGCTTCAATCTACCATCGTATGAACGTGTGCCTTCAGGGAATATGACAACGGAGTAGCCTTCATCGATTCGCTCTTTGATGTGCGACACCGAATTTTCATATCCTTCGCCTGTATAAAAGTAGCCTGCATACCTGATTACTGCGCCGAAGAACGGAGACCTCCATACCCATTCGTTTGTAACCATTACCATCTTAGGATGGAGCGTGAGTAACAGGAGTATATCGAGGAAAGACTGATGGTTGGCTATGATAATGGCGGGTTTCTTAAACGTTTCACCACCGGCATTTACTTTCTTTTTCTTCAGTATAAATCCTGCAAAGCAAATGAAGCGGCAGTTGAGCATTATCAGGTAGCACATGAATTGCCGTTTTTTACTCTTCTTTACAGGAATCAGATACAATAGTAAAATCGTTATGCGGAGGAACAGGCATCCGGCAAGGAACAGCCCGTATATAAAGGCGGTGATCAGTATAGAGGCAAGTGTATATGGCGGTAGCCCTTTTGTTGTCTGTGAAGACATAAAGATGCGGAAGATGACAGGAGGGATGGTATATGAAACCAGAACCACAACTATCATTCCAAGGATGGACATTAACGAAATAGACTGCAAGGCGGGATGCTGCGCGAAAATCAAGGCTCCCATTCCTACAATAATGGTGAAAGCCGAAAAGAAGATGGCAGTTTTATGCCCGTTCAGCGCAGGTTTATTTGTCCGGTATTTATTTTGTAAACCGTCCATAATAAATATACTGAAATCGTCCCCGATACCAAATATGAAAGTGGACAGGATGATATTGATGATATTGAATTCTATCCCGGATATGCCCATGATGCCAATAATGATAATCCAGCTGATAAACATCGGGGAGAAACTGATTAGTGTCAACTCGATACGCCCGTAAGATATAAGCAGTGTAATGAAAATGAGGAATGATGAAATGAATAATATCAGGTAAAAGTCATCATTGATAGCGGATACCCACTTCTTAGTAAAGAAGGAGCGGTCTAAAATCACAACTTCATTGCCATTATTGAAGTGTTGATATACTTCTTCCTTATTTTTATCGTCGAGCTGTACTTGTGAAATAAGCAGGGTAAGGCCCGGAACAGTGTTTTGCCAGTCGTTCAGTATCCGGCTTGTCTTCGTAATATCTTTATGCGGAGTAAAGTCAGAATCTATCCATTTATAGAATGGGGCAAAAGCGTCCTGACGAAAATTAAATGTTGTAGACTCGCTTTTCAGCGTTGTTTTCAAATAATCTTTCTTCCCGGCAGTCCAGTAATTATTCCATTTTTGCAGACGTTCTTGCTGAACATCCTCGGGAATAAGGAAGTAATCGGCGGACGCAAAGTTTTTGATCAGGCCTTGTTCTTTTAGTCCTGATAATTTTTTATTGGTCGCATTATAGTTTTGGATCGCTTCATCGGTATTTTTTCCGACACTTACGAACAGGATATTTTTTTTATCGTTATCTACGATCTCCGCCAATTTCTGTTCGGCTTCTTTCAGATGTTCCGGTTCATAATTCATATGCATCATGTCGGCATCGAAACCCACATTGCGTGACGTAAATACACAAATAACCGTTAATACTAAAATACCGCCTACAAGCCATTTGTTTTTATCGAAGCGGTAAGCATTGAAGCGTTCTATAAAGCGGAGCAACGCGCTTCTTTTCTGATGAACCCTTCCGTCGAGGAAATGAGGTAGGTATATGAGGCAGAAGATAATTGTACCTATCAGCGTCATGGATGCGAAAAGCCCGAAGTCTCGTAACAATTCCGAACTGGTGAAAAGTAACCCTAAGAATGCGCCTATTGTTGTAAAACTGCCGACAGTAAGAGGGTAGGTGAGTTCCTTTATCAGTTGCGTTACAGATGCCACATGGCTCTGGTGTACAACCATATGTATGGAATAACTCAGGGCAACACCCATGATTATGGAACCGGAACCGACGGCTATAGATGAAATACTGCCTTTCAACAGTGAAATCATAAAGAGGGCGAACAAGCCCCCGAATATAGTCGGTGTGATGATCTGAAAGATCGTCCTCTTTTGCCTGAAGGACAGCAGGATGAAAACAATGATTATAATCAGTGCCAGAGTGATTGTCAGTATGGAGTCTTCTTTTATCTGACGGGCATTATATACACCGACAGAAGGACCTCCGTAGTATTCCGCTTTTACCGAAGGGTAGTCTTTATTAATAGCGGCTATTTCCTTTTCTATGGCCGAAATCAGTTTATCGTTTTGCCCCGTACTTCCCATGCTGTATGTGGGAGTAATGAACAGCAGCAGCATGGAGCCGTCTTTGGAGAAGATGTATCCGTCTTGTTGCTCGAAATTATTATCCAGTTGGAAGTCCTGTAGGCGTTTCAGTGCGTTTCCTCCAAGGCTGAGAGGGTCTCTCATAATGTATTCTTTGAGAAAGCCTCCGGCCGGAGACAACAGGTTGGAATAGTTCCGTTGCATAACCGATGCGACTTTTTCTTTTGAAAACAAGGAATCTATACGCTGATAATCGCTGTCGCTGAGTAAGATCGGAAGATTGTCATAGACGAAATTCTGCATCTCTGTTTTCAGGCTGTCGTCTATGCGGAGGAGTATATTGTTTACATATGTTCCTTGTGTCCGGGCTAACAGGCTATCTGCGAATGAGGTCGCACTTTCTGTCAATATTGCGGTATCGTTGTCCTGTCCCTTATCCGATGACGAGAACATGACGATAATCTTGTCCTTGATACGCAGATTGTCGAAAACGGTATTGAGGTTTTGTTCGTTTTTGGTATCAGGAAAGAACTGAGTGATATTTTCTTCGAATTTGAGTTGCAGGGCAAAATAACCCATAATGGCTATACTTGCCACCAGCGACAAATAGAGGATTATCTTATGCCGGGTGAAATAATTATATAGATTGACTAAAAAGTTACTCATTTATACTCTAAGCTAAGTATTATAAAATATTTATTGATACGTTTAAATGTTCTATTGTTTAATGTAATTTTTACTACGCACAATCAAAGATTGTTTGTGTTCCTTTTGGCCAAAGCCCCAAAAGGAACCAAAAATGCTTTAGCGCCCACTTCAAAGGCCGACCTGTTAGCAGAAGAGAACGGCTAAACGAAAAAACTCGCTCTGAGGTTTGTATAGCCCGAATCGCTAGATAAGCTCAAACACGTTTTCGTTTTTTAGCCTTTCTCTTCTGACGGGTGCCCGTCCGTGAAGCATATGGCGCTGGCTGACGCATATTTTATTCTCGAAGGGGCTTTGCCTTACTATGGCGTCAGCAGACGCGCATTGGTTCCGCAGGCGGGCACCTGTCCAGTGCAGTCGGCGTAGAAAGGGACGGGGCGACAGCCCGTTTGTCACTTTCAGCCGGCAAGCTGTTGACAGATCGCCGAGGAACTTAGCGCTAGCTTTTTGCTTACTTTTGGGCAATGCCAAAAGTGAGGGCAAGCCCGGGAGGGCGCGACAGTAATGAGACAAAGTCACCAATTTTAAATTAAGATAGTCACTATACATTAAAACATGTCATTAGATTACTTAAACATCTACAGCCCGTTTCCTTTTTCGGAATATCAACAGTAAACTTGCCGAAATAATACCTGCCAGCATGCTGCAAACCAAAGCGAATACTATACTGCCCGTCAGATACTGGAACAAGACCGTTTTCATCCTTTCCAATGAAACATCGGTGATATCGAACGATACAGGGCTATTTGTAAGAAAGCAGCCTGTAGCATAGCTCCCATACAAAAGGAATGGCATTACCGGGGGAATACTGATATTGGAAGCAACCAGCGAAATTACTTTGTTCAGTTTCAGGAAATGGGCAAGAAAAACCGTTACAATCATCTGATAGCCCCATATGGGAACAATCCCCATGAAAATACCTAACATAATGGATAGTGTCATGGTTCGGTTCGAATCTTTCGACTTTAGTATTTCCTTATCGATAAAAGCGCGGATATTTGTCCATGTCAGTTTCCTGAAAAATTTCAAGGGTAGTATCCACAAGAAGGTGATTATAACAAGTATTGTATTCAGTATGCTGATGCGTGTAAAATCCCTTAACGGCCGGAAGTGCGATACCCGTTCGCCCTGTGGCGGGTAATATACATTTACAGGGATATTTTTTACATTCACACCCTTCCATGCCAGAAATACGATCATTTCCAATTCGAATTCGTATTTGGCTGTGCAATATTTCATTTTTCCTATGCGATGGAGCGGATAAAGGCGGTAGCCGGATTGGGTGTCTTCCAGCTTTATACCTGTTTCCAGCTGAAACCAGAAGTTCGAGAATTTATTGGCAAATGTATTTTTACCCGGCATGTTATTGGCTGTCAGATTCCGTGCCCCCACAAGCATCGTATCAGGATGCATTTCTATTTCATTCACAAAGGAAGGTATATCAGCAGGGTAGTGCTGTCCGTCGGAGTCTATCGTTATCGCATATCTGAATCCCTGTTCTTTTGCTGCTGATAATCCATTTTTGAGAGCATAGCCTTTTCCCTTATTTTTTGCGTGGGTAATGATCTGAATGCCGGAGATGGATTTCAGTATTCCGGATGTTGTGTCCGTAGAACCGTCGTTGACCACTATAATATGTTTGCTGTATTGTTTTACCCCTTCAATAACGGATAGGAGAGTCCTGTCGTTATTGTATGTAGGGATAATAACAACGATACCGAGATTATTTAATTTCTCCTGCCATATCATAGTATCTACGGATTCATTCATTTTCAATCTCTTTCAAAGTTGCTTTTACTTTGATGAATACGGTATCTGTACCTTGATATTTTCCTTCTGCAGACAGAGAAGTACGGTTATCGTCCGTATCTTTTAACGAAATATTAAACTCTATCAGGCCATTAACCATCGGGTCGACCAATGACAGGAATTTTGAAGAGGATATATATGAATACATATACTCTTTACCGGATAGTTTTTCGGCGCAGTCTTTTATGATTTGTAATGTGCATACCCCCGGAACTATCGGTTGTCCTGTGAAGTGTCCTTCATATATACGATGCGAAGGATTCAGCTTCACTCTTAAACGGTGAGCGGGGCCACCTTTCATTACATCGGTTATTTCGTAAAAATCATTCAATAACATTGTTCTCTCCCATTTTCTCCAGTCCGATAGTTAATCGTAACCAGGAGTGCTTTATTTGTATTTTCTCAGAATCGTTCTCTGTCACAGGTGTGACGTAAACCACCCCCTTGGATATACCTCCTCCTGTTACAAATTTAGTATATTCTTTTGTTTTTTCTATTTTTTTAACGTTCCTGTCGGATAAAAATAACAGTTTGAAGTCAGTTTCAAAGATTTTCAGTACACGGTCTTTCCGCATAGGTTCTATACAACTGTAAACATTCCAGTTTTCACCTTTCATGCCAAAATCGAACAGACTAAGCCCGAACATGGTAGTTGCAATAATGCGTATCTCTCCATCTTCCATTGTTTTTGCGATAAGCATGCCATTGAAATGTTTACCTCCGAAATCCAGCGTCATATTGTACTTCTGAACTTCCTTTCCAACGGATATAATAGGGGCTGGCCCTGTTTTCAGCGGATATGTATTCTTAGCACAGGAGGCGAAAGTAAGGCACGCCAACAGGAGACTAATTAACTGAAAACTTCTTGTCATCTGTCAGTGTATTAAACTTTTTGTTCTGAAACAGGTAATCGGTATAATCGGTGGCATTCTCGGATATCCGCAGCTTGGATACCGACATGTCTTTTTTGTCCATATAGATATCGAAGCCTGAGATATATGCTTGTACAGATTTATTGGTTGGTTTTATTTTTATCAGATAGGAGTTGGTATCTTCGAAGTATTCCATATTATAACCTGATATTTGCGAAATATTGCCAGACATACATGCGGCGAGCATACTTCTCATTTCACTCATTACTTTATTCGATTTCAGATTCACTACATTTTTTTTACCATCCGAAACTATCTTTAGTTTATCGGCATTGATAACAATCAGGTATTTTGTAGGGGAACTATAATCGAGGCTTATTTTATCATTGTACCTGTAATAGAATTTACCTTTCGAAGTTATATCTTCATTAAACAGGTCGAGATGCTTTATCTGGGTAAAGTCACTTTCTATACTTTTTATAGATACAGCCTCCCGGAGAACACGTTTGTTAAAGGCTTCCACATCTTTCATCTTTTTCATCTGCGCGTTTATCTGCGGTAAACAAATGAAAATAAGTAAATAACAAATATATATGCGTTTCATTTCGTTGTTTTAGGTATATCAAATAATTTATCTACTCTCTGTATGGTGTAATCATTTTCTTTCAGAAGCTCGAGCACTTTTAGTAACAGGCTGTCACTCATAGGTAATGAGTCGTGTAAAAGAATGACGGCTCCCGGCTTTAGTCCTCGCTTTATTCGCTTCAATACCGTGTTTTCTTTCTTACATGTATCTAAAGAGCGGATACTCCAGCCAATAGTCAGACAACCCATTGTCCTGACCACCTTTGCTACGGTCGGATTGGTGATGCCGAAAGGTGGACGAAACAATATCGTTCTTTCTCCCGTTACCTCCTCAATAGCTTTTTCGCAATCGTTTAGCTCTGCTTTCATCCGTTGGGATGTATACAAAGGAAACGAAAAAAAGTGATTAAAAGTATGGTTGCCGATCAAATGGCCTTCCTCTTTCATCCTTGACAGGATACTCTCATTGCCTTTGATCTTACTGCCGATACAAAAAAAAGTAGCTTTGACATCATATTCTTTCAAAATATCGAGTATTTTGGGCGTCTGCTCTTTGTCGGGCCCGTCGTCAAATGTGAGCGCTACTACTTTTCCTTTCTTTTCATTCCGGCATAATGCTTTTAAGTATATTCCCGACCGAATGCTGTAAGAGGCATAGATAAGGAATATAAGCAGTATAGCGGCTATGGATGAAATGAAAATCAGCATTTTTTCAATAATATCAATGAATGATTTACAGTGTAATAATGGTTGTAGATAAGCAGGTATCGTATATCACCGGATTCTTTCAATCGACCTAATCCTTTCCACATACCGAAAGCCGAAGCGGTCGGGTATTCCCCGCAAATGTCTTTGAATGTCGAGTATGAGGTGGATGGGAATAATTGTCCTATATTATTATAGATGGAATCATCCGCAGTGTTGCCATTACGTCCGGTGATAAGATGCTGAATAGAATCGGGCTCTAAATTATTTTCTTTCAAAAATATCTTTATCTTTTGCAATATTTCCTCCGAAGACATCTTTCCTGTAAATGTCCTGACAGCTGCCAGTTCTGCAACAGTATATAATTCTTTGTCAGCCGCTAATGTAAAAAACTGGGAGCCTTCGCCCAATATAATATTATTCAGCATACCCAGCCTTTTCAAAATAGTATGTTCGGCCGGTAACGCTTCATCGGCAGCGCCGACCAGGATCTGATTGTCACCTTCCCATATTCTCATCATGCCGTCGATCAGGGCGCTTTCGAAGCTAAGGCCACGGTGCACATAGGTATTGTTATAAAAATGGCTGCCTGTAATCAGGGCGATCTGAGCGCCTATGACATTGAATGTAGATTGTATAAAAGCCGAAGGATTCAGCAGTTGCTCCTCATTTTCTATGAGATTATCCAGAAACTTTTCTGTATCGGCCAGGCATCCTAGTCCGGTGGCTGTAATAATGGCATCTATATTTTTGTTTCCACTTTGTTCCAGACAAACCAATCCGCACGCAACACCCATCTTTACAATGTGGCTCATACGGCGGCGCATATTTGCGTTGGTTATGATGTGCTTGTAATCCGGCTCAACCGCATGCAGCATCCCATCCTCTCCGGTAATACCATCGGGGTGGATAGATGCAAATGAGTTTATATAACAAGGTCTTTTCATAACTAAGTGTTGTAAAATATTTATAGATATATTTTAATATTCTATTATTTAATGTGATTATACTACGCGCAATCAAAGATTGCTTGTGTTCCTTTTGCCCAAAGCCGCAAAAGGAACCAAAAACGCTTTAGCGCCCCGCCTCAAAGGCCGACCCGTAACGGACAAAAGGACGAAACGGAAAAACTCGCACTGAAAATTCTATAATCCGAATCGGCAGATAAGCTCAAACACGTTTCCGTTTTTTTCGTCTTTTCGCCCTACGGGTACCCCGTCCGTGAAGCTAACGGCGCTGGCTGACGCACTATCGGAGCAAAGCCCCTAAATCCAATATGCGTCAGCCTTGTCGTGCGTCAGCATCTGCGCATTAATTCCGCAGGCGGGGCACCCACGCGGTGCAGCTGGCGTTGAAAGGGATGGCGCGATAGCCCATTTGTCCCTTTCAGCCGGCAAACCGGTTGTGGGTCGCCGAGGAACGAAGCGCTAGCTTTTTGCTTCCTTTTGGGCAATGCCAAAAGGAAGGACAAGCCCGGGAGGGCGCGGCAGGAGTGAGCCAAGTCTCTAAAAATAAACAAAGACGGTAGCTATGCATTAAACAATTGAACATTATAAATATATCATTATTTTTTTGTTTACTTAATAATCTATTCTATTGCCGAAAAAAGTAAAGAAGAATCATTCCCTCCGAATCCGAAAGAGTTGGATAAGACATGTTTGATCGGTAAGCCTTCGTCCCATTCTGTAATAGGAATAAGATTCGTATCTTCTATCGGTTCTTTAAAGTTGAGGTTCGGATAAACGATTCCTTTAGATATGGATAATACGGATAAGGCCGCCTCTATCCCTTCTGAAGCTCCTAATGTATGCCCTATGAACGGCTTTAAGGAACTGAATCCAGGTGTACTTTCGCCGAAAAGGCGTATGATTGCTTTCCCTTCCGAAAGGTCGTTGTTAGGCGTTCCCGTACCATGCACATTGATATAATCCACGTCACGGGGTAGTATATTTGCCATTTCAACAGCTTCTCTCATACACAGGTACGGCCCGTCCCCCTCGGGGGAAGTGGCTGTCTGGTGATAAGCGTCATTTGCATTGGAATAGCCGGAGAGGATACAATAGGGTTTTCTTTTTAATGTTTTTTCTGATTGTAATACTAGATAACCAGCACCTTCGCCCAGATTCAGGCCTTCACGGGATTTGTCAAACGGTTTGCATAGTTCTTTATCCAGAATCATCAGCGAGTTAAAGCCATTTAGGGTAAACTTACATAAAGCATCGGTTCCTCCGACGATAACAGCGTCCAGCAATCCGTTTCTGATCATCCTTGCCCCCAGCATTATAGCGTTTCCTGCGGAAGAACAGGCTGTACTTATCGTTGTCATATAATCGGTTATACCCAGATGGGACGCAATCTTTTGAGTGCTGTCGCCGCAATCGTGCGAAACAATATCCCTTAAACGGCCCTTTGCCTTATCTTTTCGGAAGTCAACATAAAAGTTTTCACTTAAATCCATACCACCCACCGAGGTAGAAGATATAAGTCCGGTGCGTTGGGCGTTTACGGCTATATCTGAATCCGATAAGGCCTCTTTTGCCGCCAGTATTCCGAGCAAAGCAGTCCGGGAGCATGTTTTACCGGAAGGTAGAGCTAATAACTCTTTAAGCTGCTCATTTGTATATTTCACCTCACTTACAGGAACATCGAGGCTGGTAGGGAAAAGAGTGACTTTGCCCATACCATGACTTTTGTGCCGGATAGCATACAGGTTTTCTTCTGCATTTATACCTATACCCGATACAATACCTGTTCCTGTAATGTAAATCTTCATTATTTCTGATATGTAGAAATAAATTCGGCTAATGATCTTACCGACTTGAATATTTCGCGTCCTTCACCTTCTCCCGGCTTTTTGATTTTGATGCCATAATTACGTTCGAGAATAAGGATAATTTCGAGAGCGTCGATGGAATCCAGCCCCAAGCCATCTCCGAATAACGGGGCATCAGAATCTATATCTTCTGGAGTCATTTCTTCAAGATTTAATTCCTGTATCAGTTCTTTTTTCAGTTTTTCTATCAATTCTTCCATATTTTATCTTTCTTTATGAGTCTGAATTCAGCTTTGTATTTATTATTAAGATATTCGCACCGGCCGGTGATGCAAAATTGTAATTTACTCCTGTTCATGGCGAGTTTTACATATTCTTCCTGTCTTTCCGGATTATCGGGATATTCGATAAAGAAGGTATTTTCGCCCTGTATTTTATGACGGATACATATTTCACCCGCGACAATATTAGGTAGTGTATAAACAAATACAGCCGGACTGGCAGCATCGTCTCCACCTTCATCTATTATCCGCTGATGTTTTAAATCCGTATCTGATGACGAAAAGTAATTGGATAAGATAATCCCCATTTCATCAGGATTAAAGATAATCCCATCGAGTAAATGTAGCGCTGCTATATATCCCAGTTTGCAGAGATCATCCATCTTATAGAACTTCTGGTTGCTGTCACCTGTATTTTTGAATGCTTCGCGGATGAAAACGGCAAAATCACCGGATGCGGAGTTAAATATGACTTCATCATTTACTTTTATAGAACTATTCTCTATAATACAGCGCTTTATTTCGTTGAATAAATATGTTCCCTGCTCAATTGACTTATGCGAAGGTATTTTGGACAATATAATAGCGGCATTACAACCTCCAAAGCCGGAAGCTGTTTTAATACAGGTGTTTATCGTTTTTCCACAGATGTGGTTATTACTTACATTCAGGGATTGTGAAACACCGTTTGTTTTATAACCTGATGTGCCGTATATGACGTTCTCTTTTAATTGATGTGCGCAAATAATTGTTTCAATGATTCCCGATGCGCCTAATGTATGCCCGAAATATGGCTTTAGGCTATTGACCGGAACTTTTTCCAATTGAGCCAGATGAACAGCTTTTGCTTCCATTTCATCGTTGAAAACGGTTGCAGTGCCGTGCAGGTTTATGCAGTCGATGTCATTGGCTGTTACTCCGGCTTCATCCATCGCGTCCCTTATTGCATAGTACAGACCGTCACCTGTGCGTGAAGGGCCTGATATATGATTGGCGTCGTTGCTTATTGCCCCGCCTCTGATAATTATATTATCCGTTCCGGATTCTGCGGACAAAAGGATGCTACCACAAGCTTCTCCCAGATTTAACCCGTCCCTTTCACTGTCGTAAGGCCTGCAAAGGTTTTCACTCAGGGAACGGAACGACCGGAAACCACTGGTAATAAAATGAGAAAGGACATCTACCCCCGTAACGATTATATGCTTATAGTCTCCATTCAGAAGTAAGCGGCGGGCAATAATAAGAGCCGATACTCCCGATATGCAGGCATTGGAGACAACCATAGCCTTATCGTCCATTCCGAAATAACCTGTAATTTTAGACGCGCTTTCTCTGAGAAAAACGTTTCTGTCAATGTTCTCTGTATGATGTTTCAGTAAGTCTACATTCCCTTTTGTCGAGGAAAGAATGAAACCACACTGCGTCAAATCTATATCTTTTTGCGATAATAAGTCCCTAATCGATAATATGGCGAGTTGTTCGGCCTTGCTGAATTTTTGCAGGCTATACTTTTCTGTCAGTTCATTCAGGATACCGGAATTAATTAATCCGGCAAGAATTGGTGCATCGGAGATTTTTCCTGCTTCGACAGAGGCAATCCCGGATTTATTCAGGCTAATGGCACGGACATTTTCTTTAGTCGTAAATCCTAAAGAACTGATAATGTTATCGGCGGTAATGTATATGTCATTCAGATATTCCATTTCTTCTTCCATTCCTGATAAAAATCGGGATTTGTCCACTCCAGTTCATTATTAGAATTTAAGAATACCTGAACTGTGCTGCCTGTAGCGACAACTGTCTCACCATCACTTTTGTAAACAGTATATTCAAATATTATTTTCGCAGCGTCCGAAGCGATATAGTTTGTTTCCACAATGGCTTCTTCCCCGAATGATAAGGATTGTTTATACTGGCAGGTGAGGTCGACAATGGGCGCGGTGTATCCGTTTTCGTAAATGTCGCAATAACCGATTCCATATCGTTTTCCAAAGGTTTCCCGGCCGTCCTCAAAATACTTGATGTATTGGCCATGCCATACAATACGCATGGAGTCTACTTCACTAAAACGGACTTTTATAGTGGTTCTGTCTGTTAGCGCAGGTTCTTTAGCTTTGTATTTATGTTTTTTCATTCCTTTTTCAAAAATATTTTCATGCGGCATTCGGCGATAAGGTTATCTCCGGTTTTTACTGTCGCGCTTATCAAGGTAATTTCGGCGACTTCCTGTATTATCTTTATCTCGGTATCTAATTTTTCTCCAATCTTGGGCAAGGCGTGAATCGTCATCTTGTCTACAGATCCGATAAAGCCGAGTGGTACAGGTACGTTATTTTGCTTACAGATATATCCCACACGTGCTGCGGCAGATTGTGCGATATGTTCTATAATACCGGGTTCCTTGAAATAATTGTTTTCAATGAAAATATTATCTGGGCTGATTGTCAGTCCCGTATATGAACAATCATCCTCAATCCCGTAAAACTTATCCACCATCACTATTGGCGGACGTTGCGGAATTAAATCTAATATACCTTCACCTCTTATTATTACTAGCTTACTCATATTCGTTTACAGACCATAATGCTATGTCCCAATCCCAATCCATCGTATATTCCGGTAACTTCCAGTCCGGCAGCTTTTATGCAGCGTATCATATCATCAGAATGATACATCTTGCTGTTGCCGTTTGCCAGTGCCGTGAAATACAGGCTGGTGAGGGTGAGGCAATAAGCTGCTGTTTCAAATTTCTGACGGTCCCAGAATGTTTCCATAATGTAAAGGAACGAAGATTTTTCCATAGATGCTGCGGCACGGGACAAAATACTTGTAGCCTCTTCTTCCGAAAAACAATCAAGGAACTGACTCATCCATATAGCATCGAAGCCTCTTGGGAAAGGAACATCTTTGTCCAGCAGATTACAACCATGCCCGTGTATACGGTCGGAGCCGGATTGCCCGGAAGTTTGTTTCTTCATCAATTCAAGTTGCTGGGGTAAATCCATGATGGTTACATCTACTCCTGTGTCGAATTCAACACACTTCATGGCCCAACGGCCTGTATTACCTCCCACATCGAGCAATGTGCGGGGACTGTTTGCAAAAACGATTTCCAATGCTTGTGAAAAAGAATTATCGGAATAGAAATGATCGAAATCGAACCAGCTTTTTTGTACATTTTTGGGCAACTTTGACAGGCCTTCATATATTGTCGGCCATTCGCCAAAAACTTTCAGCCCTTCGGGTTTCCCATTCAGAAGTGCTTCTTCCAGATTGAATAGCCCGAGGTAATTCACATCATGATTGAAGTTCATATTGATACGCGCCATTTCGTCGTTCAATAAGAACCACCCGACCTTAGACAGAGTATATTTATCATCCTTTATCAATACAGTACCAATCGAAAGCGAAGCCTCCAGCAATACTTGCGCTGCATAACGGGATAGTTTTCTATGTTCCGATATTTCATTTAATGTTAGTCCTTCACGCTTCTCTGCTAACAATTCGAATATACCGAACTTGAGCATAAGCCGTGATACCTGAAAAACAATAGGACCAAAGGCTATTTCCTGCGCCATCCGCTGTGCTTCGGCCGCTGAAAATTGCTCTTCGGAATATCTTTTTTGTAAGGAAGGAAATAAGTTCATGATTGATTATATGTTAGTCGGATTATTCGGATTTATTTTTCGTTCCAGAAATTATAATAGTTGAACCACTGTTCCGGATACTTTTTTAAGATAGCTTCAAGGGCTGAAATGTATTGGTGTAATAATTGCTGTTCAGGTCTTATCTCTTCATTCCTATAGACTGGTGTAGCCATCGTGAAATGAAATGTATATGTTTTCTTAGGCTCGCGCATGGAAAAATAAAATACAACAGGCACCTTCATCTTTGCCGCTAATAGAAAAGGCCCTAAAGGAAAGCTGGTTTCTTTTCCCATGAATATACCTTTCAGGCGTCTCTCTTCGTTGATATACCGATCGCCTTGAAAACAAATATACTCCTTATTATCTAAGGCTTCTTTTATAGCGAATACATGGTTTAGATCAGTATCGTTTACGGGAATTACTTTGAAATCAGCAGACGCAGAATTCTTTTGAAGCAATTCTTTTATTCTTCTATACTCAGCATCGTATAAAACGATATTGATCTTCTTACCATAATCATCAAAGAACGGTGTGCCCATCTCCCAATTGCCAACATGCGCCCCGATTATTATCGTACCCGTGTCGGTATTCAATATATTGAGGAACTCATCATAATTCTCGAAACGGAAATTGTATTTGTCTTTCATTCCGTTGCCGATCGCAACCTTATCTATCAGGGTTTGCCCGAACTTGTAATAGCTGCGGAAGAGCATCCCGATAGAAGATAGTAGGCTTTTGTTTAGTATCTTACGGGAATAGATCCAGATGCTTTTGGATGCCTTGGGCGCAAAGGGGATAAAGTATAATACGATAGTGCTTAAAAATGCATAAGCAGCTGTAATTCCTATTTTCTTTATCAGGAAGATAAAGAACAGGTATCCGAATACTCCTCCTCTGGTTTTACCCTTCCATTCCGTCATTTGGCTTGTCGAGATGTTCTATGATGAAATCATAGAAATCCTGAAAAGTTTTTATATTTACAAAGTCATTACCATTTACGGTAAATCCGAAATTCTGTTCTATCAGTACGACCATATCTACAAAGTCGAGGCTATCCATTTCCAGTGTCTCGATCAAAGGCGCATCCGGCTGGATAGTTTCTACATCTACTTCAAACTCTTCGGCTAAAGTCGTTCTTATTTTCTCTATTATCTCTTCGTTCGTCATTTCCATCAGGACTAGTTACTCTTTGAATTTTTTAATTATTAGGGTTGAATTTGTTCCTCCAAAACCGAATGAGTTGGAAAGAAACATGTCAAATGAAGTATCAATACGTTTATTAGGTATATTAAGCAAAGCCGAGGCTTCGTCTGCTTCTTCAAAATTAAGATTCGGAGCGATGAAGTTATTATTCATCATCAATATCGAATAGATCGCTTCGCTGGCTCCTGCCATCCACATTTCGTGTCCTGTCATCGACTTTGTGGACGTTACAAAAGGTTTATGTTCCCCGAGTACCGTGCTGATCGCTTTAGCCTCATTCATGTCCCCGATAGGGGTAGATGTGGCATGCGCGTTTATATATCCGATTTCCTCCGGCTTTACATTCGCATCTTTCAGGCACATCTCCAAAGAACGGATTGGCCCGTCTATATTCGGGGTAGATATATGATCCCCGTTTGAAGAGAATCCATATCCTATTACTTCTGCCATAATGTTAGCTCCACGTCGCACTGCGGATTCGTAGCTTTCCACTACCAGACTGGCGGCACCGCCACTGGGAACAAGCCCGTCCCTGTTCTTGTCGAATGGGCGGGATGCCTTGGTAGGTTCATCTATTAATTTGGAAAATGTACCCAATCCATCGAAACTTCCAACTGCATATGGGTTTACTTCTTGTGCGCCTCCGCAAAGGATACAATCCTGTAAACCGTTTTTGATGAGAAAGTATGCTAATCCGATAGCATGTGAACCACTGGCACATGCGCCTGAAACAGTGAGATTGATTCCTCTCAGCTTGAAAATAACCGAGAGATTCATTGTTACGGTCGAGTTCATTGACTGGAAGATTGATCCCGAGCCAACGAGTACTGTATTCTTTTTGTTACGGATAATGTCGGCGGCTTCTATGACGGGGAGTGCGCTGCTATCGTTACCATAGAGTACACCTACTTCATTCGCTTCGAGGAATGCTTCGTCTATTCGTGCATTCCGGAATGCTTCGAGTGTAGCGACATATGCATATTCGCCTTGTTCGGCTAAGAAGTTACGCTTTTTACGATCGAGAAGTTTTTTCATGTCAGGCCTTTCTATTATGCCTGTCAGTGGAGAAAGGAAACCGAAGTCCGGTCTTTCGGGATCGATGCCTATACCCGATTTGCCATGATATAGCGAATCTTTTACCTCATCAAGATTTTTTCCGATGCAGGAATAAATTCCCATGCCTGTTATAACAACTCTCCTCATTTATGTATTTATAGTATTATCAGGTATATATACCGCCATTAATGGAAATCACCTCGCCTGTAATATACGATGCTTCTTTCGAGGCCAGAAATCCGACTAATGAAGCCACTTCTTCTGCTGTGCCGAAGCGTCCTACAGGTATCAGTTTTTTCAACTCTTCTTCGGGCAGATCTTTTACCATCTCCGTTTGTATGAATCCCGGAGCTACGGCGTTTACGGTCACATTTCGGGGACCGACTTCAGCTGCAAGCGCTTTTGTCGCTGCTATAAGGCCGCCTTTGGCCGCCGAATAGTTTGCCTGCCCCTTCATTCCTTTAATGCCGGACAAAGATACAATATTTATAATTCGGCCGAATCTCTTTACCAGCATATTTTTCAACATATACTGGGTCACATGGAAGAAGCCGTTGAGGCTGATGTTTAAGACACTTGTCCAGTCTTCTTCGGGCATCCATATCATCAGGTTATCTTTTCTGATACCTGCGTTGTTTACCAGAACTTCTATATATTCGTTTTTATGTTGGGCTGTCCAGGTATCGAGGGTTGACTTTGTTTCGGCGGCATCCGATACGTCAAATTTCAACAGTTCCCCGTCAGAACCTATTTCCTTCACCAACTCTAATGTCTTTTCCGCTTCTTCACGGCTCGAATTATAGTTGATCAGGATAAAATATCCCATTTCGGCAAGTCTGAGGCTCGTTGCTCTGCCGATTCCTTTGCTGGCTCCTGTTACTAAAGCGTATTTCATAATGAAATTTTTTCTATTTCTTTATTCGTTAGGTAATTCGTCAGCTTACTTATCTCTTTGTATTTCGGTGTATCCTCTACAAATTTAGGGAAGATATCCCTAATTTCATCATAGATTACTTTTGTATTCTTAGATAAATCATCTTGTATATTCAGGCAGTCTATGGCCTGTGTTATCCCCATAAACAAAACAGACATTACCTGATACCCATTGTCTATTACCGTTTTGGCAAGTAGGGCTGAATTTGTACCCATACTTACAATATCCTGATTGTCATTGTTATTCGGTATACTGTGTACATACATAGGATAGGAGAGTGTCTGGCACTCTGCCGTGGTGGAGGTTGCTGTAAATTGCGCAGCTTGTAACCCGTAGTTCAATCCCAGTACACCCATATTTACAAAGGGAGGAAGTATATCATTTATCCGGTCGTGAAACAGGTAATTGAGCTGTCTCTCGGAAAGCATGACCATTTTTGTCACAGCTATTTTTAGTTTATCCATTTCAAAGGACACATAATCGCCGTGGAAATTTCCGCCGTGATATACATTTCCGCTTTCTTTGTCTACAATGGGGTTATCGCAGGCCGAATTGGTTTCATTTGCCAATACCTCCTCCGCATTTACCAAAGTATCGTGTACGGGGCCTAATATCTGAGGAACGCAACGTAATGAATAATATGGCTGGACCTTATGTTTAAGTATTTTTTCTTTGTTTTCTTTATTATACAGGTAATTCTCACGCTTGCGTAAGCTGGAACTTCCGTCACTCCATTTACGCATCATCCTGGCTATCTCTTTCTGACCTTTATGGTGTTTTGTCGCATTCAGTTCTTCGGACATAAAGTCATCATACGAAGAGGCTATCTCATTTATCATCACTGATGCCGCAACAGCCCAGTGCAGCAATCTCTTTGCGTATATAAGGTTTACAATGCCGATTCCTGTCATTACAGAAGTTCCGTTGGTAACCGAAAGGCCCTCACGTATATGCATGGAGATTCGCTTCAATCCGTTTTCTTTCAATACCCCGGCCGTATCTCTCAATTCACCCTTGTAAAACACTTCACCCTCACCTATTAAAGCTAATGCGATGTGTGCCAATTGTACAAGGTCGCCACTTGCTCCTACGCTGCCATGCTCGGGTACAAACGGACAGATGCCGCGGTTGATAAATTCCGCTAATAAATGAATCAGTTCGGGATGGATACCTGATTTTCCTTGTAACAAATTATTCAGGCGTACTATCATTGCCGATTTCACATAGAGGGCGTCCAGAGGTTTGCCTGCTCCTGTGGAATGGCTGCGGATAATATTGTATTGAAGATTGGTCAGGAAGTCATCATCGACACGGTATTGAGCCATCGGGCCAAATCCGGTATTGATGCCATATATGATTTTATCCTCCGAAAATTTTTTCAGAAAGTTGTAGCTTTGTTCTACTTGGGCAATGCTTTCTTTATTTGGTACTAGTTTTTCTCCTTTGAATAAAAGTGTGTATATAGTATCAATGTCAAGGGCTTTTATCATTTTTCTTTATAATCTGATTAAAGATTTGCAAAAGTATTACTTTTTGACATCTCTTGCAATGCGCTAAAGAAAAAAACAGTTAAATATAAAGACCGGATATTAAAATAAAACTGGTTTTACTTGATAAAGCTAAAAAAAGGTTGTATTAATGCAAGTATTTCATCATGTATAACAGTATTATTCGATGCTACGATATGATGGTTATTGAAAAGAAGTTCCTGTCCTTCAAAATTTGAAATACGGCCACTTGCTTCTTCTACTATGAGTGCGCCTGCCATAAAGTCCCAAGGATTGATGAAGGCTTCACACCAGATATCGAACCGTCCGGCAGCGACATAACATAACGACATGGCGGCCGAACCATTCACGCGGATACTGGATGCTTTGCCGTATAACTGATCCATAAAGTGGTTCATCAGGGGTTTGTACTCTTTGTCGTTGTATGGCAAATCAAGGCCGACTAAGGCTTTGTTTATATCGTTTGTGGCAGATACTGATATCTGTTTTCCATTCAGGTACGCGTTGCTGCCTTTCCATGCATAAAAGCATTCATCACGGCATACTTCATATACAACGCCTACTAATGGCTTCGATTTGTAGGTAAGGGCTATGCTTACACAGTACGGAGCGTTGTCGTGAATAAAGTTGGTTGTTCCGTCCAGCGGATCAATAACCCAGCAATAGTCTTTCTCTTCGGTTTTTATAGTTTCTTCTTCTGTGACAAATCCGGCTTCCGGCAACAGCGCCGATAATTTTTTTACCAGAAGTTTTTCGGTTTCCTTGTCTACATACGATACATAGTCGTGTGCGTTCTTTTCTTCTACTCTGTTTCTTTGAAAAACTTTTCTCTCCTTTGCGAGAAAATGTCCGCCTTCGGTAGCTATTTTGCAGACTTCGGATGTTATATGTTCTAAATTCATAAGTTTATATTAAATACGGTTCAAATTTAATGAAATAAAAAAGAGTTGTAACTTTATATCGCTATTTATTGTTTAATATTATCTATTAAAGTGTACATCGTTCATTATTCTGTAATTGCATGGTATACTTTTTGCTAGTTTATAATATATAGATAAATTTATGGAAGTATTATACATAAAGAATATGGTTTGCAACCGTTGCATTATGGTTGTGGAATCCGAGCTTGAAAAACTGGAGATACAACCGCTTTCGGTTGAATTGGGTGAAGTCCGTCTCGATAAAAAATTAACCACAGAGCAAAAAAATAAGTTGAGCGGGAGGCTCGAATCTCTGGGATTTTCGTTGATAGACGATAAAAAAGGCCGTTTGATAGAACAGGTAAAAAACCTTATTATAGAGTTGGTGCATTATAATAACAATAATCTGAAAATCAATCTGTCCGATTATATCAGTGATAAACTTCATCACGATTATAATTATATCAGCAATCTGTTTTCGGAAGTAGAGGGCACTACGATAGAAAAGTACTTTATAGCCCAGAAAATAGAAAAGGTAAAGGAATTGCTGGTGTACGACGAACTCACATTGAATGAAATAGCTTTCAACCTGAATTATTCCAGTGTTGCTCACCTTAGCGCCCAGTTCAAGAAAGTAACGGGCCTCACCCCGAGCCACTTCAGGCAAATAAGAACAAACAAGCGAAAACCATTGGATGAGGTGTAAATCTCATAAACTTTCCAAAGAATAGTATAACAACTTCCGGCTATTTTGTTGCCATCTTTGTACAATCAAAAGATGAAGATTATGAAAGCAACAGATAATACAGTAAAGAAGACGTTCCCCGTACTCCAGATGTCATGCGCGTCGTGTGCTATAAGTGCGGAGAGTATTGTTAAGGGACTGAAAGGAGTGGTAAATGCATCGGTTAACTTTGCTACTGCAACATTGGCTGTAGAATATTTACCGGATGAAATATCTCCCGAGAATATGCGTGATGCGATTCAGGACGGGGGGTATGACCTGTTTATTGAAGAAGACAGGAATACAACGGCTGAAACTTTGGAAGAAATTCACCGGAAGAAATTCGGCGATCTCAAACGGAGAACGATATTAGCCATCGTCCTTTCTATACCGGTAGTTGTGATAGGGATGTTCTTTATGCATATGCCCTATGCCAACGAAATAATGTGGGTGCTTTCCACTCCTGTTATTTTCTGGTTGGGTAAAGATTTCTTTATCAATGCATGGAAGCAGGCAAAGCACAGATATGCAAATATGGATACGCTCGTGGCATTGAGTACAAGTGTGGCTTATTTGTTTAGCGTGTTCAATACGCTGTTCCCTGATTTCTGGATAACAAGAGGAGTAGAACCCCATGTCTATTTCGAGGCTGCCAGCGTTATCATTGCATTTATTCTATTGGGACGGTTGCTGGAGGAAAAGGCAAAAGGGAATACTTCGTCTGCCATAAAAAAGCTGATGGGCTTGCAACCGAAGACCGTTACTATTATACAAGAAGATGGCAGTCACAATCAAATCCCGATTGAAAATGTAAATATAGACGACCTTATTCTGGTAAAGCCCGGAGAAAAGATTGCAGTGGACGGACGGGTTACGGAGGGGACATCATATGTGGACGAAAGCATGCTGAGCGGAGAACCTGTACCCGTATTGAAGGAAGCAGATGAAAAAGTATTTGCCGGAACAATAAATCAAAAGGGAAGTTTCTGCTTCAAGGCTGAGAAAGTAGGCTCCGAAACCATGCTTGCCCAAATCATAAAGATGGTGCAGGAAGCGCAGGGCAGCAAAGCTCCGGTGCAAAAACTGGTTGACAAAATAGCCGGAATCTTTGTTCCTGTGGTAATAAGCATTGCTGTTGTGTCTTTCATTGTTTGGCTCGTACTAGGTGGTAGCGGAGGTTTTACACATGGCTTACTTGCATTGGTAACGGTGCTCATTATTGCCTGCCCATGTGCTTTGGGACTTGCCACGCCGACAGCGATAATGGTCGGAGTAGGGAAGGGCGCTGAAAAAGGCATCCTGATAAAAGATGCTGAAAGCCTTGAACTGGCAAAGAAGATAAACGCAGTTGTGCTGGACAAGACCGGAACCATAACAGAAGGTAAACCTCAGGTAACCGATATTCTCTGGCTGAATAATGATGACAGCCCGAAAGCCGCTTTACTAAGCCTGGAGAAACAATCGGAGCATCCGTTAGCGGAGGCTGTGGTACGATATTTCGATGCAGAGGCGTCTATTCCTGCCTCCGGCTTCGAAAGTATTACGGGAAAAGGAGCTAAAGGCTTTGTTGGCGGGCAGTTATACTTTGCCGGAAATTATAAATTGCTGAATGATAACAACATTGTTATAAATGAAGCCTTAGGCAAAAAGGCCGAAGAACTTAGTTCCCAGTCTAAAACTGTAATCTGGTTTGCTGATGATAAGCAGGCGATTGCTGTCGTTGCCATTGCAGATGAGATAAAGATGACTTCGCAAACCGCTGTGCGGGAATTACAATCCTCAGGAATAGAGGTGTATATGCTCACCGGAGACAACGAATCCACTGCAAAGGAAATAGCTACACGAACGGGCATAAAACACTATAAAGCTGAAGTGTTGCCTCAACAAAAAGCTGAATTTATAAAGCAGTTGCAGGCGGAGGGTAAAATAGTAGCGATGGTCGGAGACGGGATCAATGACAGTACAGCACTGGCTCAGGCAGATTTGAGCATAGCGATGGGTAAAGGCAGCGATATTGCTATGGATGTGGCAAAGATGACAATTATATCGTCGGACCTCACCAAAATACCCGAAGCGATTAAGCTGTCGCGGCAAACAGTTACTACTATACGGCAAAACCTGTTCTGGGCATTTATATATAACCTGATAGGAATACCTGTTGCCGCGGGCATCCTTTTCCCAATCAATGGCTTTTTACTTAATCCGATGATAGCAGGTGCTGCGATGGCGTTGAGTAGTGTCAGTGTGGTTAGCAATAGCTTACGCCTGAAATGGAAGAAATAAGAATTTATAAAAAAACGAAAAACGAAAAGTGAAAAATAAATTTTAGCCTACTGGTATCCGGTACACTGGGATTCTAAAAACTTTTCACTTTTCATTTATCACTTAATTAAACATATGGAAACAAAGACATTTACATTTAAGACCAATATCAATTGTGGCGGATGTATCGCCAAAGTAACCCCGTTCCTCGATGAAGTGAAAGGTATTTCAAACTGGAATGTAGATACTGAAAATAAGAATAAGATACTGACTGTAGTATCGGACGGCATCACCGAAAGTGAAGTGATAGATACTGTACAGAAGGCGGGATTTAAGATAGAAACGATATAAAGTATTATTTAACGGGCGGCTGATCAAAATATATGATCAGCAGTCCGTTTTTTACCTATTCCCTAGCCGCTTGAGTTATTCCAATTATCACACCGAAATCACCGTCCATCGGATTCAGATGTTTCTCAGGCAGATACATACGTGATACGAACCCATCGAGATACAAAGCGTTTCTACAGCCAAGTGATTTGAAATAAGAAGCAAAGTCATAAAAATTTACTTTTGCCGTAGATATAACAAACACCACATTATTATCCGGTAAAATACCAACTCCATTCCGTATTTGCAGATTTGTCGAACCATCCTTAAACTGAGGATGTATCTCTCCGTCTATAACAAGCATTGGGCCCGATTGGGTAGCATACTTTATTTGTCCGTTATCCGTGAAATTTTCGGTTTTACATACAACTGCCGTATTATTGGATGTGATGTAGAAAATTCCGTTTGGCTTCATATAAAAATTGCCTGTATTGGAAGATGAATCCAGCTTTTTTAATGTTTTAAACCGTTGTATAAAAAGTCCTACCGGCGCATAATTGGAATCGAACATACCTCCGTTCATCGCAAATATCAGTTTCAAATCTTTCCTTTCAACATACGTTTTCAGATTTTGTATACTGCGTATAATTTTGCTGCTATCATCTTTCCAGTAAAAATCAATATCCTGCGATTTTGTATCTACGACGTAACTAATGATCTTATCATCAATAGGATTCTTATCCGGAGAGAATGAAATCGCCACAGTGACCGAAAATATAAATAAAGAAAATAATATTAACTGTTTGTATATAGTCATTATGATAGTTTGTTTTGTGTGCAGGCAATTTAGTGATTAAAATGATAAGTTGCAAAATTACTTTTTTATTATAAATTCTACGTTTATATCTCTGATTATATTGAAGTTTTATAAACATTTCAAAGAACGGTTGCTTTTTACATATAGATAAAGCTTTTCTGAGAATATTCAGATAGTTACCACAATTTTCACCTGTACAATATTGGCGCATTCGTTTTTATTGTCTTACCTTTGTCGCAGCATTTCTAACGTTGTGTAATGTCATGGATTGGTTAATGGAGACCATTTTTGAGCCCTCGTCGGTTCAATCTATTATAGTTATTTCGGTCGTTTCGGCCATTGGGTTGCAACTAGGCAAGCTGCAACTGTTCAATATTTCACTGGGTATCACCTTTGTTTTCTTTGTCGGCATTATACTGGGTCATTTCGATCTTGACCTGAATAAAGATATGCTTAATTTTGCTCAAAATTTTGGGCTTATACTGTTTATCTATGCCTTAGGATTACAGGTCGGGCCCGGTTTCTTTTCTTCACTGCGTAAAGGAGGCCTTCGTTTAAATATGCTGGCCTTGGGCGTTGTCTTCCTCGGTTTGGTAATGGCGCTTATATTCAGTATCGTCAGTGATATTTCTTTACCCAATATGGTGGGTATTCTTTGCGGAGCCACTACAAATACTCCGGCTTTGGGTGCAGCACAACAAGCATTGAAACAAATAACCGGCGGAGATATGAAAGCCATAGCTGATATGGCATTGGCTACTGCCGTGGCATATCCGTTGGGAGTAGTAGGCGTAATATTAGCTATCATATTCCTGAAGAAAGTGTTCGTGGCCAAAGGCGCTTATGCTGTTCCCAGTGAGAAGAAAGACCATAATACATATGTAGGCGAGTTTCATGTGACTAATCCGGCTATAGAAGGAAAGACGATCCGCGATATCATGAAGCTGTCTTCAAAGCGTTTTGTCATATCACGCATCTGGCGCGACGGCAAAGTGACCATCCCTACTTCCGAAAGCGTGATGCAACATGACGACCATCTACTGATTATCTCTATCAAATCGGATGTAGAGCATATCAAGGTTTTGTTCGGCGAGCAGGAAAACGTAGACTGGAACAAGGAAGATATAGACTGGAACCATATAGATAACAGCCAGCTTGTATCGCGCCGTATTATCGTAACCCGCAGCAAGGTTAATGGCGTGAAGCTGGGTACGTTGAGGCTCAGAAACAATTACGGTATCAATATTACCCGTGTTAACCGTGCAGGTATAGACCTGCTTGCTTCGCCGGACTTGTCTCTACAGATCGGCGATAAGCTTACAGTGGTCGGAGAAAAGGCGTCGATAGACAATGTGGCTAAAATACTCGGTGACGAAGAGAAACGCCTCGACCGTCCCAACCTCATCGCTATCTTTGCCGGTATTGCCTTAGGTCTTATCCTGGGAGCATTGCCCCTTCCTTTCCCGGGTATGACATTCCCCGTGAAGCTGGGTATAGCCGGAGGACCTATCATTGTAGGAATACTGATGGGCGCATTTGGCCCCCGCTTCCGTTTTACCACATATACGACTCAGAGCGCAAACTTACTGATGCGCCAGTTCGGGCTCACAGTCTATCTGGCATGCTTGGGAATCAGCGCCGGAGAGCATTTCTTCGAGACTGTATTCCAGACAGAAGGACTTCTGTGGGTTGGCTTCGGTTTTATACTGACTGTTGTCCCTGTCATTGTTGTAGCCTTATTTGCCATGAAAATGTTCAAACTCAACTATGCCAAGTGTGTTGGGATGCTTTGCGGCAGTATGGCAAATCCAATGGCGCTCAACTATGTAAACTCGATAATAGAAGACGATGAACCATCTGTAGCATATGCCACTGTTTATCCCGTATCTATGTTTGCCAGGATAATCTTCACGCAACTGCTTCTGATGTTCTTTATATAGAGATACAGTTAAGAGCCTGTATACAGGCAATCTCTATTCTTCCGGTTTAGCACCATTATAGCAATATGTACAAACGCATTCTTTGGGCAGACCAATTGATGCGATCAGATCCTCTACCGTAATAAACTTCAGTGTGGTTATATTCAGCTTTTTACGGATGCAGTCTATCATATTCTTATATTGAGGCGAATCGGTGGTCGCGTACTTATCCAGATCTTTCTCGTGATCACCTTCGAGTTCCTCCACTGTACGGCGTGCAATCAGTTCCAATGGTGAACGTGACGCCGAAAAGCCCAGAAAAGGACATGAGAACAAAATCGGCGGGCTGCCTAAACGGATATGTACTTCTTTGGCTCCGTATCCGTAGAGTATATTCACATTGTCGTTGAGCTGTGTGCCCCGCACAATCGAATCGTCACAGAATATTACCCGCTTGTCCCTCAGTAGTTCACGGTTAGGGATTAGCTTCATTTTAGCTACCAGGTCCCGCACTTTCTGATTGGCAGGAGTGAAACTGCGCGGCCACGTAGGCGTATATTTGATAATGGCACGGCGGTAAGGAATTCCCTTTCCTTCGGCATATCCCAAACCCATGCCGATACCAGAGTCGGGGATGGCCGCCACATAATCTGCTTCCGTATCATCTTTCTTAGCCATGGCTTGCCCACTGGCATAGCGCACAGCATCCACGTTTATACCTTCATAATCGGATACCGGATAACCATAGTAGACCCAGAGGAAAGAGCAGGCTTGCATTTTCTTGTTTGGTTTGCGCAGTTGTGTCATGCTATCGGCAGTAAGCATAACTACTTCTCCCGGACCGACATTGTATTCCAATTCGTACTCCAGATTAGGAAAGCTGCAAGGTTCGCTTGTTGCCGCATACGCTCCGTCTTTCTTCCCTATAAGGACAGGTGTACGCCCCCATTTATCACGTGCCGCGATAATTCCTTCTTCGGTAAGGATAAGCATGGAGCAAGAGCCTTTTATCTTTTCCTGAACCAGCTCTATCCCCTCTACAAAAGTATTGGCCTGTGAAATAAGGAGAGCTATCAGTTCCGTTTGATTAATTTGTCCGGCATTAAATTCCGAAAAGTGGCATCCTTTATCGAGCAGTTCCTTTTCCAGTTCGTCTATATTGTTTACTTTAGCTACCGTTACTACAGCATATTTTCCCAGATGGGAACTGATAAATATAGGCTGAGGGTCGGTATCACTGATAATTCCAATGCCTGAGTTGCCCTGAAACTTATCTAAGTCGGCTTCGAAGCGCAGACGGAAATATGAATTTTCCAGATTATGAATTGCTCGTTTAAAAGTCCCGTCATGGAGTGTAACCATACCTCCCCGGCGGGTTCCTAAATGTGAGTTGTAATCTGTGCCATAAAAAAGGTCTGTAGCACAGGCTGTTTTAGATATTGTTCCAAAGAAACCACCCATTTTCTATTGTGTTTTTTTAATTATAGTCGTAAAAAGTAATTTTATACCGTGTCTTAAAGTCGTAACTGCCAATCATTGTTCTCTTTATAAGAATGACATAAGGCCTGATACCTCAATTTTTTTAGATTGGGATATAAAAGTACTAGTTTTCGGGGAAATATCAGTCCTATAAGTAACAGATTAATATTTTAAATTAATACACTTAATTTCAGTTGTCAGGAAACAATGCCTTTCTCCTAACTGCCCGAAGGGCGCAGTAGCTTGTAGCTATTTTAAAAAGGTAACAAAGGTAACACTATTTACAGTTAACAGTAAACAGTCAACAGTCAACAATTAGAACTCTTTTATACTTATTACTTAAAACTTACTGTTTGTTAAAAGGTTACAGGTTTTATGGCTTTTGTAGGGGCGAAACATCTTTCGCCCCTACAGTTTTCCAAAAAGGTAACAAAGGTAACACTATTTACAGTTAGCAGTAAACAGTAAACAGTAAACAGAAATGCAGGTCTTTCTACTTACTACTTATTACTTACTACTTTCTACTTCCTCAATCTGTCCTCGATGTATATCCCGGAGGCAGAAACGGATAAAGATTGACCTTGGGTTTCTCTAGCGGAGCGGCGGATGGTTGAGCGACAGGCGGCTGTTCCATGACTTTACCTTGTTCACTTTCCACTTTTATTTCTTCACTTTTCACTTTTTTCTCCTCTTCCAGTTTCCTGTCCACGGCCGCCACTACCTCCGCATTGAGCGAGCCGCCCGGACGGAAGCCGTTCTCCTGTAAGATCATCAGTTGCCGTTTGGTTTCTTCATCCTGTACTTCGATGACCAGCGGACGGCGCTCCGATGCCAATAATCGGTCTTTGTCTTTCTTCCTTTCCTCCCGGTCAAGTACGTACTTTATAGCACGGATACTCGGCGGACAGAATTTCTTTTCCACTACACGGCATTTCTCCACATCGTTCACCGGATCGTTTTTGTCGGGGACATAGGTAATCTTCTCTTTTTTCTGCACATAACCTTCGAGCAGTTGTTTCAGGCCTATACGTGCCGAGGCTACCATCACATCTTCGCGGTGGTCGATGGCTTCTTCTACCGCTTCTTTAAACCCGGGCTTTTCTTTTTTCCATTCATAAAATGTCTTACGGCTGATTTTAAATGATTTGCAGATTTCAGATATGCTGCACAAATCCTGTTCTATCATCCGGATAATCTCTGTAGCGATTTTTTCTTTATACTTCATAAGATACTTAAATATTAATGTTTAATAACTAGTTTCTTATATAGATAAAGATGTTTTATTTTGATAAATATTTTTGTAAAAAATAGAGACTATGCAGCTAATATTGTATATGCTGCATCATCTATATATACCTAAGATAATTATTATTAAGTAAAAGAAAGTATTTAATACAGCATTATTTAGTTATAGCTAATAGACCTGCGACTTTAAACAGAAAAATACAGAAATTATGAAAAGAAAAATTCTTCTTTGTGTGTTATTGTTGACCGGATATTTATTCTCCTCTTGTGATAGCGAGGATTTTAAATATGAAGATGATTTTAATAAAAGCCATAAAGTGTGGCTTAACTTTAAATCTCAATCAAATAATTCGTATAAGTATACAGTTAAAGGCGGTACGTGGGTAGGGGCCTCGTGGGAAACCACCATTACTGTTAAAGACGGAAAAATTGTAGAACGGCATTTCGAATATACACATATAGCTGAAGAGCTTACTCCTGTCGAAGATGAGGAAATGGAATGGACAGAAGGTGAGGATGAAATAAATACTCATAAAGAAACACACGCCTGGATAGCCATGACTTTGGACGACATTTATGTAAAGGCGAAAGAGGATTGGCTGAAAGAAAGAAAAGATGCAAATATTCTCTTTGAAACAAAAAACGACGGCATGATATCGTTATGTGGATATACTCCCGGTAACTGTGCTGATGATTGCTTCAGGGGAATAAGTATTAAGCAGATAGAAGCGTTGGAATAAAAGGTACATAATTTATTTATACTAATCAGTAGTTGATTTTTAACCTTGGATTTTTTCTAACACACCAGCCTTTCTGTTTTTTCATTTTGCCTTGATGCAAAACGAAACAAAAAATCAAGGCTGCATCCCTCCGGCGACCCAAAACCGCAGCTCCGGTGGGGCAAAATAATACGGAGTCATCTTTTACCGGATTATCAGCCGTGTATAGCAGCTACCCTATTTTGCCCTACACCTCCGCTTTACGGATTGGGTGCCCCGCCTGCGGGATGAGGCCGTTACCGCGATGCAGCGACAGGACAGAGGCTTCTCATGCTTTAGCCTCACGTGCGTCAGCCCTTGCGCATTAGTGACGCAGGCGGGGTACCCAATCCGTTGCAGGCGGCGTAGAATCAAACGGGGCGATAGCCCATGTGTTTGATTCAGCCGTCAAAACGGTTTTGGGTCGCCGAGGAGCGGAGCGCTAGCCTTTTGGTTCGTTTTGGGCAATGCCAAAATGAACATTTAGACGGAACGAAGTGGAGTCAATAAAAATTGAACGTTAAAAATCAACTACTGATTTACATTATTGAATTTCTATAAACATAAAAGCATGGGAAATATCCCATGCTTTTATGTTTACTTTCATGATCATCTTTTATTTTTTCAGAGTAAAGAAGAACTCCAATCCTCCTCCGGCACGGTTTTTAACCTGTATCTCTCCCTTATGGAACAGAACAGCATTCTTTACAATGGATAAGCCTAAACCCGAACCGCCCGTATCACGTGTGCGTCCTTCGTTAACACGGTAGAACCGTTCGAAAAGCCTAGCCAGATATTGTTCGTCAACACCCCGGCCTGTATCGCAGAAGCTAAAATACAGATATTCATTATCCTCCATATAGTTTTTAATGTTGATTTCTATATGTTGCCCTGCGTAGCTGATCGAATTATCTACAAGGTTGCGGAAGATGGAATAGAGCAGGGTATAATTCCCGTCTATAGTCAGGTCGTCTTTGATAGAGACGTTTAGTTTTATATCATTTGCAGCCAGTCCGTCGGTTAAATCTATCCTGACTTCATCAACGAGCTGTGCCAGATTCACTCTCTCCAGCTTAAACTGTGCAGGAGCCTCTTCTATCTTGCTGATAAGACTTACATCATCTATCAGGTTCGACAGGCGGATGGTCTGCTGGTGAGCTCTGTGAATAAACTGTGCCTGTTTATAGGCTTCCAGTTTTTGAGAATCCAGTGTCTCAAGATATCCACGCAGGCTTGTCACAGGAGTTCTCAGTTCATGGGCGATATTGTTTGTCATCTCTTGTTTCAGCAGGCGTGTTTTCTCTGTACGTGTAATGTCTTTTATTGTAATCTCGAAACTGTCGTCTTCGAAAACAATTGTCTGGATAGAGAAAGTCTTTCCATTTTTTTTCAGTTGGAATGTATGGAAGTTCTCATCCTTTGTCCGTTTACTGATAAAGGCTATCGCAGGATCGAATACTTCTTCTTTGATGATGGCTTCCAGATTGAAAACAGGCTGGTCTACAATAAAATTGAAATACTGGAAGAAGTGTGTGTTGGCATATATTTTCTTGAAGTCTTTGTCGAAGATGCAAATACCTTCATGCGAAAACTGGAAATGTTGTATCAGTTTTTCCCTCTCCACTTCTATTTCCCGCTTACTGTTTTCTTTCTGTTTGAGTATGGTTACCAGTTGCTTGCCGATTTCTCCCAACTCATCATCAGGGAATTCAATTTTCTCGGTGAGTGGCTTGTCATCTTTAATCTTGGTAGTCAGCGTTTTTAGCTGCGAGATAGACTTTCCGAATCGTCCCGCCGCATAATTCAGCAGAACCAGTACTATAACAAACATACCGATAACAATATATATAAAGAAGCTGTCGGCTTTGAGCATGCTTTTTGTCTCCACGGTATATGGCAGGGCTACACGTACATAGTATTTTTTGTAATGTTTGGCATAATAGAGATATTCGTGCTTGGTAGATACTGACATCCGGATATTGGAACCTGTATTCTGATACAAGGCATTGCGTATCTCGGGACGGTCCAGGTGGTTTTCCAATGTGCTGATATCCTTAACATCCTTGTCGAAAGTAACCTTTCCATCCATATTTATAATGCTGATACGGATATCTTCAGGTAATATATAGGCCAGGGTATCTATGTGTGCCATGTCGCTATCGGTCAGGTGACGCATTTCTATATAAGTATGTATCATCTCGGCATAGCTGTCGAGCCTGTCTTCCAGGGATTTTGTACGTTGAGCCTTTTCTTCCTTCTGTTCAAATACTATAATGGACACTGTAAAAAGTGCGAATATGATGAAGAAGTAGGAGAATATCCGTTGCTTATAAGTCAGTTTCATAATCTTTTCGGTTACGAGTTACAAGAATAGAACTTATAACTATTTATTTTGTAAATTGAATGTATATCCATATCCGGTACGGTTTACGATATAATCGCCATAAGCACCAATCTTTTTCCTGAGACGCGCGATGTGTACATCTACAGTTCTTTCCAATACGATGCCGTCATCCTTCCACGCCTTATCCAATATATCGGTACGTGAAAATATGCGGCCTGTGTTTTGTACGAGCAATACCAATATATTGAACTCGGTTTTGGTAAGTTCTATTACCTCTTTGTCGACAGAAACAGTTTTGGTATCGAAATCTATCTCCAGATTGTTCACTGTCAGTACATTCTTGTGTGCTGCGCTAGTCTGGTTTTCTGTCCTTTTCAACACACTTCTTACGCGGGCAACAACTTCCTTTATGGAAAAAGGCTTGGATATATAATCGTCTCCTCCGATGGAGAAGCCTGTCAGCATATCATTCTCGGTATCCTTTGCCGTAAGGAAAATAATAGGGATGTTATTACCGTCTTTTCTTAGCTGGTCGGCGAATTTAAACCCTGAGATTCCTCCCATCATCACATCCAGCAATATTAACCGGTGTTTAGGGGTTAACATTTTTGCAGCCTGTTCAGACGATTCGGCGAGGTCTATATCATAACCTTCATTTTGCAGGTTGAATTGCAAAATTTCGCGGATATCCGGCTCATCGTCTACTATCAAAATAGATATATTCTTATTGTTTGTTTCCATGCCTGATGTCTTTTCCTTCTGTTAAATAAATAGTGGCTTCGGCAATATTAGTAGCGCTGTCGCCGATACGTTCCAGATTGTGAGAAATGGAATTTACATTTATCATATTCTGTATCTCTTGTTTGCTTAACTTCTTGTCGGCAAAAGTCTCTTGTAAAGATAAGCCTATTTGATGATATAATTCATCCACTTTGTCATCATCTTCTATTACCTGATAAGCTATATGGCTATCTTCATTGGAAAAAGAGAAAATTGCGTTCCGGAGCATTTCGCTGGTATATTGTACCATCTTGCTGATAAGTTTTTTTATATCTTCGAAATATGGAGTGGATAGATCGACCTTTTTCAAGAAATGGATTATATTCAACAGCATATCGCCTATCCGTTCCAGATTGGTAGTCAAATCCTGATATGTTATTATCTTACGCAGGTCGGCGGCAATAGGATTGAACTGGAAAATGGTGAATACCACCTCTTCACGAACTTTTATTTCCAGCCTGTCCATGATTATTTCGTTCGATTCGGCTTCCTCATATAGCGATTCTATTGTATTGTCATTGAGTAGTTTGGTGGTTATCTGCATCTGTATCATGGCTGTCCGTGACAATAGTTCGAAGTCGTGGAGAAGAAGTTCTAATTGTTTGGCTTTTATATTTGTTGTCATGCTTTTTAGCTTTTAGCCACTAGCTTTTAGCTAATAGCTTATGGTTGTTTTTATATTTCTTAGAGGCTAATAGCTATCAGCTATCAGCTAAAGGCTTTATTAACTAAATACCCCTGTCAGGTAATCCTCCGTACGCTTATCTTTTGGCTTGGTGAACATCTGCTTGGTGGTACCATATTCTACCAGTTCGCCAAGGTACATGAACATCGAGTTGTCCGATAAGCGGGCTGCCTGCGACATGTTGTGCGTAACGATTACTATTGTATATTCTTTCTTTAGTTCAAATATCAATTCTTCCACTCTGTTGGTCGATATAGGGTCGAGGGCCGAAGTCGGTTCGTCCATCAACAGTAACTCAGGCTTCAGGGCTAATGCACGTGCTATGCACAATCGTTGTTGCTGTCCTCCCGAAAGGAATGTTCCTTTCTTATTCATCGAATCTTTCACCTCGTCCCAAAGGGCGACACTGCGTAAACTGCTTTCTACAACCTCGTCACGTTCTGTTTTGCCCAACTTAATGTTGTTAAGTTTATATCCAGCGATAACATTATCATAGATACTCATCGTAGGAAATGGATTCGGACGTTGGAATACCATTCCTGCAAGGCGGCGAACCTTCATTGGGTTCATATCAAAGATGTTTTGTCCTTTTAGCAGGATTTCTCCTGTTGTTTCAATCTCAGGATACAATTCATGCATGCGGTTTATAGCGCGCAGAAGTGTACTCTTACCACAACCCGACGGTCCCATGATGGCTGTAACCGTATTCTCCCTGATATTGGCATTCACCATATTCACTGCGTTTTTGCCGGGAGTATATGAAACAGATACATCCTTGAGTTCCAATATATATTGTTCGTTCAAATTTACTGTATTTTCCATTTTTTTGCTATACTTTTTGCGAAAAGATTAATACCCAATACAAACAAGAGAAGCAGTAAGGATGAAGACCATACCAGATTTGCAAGATTAGGGTCGTTGTAAAATTCCCATATCA
The DNA here is from genome assembly GCF_015234155.1 of Dysgonomonas sp. GY75. Lineage (NCBI taxonomy): Bacteria > Pseudomonadati > Bacteroidota > Bacteroidia > Bacteroidales > Dysgonomonadaceae > Dysgonomonas > Dysgonomonas sp. GY75. The sequence goes on from NZ_JADCLQ010000052.1 coordinate 202,414, forward strand.
GTAAGGATATGGCACTTGTAGGGTTGGTTGCATCCCAGTTTACTGTAGATGCACCTAAGGCCGTAACCAACAGAGGGGCGGTTTCGCCCATCACACGGGATATAGCCAGTAGCGATCCGGTAAACAATCCGCTGAATGCCGAAGGTAATAATACCCGCAACACAACGGTTGTATATGAACCGCCTAAAGCTAGTCCGGCTTCTTTTAATGATGTCGGCAGCATCTTTATACTTTCTTCGGTGGAACGTATTATCATCGGCAACATCATTATGGCGAGGGCAATACTACCTGCCAGTGCCGAATAACCCGACATGGGGATAACGATCCATATATAAACTACCACCCCGATGACTATCGAAGGTATTCCCTGCAAAAGGTCGCTAAGGCTGCGCACAAGGCTGGCCATACGTTTTTTTGGGTTTTCGGCAAGATAGACGCCGACCATTATCCCGATAGGGATAGCTATTACAATTGCAATAGCAAGAATAAGCAATGTACCGGTGATACCATTCAGTATCCCCCCCGGTATAGGGCTGTCGCTGATACGGGCAAGCATGGCTTCCATAGAGGTAGGCGCTACTTCCGTAAACAGGCTTAGATTGAATTGTTTGTATCCTTTTTTTACTAGTTCCCAGAGGATAAGAAAAAGAGGAATCATGGTGATAGCCGACAAGGTGCAAACGGCGAAGAAGAATATTTTACTCTTCGTCAGCCTGTATTTGGCAGTGGATGTCAATCTCTTTTTCTTTTTCATTTATTTACCATTTTCATGATGTATTTGGCTACGAAATTGATACATGCTGTGATTAGGAACAGCAATAAACCGATAGCCATCAACGAGCTTAATTTCAGTCCGCTCGATTCTCCAAATTGATTGGCAATGATACTTGCCATTGAATTTCCGGTATCGGATATACTGGTAGGTATGTTATTCGTATTTCCTATCAGCATGGTAACGGCCATTGTTTCTCCCAATGCCCTCCCGAATGCCAGTACATAGGACGCGAATATACCTGAACCTGCAACGGGCAGGTTTATGGAGGTTATTACTTCCAGATTGGTGGCACCGAGGCTATATGCTCCTTCTTTAAGGTCGTTAGGTACCATAGCGATGAACTCGGCGCTGAGCGATGAAGCATAGGGGATAATCATAATAGCCAGAACGATAGATGATAATAATATACCGAATCCCTGATCGCTCACTCCCATATCAATCAGTATAGGGCGCAGGGTATAAAAACCCCACAACCCATATACTATCGACGGTATTCCTGCAAGCAGGTCTACGACAGAACTTACTATCGTCGATATCTTTTTATTTCTGAAGTACTCTCCGTTAAACAATGCTACGGAAAGAGAGAACGGGATACAGAACAGCAGGGCTAAGATAGATGTCATCATCGTACCTGCAATGAAAGGCAATGCGCCGTATATATCGTTCCGTGAATCCCATTCGGTAGAAGTTATAAAGCCTAATCCAAATTCGGAGAATGCTCCGAGGCTTTTGCTTACCAGTCCGTATATAACTCCTGCTGTGAGTAATATTATCAGGCAGGCTGCAATGAATAATATGGCTTTAAATATTTTATCTTTCATTTATGTTAGCTTTTAGCCGTTAGATAGCTTTTGACTTCTTAGTGGGCTGCTCCTTTTGCTACAGACAATTGGTAAGTCTCTATTTTCTTCCCATCGTATGTCATTGATTCGATGATAGCTTTTGTTTTTTCCAATGCTACCTGAGGAAGCGGTGCATAGTGTGTTTTTGTAGCTATATCTTGTCCTTCGGGGCTGATAATGTAACTCAAAAGACCTGCCAGCGCCTTAGCCTGAACTTCAGACCTTGTATTGTAATTCTGCTCTTTATAAGCTATGATCCATGTAAATGTGCTGATTGGATATGCCTCAGGATTTGGAGAATTAGTGATAACCACACGTGTATCGTTTGGTATATCTACATTGGCAGAGGCCGAGATACTTTTGCTATCAGCTGCTATAAAGTTTCCGGCGCTGTTTTGTAGTAATGCTGCGGACATATTTAATGCCAGTGCGTATTCAGAGCCGATATATCCTATCGCGCCTTCTGTTTCGGCAATAATTCCTGCTACGCCCGGATTACCTTTAGCTGCAATACCGGCAGGGAATTTCAGGGATTTGCCTTCACCTATCTCTGTTTTCCATGCTTCGTTCACTTTCGACATATATTCGGAGAATACGGATGTGGTTCCACTACCATCCGAACGGTAAACAGCTGTGATGCCTTTGTCAGGTAAATTTAAGTCCGGATTTATTTCCTTAATTTTAGAGTCATTCCAATTGGTTATTTTACCTCTGTAGATATCTGAAATAATATTTGCAGTGAGTTTCAGTCCTTTTACATCTTTCAGGTTGTATGATAATACAACAGCTCCCAGACAGGTTGGGATATGTACTATGTCTGCTCCCATATCTTTCAGTTCGGTATCCGATAAGAATACGTCGGTTGCACCGAAGTCCACTGTCTGGTCTTTGAGGCTGCGGATACCGCCGCCGCTGCCGATAGCTCCATAGGTAACAGGGCTACCTATTTTTGCATATTCTTTAAACACTATGTTGTAGAATGGTGCGGGGAATGTAGCCCCGGCTCCGGATAATGCCGACTCTTTCTTTCCGCACGAACTTAGTGCGATAGCTAATGTGATTGCTGTAAATAGTAAAACTTTTTTCATTTCATTTTGCTTTTAAATTCTGATGCAATATTATTATGTTATTATAACAAATGGACTAAGGATTTGTTACGAAACGGTTAAGATTGAAAACGTTTCTTTATAATAATTCCGGAAATGATTTGGTGTAGAGGATTTGTATTTAGTTTATTACATAATAAGATGACAGCGAAGTCTGTACTTTTGATACAATAAACATATTATCTGACAAAAAATCTATATAACTGTATATGAACGGGACGCATTCTTTGCCTGAAGTATCTACTATTCCCCATTTATCATTTTTCTTGGTTGCAAAATATTGTTTTGTGTTTTCAAACGAATGCAGGACATCGTATACAAAAGGTGTAATGTTTTTACCTCTATTATTTATTAATCCCCATTTCTTATTTTTTCGTAACCAAAAAGAATTATCCGTGCAAGGCATTATATCTACCGGTTGGTAATTGCATGGTATAATTATCTCATCCTGTATATTTATTACACCTGCATCCCTGTACTTTTGTACAACAAATAAATCTTTTCCTATCTGGTCAATCTGGTGATATTTGGGTGGAATTATAATATTTCCCTTATTATCTAAAATGACATCCCGATTGTTTCTTCTCGCTATAATCCAGCCATAATCCGAGTAGTCTATATATTTATATATCGCGGGTATTATCATTTTTCCCGAATTGTTGTAAATTCCGTATTTTTTGTTGATTTCTACCGAAAACAGACTTTGATTTTTATAATCTAAACAATGAACATTGTCATATTTGACCGATACAATTATTTTCCCTAAGCTGTCGATAATTCCTCCCTTTCCGTTCTTTACCACTTTGATATATTTCCAGTTATTGGGTACAAAGCGAAATCCTAATATCGTTATTTCGTCATATATAGAAGGGCTGATTTCACAACCTTTGAAGTCCATAAGACTATATTTATTATTTTTTTTAACTGCTAAAAGATTATTTCGAAGATATTCTATGCTGTCATATACAAATGGTGCGATATTCTTACCCTGAAAATCAATAAGCCCCCATTTGTTATTCTTTTTTGTGGTAATCAGATTTTTACGTGGAATACAATAGTAGCTAATATAATCATAAATAAAGGGAATGATAGTATCCCCGCTTTCATTGATAGTACCCCATTTGTCATCTTTACAGGCTCTGTATTTGTCGGGGGAAATCCTTGATATTTCATCATATAGAAATGGAACGACTTCTTCCCCTATACTGTCTATGATTCCCGTATTGCCGTTTAAGGATACTATGTACCTGTCTTTTCCATCTATGTATCTTAGCGCATCGTAAACAGGCGGAATCATTTCTTTTCCTGTTTTATTTATTACTCCGTACTTGTCATTTTTTGTTGTGCGAAATATATGACCGGGATAAAATTCATATATTGTGGAATCCATTTTATCTTCTTCACCCCAAAAGAAAAGACCAAGACGTCGGCTTAAAAAACTTATATCATCATATATAAAGGATGTCGGCTTTTTACCTCTGGCATTAATAAGAGCGTATTTGGAATCTTTAAGTGCAATCAGCACTTCATTTGTCAAAGGATCCACCTCGTCATAAATCATGGGGACTATAATTTTCCCTTCGGAATCTACAACTCCGAAGCCTTCCTGTTTCTGACAAGAGGGGTGTACTATGCACAAACAGCACATAAGAAATAGATATATGTTTCTCATCTTTTTTTCTTATATAGATAATGTAATGCGGGAAATTCCATATTCCATAAAAAAACGCCCATTAAAAAAAATGAGCGTTCAAGATTATTTTTGCGTATCAGAAAGTTTACAAATTAATCTCTAAGTTTATAAAGAAATACTGTTCTGCTTTACCTCTGTCTGCGTTTATGTTGCGAAAGTTGGGAGCGATTTTCAATTGTTTCAATGGCTGGAATTCTGCACCTATCATCATTAGTTGGCCATCGAGGCTGTTCCATGGAGAGGTGAAATTATCGGGATTGGACGAGTCCATCAAATCGTACCGGGCAAATGTCCTCCATTTCGGGGCTACCTTGGCCGATGCATAAACGGAATAACCGTAATAGTCTTTTTTGTCGATAAAGCCTTTGTTGTAAACCCTGTTATATTCCACACCTCCCGATATTTTCTTATCCTGATAACCCGCAAACAGGGATAATGAGTACTGGTCTTTATATTTAGCGTCTGTTATTCCGGTAGGCAGGGCGTCACGTTGAGTTTCATCATCGTTATATACGTCTGCGTAAACTCTCAATATTGTATTTTTTATAGGGTGCAGGCTTAGTCCGGCAGCATAACGCATGCTATTGTCTTTTTTTACTTTTTTGTATCCTTCTCCATTGGTAAGGCTGAGGTCGGCAGAAATATAGTCGTTGAAAGCATATTCTGCAGTAACACCTAAGTCTACACTGGGAGCCATTTTATTCAGATCTTGAAACGATTTCATCACATAGCGGTGCATCCAGTATTTTTCCTGAATGCTGAATTGCATCAGATTGGTTTGCCCGAGATTTACATTAAAGCCCTTGTCATTCCAGTTTACAAAAGCATTGCGCAGGTATACTTCAAGCCCGTCGGATGATGTTTTTCCTGCCGCGCCGTCAATTATGACCTGTGCCTGTATCGTACGGGTAAATTTATAGTTATATCCGAGGAATGCCCGTGTGATATCAAATCCTTTTTCTTTATTCACGTGTCCAAAACCTGTACTGTAATCTAAAAATCCCCTGGCAATAACATTACCTGATGGTTTGAAAGAAACGGAGTCCTTTTCCTGGGCGAAGCAAGGGCTGATGGCCTGTAAAATTATGAGGCTGAAAATAAAATAAAGTTGTTTCATATCGATTTCCTATTTTTTTTCTGCAAAGTAAAGCTTAAAGATTTGAAAACAGCTTTGTATCATCATTAAGGTTTGGTTAAGATAACGTTACAAAAATACGGACTTGGACAGTGCAATGATTATTTTGTTTTTATAAGCCCGGATTCTTGCAAAAATAATAATTTATTTATACTGTTGGATGATAAAATAAAAAAGCTGTTTGAGCAAATACCCAAACAGCTTTTTTTACCGAAAAAAATTATAATAGAATTATTTCTTAGGATTCATTATCACTTCAATAAAGTTGCCTTGAGATATGAGTTGTTTTGTGATATTTTTGATATCGTCTTTAGTCAAAGCATTTACGATCGACAGATAATTTGAGTAATTATCCTCTCCATAGAAATGATATGCACTCAGGGTACCCACCCAGTAGCCATTTTGCTTTTCGTCTTCCTGGAATTTTTTCACCATATATTCTTTCACTTTCTGGAAGTCGGCATCTTCAGGTCCTTTTTCTGCTATGTTTTTCACTTCACGGTCAACAATAGGAGCTATCGATGAAGCTCTTTCAGGATCGGTGTCGAATGTCATTTGCAGAGTAGTCTGCCCTTCCGGTATACGGCTGATTCCTGCTTGAGCACGTACTCCATATGTTCCGCCAGCTTCTTCCCTGATAGTGCGTACATATACGATATCCAGGATTTGCTTCAAGGCGGATAATGCAATCTGGGTCTTCTGATCGCGATTCAGTGTTCCGCTATATAATTCGAATACAGAAGTCTTAGGTGTTTTCATTTCCTGCTCGAATACGTCTTCAAATTTTCCTTTGCGTATATCTGCTTTTACATTTTTGTACTTAGCATCTTTGTTTCCTGATGGAAGAGAAGCCAGATACTGTTCTACCAGCGGTTTGAAAGTAGCTTCGTCTATGGTTCCCACAAAAGTGAAAGTGAATGAACCCGGATTAGCAAATACTTCTTTGTAGATTTCGATGATACGGTCATAATTCAGCTTCTCTGCATCTTCCAGAGTCATTTCCTTCATACGTGGGTTGTTCTCGTATTTAGCCTCGTTGGTACGCAGCCCCATAACATAAGATGGCTCTGAACTCAGGTTTTTCAACTGGTTCTTTATTGCATCCATCAATGTTGTGTATGCCCCCTCATCTTTACGAGGCGCGGTAAAGTACAGATATGTAAGCTGCAACAGGGTTTCCAGGTTTTTGATATTTGATGAACCATTCAATCCTTGAGTCCATCCCGATATATACGCGTTTACATTTGCCGACTTTCCGGCTAATACTTTTTTCAGGTCTGTAGAGCTGAAATTTCCGATACCACCTACATATGGCACCATAGATGCCATGTTCGCATTGTTTATGTCTGCATCAGCTATAATGGATGTACCACCATAAGCATGTGAAGCCATAATGATTTCGTCATCTTTGAAATCAGTCTTTTTGATAACGACTTTCATTCCGTTCGACAAAGTCCAGACTGTAGCGCCCAGTTTCTCGTCTGTTGTCATACTAACCACTTTACCTGCTTGCGGTATCTGGCTAATAAGCGGTTCATTCGAAACGGTTTCCGCATATGGAGTGATATCTTCGGCTTCTACAGTTTTGAATACATTAAGTAATTCGTCTGTGGTAGGATACACGACACCATCTTTTTCCGGTCCTGTAACGGTAATAATAATATTTTTGTTGCTAATAAGCCTTTGAGACATTGTGTTGATCATCTGAGCATTAAGTATAGGGACGATCTGTTTCAGGAAGTTGTATTCATATTCTATGCCGGGAATACCTTCATTGTCGGAGAAACTGCGGACATATTCCTGTACATACCTTCTGTTCAGTTCTTTACTTCTGTTGTTATACATATCTTCATATCTTTGCAGAAGGGTTGCTTTCGCTCTTTCTACTTCGGCTTCGGTGAATCCGAATTTGCGGATACGTTCGTTTTCCCTTACCATACTTGCTAAGGTTTCATCGACTTTACCCTCTTTACTCAAAGCCATTGTAGTCCAGGCATCTTTGGTTTTCGATACAAAGAAATTACCATCGTAAGCATATGATGCTGCAAATGGAGCATCGGCTTTTTGGGAGATTTCGTTCAACCTGTCAGATAACATGCTTGAGGCCATGCTTTTTACGATACCAGTCATTAGTTCAGCTTGTGTCTTCTTCAGATTTTCGGGCAGAATATCATGCTTTATATACAAGCTAACAACGGTTTGCACGGCTTCGGGGTCTGTTATTACCGATACGATAGGTTCTTCATTGTCCGGTACAGGGAAATATACCCTTTCAGCAGGATCGACAGGTTTAGGTATATCGGCGAACATGGTTTTCACCTGTGCCTCCACTTCATCTACATTTATATCTCCTACAACAATGATCGCCTGCAAGTCGGGTCTATACCATTTGTGATAATAATCTTTTAGTGTCTGATAAGGGAAATTCTCCACTATCTCCATTTTTCCGATAGGCATACGGTCAGCATATTTACTACCCTTGAAGATGATAGGTAGCTGTTTGTCCCAGATGCGGGATTGGGCTCCGCTACGTGTACGCCACTCTTCTTTTATAACCAGGCGTTCTTCATCTATCTGTTCATCCTTGAGTGCAATAAAGCTCGACCAGTCGTGCAATACAAGCAGACAAGAGTCGATGATAGTCTGGCGCACAACAGGTACATCGGAAAGGTTATATACTGTTTCGTCGAAAGACGTGTATGCATTAACGTTTGCTCCAAACTTTACACCGATACTCTCCAGGTAATTGAGCATTGTCTTTTTGCCCGGGAAATTCTTAGAACCGTTAAAGGCCATATGTTCGAGGAAGTGAGCCAGTCCGGCCTGATTATCTTCTTCCTGCATCGAACCTACTTTCTGAGCGATATAAAAATCGGCTCTTTTCTCAGGATATGCATTGTGCCTGATATAGTATGTCAGGCCATTCTCCAGTGTGCCGAATCTTACCTGCGGGTCTACCGGTAACGGTTGAGGTGCTTGCGCTTTTATCAGGCCTGTTATGGCTAATAAAGCAAATAGAATAATTGATTTCCTCATACTTAAATGTTTTAGTTTAGTGAACATATTTGTTATGATGTGGTTAATTGTATTTTTTAGTTCAAGTCTGAATATTTGTATTCAATATTTATTATTAGTCTTAATTTTATGTAAAAAAATCACAAATCTTAGGCAAAAAAATAATTATACCGCAGGCAACCGATATCATGGCTGCCAGAAAAACAGCTGCAGCAGCCAGATCTTTTATTTTTTTTATCATTTTATGCCATTCGGGCGATATATAGTCACATATATTTTCGATGGAGGTATTAATAATTTCGAGAGATAAGACCAGACCTATCAGTACCAGGATAACTAACCATTCGGTAAGAGATATATTGAGTAGAGCGCTTAATATTATAACAATGACCGATGTAATAATATGGATGCGGGCATTGTGTTCCTCAGCCCACAATACTTTGAATCCATAAAATACATGCTTAAATGTTAACAACCTCTCTTTTATAGAAAATCTTTTTTCGCTTTTTTCCATATTTATCTGTTGGTTCATCCTTCTTAAGGATGTGCTAATGTATGAAATTATGCTGTTATTTTTTATATTGAGGTTGTATTTAAATTAAAATTATTTATTGTTCAACATCCAATTATGTTGATCCGGGCTTGTATCGGCGACTTTTAATTCTTAATTTTGGAAGACTTCGGATAATTAAGGAGAAGGTCTGTTAAGTTCGCTGGAAACTAAGGCCGGACAAAATCCGTTTACATAAAGAGTATATTATCTCAAAAAATATAAATAGTATGGATATAGAAGATTTACAATCTGATTATGAGTCTATGACTGTATCAATAGCCCGATGGATGCAAGAAACGCTATCTCATTTGGGGGTTCCCGAACAATGGGTTGAATATGTAAAATTGATAGTACTGCTGGCTATTGTTACAATAACGGTGTATCTGTTGCAATTGGTGGTCAGGAAGATACTGACATTTGTTTTTCACCGTGTGGAAAAGATAACCACACTTTCTTTTTTCGGATACACCATAAACAATAAACTGCCTCATTATCTGGCTCTGGTTGTACCATATTCATTTGTCAGGGGAGCCATACCAATTGTATTTTACGACTTCAAGGGCCTGATAAGTCCGCTGATAAAGCTGACCGATATTTATTTGGTCTTCATGGTGATATGGACTGTGATGGCATTGGTAAGATCGTTTGGAGATGTTCTGCAGGAAAAGCCTGCGTTCAAGAATAAACCGATGAAGAGTTATTTTCAGGTAATACAGATCATTCTCTTCATCTTCGGAGCAGTAGTTGTATATGCCATTCTTACAGGGCGGTCTGCCACGGCGTTTTTTGCCGCTATGGGGGCGGCTTCGGCAGTGTTGTTACTGATGTTTAAAGATTCTATTATGGGTTTTGTAGGTAGCATACAGATTACGACAAACGACATGGTACAGATAGGAGACTGGATAACAATGAACAAATACGGGGCGGACGGCAATGTGGAAGAAATAACGCTGACAACAGTGAAAGTCCGCAACTTCGATAAAACGATAACTACAATTCCTACTTATGCCCTGATATCGGATTCGTTCCAAAACTGGCGTGGTATGCAGGAGTCGGGTGGCCGGCGGTTCCGGCGGGCATTGAATATTAAATATGACAGTATCCGCTTTTTAACCGAAGAAGAAATTGAAAAGTTCAAAAAAGTAGATGGACTTGCCGATTATATAAAGGAGAAGCAGGGGATATATGCGAAGTTAAACAAACAAACAGCCAGTGATCTGCCGTTGAATAAGCATGCCATTACCAATTGCGACCTGTTTATGCAATATGGAATTTATTACCTGCGCAATCATCCGAATATAAATAAGGATATGACCCTTCTGGTAAGGCAACTGGCTTCAACAACACAAGGCTTGCCGATAGAACTATATACATTTACCAGCACAACTATATGGGCAGAATATGAGACTATATTGGCCGAGATCATGAATCATCTGATAAGTGTGGTGCAATATTTCGGCTTGACAATATATGAAGAATCATCGGGAAGTGATGATTACAATGTATATATGAAACGGATGGAGCAATAAATATTTCGGTGTTATTCTTGAATTTTTTTAACTAAAACAAGTATGAAAAAGTATATATTTTCCGTAATCGTTCTTTTTTGCACCTTCTCCTTGATTTCTTGTCAAAGTGACCTGGATAAAATGGGACAAGCTGTGAAGAGCCATTTCAAATACAGGGATGCCGACAATGGGACTATCACAAAGATAGAAGAAGTAAAAGCTCTGTCGTATGATAAGATCCCGGAAGATAAACGCGAAAATCCGGATGAAGTCTATCTTTGTAAAGTATATGTAAGAGGTACTTGGAGCTATGCAAACAGTTTTCGTATCTATAATATAAATGACACGCTTGATTGTTTTTTTAGCAAGAACAAGACTTTTTTAAGATTGGGAGAGAATAAAACCGAGTGATATGCTGTTGAGGTAAGGTTGTACGATGAATGTTGTACAGCCTTTACCGGGTCAGCGTAATCTCTAAGATTTCGGGAGGGGCAAAGAACCGGAAAGGTACAGCTCCCATACCAATGCCCGAAGTAATATATAATTTGATACCGCCTTTTTCTTTCCAGCCATAGCGGTATCTCTGTTCTGTATTCAGATAGCCTAGATCTTTTCTGCGTGCATCCGTACTGGGCATAGCCGGTGCATATAAACCGAAGAATGTAATTTGTCCGCCATGTGTATGACCGGAGAGCATCAGGTCTACTTTGTTGGTATTCAATAATTCCACATAATCAGGATTATGGGATAAAAGAATACAGAAATCAGATTTTTCGACATCATTAATTGTATTTCCAATCAACTGCTTATCTTCCCAGAAATCCCCGACACCTCCAACTTTTATACTATCGTTTCCTTCTTTTATCCAATACGACTGATTGTCACAGATAAAGAAACCGCAATCCGTCAGTCCTTTCTGAATGAGTTTCGCATCTTCCCAGTGATCGTGATTTCCCAAAACAGAATAAACTCCATAGGTGCTTTTAAGGTTCTTTATTTCTTTAAAGAATGGATTTGTATATGTTGTATCCTTGAGGATATAATCTCCTCCAAGCATGATAATATCAGGATTCCTTTCGTTTATTTGTTGTACAAGGTCTTTTACATCGGCAGAAGTAAAATAACGGTTGCAATGAATATCAGATACAAAAATGATCTTCTTGCCTGCGAAAGATGCAGCTATATCTTTATCGGAGAAAGTTGTTTCCCGTATCTCTATATTTCGTGCTTCCCGGTATCCGTATGTAAGACAAAGAATACATGCAAGTAAAACAGCAGATACAATAATCAGAAATCTTTTCGTTTTACTTCTCATTCCTATACTCGTTGTCATAATCTTCAATAGACCTCCGGATGACTTCGTGTGCTGTTTTTACATCATATATATCAGTTAAAATGCAGCGTGGCGATTTGTCCCCGGGTAAATCTTTATAAGTGGTGAAATAATGCTTTAGCCTGTCTATTACCATAACAGGCACATCGCATATATCACGGAACGAACCATATATGGCATCATTCTCTAGTACTGCTATCAGTTTATCGTCGGCTTTGTTATGATCCAGCAACCGGAATCCGCCTATAGGACGTGCTTTGACAATAATGTCCCCGTGGGTAATATCTTTTTCTGTCAGCACACATATATCTACAGGGTCATTATCTCCTTCTATATCTGTCCGGTTCAACTGTATATTAGTAATTTCCGCTACCCGGTCGGCACTATATGTTTGAGGAATGAAACCATAGAGAGCAGGTATGATATTCGAATATTTTTGAGGACGATCTATGCTCAGGTATCCGGTTTCTTTATCTACTTCGTATTTTACGGTATCGGTAGGTACTATCTCTATAAAGCAGGTTACGACTTCGGGGGCATTATCGCCGATAGTGACACCGTGCCACGGATGCGCTTTGAATTTCTGTCTGTTCATTTCAACGGTTTATCTTTTTGTAAATGTTGCATTTTGTTTAGCGGATGCAAATTTACATCAATATTTCTGTATCTCCATACTGATTTAGGGCAAACGCATCAAATTGTTCAACTTCTATCGAAGGCCTGTAGGGGCGTATTGCATACGCCGAATTGTGATATTTTGCTATGCGGGCGTATGCAATACGCCCCTACATGAGACTGAAAACAACTTTAGGAATTTTGATGCGTTTGCCCTAATACCGATTGAGAAAACATCTCTGGCAAGACTGGGGGATTTAGTTTTAACCACTGGTTCCCATTAATAATGCGAATCAGTAGTTGAGATTTAATGTTCTATTTTTTCTAACGCGCCTGCCGGCTTGTATTTGGCTCCGCCGATTTCCGCTTCGCTCCAATTCATTTTGCCTTGATGCAAAACGAAACAAAAAATCAAGGCTGCATCCCTCCGGCGACCCAAAACCGCAGCTGCGGTGGGGCAAAATAATACGGAGTCATCTTTTACCGGATTATCAGCCGTGTACAGCAGCTACCCTATTTTGCCCTACACCTCCGCTTTACGGATTGGGTACCCCGCCTGAGGGCCGAGGCCGTTACCGCGATGCGGCGACAGAACTGTGTCTTTTCATGCTTTAGCCCCGCGTGCGTCAGCCCTTGCGCATTAGTGACGCAGGCGGGGTACCCAATCCGTTGCAGGCGGCGTAGAATCAAACGGGGCGATAGCCCGTTTGTTTGATTCAGCCGACGAAACGGTTTTGGGTCGCCGAGGAATGAAGCGCTAGCCTTTTGGTTCGTTTTGGGCAATGCCAAAATGAACGTTTAAGCGCAACGAAGTGGAGCTGAAAAGAATTGAACAATTTTATACTACAATAGTTACTTTGACCACTGATTCCCATTAATAGTTAAAAAGTAACAGATGTAACAGTTTTTAGGGTAAACCCGAAATCGAGGATTTTAGTTATTGAGTTTATTTACATTTATTAACTATATTTGGTTAAAACCTGACACATCTGACAGCTTTTTCATCGTTCTTATCTTGTCATTTTTGTATCCGTTAACAAAAAAAACTCCGTGTTACTCCTTTTACTTCGTGGTTAAAAAACTCAGCAAAGACGCTAAGGAGCAAAAAAGTAACAAAAGTAACACCTTTTTAGCTATTAGCTGATAGTTGTCAGTCAATAGCTTATGTGCAAAACTTGACTACTAGACACATTTTCCACTATTTTTTATCTGTCACTTTTTTCCTCTCTGTAAGTCCCCTTGGGGGATTGAGGAGGCTGCTCATTATTTCAAAGAACTCTTTTTCACAGGTAATATATAGATAAAAAAGATTTGATCTTACACGATTAAAATTCTACTTTGGTATAGAATGTAGATATATCAAGTGCTGCGATATAGAGAACATTTAACAGATTAAACTTGTCATAGAATTATTAAATCTCATTCTTTTTTTATTTCTTTGTTGTGGAAACGATTTCAAAAAAATAAGCACACACAATAAATGAGATATGTATATATAATATTAGGGTTTATATCTCTCGGTCTTGGTTTGTTGGGTATAGTTACACCGGGTCTGCCTACGACTCCTTTTGTTCTTCTTACGGGTGTCTTATTTGCCAAAAGTTCACCGCGCCTGCATCAGAAACTAATGGACCATAAGTTGACGGGTAAATATATTCGCCGTGTTAACGATGGATTTAGCTGGAAAGGGTTAACCGTTTCTATCGGGATCATGTGGTGTATGATTTTTTTCACAGCATTTGTCGTATTTGATTATGGTACCATGCGTTTTGTAATGCTCGGGCTGGGGCTGATCGGCACTATTTCCCAGATAATAGTCCTGAGCAAGAAGAAAAAGAAGAAAGCGGTACTGATGCCGATAGATTTACCTGATAATAATGTAAGTGAAGAGGATGAACTTAAGGTATCCTGAAAGCTTTAAAATATGTGTATTTGTGTTATAAAATATATAGGCTTTCCTTTGATTTTATGCGATATTTCTGTTCCTTTGTAAGAAGGGCTGGAGGAAAGGATATTCTATATAGTTTACAATAGATAATTTTTATAAAAGACATACAAAATTCTGAATTGAATTAACAATCACCTAATGAATGATAGATAAAATCGGCGGAGCTGAATCTTGAATTGAAAAATAGACGCATATCAAATAGAATTTATATAATAGAAAAGTTATGGAAAACAAAAATGAACAAGACAATCAAATACAGATAGAGCTACCCGAAGACGTAGCCCAGGGTACATATTCAAATCTGGCTATTATAGCTCATTCTTCATCCGAATTTGTTATTGACTTTGTTCGTATTTTGCCCGGACTACCGAAGGCAAAAGTGAAATCACGTATAATATTAACACCCGAGCATGCCAAGCGTTTGCTATATGCATTAAATGAAAACATCAACAGGTTCGAAGCCCAAAACGGACCCGTATCTGCCGATAATTCGGCCGGATTTCTTCCGCCGATAACAGGACCAATAGGTGAAGCATAAAGTTATATTTTTAACTAATAAATAAAAAGATTCTTATGAAAATCGGAATTCCTAAAGAGCTGAAAGCTTTTGAAAATCGGGTAGCAGTTACACCGGCAGGTGTATATGAGTTTGTTATTGAGGGACATGAAGTATTTGTACAAAACGGAGCCGGGGTTAGTAGCGGTTTTACCGATTTGGACTATACGGAGGCCGGAGCTACCATTCTTTCCAGCATCGAAGAGGTTTATGCTATCGCAGATATGATTGTGAAAGTAAAAGAGCCGATAAAAGAGGAATATGACTTGGTAAGGGAAAATCAGATTGTATTTACTTATTTTCATTTTGCATCGAGCCTGGAACTCACTAAGGCAATGATAAAAAGTAAGGCAATCTGTATAGCTTATGAAACAGTAGAATTGCCAGACCGTTCTCTGCCTCTGCTTGTGCCAATGAGTGAGGTTGCCGGTCGTATGGCTATTCAGGAGGGGGCACGTTTTCTCGAAAAACCGCATTTGGGAAAAGGAGTTCTCTTAGGAGGAGTACCGGGAGTAAAACCGGCACACGTGATTGTTATCGGAGGTGGTATTGTAGGTGCACAGTCAGCTAAGATAGCAGCAGGAATCGGAGCCAGGGTGACTATCTTGGATAAAAGCCTGCCTCGCTTGCGCTATCTGAGCGATATTATGCCTGCAAATGTGACTACCCGCTACTCGGATGCCCATACAATTAAAGAGTTGTGTAAAGACGCAGATCTGATTGTCGGAGCAGTTTTGATTGCCGGAGATAAAGCTCCGCAGGTGATATCGAAAGATATGCTGAAAATCATGCAGGCAGGAACAGTATTGGTCGATGTGGCAATAGATCAGGGAGGATGTTTCGAAACATCAAAACCAACTACACATCTCGACCCTGTATTCGTTATTGATGATGTCGTACATTATTGTGTTGCAAATATACCGGGAGCCGTACCTATGACTTCTACTCTGGCCCTGACAAATGCGACATTCCCTTATGCCCTCAGTATTGCTAACTTAGGCTGGGAAGAGGCCTGCCGCCAACATAAAGATTTACGGAAAGGACTGAACATTCTGAAAGGTGATATTGTTTACAAAGCCGTAGCCCATACATTCGGCCTTGAATATAAAGAATATTGACATCGGTAATGCAAAGTGAAAAACGGAGAATGATAAATGAAACATGAAAAATATTTTTCACTTTTCGTTTTTCACTTCTACTAATAAATAATAGAAATCCTCATATATTTACTAATATAAAACTAATATTTATGGAACTACTAAGTACATCGTTAATAGACTGGTCTAGAGCCCAGTTTGCTATGACAGCAATGTATCACTGGTTGTTTGTTCCTCTTACCCTCGGGTTAGGAGTCATAATGGCAATCATGGAGACAATGTATGTGCGTACAGGTAACGAGCAGTGGAAAAAAACCGCGAAATTCTGGATGGTCATTTTTGGTATCAACTTCGCTATAGGGGTTGCTACAGGTATTATCATGGAATTCCAGTTTGGTACCAACTGGTCTAACTACAGCTGGTTTGTTGGCGATATTTTTGGTGCGCCATTGGCAATTGAGGCCACGTTGGCATTTTTTCTTGAAGCCACCTTTATTTCTATTATGTTCTTCGGATGGAAGCGGGTTGGCAAAAAAGCTCACTTGACTGCTACATGGCTGACAGTTACCGGGGCAACACTTTCTGCCTTATGGATACTTATTGCAAATGCATGGATGCAATATCCCGTAGGTATGGAATTCAATCCGGATACTACCCGTAACGAGATGATCAGTTTTTGGAATATAGCTCTGTCTCCTGTAGCTATCAACAAATTCTTCCACACGGTTCTTTCGGGCTGGATACTCGGTGCCGTATTCGTAGCCGGAATAGCTGCATGGTATCTCCTGAAAAAGAGAGATACAGAATTTGCTAAACAGAGCATGAGAGTTGCAGCAGGATTTGGATTGGTATCGTCACTCCTTATAGCATGGACAGGACATGGTTCGGCTCAGCAGGTAGCAGATAAGCAACCTATGAAACTGGCCGTAATGGAAGGCCTGTATGAAGGAGGAGAAGGTGTGGGACTCATAGCCTTTGCTATACCTAATCCGGCAAAAGAGTCATACAATGACGGGGTAGACCCGTATTTAATAAATATAAGCATACCAAAAGGCTTGTCTTGGCTTAGCTTTGGAGAATTAGACGCCTATGTTCCGGGAATAAAAGATATTATCGAAGGCGGATATAAAGAGCCGGATGGTTCTACTGCGCTTTCGTTTGCAGAAAAGCAGATCAAAGGAAAAGCGGCGATTCAGGCATTGGCAGATTATAAAAAGGCTAAAAAAGAGGGAAATGAAACTGCTGCCAATGAATATAAAGAAGCATTGAAGGCTAATTATTCATATTTCGGATACGGTTATCTGGATACTCCGGATCAGCTGATACCGAATATACCATTAGTATACTGGCCGTTCCATATCATGGTTTATCTTGGTGGCTGGTTTGTATTATTGTTCGTCGTACTATCATTCTTTGTGTATAGGAATAAAGATATTGAAAACAAGAAATGGCTTCTATGGGCATGTCTGTGGACTATTCCTTTGGCCTACATTGCAGGTCAGGCCGGCTGGATGGTTGCCGAAATAGGGCGTCAGCCTTGGACTATACAGGATGTATTACCATTACAGGCAGCTGTTTCGGCTATTTCCGTTAAATCGGTAATGATATCATTCTTCTTATTCCTGGCTCTGTTTACAGCTTTGCTTATTGCAGAGATCCGTATTATGCTCAATCAGATTAAAAAAGGTCCGGAGGACTCTCACTAATTAAGATTTTAAGATTTAATAATTTCAAGATTTCAAGATTAACCTCAAGAAATCTCTAAAAGATATAAATATGGATTATTCATTTTTACAACATTATTGGTGGTTCCTCATATGCCTGATCGGAGGTCTTTTCGCATTCCTTCTATTTGTTCAGGGCGGGCAATCAATGCTCTTCTCTTTGGCTAAAGACGAAAAAGAGCGCATGATACTTGTTAATGCTTTAGGGCGCAAGTGGGAATATACATTTACTACTCTTGTAACTTTTGGCGGGGCTTTGTTCGCTTCTTTTCCACTATTCTATTCTACCAGTTTCGGCGGTGCGTATTGGGTGTGGATGGCAATCCTGTTCTGCTTTGTATTGCAGGCTGTATCATACGAATTCCAGTCCAAGCCGGGTAATTTATTCGGACGTAATACATATCGTTGGTTTTTGTTTACTAATGGTTTACTTGGTACGTTCCTTGTAGGTGCCGCTTTGGCTACTTTCTTTACTGGTTCGGATTTTACCGTGAATAAAGAAAATATGACAGATGTGATAAACCCTGTTATCAGCCGGTGGGGAAGTGAATGGCATGGCTTGGAAGCTCTGGCCAATCCTCGCAACTGGCTGTTAGGGCTGACAGTCTTCTTCCTTGCACGTACGCAGGCTTGTTTGTTCTTTATCAATCGTCTGCAAGATGAAAAGTTGGTGGACCGTTCACGCAAGTTCTTATTATATAATTGTGTTCCATTTGTAATATTTTTCTTAGCTTTTGTTATCTGGGCATTTATCGCTGACGGATTTGCTGTAAATCCTGATACGAAAGAAGTATTTATGGAACCGCATAAGTATCTTAATAACCTGGTAGAAATGCCTGTCGTGGGTATTGTATTTGTGGTGGGAGTTCTTCTTGTGTTGTTTGGTATAGGAAAAACGTTGTTGACGAAAGGTTATAATAGTGGTATTTGGTTTACAGGAGTAGGCACAGTGTTGACTGTATGTACGTTGCTTCTTATTACCGGATTTAATAACACAGCTTATTATCCTTCTGCAACCGATCTTCAGAGTTCGCTGACATTGGAGAATTCTTCATCGAGTGAATTCACTTTGACAGTAATGAGCGTTGTCTCTATCCTTGTTCCGTTTGTTCTTGCATATATTATCTATGCATGGAACTCTTTGGAAAAGAAACGTTTCGATGTGAAAGATTTTAAAGATGACGGACATGTATATTAATCTGTAGCGTTAAATAAAAATAAGCGGGAATACTGTTAAAGCATTCCCGCTTATTTTTATTTAGTATGATCTGTCCGGTTAATTTCAATGTACATTTGGAAAACAAAAAAGGAAGCTAAAAATTAGCTTCCTCTGTATTTTATATTCCTGATAAAATTATGCAGGGTGAATTGCTTCAGTTGGACATGCATCAGCACAAGTTCCACAGTCTGTGCAAGTATCTGGATCGATCTTATAGATGTCGCCTTCTGAAATTGCGTTTACCGGACACTCATCAATACAAGTACCGCAAGCAATACAATCTTCGTTAATTACGTAAGCCATGATTTTCGATTTTTAATATTATTACTAACTTTGATGTAGCAAATATAAAGAGTTTTTTTTGTCAGCCAAAATAGATAATGTTAGATATTATAAATAAATCATCACTTTTATCTATATTTAAATTTGTGTTGTTGTATAATTGACTGTATTAAAGTGTATTATATTTTTATTGGTCGTTTGGCGTGCTATTTAACGATTTGCTTATTTTTACTCTTTCTAAGTAACAATCAATATCGTTTTTTTAGTATAATAACGTTTGTAGATCTACGTTTTATAAAAAAAGGTTTCTAAATTGAAAACGAAAACATATATATTTATTTTAATAGCCTTCTCTTTTGTTTTTGCCGGTACTACGCAGGCACAGACACGTAAGGCATTAAATCAGCCGTTTGCAGATCAGAAGATGTACCATCTGGGCTTTTCGATAGGTATCAATGCTCCCGATCTGATATTTTCGCATACAGGTTATGTGGGGGAAAACGGAGAAGCATGGTTTGCCGAAATACCCTCTTACTCTGTCGGATTTAGTGTAGGTATGATAGGAGACAGGTACCTGAATGAATACTTCAACCTTCGTTTGTCTCCCAGTATGCATTTGGGCGAAAGACGCTTCGTATTCAGAGAACAGTCTTCCGGCGAAGAATATACCACATCGTTGAAGGCGAGTTATCTTACAGTACCGTTACATCTGAAATTCAGTGCGCCGCGTATGGGAAACTATCGTCCTTATGTATTGGGCGGTGCTTATGCAGCTTTGGACATCGGCTCTAAAAATGATCAGGCAGTACGTTTTAAAAAGATGGATTACGGCTTAGAGTTTGGTGTGGGATGTAATATCTATTTACCACTGTTTAAACTGTGCCCGGAATTACGATTCTCATTCGGTTTGGCCGATTTGATAGACAAAGACAAGTCTGATATAACAGACAGAGAGATGCTGAAATACAGGGATGCAATATCTTCCGGAAAATCACGTATGATTTCACTTATCTTCAATTTTGAATAATTAGCTATTGCATATATGAATTTAAGATACCAAACTGATTGCCGGGGTATATCTTGGGAAAGGCTTCGTGATTTACTGGATATTGTTGGCATGTCTACAGTAGATGTAGATAAGCACCGGATTTCTTTTGAGGCGAGTCATTCTGTAATTTTTGTTTTTAATGATACTGTGCTTATTGGATTTGGGCGTATGATATCCGATGGGGTACGACAGTCTGCTCTTTATGACATTGCAGTAGACCCGACTTATCAGGGGCATAGAATAGGACAGGAGATCGTGACACGACTAATGTCGGTTACGCCCGGTTGTAATTTTATATTGTATGCCTCTCCCGGAAAAGAAGGTTTTTACAAAAAGTTGAACTTTAAGAGGATGAAGACGGGAATGGCTTATTTTATAAATCCCAGAAGGATGGTTGACGGAGGTTTTGTAGAAGATGAATGATACGGAGAAAAAGACGGTGACAAAGATGATAAAGATATACTGTGCCGCCAGGCATGGTACATCGAAAATCTTGTGTGCCGACTGTTCACAGCTCAATGAGTATGCGATGAACAGGTTGGAACGCTGTACCTTTGGTGAAGATAAACCTACATGTCAGCAATGTCCGATTCATTGTTATAAACCCGATATGAAATTGCGAATGCAGGAAGTCATGCGTTACTCCGGTCCACGTATGATATTCTCTAGCCCTATGTTGGCCATAGTCCATCTTGTAAAAGGTATGAAGCCTGCAAAGAAGATATCACATAAATAAAAAAGCTGCCGGAATTTAATCCGACAGCTTTTTTGTAGTATATAAAACTGTGTATATGCTTATTTCACTTCTTCGAAATCTACATCAGTAACATCGTTATCACCGCTTTTTGGTTGCTCTCCGGCATTGCCTCCGGCTTGTTGGCCAGGGTTTGCACCAGTCTGATTATACATTTCCTGACTTAGATTCTGGAACAAAGTATTCAGTTCGTTCATTGCAGTATCTATACCTGCCAGATCCTGAGCCTTGTGAGCATCTCTCAGCTTGTTCAGGGCTCCTTCGATAGGGGCTTTCTTGTCAGCAGGGACTTTATCACCAAGTTCGTTCAATTGCTTCTCTGTTTGGAAAATCATAGAGTCTGCCTGATTCAACTTGTCTATCTTTTCCTTTTCTTTCTTATCAGATTCAGCATTCGCAGCAGCTTCATCCTTCATCTTCTGGATTTCAGCATCGCTAAGTCCTGATGAGGCTTCGATACGGATCGACTGTTCCTTACCTGTAGCTTTATCTTTTGCCGATACACTCAGAATACCATTGGCATCAATGTCGAATGTCACTTCTATCTGAGGTTCGCCACGACGGGCAGGCATAATGCCATCCAGATTGAATACACCGATTTGTTTGTTATCTCTGGCCAGCGGACGTTCGCCCTGTAGTACATTAATCTGTACTGACGGTTGATTATCTGCTGCTGTAGAGAATGTCTCACTCTTCTTGGTCGGTATTGTTGTGTTCGACTCAATCAGTTTGGTCATCACACCACCCATGGTTTCTATACCAAGAGATAGCGGAGTAACGTCTAGTAAAAGTACGTCTTTCACTTCACCTGTCAATACTCCACCTTGTATGGCAGCACCTACAGCAACCACTTCGTCCGGATTTACACCTTTAGAAGGAGTTTTTCCAAAGAACTTTTCAACTTCGGCCTGTACGGCAGGTATACGTGTAGAACCACCCACAAGGATAACTTCATCTATATCAGATGCAGAATATCCGGCATCAGTCAATGACTGACGGCAAGGATCGATACATTTGCGTATCAGGGTATCGGCCAGTTGTTCGAATTTAGCACGTGTCAATGTTTTTACCAAGTGTTTTGGTATACCATTCACCGGCATTATATATGGTAAGTTGATCTCAGTAGATGTTGTGCTCGAAAGTTCGATTTTTGCTTTTTCAGCAGCTTCTTTCAGACGTTGAAGAGCCATTGGGTCTTTACGAAGGTCAAGTCCTTCTTCTTTCTGAAACTCTTCTGCCAGCCAGTTGATGATTACCTGGTCGAAGTCATCACCACCAAGGTGAGTATCACCATTAGTAGATTTCACTTCAAATACACCGTCACCCAGTTCCAGTATAGAAATATCGAATGTACCACCACCAAGGTCGAATACGGCGATTTTCATATCTTTATGAGTCTTATCCAGACCGTAAGCAAGGGCTGCGGCTGTAGGTTCATTAACAATACGTTGTACTTTAAGTCCTGCAATTTCTCCGGCTTCTTTTGTGGCCTGACGTTGCGAATCGCTAAAATATGCAGGTACAGTGATAACAGCATCTGTAACTTCCTGTCCGAGATAGTCTTCTGCTGTTTTCTTCATTTTCTGAAGAATCATAGCCGAAATTTCCTGTGGAGTGTACAGACGTCCGTCAATGTCTACACGTGGAGTGTTGTTATCTCCTTTTACTACTTTGTAAGGTACACGTGTAACTTCTGTCTGAACCTGA
Organism: Dysgonomonas sp. GY75; assembly: GCF_015234155.1. Taxonomy (NCBI): domain Bacteria; kingdom Pseudomonadati; phylum Bacteroidota; class Bacteroidia; order Bacteroidales; family Dysgonomonadaceae; genus Dysgonomonas; species Dysgonomonas sp. GY75. The sequence goes on from NZ_JADCLQ010000052.1 coordinate 225,324, forward strand.
TCCCAGGTTTCACCCATAAATCTCTTTATGGAGTATATTGTTTTTTCAGGATTTGTGATAGCCTGACGTTTAGCAGGGTCTCCTACTTTACGTTCGTTTCCTTCAATAAATGCTACAACAGAAGGAGTCGTTCTTTTTCCTTCGTTGTTAGCGATAACGATAGGCTCGTTACCTTCCAACACGGCAACACAAGAGTTTGTGGTACCTAAGTCAATTCCAATTATTTTTCCCATTTTAGTTTGTTATATTTATTTATTTTTAATTCTGATTGATCATTTCTTACGCTTTGCAGCGACATTATCTGTTATTCAAATGCTGTGCCAAAGTGATATTTTCTTTTGAGAAAATAGGAAATATGACGATTTGTCAGAAATGTTTATGAAGTAAAAAGCCTGAATCTATGCGGTAAGAAACGGGGTTTCTTCATGGCTTCCTCCGCGTTAGGGTGAATGTACGAAATTTACTCTATTCGAAAAACTTTATCTATATTATTAGCCGATAGCTTTTAGCTGTTAGCCGATAGCTCTTTGACGTATTGGGATAAGTAGTAAGTAATAATGCCAATCAGTAGTTGAGATTTAATGTTCAATTCTTTTCAGCTCCACTTCGTTTCGCTTAAACGTTCATTTTGGCATTGCCCAAAACGAACCAAAAGGCTAGCGCTTCGTTCCTCGGCGATCCAAAACCGTTTTGACGGCTGAATCAAACAAACGGGCTATCGCCCCGTTTGATTCTACGCCGCCTGCAACGGATTGGGTACCCCGCCTGCGTCACTAATGCGCAAGGGCTGACGCACGCGGAGCTAAAGCCAGAAAAGACACAGTCCTGTCGCCGCATCGCGATTCCGGCCTCGTCGTCCCGCAGGCGGGGCACCCAATCCGTAAAGCGGAGGTGTAGGGCAAAATAGGGTAGCTGCTGTACACGGCTGATAATCCGGTAAAAGATGACTCCGTATTATTTTGCCCCACCGGAGCTGCGGTTTTGGGTCGCCGGAGGGATGCAGCCTTGATTTTTTGTTTCGTTTTGCATCAAGGCAAAATGAATTGGAGCGAAGCGGAATTGAAAATCGGCGTTAGCCAAATCGGCGGAGCCAAATACAAGCCGGCCGGCACGTTAAAAAAATTGAACATTAAAATCCAAATAATGATTCGCATTAATAGCAAATGAATGAAATAGTGTAACCTTTGTTACCTTTTATTTTTAACCACAGAGTGAACGGAGTAGCACGGAGTTCTTAGAAGAAAAAGTGACAATAAAAATTGTGTGAAAAGTCGTCAGGTTTGTCAGGTTTTGTACATAAGCTATCGGCTAACGGCTATCAGCTAAAAGCTGAAACATGTGTTACCTTTGTTACTTTTCAACTATATATAGTTAACAAATTTAAAAATAACAAGTGAAAAATAGAGAAAAAGCTGTCAGATGTGTCAGATTTTAACAAAATATAGTTAATGAATGTGAATGAGGTAATAGGCTATGGACTATGAGTTATAAGTGATGAGTTAGACTCTGCGGCTTAGCGTTCTTGCAGGAGAATACTGTTTTCTATTTCGGACTAATAGAAACTTTTTGTAAATTTGGGTTATGATAATCTCAAGAAATATATGAGCCAGCCATTAGCAGAACGTTTGCGTCCACGTACATTGGACGAATATATAGGACAAAAGCATCTTGTAGGTGAAGGGGCTATCCTGCGCAAGATGATAGAATCGGGGCGCATACCGTCTTTCCTCCTTTGGGGGCCTCCCGGAGTGGGGAAGACTACATTGGCCCAGATTATAGCTAATACGCTGGATACCCCTTTCTATACGCTGAGTGCTATAAATTCAGGGGTGAAGGATGTGCGTGAAGTGATAGAGCAGGCCAAAAAGAGTCAGTTTTTCAATACGAAAAGCCCGATTTTATTTATAGATGAGATCCACCGTTTTTCAAAATCGCAACAAGATTCGTTGCTCAATGCGGTAGAAACGGGGGTGATTACATTAATAGGCGCCACCACGGAGAACCCTTCTTTTGAAGTTATACGGCCCTTGTTGTCACGTTGTCAGGTGTACGTCTTACAGTCCTTAGATAAAGATGATTTAATAGAGTTGGCACATCGTGCCGTGACACAGGATATTATACTTAAAGAGCGAAATGTAGAATTACAGGAAACCAATGCATTGCTTCGTTTTTCGGGAGGTGATGCCCGTAAACTGCTGAATATACTCGATCTGGTAACAGGCGCGGATGTGAGTGACAAAATTGTTATTACCGATAAACTTGTAACGGAGCGCTTGCAGGAAAATCCTGCAGCATATGATAAGGGAGGTGAAATGCATTATGACATTATTTCAGCCTTTATCAAGTCTATCAGAGGCAGTGACCCCGATGCGGCGATATACTGGCTGGCCCGGATGGTGGCAGGTGGTGAAGACCCTAAGTTTATTGCCCGGCGGTTGGTTATATCAGCGGCCGAAGATATAGGATTGGCAAATCCGAATGCTCTCTTACTGGCCAATGCCTGCTTCGATACTTTACAAAAGATTGGCTGGCCCGAAGGCCGGATTGTTTTAGCCGAAGCTACGGTTTATCTGGCAACTTCCCCAAAGAGTAATTCGGCATATATGGCTATAGATGAGGCGATCGCATTGGTGAATGAAACAGGTAACCTGCCGGTTCCGTTGCATTTGCGTAATGCACCCACCAAGCTTATGAAAGAGCTGGATTATGGCAAAAACTACAAGTATGCCCACAGTTTCGAGAATAACTTTGTACAGCAGGATTACGTGCCAAAAGAAATAAAAGGACGCCAATTTTGGAAACCACAGCAAAACGCATCTGAGAGCAAAATTGTGGAATGGCTGAGAAAATTGTGGAAAGACAGGTATTGAAGCAATTAAGATTTCTAAACTATATACTATGAAGAAAGCAGTAATTAGAATATGTGTGATTTTATTATCACTCTATATATTACTATGTGGATTCTTTTACTTTTTTCAGGAAAAACTGATTTTTTACCCAACAAAACTTGATAATAATTATACTTTCCGGTTTAAGCAGGATTTTGAGGAAATGTATGTAAAAGCACAGGATGGTACACCTTTGAATAGCCTATTGTTCAAAACAGAAAATCCGAAAGGATTGATTTTCTATCTGCATGGCAATGCCGGGGCTCTTGATTTATGGGGACATCAGGCTTCTGTGTATACGGATTTAGGCTATGATGTATTCTTCCTCGATTACAGGGGATTTGGCAAAAGCAGGGGTGAGATCGATAGCCAGAATCAGTTATTCAGCGATATTCAGCTCGCTTATAATGAGATGAAGAAGCAATACGATGAAGACCGGATAATTGTGCTGGGTTTTTCTATCGGAACGGGGCCGGCTGCAAAGATTGCAGCAACCAATAACCCCCATATGTTGATTTTGCAGGCTCCTTATTATAGTCTTACGAATGTGATCCAGGATATTTGTCCTGTTATCCCCGGTTTTCTGGTCAAATATAAGTTGGAAACATATAAATATGTAAGTGAATGCAAAATGCCTGTTGTCATCTTTCATGGAAATAATGACAAGGTGATCAGCTACAATAACTCTATAAGATTGAAGGCTGCCTTGAAAGATTCGGATTTGCTGATCACATTAGAAAATGAAGAGCACAATGGTATAACCGAAAATGAAGTATACAGGGAGGAAATAAAAAAGCTGCTTACAAAATGAAGTAGAACTTTGTAGAATTCTTAATCATCTTTACAACATTCACAACCCTCATGTTTATCCAATACCCGATGCGGAAAATCTCCATGACCGACAATTTCGATAGGGCAGGAGGAATATGATTCTTCGAGCCATTCGGTCGAGATATTGGTACCTGAATGATAATGGAGTCCTTCGTTTACACAGGCTATATTTTTAACCAGCGATATTACCGTACCCACATCATGTGAGACAAGAACGATGGCGGTGTCTTTATTAATATCTTCCAGTATCTTATAAAAATCAGTTTCGAAGCGTTTATCTACATACGAATTAGGTTCATCAAGCACCAACAGATCCGGCCCGTCTATAATAGCGCGTCCAAGCAATGTACGTTGGAGTTGGCCTCCCGATAAGGCACCTATAGACCTGTTGATAAGTTTGTCCAGTCCCATCTGATGCGCTATTAGACCGACTTTCTCTTTTTGCTCTTTGGTATAAGGCGAAAATATGCTGTGTTTGATTGTCAGCCCCGACAGTATGACATCATGCACAGATATAGGGAATTTTTTGTCTATCTGGTTTATTTGCGGTAGATAGCCGATATTTATCTTATCCGTTTTTACATTATTCCTGAAAAAAGAAATGTGACCGTTCGTAGGTTTTACGAGTCCGAGAATCGTTTTCAATAGAGTGGTCTTCCCTCCGCCATTAGGGCCGATAATACCAAGAAAATCATCGTGGAAAACATTCAGATTCACGTTTTTCAGTACATAAGGATTGTCATCATATCCTACCGAAAGGTCTCTTATTTCAAGTATTTTGCTCATTCGTTTTCTTGTGCCAAAGCCTTGGCTATTTTTATCATTTCCTCACTCCAGTTATATGATAACGGGTTTATGGGGATGGTTTTTCCATTTATTGCTTCTGCTATAGTTTCAGCATTTTTTGTATCGAACTCCTGCTGTATGAAAACAGCTTTTATACCTTCAGCTTTTGCTTTATCTATAAGCTCCTTTAACTGTGACGGCGATGGGTTTTTTCCTTCATGTTCGATCGAATATTGGGTCAATCCGTATTCATCGGCAAAATAACTGAGTGCAGGATGATATATTATAAATGATTTGCTCGGAGCCTTATCCAGATACGATTTGATGATACTGTCGGTGCTGCTTATCTCTGCTACCAGCTTATCGTAATTGGCAGTATAGTCTGCTTCATTGCTGGCATCCAATTCCAGTACAGCCTTATACATGTTTTCGACTATAATCTTAGCAGATCTTACCGAACTCCATGTATGCGGGTCACCTGCAGCATGTGCGTGCGTATGATTGTGGTCATGATTATCATCTTCACAATGTATATGAGCATCGCCTATAAGTTCAATACCTTGCGAGCAATTTACGACTTTAAGTTCGGGATTACTTTGGGATACTTTATCTATCAATGTGTTCTCTATTCCCAGATATCCGATTTTGAAGTAGGCTACGCTCTTATCCAAAGCCATCATCTGCGATGGGGTGAAATCGGCACTTTCGGGATTGGAGCCAGATGGCACAATACAGTTTACTTCGTAGTGATTTCCTACGATTTTACTTAGAAAATATTTTTGAGGCTCTATAGTGACTGATAGAGTACGGGCTTTATCTGCTTTAGATGGTTTACAACCACTAAGAGATAGAATACCCAGCAATATCGTGGTAACAGCTAATTTATAACTCATAACTCATAATTTATAACTTGCGTCAGACTTATTCTCCTTTTGTTAGATCGTATATCTTACGGATACGGTTCAATTCTTTTTCAAAGTCTATTTCCAGATCGTGGAGTATGCCGTCATTCAGGTCGTAAACCCAGCCGGCTACACGGGGATAACCTTTTGCCAGGTATGATTTCTGTACTTCTGCTGTCTTTATTATATTGAGACACTGTTCATATACATTTATTTCTACCAGGCGGTTATATCTGGCTTGCGGATCGGAAATAGTATCCAGCTCTTTCTCGTGCAGGCGGTACACATCGCGTATATTACGCAGCCAAGGATTCAGTATTCCTAAATCTTTCGGTTCCATTGCGGCTTTTATTCCTCCGCAATTGTAATGTCCGCATACAATGATATATTTCACATTGAGGTATTCCACGGCATAATTAATGACTGACAATACGTTGAGGTCGTTGTTGACGACCATATTAGCAATGTTGCGGTGAACAAATACTTCTCCGGGTTGCAGGCCCATTATCTCATTGGCATGCACGCGGCTGTCGGAGCATCCTATGTAAAGATAGTCCGGGTTTTGCTGATCTGCCAGATGGGTGAAAAAATCCGGGTTTTCCTCATTTATTTTCTCTACCCATTTCTTATTCGCTTCGAATATACCTTTATATGATTTTTGTATTTCCATTATGTTTTATAAGTCTTTTACTTGTTTCAGAATGTCAAGCACTTGTTCGATCAGTGAATGTGCACCATCATTAACAATTACAAAATCAGAAAGTTTAGCTTTTTCTTCATCAGGCATCTGATTGTGTATGCGTTCCAATACTTTTTCGCGGGTAGTATGATCCCGTTTCATCGTGCGTTCCAGCCTTATCTCGAGGGGAGTGTATACCATCACTATCTTGTCCATAAGTTTATTGAACCCGGACTCGAAAAGAATCGCGGCTTCGTGTGCTATCACCGGACTGTGTGCATGGTTAACCACCCATTCTTTAAAATCTTTTTCTACTTCGGGATGTATTATTGCGTTTACCTGCTCCAATTTGGCTTTATCATTGAATATATGGGACGCCAGCAATGCTTTATTCAGCACACCACCCTCAAATAATTCTTTACCATAGATATTAATCAATTTTTCCTTTATAACAGGTGAAGTTGCCACAAGTCTTTTACTTTCTGTATCGGCTATATAAACAGGTACATTACAAAGGGAGAATATCTCCGAAACGGTAGATTTACCACTGCCTATTCCTCCTGTTATACCTAATTTGATCATTCTATGAGGGATTATTATTCGTGTAAAAGAATGTATTGATATATTGCATGTAGAGGCAAATAAAAAAGTCTGCTGCCTTTATTTTTGTTCCAGGACAAATTCCACTTCGGACGGAACAGGTCCTTTGGTCTGTATATAATCCGGACTTTCAGTTATCCGTACGGGGATCGAAGCCTCTTTCAGGTCTTTGAGATCATTATAGTCTACAATTACCTGAAAGTCGTGAGACGAAATGTCATTGTATCTTTTTATACCTACAAAGAATGGTATCTTGATTGATGACGGGAAAAACTTGATTGTCAGATTTTCCGGCAGATTGATACATTCGATGGGAACTTCTACTTCCTTTGTACTGAATTTATCTACCGATACATTTAGTTCCACAGTGTTAGGTACAAACCGAATGCCTTTGGTTTGCTTCATTGCTACCAGCATTTTTTTATCCTCGGTCACTTCTCTGAGTGTATCATTCACAGTGTGGGCATAATGCAGTGTATCCAATGCAGCACGGCTGCCATATACAAGCACCGAATCGGGTTCGATTGTCAGTTCCCCGTCGATCAGATAACCTGATGCCAAACTTATATATCCGTCGTATATAACGGGCAGTTTCTTTTGGTGCAGTACGGCATAGGCATAGGATACACGGGTGGGGGAGTAGCTTATCAGTTCTGAAGAAGCGAAGAGTTTTCCCCGGACCAATTGTTCGAAGTTCCGGCCCTGTATCACTTTTTCCTGTGTTCCTTTCACTATATCCCTCACATCCACTTCCAAAGAGTCGTTTCTATGAGTGAAATAGTATTTGAACATGGCGGCCCCATCGTCTTTTATACGTACATATATTTTCAACGGCAGCTCGTTTTCGAAAACGATGCTGTCGGGTACATTTACATATTTAACAGGTATAGTAAGAGTAGACTCAAATTTTTGGCGATAGACCTGCATCATCCAAAAAACTGAGGAAAGCAATACAAAAAACAAAAAAGTCAGTATCTTTTTCCATGATATATTGGTGAAAAACGATCTGACTTCTTGTATGATGATATTTCTAGTATCGCTCATATAGCTATACCTGACTTTTATGTTTCATTCAAAAGAATTATCTGTTGTTAGCCTGAGTATCAGCAGCTGAAACGTAAACAGAAGATTTTTCGATTGTAATTTTTATTCCGTCGGCGATTTCCAGCACAAATGTAGAATCGTTTACTTCTTTCACTTTTCCGTGGATACCTCCGGCAGTAACTACTTTGTCGCCTACTTTGATAGCATTACGTGCTTCCTGCAACGCTTTTTGTTTCTTTTGTTGCGGACGTATCATAAAGAAATACATGATGGCAAATAAAAGCACCATCATCACGATCATGCTACCGCTGCTACCTAATCCCAGAAAACCTCCGCCGGCAGGTGCACCACCTTCGGCTGCTTGTAATAATACATTTAATAAAGTCATAGATTCTTTAATATTTGATTTATATTATTCTTGATTTTTCTCCTTTCCTAAAAAAGCTTTACAAATATAAGCGATTATTTTGAATTAGAGTGAAGGTGAAAATATGATAAATATTATTATTTCTTAATTATCTTCTTTTCTTCCTTTAGTTCTTTTACAATTGCATCCAGAATACCGTTTATAAATGATGCACTTTTGGCTGTGCTGTACGATTTTGCTATGTCGATATATTCGTTCAGAGTTACGCTTATCGGTATGGATGGGAAACTCACTATTTCACCTATTGCTATCTGCATTATTACCATGTCCATGAGGGCGATACGTTCCGATTCCCAGTTCTTGGTATACTTATCTATCAGTTCGCGGTATTCCTTGCCATTCCAGAGGGATTCACGAAGCAATTTTACGGCGAATTCCCTGTCGGAATCATCTTTGAACATAGGAAGTAACTCCTGAGCGGCTCCCTTATTTTCTTCAAACCTTTTAATCGTTTTCAGGACAAAAGATTCGATGATTTCGATGTCGTCATTCCAGTAAAGGCTTTCATCCTCGAGCAAGGTGTATAATTCTTCATCGGTACAGATGACATGCTTGAACGTTTTGCGCCAAAACTCACGGTCGTCATCATAACTATGGGAATCACAGTCCATATATTCTTTATAGATGTCCGAATTGAGGATGTTCTCAAGCATTTTACGAACGAAAGTATCGTGGTCGTACCAAGAAAAAGGCCTGTCTTTAAGATATTTATTCAATTCGAGGTTTTCTCTCAATTGAAGAATAAACTTATTGTTTAACAACCTGATGTTTGGCTTTATATCTTCTTCTGTGGGCAAAAGTTTTGACTTGCGGTTGTCGACTTTCTGGGCATAAGAGTCGGTAAGTTCAACCAAAAGTGACAGTAGATAGAAGTATAAATCGTATGATTTTTGCAGACTGAAAAGAAGCTCGTTTTCGGCTTTCCTCATGTCTGTAGTTTCACCCTGACTGTACGAAAACAGTATTTGGACAACTCTGATACGGATAAGAACGCGGTTTATCATTTCTACATTAAAATGTTTCAGGCTGCAAAATTAAACATTTTTTTCAATATAGTGAATAGAGTTAGGGTAAACCACGAAATTTATTTTTTTTGAAAGAGTTTATCTATATGATAAGCTATTAGCTATTAGCTGTTAGCTTATAGTTCTTTGACAGATTTGAATAAGTAGTAAGTTGAAAGTAATAAGCCAAGTCTTATAAGTTACAAGTTACTTCGCCTTGTGGGCAGTTACGAAATACGAAATAAGTTATTGACTGATTACTGAAAAGGGTGTAACCTTTGTTACCTTTTAACTATATATTGTCAATGTATGTGAAGCTGAGTAATGGTAAATAATGGTTGTTCTTTCGTTTTGTATTTTGTTCATCTATCAATGATAGTATAAATAGATGACTTTTTAACCCTTACTATTTTCATGGGAAACATTCTAAGGCTTATCTTTGTTTTATATTTTCTAAAATCATAATTCACAATATAGATGGAACATGTAAAAAAACCGGACTGGTTGAAAATAAAACTGGGAGGTAGCGACCATTTCTCCGAAACTTTAAATATAGTAGAATCACATGGATTACATACAATTTGCACCAGCGGACGTTGCCCGAATATGGGTGAATGCTGGGGGAGGGGAACTGCCACATTTATGATCGGCGGTGATATATGTACCCGCTCATGCAAGTTCTGTAATACAAAGACAGGACGTCCACTGGCTTTGAATCCTTTCGAACCGGCAAATGTTGCCAAATCGATACAGTTGATGGGGCTTAAGCATGCTGTGATAACTTCGGTTGACAGGGACGACCTGCCGGATCAGGGGGCTCAGCACTGGGTAGATACCATCAATAAAGTACGTCAGGTGAATCCCTCTACTACTATTGAAGTATTGATTCCTGATTTTCAGGGGAAATTTGAATTTGTAGATATGGTATGCAAGGCTGCTCCGAATGTTATCTCGCATAATATGGAAACAGTAAGAAGCCTTACCCCGAAAGTACGCAGCGCGGCAAAATATGATATAAGCCTGTCAGTATTGAAGCGTATTGCAGATAATGGATTGAAAGCTAAATCGGGGATGATGGTCGGTTTGGGAGAAACTACCGACGAGATATTCCAGTTAATGGATGATCTCCGGGCATCGAATTGCTCGGTGTTGACAATCGGCCAGTATTTGCAACCATCCCGCAAGCATCTGCCTGTGGTTTCATACATTCATCCGGATGAGTTTAAGCGTTTCAAGGAAGTTGCCTTAAGCAAGGGATTCGATTATGTTGAGAGCGGCCCATTGGTTCGATCTTCTTATCATGCCGAAAACTGCTTGTAATTATGGTCAACCAGATAGAATTCTCATTACAGCCCCGAAAAAGAGGCTTTCATCTGGTAACAGAAGAAATAAAGCAAAACCTGCTTGCTTTACCTCAGGCAGGTTTGCTGCATCTGTTCATAAAGCATACCTCTGCAGCTCTCACCATCAATGAGAATGCCGATCCCGATGTGCGGGAGGATATGGAATCTATTTTCAATCGTCTGATACGCGAACGTGAGCCTTACTATGTTCATACTATGGAAGGTGATGACGATATGCCTGCACATGCAAAGACGACTCTTGCAGGGGTTAGTCTTACTATACCGATTACAAAGAGCCGTCTTAATATGGGTATCTGGCAGGGGATCTATCTGTGCGAGTTTCGCAACCATGGAGGCAGCCGCTACATTGTGGCTACCGTCCTAAGCTGATTACTTGCTGAAGTACAGATAATATTCGCCCGGATCCAGTGTTATTTCTTGTGTCGGTTCATTTACAACCAAAGTCTTGCCGGTGAAATAATCCTGCCATGTTCCTGCCTTACCGAAGTTTACGGTTGCAGTCGCAGGTACAGTAGCGAAGTTTGCAATAGCACATACATGGCCCTCTGCCGACTTTAGCAGTATTTGTTTGAAGTTGTCGCCAATACCGATAGTATAATCAGTGGTAGAGAAAATAGGATTGGTCGTACGCAACTTGTTCATCTTGGCATATACATCATACAAGGCTTTCCTGTTTGTATCTTCTAAATAGTCCCATTTGATTGGTTTCTTAGCTGTACGAAAGCGCCCGTCTTGATAGTCGATCGTCCAATTGCCATCCTCACGGGCATTGATTGAGTAGTCATATCCCAATTCGCCAAACTGCCAGATCATCTTTGGCCCGGGAAGCGACATCAGGATAACAGCGGCAGCTTCTGTACGTGCCAGTCCGACAGGTAACTCCTGCACATTGTAAGACGGGTTGTTTGTATTGCCATACATGTTGTTTTTGAACATGATACGTTCCTCGTCGTGGCTTTCCATATAAGCCACAAGGTTTGGCTTTGTCCAGCCCCGTACCTTGTATGAAGCCCAATTGATATCTCCTTTCAGTTTTTTATTGTCTCCCATCTCATGCCCCCAACCCATGGTCACTTCGTTGAAGTTGTAGTTGATGTTACCCCAAAGATAAATTCCATAGTCGGACAGCACCTTCTCTTCACTATTATCCGCCAGATGTTCAAAGATAACGATCGCATCAGGATTACGCTTGCGGATTTCACTCACCATTCTTTTCAGTATATTAATACGGGCCTGGTCAAATGCATTGCCATCTCCTTTAGTATTGGTAAAACCTTTTGTAAAGTCGAAGCGGAAACCATCCACTTTATACTCTTTCATCCAGTATGAGCAAACACTGTCTACAAAGGCCTGAGTATATTTGCTTTCGTGATTGAAGTCGTACCCCCAGGAATAAACAGAGTTGGGAGACTCCTTATTGTACCATGGATTATCCCCTATATTATCATCATTCTCATTCTTATACATGGTGACCATGGGGCTTTGGCTATAACTATGATTCAATACCATATCCATAATTACGGCTATACCGTTTTGGTGGCAGGCGTCGATGAAAGCTTTATAATCGTTTGAGGTACCATATGCTTTATCGGTGGCGAAATAGAAAGACGGATTGTATCCCCAACTGTCATTCCCTTCAAACTCATTGAACGGCATAAGCTCTATCGCATTTACTCCCAGGTTCTTTATATAATCGAGTTTCTCCTGCACACCTTTTATACTTCGTTTCTCCGTAAAATCGCGGATAAGCACTTCATAAACAACCATGTTTTCAGGATTCTGAAGGCTAAAATCGGATATATTCCAGGAATATTTGCCAGGTGAGGTATTCACTACCATAGACAGGCCGGTAGTTTTTGTAGAAGGTGTAATCAAATCCGGATATATCTCATATTCCATATTGATATACTTATCATTATTGGGATCTGATATCTTAGATGCATAAGGGTCCGCAACCCTTATTTTATTATCGATCAGATATTGGCATATATACTCTTTGCCTTTCTCCAAACCACCGATCTTTATCCAGAAACGGTCATCCTTCTGATTCATTTTGTATGCCTCAGACACTTTCCAGTCATTGAAATCGCCGATAAGATGTACTGATTGCTTACCGGGTGCGAATAATACAAAGGCTAAGGAATCGTCACTGATAATAGTTATTCCATCTCTTAGGCTCTCAGAGGCGGATGGCTGTTTCGGTACTATAATGGGATCATCATTGTCGCTACATGCTACAAATATTAATAAGAACAAGAATAAAAAATGGAACTTTTTCATGATTAAAATTAGATTGAATTATCAATAGGTAGAAGTGAATGTAAAACTAACGTAATTTATTTATGCTGGTTTTTGTTTAACTGTTTAATCGATAAATTTAACCTGCAAACGGTTGCAGGTTAAATGATTGAAAGAGGTACATAGATATGTATGATTTGGACTATAACGATAAGTCAGGATAATAATATGTTTTGAAATGTTTGTTAGGAGCAGTTGAAATAATAGATGTATTAAATTAGAAGTAATTTATCTATAAGGTATGTTATTGCAAATGGATAATAATAAGAAAGATAATAATTATGAGCGAAATAGTAAAAGTACAAAAGGTGCTTTTCTTACAGGCTTCTATAAACGAAAGAGGCTGTCCCAAAAGGGTTTCAGCCTCTATTTTTTGTGTATTTCGTTAAAATATAGTATCTTAACGTTGCTTACAAATACGTTATGAAGATACGGTTTAAAGAGTTAAGTTCCAATCAAAGTGTTCTATTTCCGACTAATTTATTAGAACGGATTCCTTCTAATCATCCTGTTTTGATTGTTAATCAGGTAGTTGATCAGTTAAATATTGACTGTTTATTATCCCGTTATAAGGGAGGCGGTACTAGTGCTTACCATCCACGTATGTTACTCAAGGTATTGTTTTATTCCTACCTGTGCAATATCTATTCCTGTCGTAAGATAGCCAAAGCTTTACAAGAAAACATCTATTTTATGTGGCTCTCAGGCAATAGCACTCCAGATTTCCGTACTATTAACCGTTTCCGGGGCGAAGGTTTGAAAGAAGATATAAAATCCTTGTTTACCCAGATTGTGCTATTACTTCAGGAAGCAGGTTATGTAAGTTTGGATGTCCAGTATATCGATGGAACAAAGATAGAATCAGCCTCTAACAAATATACCTTTGTTTGGCGAGGCAGTGTAGAAAAGTACAAATCGAAACTGGAAGATAAAATACGTGATGTATTATCGTTGGTAGATAAACATATCGAACAAGATAAGCAAGAAGAAAATATATCAGAAACAAGTAATCCCATCAATAGTGACTTACTCCGTTCTAAAGTTAAAGTGCTGAACTCGCGCTTGGATAAGATAAACAAGATAGAACGCAAACAGGTTCAGCTACTGCAACAGGATTATCTTCCCCGTTTAGAGAAGTATGAGAATCAATTAGACAGGCTTGGAGATCGCAACTCTTACAGTAAGACAGATAAGGATGCCACTTTCATGCGTATGAAGGAAGACCATATGAAGAACGGACAATTAAAACCTGCCTACAATATACAGATAGCCACCCAAGAACAATTTATAACTAATCTGGGTATTTATCAGCGGGCCGGAGATACAGCTACTTTGCCTTCCTTCCTACAGGCCTTCGAAAACTCTTATCACAAACAATCCAAAACAGTAGTAGCTGATGCTGGGTATGGCAGTGAGCAGAACTATCAATTTATGGAAGATAACTTCATTGATGCTTATGTTAAATACAATTACTTCCATAAAGAACAGAAACGCACATGGAAAAAGAACGCCTTTGCTGTACAGAACCTATTTTACCATAAAGATAAAGACTTTTTTATTTGTCCAATGGGGCAAAAGCTGCTCAATATTGGACACAAGAAAAGTAAATCCGATTTAGGTTATATCTCTACTGTTACCCGTTATCAGGCACAAAATTGCAATGGATGCCCCCTTAGAGGCTTATGTCATAAGTCAAAAAATAACCGGACAATCGAAATCAACTACAAACTCAATGACTACAAACAAAAAGCAAGGGAACGTTTATTATCCGAGCAGGGGATTTATCACAGGGGACGACGATGCATAGAACCTGAAGCGGTATTTGCTCAGATAAAACATAACTCACAGTTCAACAGGTTCAGATTAAGAGGGTTAGAAAAGGTAAATATCGAATTTACCCTGGTAGCTATTGCTCATAACTTGAGAAAAATGGCAAGGAAAGCCGGTCTTTCTTCGCTTTTACTCAAAATAACAGTCTTTGGAAAGAAAAAAGGACTATCCAAAAAATTGTATACCATTAAGTCTCCAGGAATAATTTATTCTACCGCTGCTTAACAGAAAAAGAAGGCATCCCCTTTTAGGACACCCCCTTGTATATTTATTACAGTCGAAAAATTTTTCTGATTATATAGAAAGTATCTTCAGCGTATTTACCAAGTCTTGTTGTAACGGCTTATTCTTCTTGATCGCTTTTGAGAAAGGCACATTTACTATTTCGTCATTCTGTATGCCAATCATCACATTACGTTGTCCGTCCAATAACGCATCAATTGCCGCTGCACCCATTCTGCTTGCCAGAATCCGGTCGTTGGCGGTAGGAGAGCCTCCACGTTGCACATGTCCCAAAATAGTAACACGTACATCGTATTGCGGATATTCTGTTTTCACACGTTCAGCCATAGCCATTGCACCTCCGGTGATATCGCCTTCGGTTACAAGGACTAAACTACTGTTTTTGCTTTTGCGGAAACCGTTCGAGATCAAATCTCCCAACTGGTCTTGTTGCAGCATCATTTCAGGGATAATAGCTGCCTCGGCACCCGATGCAATGGCACCGTTCAGGGCAAGGAAACCACATTCACGTCCCATCACCTCTATAAAGAACAGCCGTTCGTGTGAGCTTGCAGTATCACGTATCTTATCTACAGCCTGCATAATGGTATTCAAGGCAGTATCATATCCAATGGTAAGGTCGGTACCTTGCAAGTCGTTATCAATTGTTCCGGGTAAGCCAACGATAGGATAGTTGAACTCCTGCGCAAATATACGTGCTCCGGTAAGGGAACCGTCTCCGCCGATAACTACCAATGCATCAATACCTTCTCTTTGCAGTGCTTCAAAAGCGATCTTACGACCTTCCGGCGTTTGGAATTCTTTACTACGGGCGGTTTTGAGAATTGTACCACCTTGTTGTATTATATTACTTACACTATTGGTTCTGAAAGGTTCTATTTCATCGAATATCAGCCCCTTATAACCACGCATAATACCTTTTACTTCCAGCCCGTTATAAATAGCAGCACGAGTGACAGCACGAATTGCAGCATTCATACCGGGAGCATCGCCTCCGGATGTTAAAATACCGATACACTTGATTGTAGACATAGTTTTACTAATATTTTATTCTCTTTTTTGCACGTTAAAAAATCAGGTACAAAAGTAAGAATAAAATGGCTGATTCGGTAATTTTTTAAAGCAATTTGGCTAAACTAATACCGATCTTATTTCATTTATCTTGGCTTCAACCTCTTCCATCTGCCATTTTGGTGTGGAGGTAGCACCACAAATTCCGATGGATGCAGTCTTACTTACAACATCGGGATCGATATCTGAAGGCGTGGTTATGAAATAAGAGTTTGGATTGTATTTCTTACATTCGGCAAAAAGTACTTTACCATTCGAACTCTTTTCTCCGGCTACAAAGAAGATAATATCATTTTTGGATGCAAACTCTTTGATATTCGGAATGCGGTTCGATACCTGACGGCAGATAGTGTCAAAGAATTCAAATTTGGCGTCGCCTATCATACGGCTCTGCATGATATCTATGATCTCCTGAAATCCATCGAGAGGTTTGGTCGTTTGTGAGAACAGGCATATATTTTTTGAGAAGTCGAGTTTTTCCAAATCCTCTTTCTTTTCAATGACAATTGCAGTTGATTCAGTCTGGCCTAAGAGTCCGTTTACCTCAGCATGACCATTTTTTCCATAGATAACGATCTGTGTATTATTGTCTTTCTCATTATCATATTTGTCGTGTATCTTTTTTTGCAGGCGAAGCACGACCGGGCATGAAGCATCGATAATTTCAATATTATTGTCCTTTGCAATCTGATATGTTGATGGCGGTTCGCCGTGTGCCCTCAATAAAACCCGGGCATCTTTCAATTTTGCAAATTCCTCGTGATTGATTGTTTTCAAGCCCAGTTGTTCAAGCCTGTCAACTTCCAGATTATTGTGGACTATATCACCAAGGCAATACAATGTGCCTCCTTTTGCGAGTTCCTCTTCCGCTTTTTTTATGGCGTTGACCACTCCAAAACAGAAACCTGATTTTGCGTCTATCTCTATATTACTCATTTAGTTTGTTGTTATTTGTTTGAACTTTTCCAGCAACCATTGCATCTGTTCATCAATGGTCATATGTGAATTGTCCAGAAGGATGGCGTCATCTGCTTTTATCAGAGGGCTTTCGGCCCGCGTCTGATCCATGTGGTCTCTGGACTTTAAATTTTCTAATACTTCATTAAAAGTTGTTTCTGTATTGCCTTTCGAACGTAATTCATCGAAGCGTCGTTGTGCCCTTATCGTTGCATCTGCTGTGACAAAGACTTTCATTTCAGCGTTAGGAAATACAACTGTGCCGATATCTCTTCCGTCCATTACTATGCCTTTAGCCTCACCCATTTTCTGCTGTAAGGCAACCATTGCATGACGTACAAATGGAATGGCACTAACAATACTTACTTTTGAAGAAACCTCCATGCTACGAATAGCGGATTCAACTTTTTCTCCGTTAAGATATGTGTCAGGCGCTCCTGTATCTTTATTTAGATGAAATTCTATTTTTATACTCTTTATTTCGTTATGCAATTTACTTTCGTTTAGTTTACCATCTTCGAATAAATTCTGTTGTATGCAGTAAAGTGTAACCGCTCGGTACATGGCCCCGCTGTCGATGTAGATGTATCCGATTTGTTTTGCCAGGCTTTTAGCCATTGTACTTTTACCGTTCGATGAAAAACCGTCGATTGCAATAACTATTTTCTTCATATTTAATTTTAAAACATTCTATCAGACTAAATGTTTAGTCTATCCCTTATAAATTTATTTAATTATCAGAGAGCAAAGATAGCTATTTTTGGTTATTAGCTGATACCTTTCTTATTCTGATTACTAAGCACGTAATGATTCTACTCTGATGATAATTTCTATAGGTTTGATTATCTGTAGCAAAGAAATTTATTTAGTTGTTAGATGTTTTTTGTTATTAACATTATTGTTGCATGTCAATCAAAAGCTGGATTTGAGCACTTTATTTTTTTATATTTTGACCAGGAGAATAAATTTTGTAATTTTGCAGTACCAACCCGTATATGATATTTCTATCTGATATTATATACGAACGATAAAACAAATGGAGGGGGTATCCGCAAAAGGGTACTCCCTTTTTGTGTGTCTTCTTCTGAAAAAAAAGTATGTTAGAATGGCAATAAATAACTTAAATATTATGAATGAAAGAATAAAAGGTGGGCTGCTGGTATTCGTGGGGGCAGCCAGCTTTGGCCTGTTGTCTACTATTGTAAAATTTGCTTATGCTAATGGTTATACGCTAGGCGAAATTACAGGTACTCAGTCTTTTTCGGGAATGGTTATCTTATGGATGCTATATATGGTCACCAAATCGTTTAAAAGAAAAGATAAACCAGAAGAGGCAAAAGTAATAAAATCTGAGACCAGTTGGTGGAAAATTACCCTGTCAGGAACCTTTACCGGTTTGGTTGGAATATTCTACTATCAGTGTGTCAGATTGTTACCTGCATCTGTGGCTATTATTTTGCTTATGCAATATTTGTGGATAAGTATACTGATCGAAGCTATCGTATTTAAGAAAAAGCCAAGCCGGAAGCAACTGTTGCTGCTTGGCGTTGTCCTCTTAGGTACGCTTCTGGCCGGTGGAATATTCAGTCAGGAAATAATTCTTAATCTGAAAGGTATTGTCTTCGGTTTACTGGCGGCAACTTGTTATGCTATATTTCTGATGACCAGCGGGCGTGTAGGCAATGATCTTCCTGTATTGAAAAAGAGTGCATTGATGATTACCGGTTCATGTGCTATCACCTGGATTATTTTTCCTCCTATGTTTTTCTTCAACGGTATATACTGGGAAGGATTGGTCTTTTGGGGATTAATTCTGGCTTTACTCGGTACTGTTATCCCTCCGCTTCTTTTTTCGATGGGTATACCGCGTGTAGGTGTTTCTATTGGAGCCATATTAAGTGCAGTAGAATTACCTGTAGCAATTTTATCTTCGGCATTTATCCTTCACGAATCTGTAGATAATACACGGTGGGTCGGGGTTATTCTTATATTAACAGCTATTATAGCTACAAATATCAAAACAAAAGAAATTGTGAGCCAATCTTGACTAAGAGATGGTTGTGACGGGTTTGAGTACATATAACAATGAGAATATTAAAGTAATACATCATTAATGTATCAGGTTATAGAGGCTGCATATTTTCGGGGCCGGGGTTATCCAACAGGTTATCATCTTCTATAGCCGGTTTAACTTTCTTTTTTCGAAATATGATTATTAAATATGTGACCGACAGAATTGAAGTGGCGAAAAGTAGATACACTCCGCTTCCATATTTCGGAAGTTTATAGAAAAGATTGAGGGATACGACGAAGGCCAATATGCCCGCTACCATAAGAAGTATTTGTGCTGATTTCTTTTTGAGAGACAGCCATAATACGGCGCTGAAGATGCTGAGAAGAGGAACAAGATAAACTATATATGTAGTATAAACCGATTCTTTATTACGGGAGAAGAAATTAGTGACTTTTGTTACTTTCTTCTGTATGTCGGGTATATCCCAACCTACGATTTTTACCAATCCCATATCGAGCCACGGTAACGAAAATGCGATGATAAATAACAGAGCAAAGAGCAATTCGAAAGATATGTAACGGTTTAGCTTGTCCATAATATTATAGTTCTATTTCGTCGGCGGTTATATATCCGTTTGTCATGCAATAGAATATCAATCCTGATACTGTTTTTATTCCCAGTTTGGCCGTGATATTCTTTCGGTGCGACAATACGGTGTTCAGGCTTATATTGAGTTTATCGGCCACCTCCTTATTTAGTAGTCCCAATGCTACAAGCCGGAGAACGTCCAGTTCGCGCTGCGACAAAGCCTGAGCTTTTGTTGCCTTGATAGCATGGCTAACCGATATCAGTTCCTGTAGATCTTCTACCCCTGATTCGGACAAATCAGCGATCATGGGTTTTAAAATCTTCTCCCTTATTCGGTTGTGCTTCTCCAAATCCCGTTGAAAACTGTCTATGGTAAATATAGTGGCATAGCACATGTTTTCGTTGAAGTTGCCGGATATATGTTTAATTATGATGCTTTTAAGGTCTGTAAGGAGGGCTAGGGGAGCGTCTCCTTTCATCATCCCCTGCTCAATCTGCCCGATCAGTTCGTTCTTAAACTCTGTGAACAGGCGGCTTATCAGTTTCAACTGAGGATTATTAGGGTCGCTCATAGATATAAAAGCGTTCAGATGCTTTTCCAGATTATGAAGTTGTCCGTGTATCAGGTATGCATCAGTCTGCTTTATATACGTAATTACCAGTTCGATATCGAATTTTTGAAGTTTACGCTCAGGGAAGTAGTCCTCATTCAGAAAAGTATTGAGTATGGCCAGGAAAAACTCCGTATTGATATTTGCTTTTCTGCAAATGTCGGCAATGGTACTATCTCCCAGTCCCAGCTTTATTCCGAAACGGTTTATAACGGGGATCAGCTGGTGATTTTCTTCTATGATTTCCGATAAAATAAAGGACGAATCTACAAAGAGCATATACTTGATAATTTTGATAACAAAAGTACATATTTATTCTGATATCTTTTTCTAAAATCTTTATCTATATAATTTAAGAAATATAGTCTGTATTTATATCACAATCAATACTTATAGATTTTAGCGATAAACCCTTAAAAACAATTTATGATAATTATCAGCCAATTGTTAAACAAATATCGGATTAAGATTGTTAAATTTGCATACACACTAAAAAACAGAAGTTTATGAAAAGGATATTTTTTACGTGTCTAACGCTCTCTGTATTACTTATTGGTAATATAAAAGCACAAAATATAAACAACGATAATAATAACAATCAAAAAACAAAAGCTATGAAATTTGAATTACCAAAGTTGCCATATGCAACAAATGCTTTAGAACCGGTTATAAGCCAACAGACTATCGAGTTACATTATGGTAAGCACCTTCAGACTTATATAACAAACCTGAATAATCTTGTTCCCGGAACAAAATTTGAGAATGCCGACCTTGAAACAATCGTAAAAGAAAGTGACGGCGCTATTTTCAACAATGCAGGACAGACATTGAACCACAATATATATTTCCTTTCTTTCAGTCCTAACGGAGGTGGAGAACCTAAAGGAAAACTTGCTGAGGCCATTAACAAAAAATGGGGTTCGTTCGAAAACTTCAAAAAAGAATTTGTTACAGCTGGTACAGCAGTATTCGGATCGGGCTGGGTATGGCTGGCTAAAGACAACGCAGGCAACCTGGAAATTACAAAAGAGCCTAATGCCGGAAATCCTATCACAAAGGGCTTGACCCCGCTTTTGGGATTCGACGTATGGGAACATGCTTATTATCTTGATTACCAAAACCGTCGTGCAGACCATCTTGCCGAATTGTGGAAGATAATCGATTGGAGTGCAGTAGAAGCTCGTTATTAATAGATTAGTGTTTATTATATTAAAAAAGCAACCTTCCGGGGTTGCTTTTTTGCTTATATTTGTATCAGAATGTAATACTTAAATGATGAAAAAAACAGCCATACTTGCCATAGACCTGCAAAATGATTTTACCTCTCCTGCAGGCTCCCTTTTTGTGAAGGATGCTGATATAGATGTAGTCCGTATTGCGGACTTTATCCGGAAAAATCAGGCTAAAATAGATTATGTAGCTCTCACGCTCGACTCACATCAACCTATACATATAGCTCATCAAATTTATTGGAAGAATAAGGCAGGAAATCATCCGCCGTTGTTCTCCAATATTAGTGTGGCGGATGTTAAGTCGGGATTATGGCAGGCGCAATATAACAAGGAATTAGCCATTCCATATCTGGAACAGCTTGAAGCCAAAGGCGAAGTATGTACTATATGGCCGATGCACTGTATATTAGGGACAAGCGGTTGGTCTATAGACAAAGCTGTTACCGACAGTCTTGTTGAATGGGCCGTGAATAATAATAAGTCGTATGAACTATTCCATAAGGGTTATTCGCAGTCGACCGAACATTACAGCATCTTCAGAGCGGCTGTAGAATGGGATTTCCAACCTGAAACACAATTGAATAGCAGGTTGCTGTCTAATTTAAACTCATATGACGAAGTATTGCTTATCGGAGAAGCTGCGGATTATTGTGTGGCTAACTCTCTTAATGACATCCTTGATACTTGCAGCGAACTGGCGAGGAAGACTGTAGTGCTCACAGATTGCATGTCTTGGATCAATTCTGAGAATGAAAGGGCAAAAATAATATTCGATAATGCCCGAAGAGCGGGAGTCCGTTTCGAAACAGCAGATAGCTATACCGTCTAATTCTCTTCAATCACTTCTTCAAATTTGCTTGCAGCCGGATTGTCAATAAATATTCTTTTTGCTACTTTTCCCACTACACGGGTAGATATGGCATCATACGAGCCTCCGACTACCCCGCCAATAACAGGAACGGCTTTTCCGAGTGAGGTTACTCCCTTCTCACCTGCTTTTGCAGCTAATTTGGTACTGACTTTTTCAATGGTTTTGCTTATCAGTTTCTCACTGGCTTTGATACTTACGTCCTTCAATAGCTCCTTTGCTCCATTACCTACCATGCAGATATAAACGAGCGATTTAACCCTGTCGTCTCTGATGTCGTGTCCACCCATGTAAGCTATAGCTGCTATCATGCGTATTTGCACATAAATCACACTGGCAATATTTGCAGGAACAGTCAGAGGCATAATCATAACCCCGCCTAGCCCGGTAACAAAGCCGCTGGTTGCCGCTTTTGCTACCTGCCATTTGATAAGTGAATCTACTTGCTGGCTCAGTGTACCATCCTGATGCAGATAGCTGTTGCCAAGATCATAGGCCGAATCCACACCAGTCAGGCCGACTACTGCTTTTGAATATGCCCAGTCGAGAGTTTTGGCTATCAGTCCGTTATTTGGCTTTATATTTTGTTTTTTGTCAGTCATAATTGAAAACCTTTAAACTATTCTTTATCTAAAATAAAACAATAACTATGCCAAGTTAGGCAAAAAGAATAAAGCGTCTCATTTTCAAGAAATGAAACGCTTTAATAAAAAGTAAAATAATTTAATTCTCATTCAACAGTCTGCCGAGATCATTAGGCGTAAGATTCATTGCCACAATTACCCCGTTTTCATCAATCAGGTAATTCTTAAATCCACGTTCTAACTGATAGCGATTGTACAGTTCGGAGGAAGCATCCCCTTTGGCCAGGAACTGATACCTGGTATCAATCTTATCCATAACCAACGTTCTCTCGTACACCGACTCGCTCTTGTCAAAAGAAACCGAAACCATCCGCACCGGATACTGCTTACTCTCGATCAGATGAGACAGCAGCACATTGTCCTTGTGCGAATAGGCGTCATAAGCCGCCCAGAAGTTTACCAATACTTTTTGACCTCTAAGGTCAGACAAATTAATTTTTGTTCCTGATTCATTTACCAAATTTTTAATATCAGGCAACAGGTTTCCCGGATAAATACCTTCCGAAAGACTAGAAGTTCTTGACATATTGGATGATAAACTTATAAACGTTATACCCGCAATCAAGAAGTACTTCAAATACTTCATAAAATAATCATTAGGTTACCACTAAAGTCTTTATCCCTCACTTCCCTCACAGAAAAGGGAAAAAGACCCTCCCAACTTTTGGGAACAGAATCAATTATCTACGCTTAGATAATTCATAATTCTGTATTTTGGGGTCAAAGATAATACAATTTTGCGAAATGTGAATAATCTGTTCTGGCTAATTATTAACAGTTGTAATTTTTATAGTCTCTGAATATTTTTCATATGGTTGATAATCAGTCTATTTATTAATTTGTCTTTACGCTTCTTTTTGCTTTTGCAACATACTTTAAATTAGTGTCAGGAAATAAATAAACCCCGGTTTCTGTTATGAAACCGGGGTTTTGTTCTAAATATTTAAGTATTATTTATTTTGTAATACGCTCAAGCCATTTTAGCATAAAGAGCATTGTAAACATTGAAACACAACATGCTGCAACAAATACACACCATGTAGCCCAGATAGGAATATTTTCATACAGGATAGCTCCAATAAATAATAATTGATTGCCTAATGCTGTAGCGCCAAGCCAGCATCCTTGCATAATTCCTTGATATTGTGGAGGTGCCACTTTAGACACGAATGATATACCAAGAGGGCTAATAAACAATTCTGCTATTGTCAATATTAGGTAAGTCCCGATTAGTAAAAATGGTGTTACACGAGCTGAATCTGCTAATCCTCCCACTGCTTTTACTTCATTAGCCGATGGTAAGCCTAAGGAGCCTAAAGACATTACGACATAGGCCAAAGCTGCAATACCCATACCGATAGCAATCTTTTTAGGAGCTGAAGGCTCCTTGCCTTTTGCGCGTAACCAACCAAATACAGCAAGAACTATAGGTGTTAATAGGACAACAAAGAGAGGGTTAAACGACTGGAATAATTCGGCACCTTCTAAAGTAACTAAACCAAACAGGTCAAGCTTCATACTGCTCAAATCGGTATAGTCATTGGCAAAAAATGTTAAAGTTAATCCGTTTTGATGGAATGAGAACCAGAAGAAAATCACAACGGCAAATACAGCAAATAACGCATATAAGCGTTGCTTCACCTCATTTGCATCCATTACAGGTGCTTCAACAATTTCTGTAGAAACATCCTTCTTAACAGCTTTCTTCAACGCTGGATCCGGAAAACGCTTTTTATTTATAGTATAAATAGTAAGAGAGATTAGCATCGCAAAGATTGCTATACCGAATGCATAATGAAAGCCGGTATTAAATACTCCCAGATATTCATTTGCAAATAAAGTCAAATCCGTAGGGGCTCCATTCAAACTAACTTCAGGAGCTAATTTTGTAAAACGTTCAGCAGCCTCTCCAGTAAGAGTTCCTCCGATTTGCTGGTGACAAAGAGCCGGAAGATCGGAGTTATATATAAAGCCGTTTGTTTTAAGCCACCAGTTTCTGATACCTACAGCTATAAGTGGTGCAAAAATAGCACCTACATTGATAAACATATAGAACAATGAGAAACCGGAGTCACGCATTTTTCCATATTCTTCATTATCATACATCTGTCCAACCAGAGCTTGCAGATTTCCTTTAAATAAACCATTTCCAAAGGCGATAACAAATAAGCCGAAACAAGTAAGAGTTAAATACAACGCTAAATTAGGAACCGGGGTAGGGGTAGGAATCGCTATAAGCAGATATCCAACAGCCATTAATATAATACCTGCCTGAATCGTACTTTTATATTTCTTTGTTTTATCTGCAATAAGACCTCCAACAAGAGCCAAAGCATAGATAGAAAAATAAAATACGGAGTAAATTATACCAGCATTTGATTTATCTAAGCCAAATTTAGACATTAAGAAGAGGGACAGAATCGCCATCATAATATAGAAGCCAAAACGCTCTCCCATATTAGATAATGAGGCCGCTACTAAACCTTTAGGATGATTTTTAAACATAAAATTATATTTAAGATTAATATTATAAGTTATTTCATTCCTTCCTATGGTATTAAACTTTACAAAAGTAAGAAAACATACCAGATAATCGTTTTATCCAAACATATTAAAGAACATAAAAGCTTGCTAACCGCATTTTTTATGCAAATAAGATAGTTTTGTTCTTATATACCAATACCCTTCTAGTAAGATGATATTCGATAGCATGGGATAATACTATTTTTTCCAGATCTTGCCCTTTACGCACCAAATTTTCCACACTATCGCGATGGGTAATACGGGTGATGTCCTGTTCTATGATCGGCCCTGCATCAAGCTCGGCTGTTACATAGTGGCTTGTAGCGCCGATAATTTTCACACCTCTCTCATATGCCGCATGATAAGGTTTTGCCCCCACAAAAGCCGGAAGGAAAGAATGGTGGATATTTATTATTTTATTAGGATATGTTTCGATGAATTTATCCGTCAATATCTGCATATAACGTGCAAGGACAATAAAATCGATTTCCTTTTCTTTCAACAGTGCCAACTGTTGAGCTTCTATTTCATCCTTATTATCCTTGTTGAGCTTTAATACATGGTATTCAATACCGAAGCGTTCGGCAACCCACCGCATATCTTCGTGATTACTTATGATAAGGGGAATCTCCACATTCCATTCTCCTGCTGTGTAGCGAGCCAGTATATCGAACAGGCAATGTGACATCTTGGAAACAAAAACGGCCATACGTGGTGTATAGTCGTTGAAGTAAAGCCGGAATGTCATGTCGTACTTCTTAGCATACATCGTCTGGAAGTAATCGCTGATCTTCTCGCGGGGAATAATAAAATTGGTTAAATCCCATTCGATACGCATAAAGAACGTATTCGCCTGCTTATCCACATGTTGTTCCAGATTGATGATATTACCTCCATTTACATTGATAAAATCGGTAACGGCAGCTACCAGCCCCGGTTGGTCAGGTGAAGATATAAGTATAATTGCGTGAGCGTTGTTCATTTTAATTTATTTAGTCTTCTTCTATCACAAGATTATCGATAATAAACTCTTGTCTCTCAGGAGTGTTCTTACCCATGTAGAAATTGAGCATATTATTCACTAAGTCTTCTTTCTTCATTGTTACCCGGTCGAGGCGCATATCTTTCCCTATGAAATGTACAAATTCGTCCGGTGATATTTCACCCAGACCTTTAAAGCGGGTTATCTCAGGATTTGTACCCAATTTACTGATGGCAGCAATTCGTTCTTCCTCGGTATAGCAGTAGAATGTCTCTTTCTTGTTGCGCACGCGGAAAAGTGGTGTTTGCAATATATATACGTGATTCTTCTTTATCAAATCCGGAAAGAATTGCAAAAAGAAAGTCAGTATCAGCAAACGGATATGCATACCATCCGTATCAGCATCGGTAGCAACTATTATCTTATTGTAGCGTAGCCCGTCCAGTCCGTCTTCGATATTCAGAGCAGCTTGCAACAGGTTGAATTCTTCATTCTCATATACAATCTTCTTTGTCAATCCGAAACTGTTCAATGGCTTTCCACGAAGGCTGAATACCGCTTGCAGATTCGGATTACGGCTCTTTGTGATAGACCCGCTGGCGGAATCCCCTTCGGTAATGAAAATACTGGTTTCATCCAGATTATCGCCCTTGGTATCGTTATAATGAATGCGGCAGTCGCGCAATTTTTTATTATGCAGATTGGCTTTTTTTGCACGTTCACGGGCCAGCTTAGTTACCCCTGCGATAGCCTTACGTTCTTTCTCCGAGTCAAGAATCTTTTTAAGTAACGTCTCCGATACATCGGTATGTTTATGCAGGTAGTTATCCAATTCCTTTTTGAGGAAATCTCCGATAAATTTCTGTACAGAAGGCCCACCCGGTCCCATATCTTTTGATCCCAGCTTCGTTTTGGTCTGGGATTCGAATACGGGTTCTTCAACCTTTATACTGATAGCCGCTACAATACCGCTACGGATATCAGCATAATCGAAATTCTTATTATAGTATTCTTTGACTACACGGGATAATGATTCACGGAATGCAGACTGATGTGTTCCTCCCTGTGTGGTATGTTGTCCGTTTACGAACGAATAATATTCTTCCCCGTATTGGTCGGTATGGGTAATAACGACTTCTATATCTTCATCCTTCAAATGAATGATGGGATACAGTGCTTCGGAGGTCATGTTCTCATTCAGGAGATCTACCAGCCCGTTTTTGGAAAAGAATTTCTTACCATTATAAATTATGGTAAGTCCGGTATTAAGGAATACATAGTTCTTGAGAAGGCTCTCTACATAATCGTCTCTGAAATTATAATTTGTAAAAATCGTATTATCAGGAATAAACTCAATTAATGTACCGTTTTCTTCTGTTGTATCGTGTATTTTATCCTCTTTGGTTACAATCGCTTTGCTGTATTCAACAGATGTTGTTTGTCTATCGCGAAAGCTCTGAATCTGGAAAAATGAAGAAAGTGCATTTACGGCCTTTATACCTACCCCATTCAGTCCTACCGACTTTTTAAAAGCCTTAGAGTCATATTTGGCTCCGGTATTCATTTTCGATGATACATCTTTCACTTTACCCAATGGGACTCCACGTCCGTGGTCACGCACTCTGACAACACCTTCTTCGATAGCAACATCGATAGTCTTGCCATAGCCCATCATGTATTCATCAATAGAGTTATCCAGTACTTCCTTCAGTAGTACATAGATACCATCATCGGCAGACGAGCCGTCGCCCAACTTACCAATATACATCCCCGGACGGCGGCGGATATGTTCCTGCCAGTCGAGGGTTTTAATATCATCATCGGAATAATTAACTTCGGGTAATTCGATCTTCTCTTCTTCCATAAACTTTTTAAAAATCTCTAGTAATGAAAAACGCAGTGTAAAATTATAAAAAATTCTTCGGAAGAAAAAGTTAAAGTGACACCCCTCATCCTCAATTTAGATGTTTTATATAAGCCCGGCGCATCTTATGATTCTCAGCATTAAAGCCGTCCCATAATGAGGCTACTTTATTATTCATTTCCAGTTCAGGATTGGATTCGGCGAATTGAAAACCACATTTATATGCCGACGGTATAAAGTCATTAAATATAATCGCGTTTACTCCTTTCCCCTGATATTCAGGAGCAATTCCTATCAAGAGGAGGTCTATAACCGGATTCTTTTTGCTCTTCAGATCTTTCAGCAGGTGGTACCATCCGAAAGGGAATAGTTTTCCACGCGACTTAATTAATCCTCTGGATAAACTTGGCATTCCTATACCAAAGCCTACAACTTCATCTGTTTCTTCTTTTATAATTATAGATACAATATCCCAACGTAAAAGAGGTACGTACATTTTTACATAATGATCTATCTGCTTCTGGGTTAAAGGAGCAAAGCCATACAGGGGCTTATAGGCCTCGTTCATCAACTTGAACAATCTGTCTACATATGGGGCGATTTGCTTCAGATTCTTAAATTTAAGAACTTTCAAACCATAACGTGTGGCTACCATATTGGCTATTCGCTGATGCCTTTCAGGTACTGCATCAGGCACAGGAATCCTGTATTCATTCCAGTCCGCTTCTTTCTCGAAGCCCAATCGCTCAAGTTGTGTCACATAATATGGATAACTATATTTAGTGGCCATAGTACTCACCTGATCAAACCCTTTTATAAGCATACCTTCGGGATCGAGATCGGTAAATCCCATAGGACCTACTATGGCATCCATACCCTTATCTTTTACCCATTTTATCGCAGCTGCGAATAAAGCATCTACGACCTCATTATCATCTATAAAATCGGCAAGACTGAAACGCGCGTGCTTTTCGTTCCATACTTCATTGGCTTTATGATTGATGATCGCCGCAATCCTACCCACAATCTTATTTTCTTTATAGGCCAGGAACATCTGCATTTCGCAAAAGTCAAATGCCGGATTTTTCTTTGTGTTCAGGGTATCCAACTCGTCCAATATCAGGGAAGGCACATAATACGGACAATCTTTATATAATTTTATAGGGAATTTCACAAAGGCCTTCTTGAGTGCCTTGTCGTCTTCTTTTACTTCTCTAATTACTATAGACATACTTCAATTTCTGATTCTAAGGTCTCAGACCTATTTATTGCTTTGGTAAGTATAACAACTAATGTAAATTATCACTCGAAAGTATATTATTAAATATCTTCCGTTCTTATTTGGGCGTAAAGATAATATTTTATATGATGAGTTATAAATTATAAATTATGAATTAGCTTCTGTTAACTGACACCTCACCAAATCAACTCATTCTCAGATACAATATAATCCATTTTTACATCATTTCTGTCTGCCGGTATTTCATCGAACAGCTGGAATTCGAAGCATATTCCCAACTTAGGCACTTTTACTTTGGGTAAAAAACGATCGTAATAAGCTTTTCCTCTGCCCAGACGATTCATTTTCCGATCAAATGCCACCCCGGGAATTATTATCAGGTCAACCTTTTTATAATCGGTGTAATTTTCACCCACAGGCTCCATAATGCCAAATGCCGATTGCTGAAAACAGGTGTTGGATGTGCATCTCCTGAAAACCATTTCATCTTTTTCAATCACCGGGAGATAAAAATCTTTCTCCGAGCTCCATTTACGGATAAAATCGAAGGTTTGCACCTCGTCTTCCAGACTATTATATATAAATATCGTTTTCGATTCCTGAAATATTCCGGTTAATTCAAGAACTGATAATACTTCCAGTGAACGATAATGAAGTTCATCAGATGTACATTTTTTTTTGAGTATGGAAATCTCTTTTCGTAATTTATCTTTCGCTTGTTGTATATTACTCATCCTTTTTAGACTATTGAAGCTGAAAAATAATATATCATAATTCAGCTTGATATAGAAATATCAGACAAAAATACATTTCTTCAGTAATATTATCCTATTTTTGATGCTGAAAATAAGAAATATCCTAAAAAACAACGAATAATAGCAATGAATTCCGTTTTCAAGTTCTTTCAGAAACCGATTTTCTATGATAAGCGTCTGATATTTATCTTATGGATTGGTGCTGCTTTGGTCGCAGGGCTGGGACATCTGAACAAAGCCAATAATTACCAGATATTCAAGTATGTATTCTATCATACAATCGAGCAGGTGAACCTGTACGCCGAATATCCTGATAAATATTTTGATTCGAACCATTACGGACCATTATTCAGTATTGTAATAGCGCCCTTTGCCCTACTGCCTGATTTCCTCGGAATACCTTTGTGGGAAATGTTAATTGCGGCTACATTACTAGTCGCGATCTATAAACTTCCGATGTCGTGGAAAGGCAAAGTTATCATCTATTGGATTGCCATACTCGAGGTATATCTGAATGCGACTAACAGTCAGACTAATACGCTTATAGCTGCGTTGATAATCGGATCTTTCATTTGCATCGAGTCGGAAAAGGACTTTTGGGCAGCCTGTTTTATTATGCTGGGACTATTTATAAAACTGTATGGTATTGTAGGATTGGCATTCTTCTTTTTCTCAAAACATAAGCCAAAACTTATCGGATATTTATTCTTATGGGGGATCATTTTCTTCATTTTGCCAATGATCATATCTTCACCCCAGTTTATAGTACAAAGCTATGCCGACTGGTACGAATCGCTGATGTTGAAGAATACATTAAATGCCGGCTCCGTTTATCAGAATATATCGGCAATAGGTTTGGTGCAAAGAGTTTCAGGGCTAACATTTTCAAATCTGATTATTCTGATTCCCGCCGTCATTTTGTTTGCTTTACAATATATACAGGTAAAGGAATACGGAAACCCGGTTTATCAATATGGCCTTTTAGCTTCTACAC
The DNA here is from genome assembly GCF_015234155.1 of Dysgonomonas sp. GY75. Classification (NCBI taxonomy): domain Bacteria; kingdom Pseudomonadati; phylum Bacteroidota; class Bacteroidia; order Bacteroidales; family Dysgonomonadaceae; genus Dysgonomonas; species Dysgonomonas sp. GY75. The sequence goes on from NZ_JADCLQ010000052.1 coordinate 256,563, forward strand.
TTATCTTTATCGTCTTATTCAGTACCGGCTCCGAAAACAGCACTTACATCATAGCTGTAACCGGGGTTGCGATTTGGTTTCTGATACAGAAGAAGCCCCTGAATAAATACCTGCTTGCCTTATTTGTATTCACTCTGTTTTTAACTCTTTTCGCTAATTCGGACATAATTCCGGCCTTTATCAGGAGGGAGATTATAAGGCCATACTCACTAAAAGCTCTCCCGAGCCTGTTGGTATGGTTCGTGTTGGTTTATCAGCTTGTAACATTCCGGAGAGCATCCGGGAAAGCATTATCAAGCGGGTATCTGACAGCAAATGAAACAGAGAAACGAATGAACCCATAAAAAAAGCATGAGTTAATATCTCATGCTTCTCTTATTATTCTATTTATATTGCTCGTTCTTTATTGCTTCGGGAGTTGCCTTATTTGCTTTGAGCAGTTTTATAGCTTCCTTCATTATCAGGTCGTCTTTCTGTGCTACCGGATAGTATGCATCTTCTCCGAAGATGTTCCGCAGGATAATTGCTTCCATTTGTGCTTGCAGCAGCCTTCTGGATTCTTCGATCAGGTATGGCTGGCGACGTATTCCTTTATTATATGCATACTCTACCAGATAATCTACAATTGGTTGCGCAGCCAGGTATTTATGAGCCTCCTGCCATGTCTTATACCCTTTCAACTTATCCCTGTTCTTGGCTGAATAAACAAAAGAGTATTCCCGCATCATACCGCTGTTAGCCACTTTCAGATAATAAGAGTTGATTCCTACCGTATCGCGGGGGACAAATACATCGGCCAATATACCGTCATCACCATATACAGGACGTCCCGCTAAAGTATGGAACAATGGAAGGTTATCGAGTTTTATACTGTCCCTGTTCGAGAATTCTCCTCTGTTGTACCTGTTTAGTATATCCATATCATAGTCCGTACGATCACCTTTTTTATATGCTTTTTGGATACATCTTCCAGAAGGAGTATGATAACGGGCGATAGTCAATTGTAAAGCCGACCCGTCTTTAAACATAAACCTGTTTTGTACAAGGCCTTTTCCGAATGAACGGCGACCGACAATCAGGCCTCTGTCGTTATCCTGCATGGCTCCGGCAAAGATCTCACTGGCAGAAGCGCTTCCTTCGTCAATAAGAACGATCAGCTGGTTATCCTTGCATGTGCCCGAACCATCGGCAAATACATTTTCGCGGGGATAAGCACGGCCTTCGGTATAGACAATCATATTTCCGTTTGCAAGGAATTCATTCGTCATCATTATTGCCGCACCCATATAGCCACCTGTATTCTGTTGGAGATCTACGATGAATGATTCACATCCCAGACTTTTCAGTTTTGCAATAGCCGTAATGAATTCATTGTAAGTAGTACTACCAAATTTCGTAACTTTGATATATCCTATTTTATCATCTATCATGTATGATACCGGAACTGTCTTTACAGGTACATCGGCGCGAGTAACTTCAAATTCGATGAGGTCGGGGCTTGTATCCCTTTTTATCTTTATCTTAACTTTGGTATCTTTCTTTCCTCGTAATGTTTTGAATACCTTCTCTTCGCTAAGTCCTTTTCCTACAAAAAGGCTATCGTTGACATATACCAGCCTGTCGCCGGGAATAATGCCTACTGCCTCAGATGGCCCTCCTGGTATAACGTTCACGATGTTTACCGTATCGTTCTTGATAAGGAATTCTACTCCAACCCCGCTGAAGTGACCTTCCAGTTCATCGCCGCTATATGCCATATTTTCTGCCGAAATGTATACAGAGTGGGGGTCTAGTCCGGCCAAAATCGTAGGAATAGCATCTTCCACCAATTCATTTACGTTGACAGTGTCTACGTACGACTTATTTACATATTCAAATATAGTCTCCAGCTTATTGCTACCTCCGAATATTTTCCGTACAGGGGTAAACACAGAAAATAAATTACCAATGAGAATCCCTACAGCGATACTCAATGCGATGCACAAAGGCAGCCAAATATATATCCTTTTACTTTTCATTTATTCTATGACTCTATTAAGGTCTCAGACCTGTTTATTATTTTTATATCTGCAACAGCAATAGCCGACCATGACTAAACAATGTTGCATTAAATGCTTTTTTAGTGATTCTTTTCCGTTTCGTCCATTTCGATAAGAACAACTTCAATTCCAGCACGCTCCAGTAATGCCGCACCGTCGCTGCGCCGGTATTTTTGGTTGTAAACAACGCGTTTGATACCTGCCTGGATAATTAATTTAGCACATTCGATACAGGGAGATGTCGTTACATACATCGTTGCACCCATACTGCTATTGTGTGAGCATGCTACTTTGGTTATGGCATTGGCCTCGGCATGTAGAACATACGGCTTGGTCTCATTGTTCTCATCTTCGCAGATATTTTCAAAACCGGCCGGAGTACCGTTATATCCATCCGATATAATCATTTTATCCTTAACAATTAATGCCCCGACTTTTCTGCGTACGCAATATGAATTTTCAGCCCAGATAGCCGCCATTCTCATATAACGTTCATCCAGCAACTGTTGTTTGTTTTTAGTCATATATTTCACCTCATTTTCGAAGCACAAAGATAATGAAAAGTTCACGATATGTTATTACAAGCGTGTTTTTTATCAGAAATTCATATCCGATAAACGATGGTTCTAAGTTGTTCATTTTTCTGCATTAAGACATGTAAATTATGATACGGTATGCAGCTAAGAATATGTTTTATATCAATCAGGAATTAAAATGATTTTGTTCGTATGTCGAATGTTTGGGCTTAGCGAAGCTGTATGAGTAAACAAAAAAGCAGGAGTCTAATAAAACTCCTGCTTTTATACTATCTTAAAAAGTTATTATTACATATTTGTTTTCAAAAACTTAATTACTTTCTCATACAGATAAGTACGGTTAGCCGCACCCCGTATCGAATGGTCCTTGTCTGTAAATACAAACATATCGAATTGCTTGTTTGCTTTTACCAGAGCAGCCGCATAATCCATAGTATTCTGGAAATGTACATTATCATCTGCCGAACCGTGTATCAATAATAGATTTCCTTCCAGCTTATTTGCAAAATTGACAGGCGAACCGGCTTCATATCCGGTATTGTTCTGCTGAGGTGTACGCATAAAACGTTCAGTATAAACCGAGTCATAGAAGCGCCAGTCGGTTACAGGTGCAATTGCCACTCCGGCTTTAAATGTGCCGTTACCGCGGCTCATACCCATCAGTACATTATATCCTCCGTAACTCCATCCCCAGATTGCCATTTTGCTGCCGTCGATATATGGAAGTGTGGCAAAGTATTTAGCGGCAGCCACCTGGTCGTCCGATTCATAAATACCCAGATTCATATAGGTACATTTGCGGAATTCTTCACCTCTGGCTCCTGTGCCGCGTCCGTCCACACAGGCTACTATAAAGCCCTGAGTGGTCAGGTAATCAGTCCAGTCCATACCATAACGATCCTGTACCTGCTGCGAGTCCGGCCCGCTATATTGTACCATAACCAGCGGATATTTACGGGATGGATTAAAGTCGGCAGGTTTCATTATATATGCGTTCAAATCCCTGCCATCAGCCGATTTTACAGTTATAAACTCTTTCTTAGGAAGAGTCATCGATGCCAGAGTCTTGCTTAGGGCGGCATTATCCTCGAGTACCCGAAGTTCTTTGCCTGTGGCGTCATGCACAGTGGTTATCTTAGGTGTAGATGCGTTGGAATAGCTGTTGATATAATATTTACCGTTTTCACTGAATGTCGCTTCGTTTGTGCCTTGTTTAGCCGATAGCTTTGTTTTGATGCCTTTCACCATATCTACTTTATAAATGGCTCGTTGCAAGGGACTTTCTTCCGCAGCTTCGTAAAATACAGCTTTTGTAACAGGGTCTACGGCAAGCAGGCCGGTTACATCGTAATTGCCAGAAGTCAGTTGTTTCTGCATTACACCTGTATTGTCGTACAGATAGATATGGGCGTAGCCGCTTCTTTCGCTGACATATGTAAACTGATTTCCAAAGAAGTGTATTGTATTCAACGATTGGGAATCTACATAACGGCTATTCACTTCGTTCAGTACCGAGCGGGGAACGGCAGAACGGGCGTTGGTGAAGAACATCTCAAATTTATTCTGGTCACGGTTCAGAGTCATAATAGCCAGTTCGTCACCCGTAGGAAGAAATTCTATACGCGGGATGTACTCCGTACTTTCAGGAATATTCATTTTGCGGATAGTCTTGGCATCTATATCGAACACATTACATGTTACCTTTGAGTTTTGTTCTCCTGCTTTCGGATATTTGAATGTAAACAGCGATGGGTACAACTGATTGCCATACATCTGCATAGAATATTGCGGTACGGCGGTTTCATCGAAACGGACAAAAGCCAATAAGCCTCCGTCGGCCGAAAAATCCATCAGTCTGGTAGTTCCGAATTCTTCTTCGTATACCCAATCGGTACCTCCGTTGATAATTTTATTTATTTCACCGTCTTTGGTTACCTGCGATTCCGTATCGTAATCGAATTTAGCCAGCCAGATATTGTTGTCTATCACATAAGCAAGCATACGTCCGTCGCGGGAGAATACCGGGACAGATTGTTTGCTTTTGTTTTCGGTCAGTTTGCGCACCAGATTGCGGCGCACATCATAGTAATAATAATTTGCTTTGAAAGAATGGCGGTATATGGACTCGGAATCATTGTATACGACCAATCGTTTTTCGTCAGGGCTTATGAGAAAACCCTGAAATGAGTCGAATGTACAATCCCTGGCTTTTTTTACATTAAAAATCGTATCGGTAGGCAATCCTGTTTTATACGAATATTTGATAATCATTTTATTGTCCCTGTCGGCCTGAAAATATGATTCTCCGTCAGCTGACGATGTTACAGGCTGTACGCCACGCGCGTAATATTTTCCTGCATTAATATCCCTGAGGTCTAAACGTTGCGCATGGGCTGAAGTAAAGAGTAAGCCTGCAAACAGCAATCCAAAAATATTTTTCATTCTTTTTGTATTTTTATTTATTGCAAATATACCGATTTTTGTAAGAGTGGTATTTAGAGCCTGTTTAAATATTCGTGAAAAATTTAAAGAAGCTTCTGTTTACGTCCAAAGAATCTTTAATAAGTTATTTACTTCCAATCCATGTGAGCCTATGCCACAATCTTTCCAGCGGACCTTGCCTGTGGCTTTTTAGCCACCATTTACACAATTGCACTTGTAAGAAGAAAGTTACCAATCCTATAAGCAGGCTTAATGCATATCCGCAATAAGGGGCAAGGTAAAGTCCGATAGGAAAATAAATCAAAGCTCCGGTAATAGATTGTGTGATATAATTGGAAAGACTCATTTTTCCGTATAAACGCAGGTTTGAAACCTTATTCTGGAATTTTTCCTTTTGATATAGCAGAACAAATGAGGATACCAGTACAAAAGTGAACGCAAGCTTTTGCCACATATCCAATAATACAGCTATGCTCTGTTTTATTATCGCGTTGTCGCTGGCCGATAATTCCACCCAAAGCTGATACAGCGGGGCGAATAGAATAGCTGAAATAATTAGTGTCTTAATCCAGAATTTAATATTGCTATCGGATGAGATAAACAGTTTTTTTCTTCCGATAAGGAATCCGAGCAGAAAAAGTCCTGCGGTTTGCAGGAAGCGCCCTGCACCTATGGCCCAGAAAAGGCTAGCTTTTTGTCCGAGTGTGATGTTTCCCCAAAGGAATTCACCCCAGTTGCCGCTTTTTGTATATTCTGCCACTTCTCCGTACATCTTGCCTACTCCGAGATCGGGCAGTGTATATGCCGGATTGAGCAGGCTGGCGATATAATGGAACACCTCGATGGGCTGGCACAGAAAAATAATAGCAGTGATCAGTATAGCTTTTTCGCTCCAGTTGCGGACAATGAAAAGGAAAATACCGACTATGGAAAATAATAATAAAACATCTCCGGCAGGAAAGAATGCGGCGTTTAACGTGGCAAAGGCTGTCAGCAGTAGCAATCGCCAAAGAAAGCGATATCCGAAATCCTTACCTTTGGCCTGTTGGTTTACCAATTGGATGTAGAATGTAAAGCCAAACAGCAAAGCAAAGATGGCGTATGATTTGCCTGCAAAAAGAGTAAATATTATACTGAAAACAGCTTTATCCAGAATATTCAGCCATTCGGGTTGCGATAGAGGATCGGGATATACAGGAAAAATGAAATGCTCAAGGCTGTGTACAAGTAAGATTGCCATAACAGCAAATCCACGGAGAGCATCAACAACTTCTATACGGGGCATTTTCGATAAAGGAGATTGTTCCATAATTGTTTTCTGGTATTATATTGTAATTTAGTGCATAAAAATACACTAAATTGCTTATAGAATCATATTCCTGAAATAAAAAAGAACCGGCTTTCGCCGATTCTTTTATGTTTTTTAAACAAAAACGAGTTTGCTTTATTCTTTTTCTTTATACCATTTATACAAACTTCCGTCTACAAACTGGAAATACCATTCATTCTTGAATTTGTCTTTGTACATGATAGTTTGGTTGTTATTGTCTTTCTGTTCAACCACAGTGTATTTGTCACCCATCAATGTCACAATTTGCTGGGGAGTCATACCCAACTGAACTTGTTTGAGCTGAGTGTTGTAAGCAGTACCGCATGCTGTAAGCATTGCCGCTGCAAATAAAACGAAAAGAAGTTTTTTCATAATCGATATAGTTTGTATTTATTTTACTTGATAAACAACCATTCACGGGTATAAGTTCACCGAAACATTTTCAGAGACAAAATTACATTAAAAACCGATAGCTCGGTTGTTTTTTCAATTAAGTTAGAAACGGAATTATAAAGGATTTATTGTTAAAGGCTCTAAATAACTGTCAGGAAATTTCTCAACAGACTTAAAAAATAATTATCTATATAATTAGAGCTGATAGCCGTTGGCTGTTAGCTGATAGTTCTTTGAAGTATTGGGATAAGTAGTAAGTTTTAGGTACTAAGTTGAAAGTTATATGAGATACGAGTAAACAAGACACGAGATACAAGTTGCTAACTGACGACTGTTCACTGGTGAGAGTCTTCGCTCTGCTCAGCAAGCTAATTCTTAATTCTTAATTGTTTTCCGTGTTACCTCTGTTACTTTTTATTTTTAAACACGGAGTAAAAGGAGTAGCACGGAGTTTTTAGAAGAAAAAGTGATAATAAAAATTGTGTGAAAAGTCGTCAGGTTTGTCAGGTTTTGTAGATAAGCTATCGGCTAAAAGCTATCAGCTAATAGCTAAAAATGTGTTTCCTTTGTTACCTTTTAACTATATATAGTTAATGAAAGTAAAAATGATAAGATGAAAATAGCAATAAAGTGTCAGATGTGTCAGGTTTTAACATTGTATGGTTAATAAATGTATATTCGATCAATAGTTACAACTCCTAAATTTCGTATTTGCTAATTTAATTGGTACATCGGCATATTAGATAATTTGCACATTAATTTTACCTTTGTATTACTCATAAAAACAGAGCCGATTAAATGATTCCATTTCTATATAATGTCGCTCAGGCATACTACAAATCTTATGGTCAGGATATAAGCCGTTATACGTTTGTATTTCCTAATCGCAGGGCAGGGATATTTTTTCAGCACTATTTGTCGCAAATAGCAGGCCGTCCGATTTTTTCGCCCGAAATTCTTACAGTAACAGACCTTTTCGAAAAATTGAGTCCTTATAAGAAAGCCGACCGGATCGAGATGCTTTTCTTATTGTATGATATCTATATACGGGTAAGTTCGTCAACGGAGACTTTCGATGAGTTCCTCTATTGGGGTGAAATGCTGTTGAATGACTTTGACGATGTGGATAAATATCTGGTAGATGCACAGCAACTATTTCGTAATATACATGACCTGAAAGAGATCGATGCCGGGTTCGATTATCTTACCGAAAGCCAGATAGAAGCTATCCGCCGCTTTTGGTCCAACTTTCTGCCAATAGGGGAGAATGATAAGAAAAAGGACTTTTTGGAAATGTGGGAGGTACTTTTCCAATTGTACACATCTTTGCGTGAGCAGCTCCATAACAAGGGTATGGCATATGAAGGAATGATTTTCCGTGATGTGGCCGAGCGCTTGGCGAATGATATAGATTATAAGCTGCCTTTCGAAAAAGTAATCTTTGTAGGGTTGAATGGGCACAGTAAATCGGAAGAAACACTTTTGAAGTATTTGCATAAACGAAAAATCGCTGATTTTTACTGGGATTACTCATCTCCATTGGTTCGTGACCCGCAAAACAAAGCCTCATTCTTTATAGACAGGAATAAGATGCTTTTCCCTACACAGCTGACTTTAGAGCCGGAAAAATTGAGTATGGATCTGCCTGTAGTTGAGGTGATAGGTATCCCTTCGGCTGTAGGACAGGCTAAATATGTGCATACTATTATCAAGTCATTGATGGATGAGAAACAGATTACTTCGTCTACTCAAGCAATGAATACAGCTTTGGTGTTACCCGACGAAAACCTGCTGCTGCCGGCATTATATTCCATCCCCGGAGAGATAGATAAGATCAATGTAACAATGGGCTATAGCCTCGGCAATAGTTCTATTTCGGGACTGATGGAGCATGTGTTTGAATTACAGCGTAATATACGCAGGTCGGAAAACTATACGGGTTTTTATTACAAGCCGGTACTGGCAATACTCAACCACCGCTATATAACCAATGTGGCAAGTGACGAAGCCAAAGTGTTGCGGACAAATATTATCCAATATAATAAAACAACGGTTTCATCCCAGGATTTACAGAGTCACCCCCTTTTCCAACTCATTTTCAGGCCAGTGTTCAACTGGCAGGATATACCTTACTATTTACAGTCGATACTATCGACATTAAATACAACATTATCCGTGAATGAGAAAAATGAAGAAAAAGATGAGGATATAAATGCACGTTCTATCGATATCGAATGTGAATTTATTGTAGAGTATTATAAGACGATAAACAAGATGGACGAAGCTCTTAGAAATGTTTCGCCCGAAATGTCGGTAGATACTTATTTCAAACTGTTGCGGAAACTGATTGTCGGTATTAGTGTGCCTTTCAGGGGGGAGCCTCTGTCGGGCTTGCAGATAATGGGCGTATTGGAGACACGTGCCCTCGATTTCGATAACCTGATCATCTTGTCGATGAATGAAGGTATATTTCCGTTGAAGAAGGCCGCCAGTTCGTTCATTCCATATAATTTGCGTAAAGGTTTCGACCTGCCTACATATGAGCATCAGGACAGTATCTTTTCCTATCATTTTTACAGGATGATAAACAGGGCAAAGCGTATTTATCTGCTTTATGATACCCGTACCGAAGGTTTGCAGACTGGTGAAGTCAGTCGCTACTATAACCAGATAAAGCATTTATATAACGACTCATTCGATATCCGTGAGAAACTTGCTGTATATAAAGTGTCGTCTACCGAAAGCCTTGCCATTTCAATACAGAAAACGCCCCAGATAATGGAAAAGATGAATGTTTTTCTGCAAGGCGGGGATAAACGATTGTCGGCCAGTTCTATTAATACATACCTGAATTGCCCGTTACAATTCTATTTTTCCGTAGTGGAGAATATGGAAGAAGAGGACGAGATCGCGGAAACTATTGAAGCCAGTACATTCGGAACTATATTTCACTCTATCATGGAATGGTTGTACGAGCCGTTTAAAGGCAAAATGATAACAGCCGATTTGCTTCACAATATCAGTAAAAACAATAAGTTGCTGACAGAAATGATAGAACGGTCGTTTGCCGAAAACTATTTTAAGAGTGAAAAAGTAAAACGGCTGACAGGTCAGAACTATCTGACAGGAGAAGTTTTACGCAAATATATCAGACAGGTGCTGGCTACTGACGCTAAGCTTACGCCTTTCATTTATATAGACTCGGAAGAGCGCATTAAAAAAGATTATCCCCTGCCTTCGGGTAAAGTAGTCTCGCTGAAGGGTATTATCGACCGTGTGGATGAGGTGAGTGGTCATACCCGTATTATCGACTACAAGACGGGAAAAGGTGTGCTTCGCTATAAGGAAATGAAGGATTTGTTCGACAAAGAGATGAAAGATCGTCCGAAGGCTGTTATGCAGGTGTTCATGTACTCACACCTGTATATGCTCGACCACCCCGATAAGATATTGGAACCGGGGATCTATTACTTGCGAAACCTTTTCGATACTAAGTTCGACCCTGATGTGATCAGTAAATCGGGTAGGGGAGACGGGCGCATCACGGACTTTTCGGAATACAGGCCGGAATTTACAGGATATTTTGATGCCTGCCTAGAAGAGATATTCGATCCTCAGGTGTCGTTTAGTCAGACGCCGACAGGCGAGGCATGCAAATGGTGTATATTTACGAATATATGCAAGAAATAGGATTATAAGTACTTCTTTTATATAGGTATTTTTTCTTCCAGGACAGAGTTTCCGGATTTATTATAATAAGTGCACGTTTTAGCTAGTATATCTACAGTCCATTTGGCTATTCCTGCTTCTGCTGAATCCCTGCAAAAAGTCAAATAGTCAGTTTTTCCTTGCTGATGGGCTTTTAAATGATATTTGAATTTTTCACTAAGTGTTTCAGGTGAAATATGCAAATCTGTATACTCGTCATTCGACACAATGGTATAATCATCTTTTCCGATATATTCAGCATGTCCGTCATAGACATAAATACTATATCTTAAAACTCCGAGGGATAATAATTCTTTGACGTATTGCGGAAAATCAGCGCCGCTTTTCACTTTTGAATGGGCTTCCTTTATTTGGGCTAATGTGAACATAGTATCCGGTTTTATTGATTAGATATGGATAGAACAATGATTTGGAGTGTAAAGTTTTATCGGCGGGAAAAACAACTGATTATTTGATTGTATTTCTTTCAGTGGAATACCTTATAGAATTATTGAACGAGTTTATTGAGGATTGGAAAGAATTTATGAAATTTATAGATGGTTTCACTCTATTAGAAAAAAACGTAAGTCTATGGAAAGTCACACGGAAAAATTATTTCTACTCATTGTATTTATATTAACAATTTTCATTGCATGTACATCCGATGAAAATAAGTCCATCCCAACTATCATTGAAACATCATATGTATACATTGAAATAGATACAGTTTATTTAGAAACAGAGTTGGATTTATATAGTAGCTTCAAGTATGAAAACAAAATCTACGTATATTTTTATCAAAAAGGGTTCTGCAAAATAGCAGTTTTTAACAACAATGGGCAATTCGATAAAGTGATAGAGTTTCCGAAAGAAATAGATAAAGATTGGAGGTTAGACTATATAGCAATAGATAAGGGTTTATTTGTAATCGAAGAACGTAAAAATACAACAATACATCTTCTTAATAAAAAAGGAAATAGACTACAACTTTCCGATATTGACGAAATGCCAATATATGATGATGATAAATATTCTGTTTATAGAACTTATCATGGAGAATGGGGCGGAATGGTATATTTTAAAAATAAAAATACGAATAGAATTTATCGCGGATACTCTAATAAAGTAATTAATGTGACTAAATTTCAAGATAGTTATTATGTTACAAGCTATTTAGGGCATATGATGGGACATTCTCAAATAGTGAAGATAGACGAACCTACGAAAATGCAGGAATACAATGGCTTTATATCTGACCTTATAAATAATCGAGCAGAATCAAGTGAAGAAGAACGTTATGTTTTTGATGGAATAAAAATTCTTCTTGACACATTTGAACTTCGTTCAGTAGGCTCATTTATACACAAAAACAGATTATTACAACTATGGAATGAATATCCCTCCTCCAATAAATTATATTTTACCGAACAAATAGAAGAGAAATCAATATGTAGACATATATTTGAAACACCAATGAAAGTGAAATACTTATATAATTCTAAGAATAATAATGAATCGCATATTCTAAATTTCGAAATTGAAACCGAAGAACAGAATGAGTTTGGTTTTATAGAAATAAATAATGAAAAAGTAAAAATAATCTTCCTGAAAAAAATGAAGCTTTTATCGAACTCCTCAACTAATTGATATAAAACGAAAAAAGCAACTGATTCCTCAATTGCTTTCTCTTTAGTTGCGGAGACCGGATTCGAACCGATGACCTCCAGGTTATGAGCCTGGCGAGCTACCACTGCTCCACCCCGCGATATTGTGAGTGCAAAAGTATGCATTTTATTATAACACTCCAAATAAAAATGGCATTAATAAATAAAAAACTTTTGCGTATCTTGCTATCTGCTGATTAAAAACAAATTAGCTATAGAAGTTTTTTTTACCAACTATAGTATAAACCAAATCCCACTCTCTGATAATACGAAAAATATCCCCATTTGGAATCTTTTCTATCATATGGAATATTATCATCATACTTCACATATAAATAAAGCGAAGTACTGAAATAGCTGTTAAGTTTGAAGTTTACAGAGTTTTCAAATTCGACATAGACTCTCTCATAGTTTGTGAAATACTTCAGACGGGAAGTGAAATTTGTATATCTGTTACGGCTATAACTAACATTCAGGTTGTATGTAGAACCATATTCAGTTTTAGCCTTATCTCCCTCATCTATGCCAAACCATACTTCCTTGACCTTATCACTCCTTACATATTTGTAGTTTAGAGACAGTACGGAGATATCCGCAGTTATATTAAATTTTCTGTACTTGTCAGCTTTAGAAACTATTTCTTTTGCATATCTCATACCGACCCCGAGATTCAATTCAAACGGGGAAAGAAAGGCTCTCTGCCTTACCTTACTTGCATCATTTACATTGTATCTGTTAAACAAAGGCGTCTTCATTTCCAGATTCGAAGAATAGGACCAGTTTTTGAATGCATTTACACCAAAAGAACTGTATGTCCTGAACAAGTCGTCCAATATATTTACTTTATTGACTGTGTCAGCCTTCATTTGTTGAATGCTAAGTCTCCATTCCAGCAGATTGTTGAAATATATCTTATCTTTCTTATAATTCAAATTTACTTTATGCTCACTATATATATTAAAGTTGTTTTCTCCCGACCAGTTGTCAGAAAAGCTATTCTGACTTAAGTCTAGTTTGTGAGAACCGTTTTTGAGCCAATATACGGGCTTAATTCTTATCTTTTCTATCTCAGGAGTATTCAATTCCACTGGATTATCGGCTGTTATCAACTCTTTCCATGGATTTCTTTGTTCTACGACCTTTTCTTTTATAACCGAAGCACCCTCAAATGTCATGGCATTTAATCTTATCTGTTGCGGATTATTCATATAATACCTCCGTCTCATAGCCTCTATTTCTTCTGCTCGCTTAAGCAAGGGTGCAAATGTACTATCAGGTGATATCAGATAAAATGGTTCCGTCTGGGTAGAGGCCGTATCTTTCGGTATAAAATCTAGGCGTGGGGGAAGTATCTTTCCGTCAAATACAACAGGAAGAAAAGCCGGTTCGAAAATAACCGTATCCCTGAATGATTTATAATTATCGAAAGGAGTCCAGTCCGGTTCTACTATCAATAAACCGTTTTTGTCCCGAAGTGGTTGCAAATAGGCTTCATGTATTTGATTGATATATGCAGTATCTATTTTCAGAGGGGCTGAAAATCCTTTTGTTGTATCTTTGGCTGAGATTTCTTTCAGCCTGGTATCGATATCTGTTATTTTATTCAACAGGCTGTCTTTATTGATTTTCGTATTATTTGTTTGTTGGGCACTAACTGATACGAACACAATAAAAAATATAATAAAACTGAAAAAGAACTTGAATACTCTCATTTCATTTATCTTTTTTCTATAAAAGAACATTCGACTGTTTTCTGGGGTCTTGGATTTAATTATCACCTGTCTTTCTAAATGGTTATCGTTCATTGAGATAGGGTAATAAATACTTTCCTGTACTTACTAAGTTGCAAATTTAGTAATTAAATCTTAATTTTCATTTTAATTTATATTAAATGAGTTGTCTCCGATTCAGATCGTACAGATAAACAAAAAATGTAATTGTAATGCTAAATATATCGATTTGCGTGTCGTTTGAATATTTTGATGTAAATTTGTAAAATATTAGAGAAACAATCGGATATGAATACATTTGGCAATATTTTCAGACTTACATCATACGGCGAATCACATGGTGCAGCTATCGGCGGAGTTTTAGACGGATGTCCTGCGGGAATTGTAGTGGATATGGATTTCATACAGAATGAACTGAATCGCAGGCGTCCCGGACAATCAAAAATTACTACACCTCGTAAAGAATCCGACGAAGTAGAGTTTTTATCGGGAATATATGATGGTAAGACCACCGGAACTCCGATTGGTTTTATTATTCGCAATAACAATCAGCATTCATCCGATTATGACAATCTGAAAGATATATATCGCCCGTCTCATGCCGATTATACCTATACTCAAAAATATGGTATCCGTGATCATCGTGGCGGAGGGCGTTCATCGGCCCGTGAAACTATTGCCCGCTGTGTAGGTGGTGCATTGGCTAAGTTGGCTCTGAAACAGTTGAATATTGAGGTTACGGCTTATACTTCGCAAGTAGGTCATATCAAAGTGGAGAAAGCATATAATGGATATGACTTTTCCTTAATAGAATCTACACCGGTACGTTGTCCCGATCCGGAAAAAGCTGTAGAAATGATTTCTCTGATAGAAGAAGTTAAATCGAAAGGAGACACAATTGGAGGTGTTATTACTTGTGTTGTAACAGGTACTCCTGTCGGCTTGGGTGAACCGGTTTTTGGTAAGTTGCATGCAGCATTAGGTAGCGCTATGCTTGGAATCAATGCTGTAAAAGGATTCGAGTATGGAGATGGTTTCGATGTCAATCATCGCGGTTCTGAAGTTAATGATGTATTCTATAACGATAATGGACAGGTAAAAACGCATACGAATCATTCAGGTGGTATACAGGGCGGTATATCCAACGGACAGGATATTTATTTTCGTGTGGCATTCAAACCTGTAGCGACTATATTGATGCATCAGGAAACTATAAATAAAGAGGGTGAGCATACCGATCTTAAAGCTCGCGGGCGTCATGATGCTTGCGTACTTCCCCGAGCTGTGCCTATTGTTGAAGCTATGGCGGCGATGACGATTCTCGATTATTATTTGTTGAGTAAGGTAAATAAGGCTTTTTTGTAAAATATAGGTAGGATAGCAAAAGATACTACTTGATTTAAGGAGACATTGCTTTATCCGGTATATTTTATTACAAATGTGATATGTAGTATTTACAGTCAAGCATTTGAATATCTTTTACAGCCTTTTTACTTTTTTGATCATCTCTCCGATTAAATCCTCATCACATCGTGCCCAAAATAACTCCTGATCATCTCCTCCCCAAATATTTAATGAGTTGAAAACAAAAATATGTATGTTTTGGAAGATTTTGTATTCCAATTTCCGTTCTATTGGGTTCTCTACTATATTTTGATAAAATAATATGATTTGCGCGTTATGTTCGCCTTTTGAGTATAATTGACCAAGTTCTGATAAATGGCCTAATAGTCTATCTATATCCGTTAATGCATCTAGTCTGTGATGGTAAAAAATTATAATATCCTTTTTCCCTTTATACTTATTCAAACGGTCTATTCTCTTTGTGAATTTATCTCTAATGGATTCATCTTTAATTATATCGTGATGGGTAAACTCAAAGCCATTTGTGTGTAATTTGTTATATGAATTGGTTATTTTATCATATATCTTTAAACGAGGAACTAATTTGCTGTCAAGTTCTTCATATTTTATAAATTGAGGATTTATAAAATTTACATAATTATCTTTTTCTATTTGTAGAATATACTCGATATTAGATCTCCCATGTGAATATACCGTCGTAAAAGATTTAATGTTATATCTGTCTAAGATATTGTCTGTTAGGCAATTCTCACCAAAGGAAAGGTATAATTTCTTAGAGAATATATATCTGTTTTCTTTTATAATTCTTTTGCACTGTTGATAAATTCTTCTTAGCTTTTTTCTCATGATTTTTATATAATGGATATTGTAACCTTGTAATAGTAAGTGTTTTTATAAGCTTTCTATCACTTTCTCCATTTTCTCTATCGCATTGTCCCATCTGAAGCGTTGTACATACTCATGACCTTTTTTAGCCAGCGATATGCGATAGTCGTTATTCCTAATCAGGTAGATGATCCGGTCTGCCATCTGTTTTACATTTCTCACCTCTACAAGTAAGGCGGTCTTGCCTTCAAAGGCATATTCCTGATGTCCTTCTATATCAGTACATATTAACGCGCATCCGCAAAACATGGATTCGACGGATACCAATCCGAAGCCTTCCGTAAAACTGTTGGAAATGAAAATAGCGTTACGGTTATAAAGATCGCAAAGGTCGTCAGGCTCGCGAAAATATCTTATCCATTCGGGTAGTTCGTCCGGACAAGGTGAGATACCGAACAATTCTACATGCAGCTCGGGTATTGCTTCTTTCACAAGCTTTAATGCTTCCAAGCCGTATTTAGACCCTTTAATTTCCTGTATGGAATAAGTCATGGCTACAGATAACGGATTTCTGTCCTCAATCTTGTCTTTTATATAGTATTTTGTGTTGTCTATTCCATTTTCAATAAGTTCTACCCTGTTTTTAGTGTATTTACTTACAATATTTTTCAGGTACGATGCCACAACCACATTTACAGTATCTTTCATGTCATAAGAAGCAAACAGCAGGTCTTCGTGTCCTTCCCAGTTCTCAAATCCCTGTATCAGATTTATCTTCTTACCTTTGCTGATGTTCAGACTACCCATTTCCAGCACAGTAGACCACCATGTAGCTATTACAACATCTGCGTCAGGTATATATTTATCTTCTACCCGAGGGACATAAGACATAGTAATATTAGGTTCGAAGTCGAACCAAATATCTCTTTTGAAGCCTTCTATTTTGGATAGCATGCAACGTATGGAGTAAGGTAGGCGGTATTTCATATACCGGGTTCTTATGGGATACATAAGTTGTATTTTAAATCCACGTTTTGCCAGCCGGTTCGCATATTCATACATTACCCGGAATCCTCCCGCCGGGCGTCGCGGCTTGAAGGGCAGGATAAATGTTATTTCCACAGGTTCACCTTTTATCGCAATAATTTTCCCTTCTGATGTTATTGCCAGAGTACCATGCTTTATATCTTCACGTATTTCTTTTATCCTTTCAGTATATGCTTTCCTATTTTCTAAATCCTGTACGGTTTCCGGTTGCCCCATATTCCCATAGAAAGGAATAATAGGTTCTCTCCAAATATCATTTTCGGTCAGGTCGGATAGTTTATGTTTATATTTACGCATATGAGGATCGCTTTTTGTAATTACAAATATACGGAAAAACTCTTACAGCGAATTATATTACAATTAAGCTCTTAAATCTATAATCCTAATTGATCTGAATAAAGTAAAATAATTGACTGTAAAGCTGCTATCGATTTGAAAACCTTGCTATAATATAAAGAGGACGTAGGTAAAACTTTACCCCTGAATATCAATACTTATTTACGAATATATCCGAAAGTCTTTGATAAAGGGTATCGAAAGCTTTCGGATATAAACAATGATATATTAAAAGTTGTTTTTTATTGATCTTTAACGCATCTCACTGATGCGCCCATCGACCTGGAAGCTGTTGTTGCAGATACAACTGGTCCTTCGAAAGGAGAATAGTTAATAACTTCAGCTTTGGCTGAAGATTCTCCAGCTTTCGGAGTTGCAGTCCAATAATATCCTGTCGGATTAGATACTTCGATGGAATAGGTGAATAATCCACCTGCCACAGCCCCTGTCTGGCTACCGACACTTCCCGGCTTATAAAATTGTCTGGCTATACGTTCGAAGCCATAGGGGTAAAAGCCCAGTTCAGTTCTGCTGGTAGAGGCGTATGCGTTGAGCATAAGTCCGATTCCGTATCCTCCGCCGGTTCCGGCTTTAGTAACATTTGGAGCAGGATCCCATCCGGCCGATTCGAATTTGGCCCAAGGAGATTTATTTGCACTACTATATGCCGGGACACGCCATCCCGCAGGGCAAGGATCAAACATTGATTTTTTACCTGCTTCAGCCCATAAGGAGTTGTCTCCTCCTGCCCCTGTATCGTCCGATGTAAACCAGTCGAAAGGAGGAAATGAAGACTTATATTCCCCATAGTAATAAGTCGTAGGGTTTTGTATTGATTTTTTTAGGTTGGAAACTGTATTTGCTACGACTTCTACATGTTTTATTCCACTTCCGGAAGCACCCGAAAAGTCAAATTCATTTTGTTCTGTCAGTACATTATTGTTGATGTCATATAACTCACGTATATCAGGATCATTATAAAATGATGCGGAAGCAGTGAAAGGGTCTTTCCTTCCCCACTGATATAGTAATCCCATGGCATCTTCGAAATAAGGTTCGGAAGGTGCAGCTCCTGCGTCCATTTTTACAGCCCCCAGGTTACGATCCATAAAAATATAAGTAGCCTCACCATTATCATGTGTATATGATGTAGCTTCAGGATCAAAACCTGTTACCCATATATGCCATGACCAATATATGGGATCTGTGGCATTTCCGTTAGGGCCTATATGGATACCAACCAAAGCATTACCTTCAGTGCTTCCAGCCTTAGTTGTAACTTTAAATTTAGAAAAGCCGCCTTTGTCTCCAGTCGACAGTTCAACCTTTTCTATAAGGTCTTTTTTATCTTGCCAAATCAGATCAACAGAAACTTTTGCTTTGTCATCGAAAGTCCCTAAATCGGAGCGCTGTTCCCATACCAGATAGGGTTTGCCTACAGGTATTTCTTCAGACACTCCTCCATTGGGCGGGACAATGTAACAATTCGGAGAATTTATCAATTCTGGATCAAGAGGGTTATAACATGGTTCCGGTAATCTTATCCATTGAGTGCCATCCCATACATGTAAGCCCGGGCATAAGCCGACCTCCAGTGAATCTGTGATGTTATAAACTAATAAACCAATGTGTGATTCTTTGTCTCCGGCCTGAAGATCTTCAGTTTTTATACATGGATCCATCTTATCCAGCCCTATCAGATATACACGTGCATTGAGAAGACCTTTTGTAGAATTGGAATTGATATTATCATTTTGCTTCAAATCAAGTAAAGCACCATCTAAAGGAGTAAGATTTGAGCCAACAGTCACTTGTGCGTCGACCTGTACCGAAATAATTATTGCCAACAGCAACAGGTGCAAAAATCTGTGTGTTTGTAGTTTCATGTCAAAATTTATTAACGTTTTTTATTATGAATTTGTCTTATGTCTTAATTTTGTCTTATGTCTTAATGTCTGTTCAAAATAGTCTGATAACGTGCTAAGTCTCGTAGGCGATGTTGTAAATTTTATGATAAAGTATTCAATGCATAATTTATTGATAATAAACGAAAAAATTAAGAAGATAAGATAGAGGCAAATTTCTCAGATGGGTAGATACTTTTATTTATCATTACACTTATATTGCAATTAACTTGCTAACTGTTGCTGCTTTCTAAAAAAACAGACAGGCGCAAACTTTAAATGATAGCTTTTTATTCGCTTCATTTCATTACTGCTAAAATCAAATTGTTTTGAATTTGAGTCTTTTGTCTTTATTAAATCTTCGGTAGTAAAAATAATTTATCAAAACTTATCAAAAGGGGATATTTAAGTCTATTTGCTTCTTTTGTAAGCGATATATGGTCGTTTTAAATTAATAATATCAATATGTGACATGTTTTTCGTGTATATGTGTCTGTTTTGTGCTTATGTGTAGTGTGTTATGGGTTTGTTGGTCAAAAAATGGACTTTACATGTGTTAAATGTTGTCAGAAAAGGTGCGCTGGTCAATTGACCGGAAAAAGTATAAGAAAATTGTTATGATATCGAATGAATCCCGGTAAAGAATATTCCGTCTCAATATAAATAATCAGATGAACCCTTCCTATATAAACAGATTATTCAGAGTGTTTTATAGCAGGGGCCAAAAGGAAAGTATCCGGCTTTCTTGCGAAGCTTGTATTTGCGATACAGGTTCAAAGGCTTCTTTTTTATCTTACCTTTATAATTAGCAATGAAGTCATCGACAGAATCAAGAATACGAGCCGACGATTTACCATCACGAAAAGGATGTACTTCTTCCATAAACAGCCTGATGTTTTCCATCAGATCAGCCGGCCGTTTCAAGGCTTTTTCCAATGCTTCTTCGAGAAGCTCAGGGGTGTCTATGTTTATAAGATGATTAGCCGGGAAAGTATTTTTGTATGTTACCGCCGGCTTATTGAACCAGAGGTATTCATAAATAACTGAAGAGGTATCGCTTAACATTACATCTGATTGCCGGAACAGGTCTGCCTTATCCTCCGTTTCACAAAAAATAGCATTGTCATATTGTTGAGCCAGAGTTTTATAACGGTCAACAGTTTCTTTATCCATCTTCGGATGAAAAGAGAACAACCATATCCAGTCTTTCTTATTCAGTAGTTCTTCTATCTTATCATGAAGGACTGAGGCTGATTCCATATTTTTAGTAAAAGTGGGTGCAAATACAATAGTTGGTTTAGTATTTGAGGCTTCGCTTTCAGGAGAGGGAAGCCACCCGTCAAACTTACTCCAGCCGGTTTCATATACCTTGAAGAATCCGTATT
This sequence comes from Dysgonomonas sp. GY75, assembly GCF_015234155.1. NCBI lineage: Bacteria > Pseudomonadati > Bacteroidota > Bacteroidia > Bacteroidales > Dysgonomonadaceae > Dysgonomonas > Dysgonomonas sp. GY75. Next base: position 277,267 of record NZ_JADCLQ010000052.1, read on the forward strand.
TTTGTTCCAATTCTTTAAAGCGGGGTGTGAACATTGGGCTGGTAGTACAGTAAATATCGAAGAATCCCCGGATTTTGTAATGGTCGCCATAATCGCCTCGTTTGTAGTATAATCCGTGGAATACTTCTACTTTCAGTCCCGGGAAAAAATCATAAACACGTACCCCCGGAACGAATACTGCAATGGGGTTGTATTCCATGACTTCTTTGATTGTTTTCAATTGTTTCTCATTATCATGCAGGCATACGGGAGCAGAATCTTCAATATACCATGCTACATCATCACCTCTTCTCCATATTTCGTTTTGTAAAGGACGAAGGATGGTATATGAATATGATAATGAAACAAAAAACAAATACTTTTTCATGAATACAGGCATCAATTTATCATTCCGAGCACAAAAATATAAAAAAGATAAGGTAGAACAACCTTAATGTGAAATTAACTGATGGTAAACATACGAAAAATTGCAAGCCATAATCATTCGTTTAATTCTTATTTATTAACCACGTTTAGTTAAAATCTGACACATCTGACAGCTTTTCATTGCTTTTATCCTGTTGTTTTTGTTTTCGTTAACTGTATATAGTTAAAAGGTAACACAGAAAACAATTAATAACTAAAGCCAATCGGTAGTTGAGGTAGTATATCGTAGTATAAAATTGTTGGATTTTTTTCTACTACGCGCAATCAAAGATTGCTTGTATTACTTTTTTCCTAAGCAAAAAAAGTAATCAAAAATGCTTTGACGCCCGCTTTAAAGGCCGACCCATAACAGGCTTAAAGGCTAAACGAAAAAACTCGCTCTCAATAGAGCATAATACGAATCGGTCGATAAGCTCAAACACGTTTTCGTTTTTCAGCCTTTTTCGCCCTATGGGTACCCCGTCCATAAAGCAAATGGCGTCGGCTGATGCACGATAAGGCTGATGCATATTTGATTAAGGGCTTTGCCCTCACTATGGCGTCCGCCCTTGCGCATTAGTGACGCAGGCGGGCACCCAATCCGTAAAGCGGAGGTGTAGAGCAAAATACGGTAGCTGCTGTACTCGACTGATAATCCGGCTAAAGGTGGTTCCGTATTATTTTGCTCCACCGAAGTTGCGGTTCTGGGTCGCCGAGGAATGGAGCGCTAGCCTTTTGGTTCGTTTTGGGCAATGCCAAAATGAACGTTTAAGCGAAACGAAGTGGAGCTGAAAAAAATCCAACATTAAAATGTAACAAACGTAACTACCTTTTCAGTCATTTACTTATATGCCATTCAAAATTTCAAAGAGCTACCGGCTACAAGCTATCGGCTATATACATAGATAAATTTTTATGAAAAAATAAAACCTTATTCATCATCCCTATTATTTCTATTCAATCACAATGTCAAATTGGCTCAGCAATCCGGCTAATCCGTCCTTCGAGAAGCGGGCTTTTTTTATCTGGTTTTGACTAAGGTCTATTATATAATTGAATGCAGAGGTGAAGTTTACCTCTTGTATATTAGAATTGTAGAATATAGCTTCGTTCAGGTCGCAGTTGATGAATTTCGATTGCTTGAGATCAGCACCTGCGAAGTCTACACCTTTGAGCGATGAATCTTTGAAATGTGTTTTTATCATCTTCCGTTTCTCGAACGAGCTGTAGTCCAGCATACATTTATCAAAACCCACCTGAAAAATAAAATCGTGACAGTGGTTGAATTTCACACCCAGTATTTTACAGTTTCTAAACTCTGCGTTATTCAATGTGGTTTGCGATAGATCAGTCATGGAGAAATTACAGTCGGTAAAGACACAATCGGTAAAACTGCAACCTGTAATTCTGGCATTAGAGAAATCGCATTTCGAAAATGTACATTGGTCAAATGTTTCTTTACTTATCCCATTGGTGTAGGATATGATTTCCAATAGCTTATCTTCATGTATAACTGTCATTCCCTTATTACTTTTACTTCTCCCGATTTGCCCAGTTTTATGATGCTTGATGCTTTTGATTTGGAAATATCGTTTTGTCTGTATTGGACAATATAATCCACTCCGTTTTTGATCTCATCACTGATCTCACTGAAATTTGCGGGAGAGGGTTCCCCACTTATATTGGCGGATGTAGAAACAAGCGCTTTGCGGAAACGTTTACAAAGCTCTTGTGAAAAGCTTTCCTTTGTAACGCGAATAGCGAGGCTCCCGTCTTCTGCTATTAAGTTGGGTGCCACATTGCGGGCATTATCATATATTATGGTAAGAGGCTTATCAGATACTTCTATCAGGTCCCATGCTATTTCGGGCACTCCATCTATATAGAAATCGAGCTTCACAGGGTTGTCTACCAGTGTAATAAGCGCTTTGCTATCTACACGCTTCTTCAATTCATATACTTTCCGTACTGCCTCCTCATTGGTTGCATCGCAGCCGATTCCCCAGATAGTATCGGTTGGGTAAAGGATAAGGCCCCCTGCTATCAGTACCTCGAATGCCTTTTTTATATCTTCGTTCATTATAATCGTTTAAACTACTTGTTGTTAATTAATTGAGATAATTGTACATCTTCAAACTTATCGCCTCTTTGTATCCAGTCTTTAAGTATGCCTACTTCTTTATATCCGGCTTTGGAGAAAAGTCCGATACTCTTTATATTGCTGACGGATATGTATGCATACAACTGATGAAGGTATAGGAAATTGAAAGCATAATCGGCCATCAGGCTTAGAGCTTGCGAAGCATAGCCTTTCTTGCGATATGTTTCGTCTATCAGTATTCCTATACCGGCCCGACGGTTATGCGCGTCTATTTCATATAGGTCTATTGTTCCGATAGTGATTTTATCTTCGGTCAGGTCTATCATCAGGCGCAGTTGCCTGCTTTGGAAGATATCCATTTCCAATGCATCATTTATATACTGTCGCAATACGAGCTTTGAATATGGGGCAAGCGTATTGCCGTGAACCCACAGCGCAGTGGAGTTTTCCCAACCATAGAGCTGATCCAAATCTTCCGGTTCTACAGCTCTTAACGATATATGTGTATTCTTTAGCAACATGTTTTCTGATAATGAGTTATAAATGATGCATTACAAATAGCCTGCACCACTCTGTATTCTTAATTATTTCAGTATCTGTTGTTCTCAAACATTTCCCCCAGACGGATAAAGAAATTCTTCTTCCTGCGTCGTATACGTTGGTTTTCACCAGATGACATCATTATTCTTTCAAACGAAGTTTCGCCTCTTTCCATTGCTTTTATTGCATGGTAGATAACTCCCCAGTCGGGTAACCCGCCCAGATTGCGGTCGTCGATAAACATTTCGGCATTCAACTTGCGTGAGGCGGTCGATACATCTTCGTCGGGATGGTTCTTGTTGGCTGCATAGAATTTCAGGCCTTTCTTTTCACAATAGTTTACTGCCTCCTGAAGTAAGTCGCCGTCGCGTACTGTCCACATGAGGAGAATATGCCCTTCTTTCTGTAGTTGGAGCAACGTCTCTATGGCAAAAGGTATTGCTCTGCCTATCTTAGGGTATTCGTGCTCTACAATTGTTCCGTCAAAATCTACTGCGATTACCATATGTTTGATTGATTACAAGTTTCAATATTGTATTGTTGTTAAGAATAATGCAAATATAACAATAAATTACAGTTGCGAGCTGCTGAATAATTCTTCACTTTCACATCCTGTACGATTCGTTGAATAGGGTCCGGTTCAGTATCGAACGTCCGAGAGTGACCTCGTCGGCGTATTCTATTTCATCTCCGATGGAGATTCCCCTGGCTATCATGGATACCTTTACATCATAAGACACCAGTTTTTTATAGATGTAGAAGTTAGTGGTATCACCCTCCATTGTAGTGCTCAGGGCAAGGATGATCTCATTGATATTTCCCTGCGACACACGTTCCACCAGGCTTTCTATCTCCAGGTCGGCAGGGCCTATCCCGTCTATAGGGGAAATGATGCCGCCAAGTACGTGATACTGTCCTCTGAACTGCATGGTGTTTTCAATAGCCATTACCTCCTTTATGTTTTCCACCACACAGATTGTTGTGGCGTCCCGTGACTTATCCTGACAAATAGGGCATACCTCAGCGTCACTGATATTATGACATACCTTGCAGTATTTTACTTCATGTTTCAGGGCGACCAGCGATTGTGCAAAACCATCTACCATCGCGTCATCTTGCCTCAGCAGATGCAGAATAAGGCGTAGCGCTGTTTTACGGCCTATACCGGGTAGGCGGGCAAATTCATTTACTGCATTCTCCAGCAGTATGGAAGGATATTTTTGATTCATAAATATTACTCAAAATAGAAGTTCAAAGATAGAAATATTTTGAGAGTTTTCATTTATCATATGTAGTAGCATGATAAAAGAAGCTCATCGTCGGAGGTTTAATATGTAACATTCCGGAGCTGTTTATTAACGAATACTTTTTCTAACCATGATTCAATTAACCTATATTTGCATTATATTGTTAAAACCTGACAAACTTGACAGCTTTTACTATATTTTTCCATTTCAACTTTTTTAAATCCATCTTTTGCTTTTAACTTTCTATTTTTTTACATTTAGGCTTTAAGTATAAAACTTGACAAACTTGACACTTTTTTATGTTTTTTCATAGGCATGTTTTTATTAGGGCGAATTTTCAAAGAATCAACGGCCTCTTCGGTATATAGATAAAATTTCGGAACAATCGTACTGACTAAATTAAATAATTTCGTGCGTTTGCCCTAAAAAATCAGGATTACTACTTCTTTAATTTTTTATATCTTTAAACCTCCAATTAAACATATATGACACAGAAAGAATATAAAAACCTCTTCGATGAAGATGATGCCGTAGGGTGGTGGGAAATAGACAAAGCAATAGAAAAACTATATGGAGATGCTGAACCCCGTCATTATGCTCCCCAACTGCATTATATGGTTGGCGGTGAAGACCCTTTGGACGGAGTCAGTATTTTCGATTCCCGTAATCAGGAATTTCATCGTCATCTGGTGAGTTATGGCATGTCGGAACTTTATTATAATGAAGAGGCTGCGGGTGGTGAATTTAGTAAATGGGGTTTTGAATTTACTTTTCGCCTCAAGCCTTTCGAAGAAGACGGGGAAGACCCTACATGGGTTGTTAACCTGATGAATAACCTGGCACGCTATGTGATAAAAAGCGGCCGCTGGTTTGAAGAAAACCATGTAATCCCTGCCAACGGCCCTATACGGGTAGGCGGGAAAAAGGAAATCGACATAGTGGGAGTTGCTTTTACTCTCGACCCCGAAATGGAAAAAATACAGACTCCGCATGGAGAAGTGGCTTTCTTGCAGATGGTCGGACTTACCTCCGGAGAGATGGACCGGATAAAATCGAGTGACTCGGTTTATGAAGAAGTGAAGAAAGTACTGGAGGAAATGAAGGCCAATAATCCCTTGATGATAACAGATTTAGACCGGCGATAGTAAAGTGTGTTTTCAGAAATGGCGTAAAAACAGTCAGAACGCCGATTTGTATAAAACAGAAATGGCTGTCGAAAATAATCGGCAGCCATTTTTATTTTAACGTATTCCTTATTTTATAATTTTCAGTTCCTGAATCAGACGGGGGCATTTCATTACTTTATCTATTGTATAAAGTACATAGCGAATATCCACGCTGATAGTGCGTTGCACTTCCGGCTCAAAAACAATGTCTCCGCTCAGCGCTTCCCAGTTACCATCGAAAGCCAGACCGATAAGTTGAGCTTTTCCATCGAAAACAGGACTTCCCGAGTTGCCTCCGGTTATATCATTGTTAGATAAGAAGTTTACATGCATCTTACCGTCTGCGTCAGCATACTGGCCGAAGTCACCTGCTTTCAGGTCGTTAAGGATATATTCCTGTACGGCAAATTCGGGGTCGTTCGGATTTTCTTTTTCCAAAACACCTTTCGAGGTAGAATAGTAATCGTATGTTACAGCATCGGCAGGCTTGTATCCGCCAATAGAACCATAGCTCAGGCGTTGGGTGAAGTTAGCGTCCGGAGAGAATACTTTATTCGGCTCCATTTCCATCAATCCCGCCATAAATAAGCGTCCGCCCTTCTCTATTTGCGCATGATATGGGGCAGAGTCTTTCTGAAGCAATTTCAGGCATGGTTCAAGCGATTTTGCCAGTTCTATCGCAGGATCTTTTTCTATATCTTTAGCTTTACCGTTGGCAATAAGGGTTACTATTCCGTCCAGACTTGTCAGCTTTGTATTTTTATAGAACCAGTCGGCGTATTTATCATAATCGCCTTTAAACTTCTTGTTGATAGTTTCATATATAGCCGGTTGGTATGCCGCAGGCACACGTTCCGCATATAATTTTAGCAATACAGGCATTACTTCACGGTCTAGAGACGGCTCGTAGTCCTTATAAACGTTAGTCATGCGGCTTCTCAATTCGTCACCTTTATTTCCTTCGTCCATTTTGCTGACAAACAAAGCTGTATTGGCAAAACGGGTTATTTCTATACCGTTGTAGAATGTTTCGAACAGGTATGTCTGTATTTTTGCAGCATCCATTGTAGAAGTATAACCTTCTTTCAGCATCGGTAATACATCCCCGTATTTAGCTTGGTTGTTTGATGAAGATACCCATTGGGAAAATCTCGTTTCAAGGTCTTCTTTATCTTTTATTACATCCAGCTTTGCGATGGCTTCATTCATTCCCATTGCATTTTTCCAATAGTTGGAGCTACCTGCGTATTTATTTGCATATTTAATGCGTACAGCGTCACTTGCGTTCATCGCTTTTCTCCAGATATCCTGTTTCGCCCCACGTACTTCGATACGAGGTTTGTGTTCCGATTCTACCATTTGGTTGATACCCCACGATGACATGTAGCGTTCGGTACTTCCCGGATAGCCGATGGTCATGGCGTAATCCTTATCCTTGAATCCCTGTATGGATACAGGAACGGAATATTTAGGCTTGTAAGGCACATTATCGGCACTGTAGCGCGCAGCCTGATTGTCCTTGTTCGCGTATACGCGGAATACAGAGAAGTCACCTGTGTGGCGTGGCCACATCCAGTTGTCTGTTTCCCCTCCGAATTTACCTACGGATGAAGGTGGAGTGAAAACAAGCCTTACGTCGCGGAAGACATCGTATATAACCGCATAATATTTGTTGTTGGAATAGAACGGTACTACCTGCGCACGTATAAATTCATTTCCCTTGTATTTTTGCAGATATACTTCCGATAATGAATCTATCTTCTGGTCGCGCACATCTTCGCTGTCATCAGGCGACAGAGTAGAGGTCACGAAATCTGTAATGTCTTCTGTCTTTTGCAGGAAAGCAACCATTAATCCTTCTGCCGGCAATTCATCGGCAAAAGCCTGGCTGACAAAACCGTCTTTCAGGTAATCGTGCTCTACCGAACTAAGTTTCTGAATGTTTCCGTAGCCACAGTGATGATTTGTGAAGATCAATCCCAGGTCGGAAACGGCAACTCCGGTACATCCGCCACCGAAGATTACTACCGCATCTTTCAGCGATGGGTTTGTCTCACTGTAAATACTATCGGCCGGGAACGAAAAACCCAGTTCTTTCATACGAGCCAGACTTTGTTTGTTCAGCTCTTTCAGCAACCACATACCTTCGTCTGCCTTTACCAGCAGGGCCGAGAGGAAGAGGATTGAAAATAGAAATATCTTTCTCATTGATTTATAATTATTATTGATTAATTGATTGTTTTTTAGTTTATTTATTTCTCTTGAAATACCTGTTGATAATGGGTATTTCACTTAAAGGCAAATCCTTTTTTATCACAATCGCTGCAAAAGCGATGAGGAATAATGTACGGTATCCCATACGCAACAACTCATTATCTATTTGCGGATACATCGCAGCTATATAAAATACGGTTGCCAGAACGAAATAAAGGAATATATTCTTCAGGTCATATTTTATAGGGAAATACTTTTGTCCTATGAAGTACGATATGGCAGCGATTATCAGGTTGCAGGCGAATGTTGCCCATGCACTGGCTATATAGCCGTAAATAGGAACCAGAACGATATTCATTACTACCTGTATGACGCACCCCAGTATGGAAAAATATGCACCGTATTTGGTCTTGTCGGTCAGCTTATACCATACCGAAAGGTTGAAATAGATACCGAAAAATATTTCACCCATCATGGCGTATGGCAGAACGTCCAGCCCTATGGCATAATTACGGCCTATTCTATGCATAATATACTGGATAATATCTATGTAGAACATTACTACCAGAAATATCAGCAGCACAAATATGATGAAATACTTCATTGCGTCCGCATAAGACTTGGTATTGTCCTTCCCATCCTTGTTTTTCCCGAAGAAGAAAGGCTCATAAGCGTAACGGAAGGCCTGGATGAACATAGATATTATGACCGAGAATTTGACACAGGCGCTGTATATCCCCAACTGGCGGTCGGCTTCTTCGACACTGTCAAAAGGAAGATAAGGATACACCAGTTGCGCTACGGTCTGGCTGATAACTCCTGCCAGTCCCAGCATGAGCAGCGGAAAGGAGTATTTCAGCAGGCGGCCCAGCAGGCTTTTGTCAAAGTCTATCTTCAATCCCTTCATCGTTGTTGGTATCAACAAGATTAATACTGCCAGCGTAGATATAAGATTGGCTAGAAATATATATCCTATACCGATATCCTGATGATAAAACTTATTCAGTATAAAATCGGGGTAAGCCTCCTTTATCCATGGGCAAAATACTAAGAAGAACAGATTGAAAAATATATTGAAGAAAATAAAGGCGAGTTTCAGTGCGGCAAACCGTTTCGGCCTTTTTTGTTGTCTCAAATATGCGAAAGGAATGGTCATGAAAGCATCCAGGGCAACTACGATTGCCATAATCATTATATGTTCCCTGTGGTCCGTATATCTGAGCCATTCGGAAATGGGCGTAATGAAGCAGATACAGAACAATATAAAGAGCAGTGAGGTGCAGCCTATGGTTATCAATGAGGTAGAATATACCTTATCCGCGTTTTCTTCCTTTTTATTCATAAATCGGAAGAAACCCGTTTCCAGTCCGTAAGTCAGCAATACCAGAAACAGTGCCGTAAGTCCGTATATACGGCTGACTTTCCCATATTCGATAGTATTGGTGAAAATGCTGATGTGCAGTGGCATCAGAAACCAATTGAGAACACGGCCGAGAATACTACTCAATCCGTAGATTGCAGTATCTTTCGCCAAACTCTTCATTCCACTACCTGCCATAGAAAATTATTTGGCTACAAAAGTAGTAAAATAAGTTATGAGTTATAAGCTATAGGTTATAACTTTTTGCCATACTCCCGAAAACAAGAGGGCAAACCGTTTATACATCTTTGTTTGATTGGCTTGACAATGGGTGTTTGTGCAACTATAAAAATTGCAATTACATAATATATTTTCCATATTTAAGACTACCTTTGTAGCAATTACGAATCAAAAAGAATTTCCATGAACTATTATCATTTATCTATTTTGGTGCATCGCCAAGCCATCAGATATGGGAAAAGAACAGCCCTGAAGTATAGGAACCCTTACGAGAAAAAATGGAAGAGTATTTCATGGAAGAAGTTTTCGGATAACGTAATGAAGACGGCATGGGCTATGGCTGAAATAGGTGTAAATGAAGGTGATAAGGTCGCGGTTTATTCCCAGAATATGCCTCAGTATCTTTTTGCCGATTTTGCTTCGTATGCCAACAGATGCGTATCAGTGCCTATATATGCGACCTCTTCTCCTACACAGGTAGAATATATAGTCAATGATGCGAATGTCGAATTATTGTTTGCCGGAGAGCAGTTCCAGTATAATAATGCTTTTAAGGTACAGCAGAGCGGATCTTCGGTACTGAAAAGGATAATTGTATTCGATAACAAGGTAAAGTTCCATCCCGAAGATAAGACATCTATTTATTTCGATGATTTTATCGCTTCAGGAGAGAATTCCAATACGGAAGTTATTGTGCGTGTACGGATGAAATCGAGACAAGAAGACGATATCGCTTGCATAATATATACTTCGGGTACAACAGGCGAGCCTAAGGGTGTTGTAATACCTCATTCTTGTTTCTTGCAGGTATTTCGTATTCACGATATGCGGTTGACAATGACGTCCAACAAAGATGTCTCAATGAATTTCCTCCCTCTGGCACATATCTTCGAGCGGGCATGGACGTGTTATGCACTTCATAAGGGTATGACTATTGCCATCAATCAGGATGCAAAAGAAATACAGAAATCTATACAGCAGGTTAAGCCAAGTATTATGTGCAGTGTTCCCCGCTTTTGGGAAAAGGTATACGCCGGGGTACATGAGAAGATTGCAGATTCGAAGGGAGTTATGAAGTGGTTGTATACTCATGCGATCAGAACAGGCAAGAGATATAACCTTGATTATAAGAATAATGGAATACGTGCGCCTTTTGGCTTGAGAATCAAATTCTTCTTATATAATAATACTGTATTTCGTGTATTGAAGATGGTTGTCGGCATTCAGAATGGTAATATATTTCCATGTGCCGGAGCACCACTGTCAGACTCTATAAACGAGTTCCTGCAATCGGTGAACATACCTATAATAATAGGTTACGGATTAACAGAGACCAGCGCGACCGTTAGTTTCTATCCGGAAAAAGGATTTAGAATAGGTTCCATCGGCACTATTATGCCGGAGGTGGATGTAAGGATAGATCCTGCAAACAACGAGATACTGGTGAAAGGAAAAACCGTTATGCGCGAATACTATAAAAAACCGGAAGAAACGGCTAAAGTATTTACCGAAGATGGCTATTTCCGCACAGGTGATGCCGGACGACTGGAGGGCAATGTCCTGTTCCTGACCGAGCGTATAAAAGACCTTTTCAAAACGGCTAACGGAAAATATATTGCTCCTCAGGCGATAGAAACAAAAGTGTCTGAAGATAAGTTTATCGACATGATAGCTGTTATAGCGGATGAACGCAAGTTTGTGAGCGCCCTGATTGTACCGGACTATAAAGCATTGGAAGAATATGCAGAGGCTCACAATATTCAATATGATAAACTGGAAGAATTGCTCTCGAATGTAGATATTCTGCGTATGCTCGATGGCCGCATCGAATTGTTACAGGCTAACTTTGCCCCTTACGAAAAGATTAAGAGATACTGGCTGTTGCCCGAACCATTCACAATGGAAGGCGGTGAACTCACCAATACATTGAAGGTTAAACGTAAGTTTGTGGCAGAAAAGTATAAAGATATCATCGACAAGATGTATAAAGAATGAATTCCGCTTTCTTATTGATGGCTGCTAACTGTTTACTGTTAACTGTTTACTGATTATGGTAGGCATTTATATACACGTTCCTTTCTGCAAGACAAGGTGCATTTATTGCGATTTTTACACCCGCACCGATATGTCCCCCAAGCATAACTATGTATCGGCTGTATGCAGGGAAATGGAATTGCGCAAACATTATATCTCAAATGAGATAGTGAAGACAATCTATTTCGGAGGAGGAACGCCTTCCCAATTATCATACGGGGACTTCCAAAGAATATTTGATACCATCCGGGCTAATTTTACGCTTGCCTCTGATGCTGAAATAACAATGGAGGCCAATCCGGACGACCTGGATACAAAATATTTGGAAACGCTCCGGGGATTACCTTTCAACCGCCTGAGTATTGGTATCCAGAGTTTCGATGACAATGAACTGAAATTCCTCAAGCGCAGGCATTCTGCCGAAAGGGCAATAGACGCGGTCAGCTTATGTAAGTCGTCAGGCTATAACAATATCAGCATCGATCTGATGTATGGCCTGCCAAATCAGACAATGGATATCTGGCAACGAAATCTGGAACAGGCTATAAATCTCGATGTGCAGCATATCTCATCTTATCACCTTATCTATGAACAGGGAACACGGCTGTACCGTTTGTTCAAATTGGGCGATGTAAAGCCTGTAGATGAAGATTTGAGCGTGCAGATGTTCTCTGCGATGATTGACAGCCTGAGCGCTGCCGGATTCCAACATTATGAGATATCGAACTTTGCCCGGAATGGCTTATATTCGAAGCATAATAGTTCGTACTGGCTTGGCGAAAAGTATCTCGGATTAGGGCCTGCTGCACATTCTTTTGACGGGCACAACCGCGCATGGAACATTCCCTCTATCTCTAAGTATGTGGAAGCCATAGGGCAGGCGAATCCGGCTATTGAAACGGAATGTCTGGATAAGAATACAAGTTATAATGATTTTATACTGACGGGTATGCGTACCATGTGGGGAGTAAACCTCGTTGTGCTGGAAAGCCGTTTTGGTACATCAATGAAAGATTATTGCATGAAGAATGTACAGAAGTATATCAATCAGGGATTTGTAACCAATAACGATAATGTATTGAAACTAACGCGTGAAGGCATCTTTATCTCGGATGGTATTATGAGCGACCTGATGTGGGTAGAATGATCTACTGTTATTACACCGAATAAAAAAGCTCCGGATTTCCGGAGCTTTTTTTGTATGCTGTGATATTATCTTTCAATATATTATTCAGCACTTTTTTCTTCAGCCGGAGCTTCTGCTTCTGCAACCGGAGTTTCAGTTTCTGCAACTTCTTCAGCCGGGGCAGCTTCTTCTTCAGCTTGTGCCTGAGCAGCATTTTCTTCAGCTTTCTTTTGTGCTACAGCGTCTGCTTTAGCTTTGTTTGCAGCTTTTTCAGCATCTAAACGGGCTTTTGCATCGGCTTTAGCTTTTGTTTCGTTTTTGTTGATGATAGCCTGGGTGCCTTTTTCTTTATCTGCTTTCCATGCTTCGAATTTTTTCTCTGCATCAGCTTCAGTAAATGCACCTTTAGCAACACCACCAAGAAGGTGTTTCTTTAACAATACTCCTTCTTCAGAAAGGATGTTACGAGTAGTGTCGGTAGGTTGAGCACCAACTTGTAACCAGTACAAAGCCCTGTCGAAATTTATAGATATTGTAGCAGGATTTGTGTTCGGGTTATATGAACCAACCTTTTCAATAAATTTTCCATCACGTGGAGCTCTGCTATCTGCAATGACGATGTGATAAAAAGGATAACCTTTACGTCCTCGTCTTTGTAAACGGATCTTTGTAGCCATTTTTCTTTCTTTTGTTAATTTTTAATTAATACATAATTGTTATTAGCGGGTGCAAAGATAAGAATAAGTTTTTGGAATACAATGAAATATTCCCTGTTTATTCTGCCGGATATAAATTTAAAAAAGGCCAAACTCCGTAGAGCTTAGCCTCTGTTTTATATTGACAGTTCTTATATTAGTATCTTATGCTAATGATTTGACGTGAGCAGCTAATTTAGATTTTAGGTTACCCGCTTTGTTTTTGTGGATAACGTTCTTTTTAGCCAGTCTGTCAAGCATAGAACATACCGAAGGGTACAATTTTTGTGCTTCAGCCTTATCAGTCAGCGTACGGAACTTTCTAACTGCATTACGGGTTGTTCTTGCTGAATATCTGTTTCTCAAGCGTCTTACTTCGGCTTGTCTGATTCTCTTTTCTGCTGATTTATGATTTGCCATGTTGACTAATCCTTATTTTTTAATTTTTTATTTTATTTTGTAGCCCATAGGGGAGTCGAACCCCTCTTTCAAGAATGAAAATCTTGCGTCCTAACCGATAGACGAATGGGCCATCTTGCGGAGTTATTGTTCTGTTTTTACAGCTGCTTTCTCCTTCGATTGCGGATGCAAAGGTAATTCATTTTTGATTACTTGCAAATGTTTGATACTATTTTTTTGAAATTAATTTTAGTTATTTTATTATGATATTGATTTTCAATGCTGTTTATTTATCACGAAAATACAAATTCATTTGCGCAAAAACGAAATTTATTTAAAATAAAATTGTCAAAGATCGATGAAAGGGTATAAAAGAGTAAAAAAACGAGAATAAGTTTAGAGATTTTACCTTTCCATATATAGATAAATGATAATTGGCTTTATGCAAAAAAAGGCTATTTTTGTATCTCACTCTTAGTAGCCGTTTAAATCCGGCTCTATTTATTAATACAATTTACAAATGAAAAAGATTCTTTCGGTTTTACTCATTATATATACTTTTAACTTAAACGCACAGAATACATACCGTTCACCCCTCGATATTCCGCTTATCCTTAGCGCAAATTTCGGGGAGTTGCGTCCTAATCACTTTCATTCGGGCATCGACCTGAAAACTCAGGGTGTGATTAATAAGCCTGTATATTCTATTGCAGACGGATATGTATCGCGTGTATCTGTATCTCCTTCGGGCTACGGATTAGCAATTTACGTGACTCATACCAAGGGGCAGACAAGCGTTTATGGTCATATAGAGAAATTTGTTCCGAAGATTGCCGGGTACGTAAAAGAGAAACAATATGAGCAGGAGTCTTACAGGGTAGATCTCTCATTGGATCAATCGGTATTTCCCGTTAAAAAAGGAGATCTGATTGCTTATAGCGGTAACACAGGTTCTTCCGGCGGACCTCATGTACATTTCGAAATAAGAGATACAGAAAGCCAGTTGGCTCTCGATGCACTTGAGTATTATAAGGGTCAGATAGAGGATAACGTTCCGCCTGTGGTAAAAGGCTATACTGTGTATCCCGTAGAGGGGAAAGGTGTGGTTAATAACAGTCCTGAACCCTTTCGTCGTATTATTGGAGCAGCACCAAGGAAGAAAGGCGCGAAAGTAGTTCCCGATTCAATAAAGGTATGGGGCAAGATTGGTATAGGCGTTTATGCAAACGACCGTATGACAGGAACTAACAATATATACGGGGTAAAGATAGTACGCCTGTTCTGCGACGATAAGGAGATATTCTCCTCGGATATATCATCTGTAGACTTTGGTAATACCCGAATGATAAACAGTATGATTGATTTCGACTATTGGTACCGTAAAAAGAGTTTCTATCAGAAGTCATTTATTGAACAGGGTAATAAACTGCCTATATATAAGACTGTCAATGACGGTTATATCGACATAAACGAGGAAAAGGTGTATAAACTGAAATACGAACTAGAAGACCTCTATGGCAACAAGGCCACCCATTCTTTCGATGTGTACGGCAAAAAGCAGGATATTCCCCGGCGGAAAGACTGTACACTACTAATGGCATGGGACAAGGAAAACCATTATGAAGGTAATATGTTCTCTATTTCCATTGCCGGCGGGTCACTGTATAAAGACCTGTGCTTCAATCTGAAGAGAACCTTGTCGAAGAATTATATGTCTGCCATCTATGAGGTCAACGATAGTTATGTCCCTCTCGATAAATCCTGCGATATAACCATCAAGATGACCAAAGACAGTATGAACAACAAATCCCAGTATGGTATCGTACGCATCACCGGCAGCCGTGAATCCTGGATAGGTGGTAAGTACAACAATGGTGCTGTTACAGCCCGTATCAGGGAATTGGGTAATACCTATGCTGTCGCCATTGATACCGAGGCTCCTACCATTACTCCTGTGCTCCCTGCCAAATGGGTGGCTAAAGGAGAAATAAAGATAAGGCTTTCTGATAATAAAAGCGGTATAGTTTCTTATCGTGGAACTATCGACGGAGCGTTCGCACTGTTTGAGAATGATGTGAAATCTCCTGTATATACCTACAAATTCGATCCGAAACGTTTGACACGGGGACAAACTCATAAATTGGTATTCACCGCTACCGATGCCTGCGGGAATGAAGGTAGTTATGAATACGAATTTAAATATTAAGGGTTAATTTCAAGATTTGGCTCCGCCGATTTTCAATTCATAAATACTTTATCAAATCACTGCTATTCATTCCCTCTATTCCATATTTCTTAGCCGCCTTATCTCCGGCCAGGCCATGCATATATACCCCCAGAATAGCTGCATGCATACTATTATAGCCCCGTGCCAGCAGGCCTGTAATATAACCGGTAAGGACATCGCCGCTACCGCCTTTTGCCATGCCGCTGTTACCTGTAGAGTTGAAATAACAGTTACCGTCCGGCAAACAGACCATGCTATGAGCCCCTTTTACAATGATGACGGATTTAAGATTGGCAGCAAGCCTTTTCACCTGTTCCATTTTTTCTTCTTCACTGTTCCATTCCCCGATCAGCCTTTTCAGTTCTCCGATATGCGGCGTAAGGATGGAGCCGGCTGGAATATTATGCCTCATCTTGTAGTGATCCGATATAATATTCAGTGCGTCGGCATCTATTACAACCGGTTTATAAACTGCAACCAATAGTTGCTTGAGTGCATCGGCTGTTTGCGGGGCTTGTCCCAATCCGCAACCAACCCCTATAGATGAATATTTGGAAGCGTTCGTTGGCAAAACGGAAAAATAAGATTCATCATCCATACTTAGTATGGCGGATGGATATACCATATTTACTGCGTACCGTTCTTCGGCAGGAATGTGTGTGGTTACCAGTCCGCATCCTGAACGCAAAGCCCCGCCTGTCGCCAGTATTGCAGCTCCGGCCATCCCTTTCGACCCGCATATGAGCAAAGCATGTCCGTATGTTCCTTTGTGTGCGAATTTATCTCTTGTCAACTTTATTTCCCCGATGAAACCGGGCGTTATATAATGATAGGAAGTTTTTTCATTGGATATGTATTGTGAACTGAGTCCAATCGGTAATATCTTGATTTCTCCGCAGTATTCCCCAGCTTCGGGTAATAGCATCGCCAGTTTGGGAAATTCAAGGGTCAGTGTTATGTCAGCCTTTACGATCTTTTGATTCTTGTTCCCGTATTCACTTATCATGCCGGAGGGCAGGTCAATGGATATAACTCTGTTTGGCAAAGAATTTACTTTGTCTATAAGGGATGATATGGGCTCTTTTATCTCTCCTTTTACTCCCGTACCCAGCAGGGAGTCGATAATGACAGTATCCCCGCTTATATTCTCTAACCCACTGTTAGCGACGCCGGAGGGCAGACGATCCAGATTGTATCTGCACTCCTCGGTGAGTTGTTCTTTATCAAATGTCATAGACACAGAACAGTTATATCCTGCATGGTACAGGATACGCGCAACGGCCAGTCCGTCACCTCCGTTGTTACCTTTTCCAATAAGGAAGAGCAGGGGATAACCTTTCTCTACATTGTTGCATATCCATTGTGCGATGGAATTAGAAGCTCTTTCCATTAATTCTATCGAACTGATAGCTTCATTTTCGATAGTATACCGGTCAGCTTCCTTTATTTGTGCGCCTGTTAGTATTTTCATATATCAAAGGTTTATATTATCGATTAACAATCAGCAGCTGATGATTTATTATTTAAAAATTACGACTTGTTAAAACTTGACAAACTTTACACTTTTTACAAAAATTCCTTATTCCTATCTTTTCCTTGTAGGGGCGAAAAATTTTTCACCCTTACTTGAACACAAAACTTGACAAACTTTACACTTTTTTATACATTTTCATCTGTAAGTTCTATCCTTTATTATTAATTATTCTTGTAACTTGTAAATGCCCATGGGGCACACTCAATTGTAACATTAATGTATAGATAAAGTTCTATGCGATCCCTTCAAAAAAAAGACTAAAAGAAAATAATTTCCCCGCCATCCGAATCTGCAAAATCTTTCAGCAAAGATTGCATATATTTCACGGTTTCGTCCAATCCCTCTTTTCCGCTATATCCGTTTATGATAGCCAGAAAATTAGTTGTACTTGGTTCTATCTTTGTCCGCTCATTGTCACTTGTCGGCGTTCCCACACCACCGGTAGCATCGCGATATACGGGGATTCCTTCAATATTCAGCATACCCCGCCCGATTCCTTCATAGGGCTCATCTGCCATCCCGACACCTAATGTCAGCGTGTTGCCTTTTATCTTATCGGCATCGAATCCTCCGATAGAATAACCTGTACGGATAGAGACCAGATTAATAAGGTCTACCAATGTATCTATCTGGTACAAGGGTAATTCCCTGACGATGCGGCGGCAAAGGGCTTCAGATGAGGGGCGATAACGGTTCGGGTCTTTTCCGAGCTTTTTATATGTCGCACGGGTAGCGGCGATAGCCGGATTCTTCTTTATATCTTCTATCTGGTGATTTTTCTTGTATTCAGCGACACACTTGTCTATCTGTTTCCATAAATCTTCATTATGAGGGGTATTCTTTACTTTGGCACAAATGGCTGCTCCGGCAAAAGCGGGGCAGGATTTCCTTATTTCCTCCGATACCTTTATTTCTATCATTCTAATAATATATCTCGATTAACAGAATTTCAAAGTTACAATTTTCGTATTGTATAACCTCAATAAAAAGCTATCTTTGTAACTGTTTTGGTGATGTAAACAGACACTCGTCTTTTACATGAAAAGGGAATCCGGTCAGAATCCGGAACAGTACCCGCTACTGTGGTCTCTATTCAGTTAACAGTTAACGGTCATCAGTTAGCAATGTTGCTGAAAAGTCTTTGAGCAATACCAAATACCACTGTTTCACAGTAATCAGTGATACAGTAATCAGTAAACAGTCAAAAAAAACTGTTAACTGTTAACTGATAACTGTTTACTGAAAATGGGAAGGCCGTTCAAAGATAGAGCAAGTCAGGAAACCTGCCGGACAAAATATTCGGTTTTTATATCCCCGGGGTCAGGGATATATTAAAATACATAAGGATTAAAATATCAGAGGATCAAAAATAATGACGAAACGGCTCAATCCCATTATGTTTGCGGGAACAGGCAGCGATGTAGGTAAAAGTATTATTACATCGGCCTTTTGTCGCATATTTCTGCAAGACGGTTATCAGCCGGCTCCATTCAAGGCGCAGAATATGGCTCTCAATTCATATGCTACCCCCGAAGGGCTTGAGATAGGGCGTGCACAAGCCGTTCAGGCCGAGGCTGCGGGTGTTCCCTGCCATACCGATATGAACCCTTTGTTGCTGAAGCCTACGACCGATAAGGTCTGTCAGGTCGTGTTAAATGGCAAACCGGTGGGAAACCAGCATGCTTATGAGTATTTCAGGGTGGAAGGGCGCGAAGAACTGCGGAAGGAAGTAAATGATGCATTCGACCGTCTGGCCCGGCGGTACAACCCTATTGTGATGGAAGGGGCAGGCAGTATCTCCGAAATCAATCTGCGGGCTGTGGACCTTGTGAATATGCCGATGGCGATACATGCCGGGGCTAATGTAATATTGGTAGCGGACATAGACAGGGGCGGAGTATTCGCTTCGGTGTATGGTTCTATAATGTTACTTACCGAGGAAGAGCGCAAGTATGTAAAAGGTATTCTTATCAATAAATTCCGGGGTGATATCAGGCTTTTCGAATCGGGAGTGAAAATGATCGAAGACCTGTGTGGCATCCCTGTTATCGGGGTAGTACCTTACTATAAAGATATATATATAGAGGAGGAAGATTCAGTGATGCTGCAAACCAAAAACTTGCAGGCAACACATGGCAAGGTGAATGTGGCTGTTGTCTTGCTACGTCATCTATCCAACTTTACCGATTTCAATGTGCTGGAACGTGATCCCCGCGTGCATCTGTATTATACCAATAATACGGATGAAATAGAAAAGGCGGATATTGTACTTATTCCCGGAAGCAAGAGCACGCTGCATGACCTGTACGAACTGCGTCGTAATGGTGTAGCGCAAAGTATTGTGAAAGCCCATAAGAACGGAGCTACAGTAGTAGGTATCTGCGGTGGTTATCAGATAATGGGGCAGGAGGTCTGTGACCCTCATCATGTGGAAAGCAATATTGAGCGTCTGCCCGGATTGGGCTTGCTACCTGTAACTACACAGATGGAAGGGGAAAAGGTGACCCGTCAGGTGAAGTTTTCTTTTCTCGGTTCCGACACCGTTTGCGAAGGATATGAGATACATATGGGGGCAACTATTCCCGTGGAAGATACCAGCCTTTCGCCATTAAATACATTGGAGGACAGCCGTACTGACGGCTATTTCCTGAATGAGAAATGTTTTGGCACATATATACATGGCATTCTTGATAACGGGGCTGTCATTGATTATCTGTTAGCTCCTTATATTGGAAAGCTGTCGGATACACCATTCGACTTCAAGGCGTTTAAAGAAGAACAATACAATAAGCTAGCCGACCATGTGCGCAGTCATGTGGATATGGAGCTGGTGTATAGGATAATTAGTTGATTAGCAAACTCGAAAATTAGCAAATTTGATGATGAAATTATTTTTTAACTCTATTTGCTAATCTGCTAATTTACGAATTAACTAATTACGACATGATACTCGGACACGGCGATGATATATATACTCACGGAAAGAAGATTGTAAGCAATTTCAGTTCCAATATACGCAGCGGGCAGGATTTATCCACCTTGCAGGAGCATCTGTGCGCTCATATCAGTGCTATACATTCTTATCCCGAACCCGACGCATCCTCTCTGGTTGAATTGTTGGCTGAGAAGTACAAGGTTAATACGGATAATATATGTGTGACCAATGGAGCCACGGAAGCCATTTATCTGATCGCTCAGGCGTTTAACAATACCCAATCGGCAATAATATACCCTACTTTCAGTGAATATGGCGATGCCGCAACTATCAACAATCATACGATATACTGGTCTGCATCTCTCGGCGAAGTACCTCAGGATGCCCGTTTGGTATGGCTTTGCAATCCTAACAATCCGACGGGTACGGTAACGGATAAAAATATACTGAAAGCATATATTGAAAATCATCCGTCTCAATATATTGTTATCGACCAGTCATATGAGCATTTCACACTCAGGGACTTATTCAGTATTGAAGAGGCGGCGCAATATAAGAATGTGATATTATTGCATTCCATGACAAAGCATTTTGCCATACCCGGGTTGCGGTTAGGGTATATTACGGCATATGCTGAAACTTTGGCTCGGGTCGCAAAATACCGTATGCCGTGGTCTGTAAACGGATTAGCAATTGAAGCCGGGAAATTCTTGTTGAATCGCGGCTTGGAAACAATAAATATCAAAGAATATTTACGAGATACTATACAATTGCAAGAGTCTCTGAGAAAAATAGAAAAAATTGTCGTTCAATCTACTGATACACATTTCTTTTTGTGTAAATTTGAAGATGGGAAAGCATCTGAACTGAAAAAGTACCTTATAGACGGATATGGTATCCTAATTCGCGATGCTGCCAATTTTTATGGACTGGATGAGTCTTACTTTCGTATTGCCACACAGTCATTTGAAGAGAACACGATACTAGTGAAGGGGGTATCAGAATTTCAGAGTTGAAAATAAGCCTTGAAATTGGAGCTAAATGGATTTGAATTTACTATATATTCTACTACCCTTAGTTCTGGGATGGATTATCGATAAACTCATCGGTGATCCTGCTTGGTTGCCGCATACAGTGGTAGCAAAGGGTAAGATAATAGCATGGGGCGAAAAAATATTGAATAAAGGTAAGAGTAAGATGCTGAAAGGCGGTTTGTTTTCCATTGTCCTTATCCTTGCGTGTTATTTTCTTATCTATTTTATAACAGAAGGATTAAATGATATCCACCCTTGGGTTTCCATAGCATTTTCTACAATTATTGTATTTTATTGCCTTGCCGGAAAAACGCTGATAGATGAAGTTCAGAAAGTGTTTATTGCAGCAGATTCGTCAGTAGAAGAAGGCCGGATGCAAGTTGCACGTATTGTTGGACGTGACACATCTAGCTTATCGCCGCAGCAGATCCGTACGGCAGCATTGGAAACATTGGCCGAGAACCTGAGCGATGGTGTTATTGCTCCACTATTCTGGTATATGATACTCGGCGTTCCGGGTATGTTTGCCTATAAGATGATAAATACGCTGGATTCGATGATCGGTTATAAGAACGAGCGATATAAACAATTCGGTTGTTGGGCTGCGCGCATCGATGATGCCGCCAATTATATTCCCGCCCGTCTTACCTCTCTACTGATGATTATAGTTAGTGGTAGACTATCGTTGGTCCCCTTTATCGAAAAGTTTGGAGGACAGCATGCCAGCCCTAACTCGGGTTATCCCGAAGCTGCTCTGGCCGGGATTCTGGGTTGTCGTTTCGGTGGGCCAAACGTCTATTTTGGTGAACTGGTAGATAAGCCCTATATAGGATATAAAGAAAAAGAATTGACTACCGCCGATATGAAAAAAGCTGTACAGGTAAATATCTGGACTGAAATATTGATGGTGGCTTTGATTGTAGCGATTGAAACTATTTATTATATAAATTTTAAATAATTTAGTTGCAAGCTGCAAATTGACAGTGGACAATTGACAATGGAAAGTATAATCTTTTTAGGACTTTGCTTCACTAAGGCGTCAGCGGACGCGCATTAGTGACGCAGGCGGGCACCCAATCCGTTGTAGACGGCGTAGAAAGGGATGGGGCGATAGCCCGTTTGTCCCTTTCAGCCGGCAAAATGGTTTTGGGTCGCCGAGGAATGAAGCGCTAGCTTTTTGCTTACTTTTGGGCAATGCCAAAAGTAAGGACAAGCCCGAGAGGGCGCGGCTGCAATTAACAAAAGAATTAGAGTTATTACAAAGAACTAGGGCAAACGCATGAAATTGTTCAACTTCTATCGAAGGCCTGTAGGGGCGTATTGCATACGCCCGCATAGCAAAATATCACAATTGGGCGTATGCAATACGCCCCTACATGAGACTGAAAACAACTTTAGGAATTTTGATGCGTTTGCCCTAACAAAGAACAGTTATATAATAAGAAATAAAAATAAAATAATATACTTATGAAAATATATACCCGCGGGGGCGATAAAGGAAAAACCGGGATTTTTGGAGGACAGCGTGTCGATAAAGACGATGTACGCATCGAAGCCAACGGCACAATCGATGAACTCAACTCCGTAATAGGAGTTGTAAGAGCCAATCTTCCGGCAGACCATGAATGGCAGTCTCTTTTATTTAAAATTCAAACCGAAATGATGTCCGTCATGTCGCAAGTGGCAACCCCTTCAACTATCAGAGATACCAACACAAATACGTTGGATGAAGATTTGGATAAACTTTGCGAGGAATGGATGGACAGAATGACCGATGAGATGGGGCCCAGCGAAACTTTTATCCTGCCGGGCGGCACTATTGTTTCGGCACACTTGCAACTGGCAAGAGCTGTTGCCCGCCGGGCGGAACGCCGCTTATGGACATTGAACAAGCAGGATGAAGTTCCGGCATCGGTAATGCGATTTATCAACCGCCTGTCCGACCTTTTCTTTACTATGGCAAGATACGATATGTATAAGGCCGGAAATATAGAAGAACGCTGGAAAGACTTTTTGTACAAAAGAAAGAAAAATGGCTAAGCAGATAATACTTATTACAGGAGGGCAACGTTCGGGAAAAAGCAGTTATGCCCAGAAACTGGCATTGTCCCTTTCTACACACCCTGTCTATCTTGCTACTTCCCGTGTATGGGATGATGAACATCGTAAGCGTATAGAACGGCATAAGACCGAGCGGGGTTGTGAATGGACTAATATAGAAGAAGAAAAAGAATTGAGCCTGCATGATCTCGCAGGACGGGTTGTGCTGTTAGATTGTGTGACCTTATGGGCAACAAACTTTTTCTTCGATATGCAAGCAGATGTTCAATCTTCCTTACAGGCATTAAAAACAGAATTCGATAAACTGATAGGACAGGATGCCCGCTTCATCATTGTTACTAATGAGATAGGCATGGGTGAGATGTCGCAAAATGATGTGCAACGCAAATTTGCAGATTTGCAAGGATGGCTCAATCAGTATATTGCAGAAAGAGCCGACAAGGTTTATCTGATGGTTTCAGGTATTCCATTGATGGTGAAATGAATAAAAAGATAATAGACAAACAATGAATATAGCGGACATCACAACTATGCGGCTTGCCAACCAGCAACTTGTTAAGACCAGATATAAAACACCACGCGAGATAGTATCATGGATGGGCGCCATGCAGGCTCAGGATTTCAATATGGCAAAATGGGGCATTGGAGTACGGCTGCCGGGAATAACCGATAAGCAGGTGGAAAAAGCTATAGACGGCGGTGAGCTGATCCGTACTCATATTTTGCGTCCGACATGGCATTTTGTGTCCCGTGACGATATACATTGGATGCTTCAATTGAGTTCTCCACGTGTAAAATTAGCCGTTCGCTCAAGTGATAGGGAATTGGAACTTTCCGACGATTTGCTGAAGAAGACAAGTGCTATTATCCGTAAAGCATTAGAAAAAGAAAGTAATCAGACCCGCCAGGAGCTTGGGGCAATATTGAAGAAGGCAGATATTGAATGTGATAGCCGCCGTTTAAGTCATATTATGTTTCATGCCGAATTAGACGGCTTGGTATGCAATGGTACGGTAAAAGATAAGAAGCAGACATATGCCCTGTTGGAGCAACGTGTGCCAAAGACATCGAACTATAACATGGACGAAACATTGTACCGTTTGGCATATAAGTATTTTCAGAGCCATGGTCCGGCTACAATACAGGATTTTATCTGGTGGTCGGGACTGACTGCTACCGAGGCAAGAAGCGCGGCAGCTTTGATAAAACCGGATTTTATATTCGAAACGGCAGGAGAACAAACATATATATATCATCAATCTTCATCAGGCTATAAGCAAAGAGATGATATCGTGCATTTTCTCCCTGCATTCGATGAATTACTGGTGAGCTATAAAGACCGGAAAGAGATTCTGTCTCTTGCTCACCACAAAAAAGTGATTACGAGCAATGGTATTTTCAAACCTGCTATTTCCTATAATGGAGAGATTATTGGCCTCTGGAAAAAAATCTTGGATAAGCAGAATATATCATCTGAATCTGAATTCTTTTCTCAGCCGGATAAAGCACTGGAGAGGCTGATAAAGAAGGCTTCAGGCGACTTTGATGCTTATTTGACAGGCTCTTAATGATGATAAACATAAACCATATAGATTCCCAGAATAGCATACAGGGTGGTTATCAATATAATCATAAAGCTGTTTATCAGAACCAGAATTCCTGATTTCAGATTGGAAATGATCCTGTTGTCATCATAGAAGCGGCGACATCCCCTGAAGAAATAAAAGGTGATATAGAAGACCATAAATGTCCATAGCAGACCCGTGGCCCATTCTGCCCCTATCCAGTCAAAAAGACAGGTGAAAATGTTACAAATAGTAATAGATAACAACACTACAGAAAAGAAGTGGAGGGTGAAGATGCCGCTATCGAAATAGATGCGTTTTCTTTTATTATGGAACAACCACAGCCAGAAGGCAAATATAGGCATATAGACAAATAAAACCTTTGGCATATTGTGGATTAAAAACTCGACAGCCTCTTTGTTTTTTTGTTTATCCTTGGAGCTCTCCACTATGGCAAGTCCCGTTTTATACATTATACCGTCGGGAGACAAAAACTGTTTTTCCTTAGGCAGAGCTTTGTATTTAGTATCTATTTTCTCTGCTGTAAGTTTACCTTGCGGATCGGTAGCGATAAGACTGTCCTTTAGATTCATTGCTTCAGCCACTTCGGCTTCCACCTCTATGTTTTTATTGCTTTTAGAAGCGTCCGGTAAAACAGAAGGAATAAAAAACGTGATGAAGCTGATGAATATATAAAGCGTAAACGGATTGACATAAGATTTTCGCTTGCCGTTCATATATTCTATCGAAAGTTTTCCCGGGGAGAGGAACAGATACTTAACTGTTCTCCAAAAGGAGCTGTCGTAATGAATAAAGTCGAATACAAAATGAGTAAACAGATGATGGAAAGATTGACGGCTCTCACTGTTTTCCTGCCCGCATTTAGGGCAATAATGAGTTTCTACAAACGCTCCGCAGTTTAAGCAGGTTTTCTTATGTCTGATTTTATGTTTACTCATATTCTATCAAAAAAATAACTAAGTAAAGGAATGTCGGCAATAAAAGGTTGTAATCGTATTTTATTTCTCTGTCGTTATTTCTACCGAAAACTCAGTCGTAGGCTTAGTGAAAATAGAGCCGCTATATTCAATTATAGCAGTTTTTCCATCCTGGGAGAATACTGCATCCGGATTGCTTATCTTTTCTATTTTTTTAGGAAAATGATATTTTACCACCATTTTTCCTTTTTCTAAAAACATGCCGAACGGATTATTACCTTTCAACAGACTATCCACCCCATTTTCAGGCTCTATATCCTTATTTGGTTCTACGGTTCTAGTCATAACCGACCCGTCCCATGTAAGTGACGTTAGATTGTATAGTTTATCAATAGAAAGGTTCTGACTCAGGGATTGTGCTTCATCATCTTTCGATTTTATTTTGTCTTCCAGTTTCTTCATAGAAACAAAAGCCTTATTGAAAGCCTCTGCATCCTTGAAAGTTCCCGATAAGGAGATTCCAAGCTTCTTGTTTGCCACATCATTCTGCATTCTGATAGCCAAAGGAGCAATATTTATCATGTCTTCTTTCATATCGTCTGTGATATTCAATGTATCTTTGAGGATGTCGGACAGATAAATGACACTGTCTGTCGGTATTTTGTCAGCCATATTCATGTTCATATCCGATGTCATGGACAATATCTCGCTGGCGTCGATAGACATATCATATTTTACACTTCCGTCTTCCTGAAAATATATATTTTCGTATATAGCACAGCTATTAAAAAATACCGTGATGAGTAGTAAAAGAGTTGATAAATATCTTTTCATAGTTTCGGTTTAAAAAATAATCCCCCTCCATATACAGATGGAGAGGGAATATAATAAAAATTGCTTATTCTAAATATGTGTATCCATAGAGGCCAGAGCGATAGTTGGAGAGGAATTCCTTCCCTTCTTCTACTGTTATGGAACCTTGCTTCACACAGCTGGTAACCCATGTTTCCACAGTGCGTACAAGTTTCTTGGCATTGTACTGAGCGTAGTCGAGTACTTCGGCTACCGTTTCACCGTCTATCATTTGTTCTATCTTATATCCTCCTTCATCTACTGATATATGTACGGCATTGGTATCGCCGAACAGATTATGAAGGTCACCCAGTATTTCCTGATATGCACCTACAAGGAACACTCCCAGATAGTACGGTTCATTTTTCTTCTTTGCATGTACAGGCAGATAAGAAGACTGGTTGCCATTAGAGATGAAATTATCGATCTTACCATCCGAGTCACAGGTTACATCCTGCAATGTGGCGGTACGGTCGGGTTTTTCATCCAGCCGGTGGATAGGTATAATAGGGAATACCTGGTCTATCGCCCATGAATCGGGTAGCGACTGGAACAAAGAGAAGTTACAAAAATACTTATCCGGTAACAGTTTCGATAATTGCTTCAACTCTTCCGGAGCATGCTTCGACCGGCCTGCGATATGGAATATTTCGCGGGCGATGGAGAAATATAAACGTTCTACCTGCGCCCTTGTTTTTAGCGTAAGTAATCCCAGGCTGAACAAGTCCAGCGCTTCTTCTCGGATTTGCTGGGCATCGTGCCATGCTTCCAACATACGCGACTGGCTGAGGTCGTCCCATATTTGATAGAGTTCGCGAACCAGTTCGTGGTCATCGTCAGACAACTCTTCGTCTTCGTCCCATTCGGGTAAAGTAGCTGTTTCCAGCACTTCGAACACTAATATGGAATGATGTGCCGTAAGTGAACGCCCCGATTCGGTAATGATATTAGGGTGGGGGATATCATTCTTATTTGCAGCGTCTACCATTGTGGCGATAGAGTCATTCACATACTCCTGTATGGAATAGTTAACGCTGCTTTCGTTGTATGATGAGCGTGTGCCGTCATAGTCTACACCTAGTCCGCCACCGATATCCACAAATTCTACTTTGAAGCCCATCGTATGCAATTGCACATAGAATTGGGCGGCTTCTCGCAGAGCTGTCTTGATACGGCGGATTTTTGTAATCTGGCTACCAATGTGGAAATGGATCAGACGAAGGGATTCTTGCATATTATTCTTCTCAAGGTAGGCAAGGGCTTCAAGCAATTCACTCGAATTCAGTCCGAATTTGCTGCCGTCACCTCCCGATTCTTCCCATTTGCCGCTACCGGAACTGGCCAGCTTAATACGGATACCGATGTTTGGTCTTATTTTCAATCGTTTGGCAACCTTGGCAATGAGCGGAAGTTCATTTAGTTTCTCAACAACTATAAAGATACGCTTGCCCATCTTCTGCGCCAACAGAGCCAATTCGATATAGCTCTCGTCTTTATACCCGTTGCATATAATCAGCGAGTCAGAGTCGGTATTAATAGCGATAACGGCATGGAGTTCGGGCTTTGAGCCGGCTTCGAGACCGATATTGAATTTTTTACCATGGCTGATAAGTTCTTCGACCACAGGGCGCATTTGATTTACCTTGATAGGATATATGATATGGTTCTGCGCCTTGTATTCGTATTCTTCTGCCGCCAGTTTGAAACACGTCGATATCTTTTCAATCCTGTTATCCAGAATATCGGGAAAGCGAATCAGTACGGGAGCCGATACATCGCGAAGTTGCAGTTCGTCCATCAGTTCTTTTAAATCAACAGCCACTCCGTCTTTACGAGGAGTTACGACAACGTTACCTTTCTCGTTGACAGAAAAGTAATTAATTCCCCATCCCGGGATGTTATACAGCTCGGATGAGTCTTCGATGCGCCATTTTCTCATTCTTTCTTGTAAAGTGATAAATTATTTAATGGATAAAAATGTGGTGATTTTCGCATTGGCAGGATCTTTTGCTTCCTTACCATATACATCAAAATCAGCCAGGTATCGTCTGTTTATATCCGATTGCCAGATATGCGCCCAAGTTTTACCAACGGCATATGGCAATTCACCTTCGGATATATATTTATAATATTTGCTGGAAGGAATCTCTTTGATAGTCAGGCTCAGGTTGGTGGGGATACTTTCTGCATCCGCAACCTTATAGCCCAATACGGTGGTATATTCACCTGTATAGTCACTCTCGTAATCGGTGTAGATACAGTAAATATCATCCGATACCTTCGGCATCGACTCCAAATAGCCGTTTCTCAGGAATATTTCCCACAACTTGGCTATATCACCCTGTGACTTATAATCCTGATTGGTAGTCCTTACGGAGATGCCAACAACAGAGAATTTATCCAAGACTACTTCCTCTTGTTTCATTTTTCCAAAACTTTAGTTATTTCGGCAATATATAAATAATGGAAATCTTTTTCGGGATACCATCTGTCTATTATCTTTTCATCAAGGAAAGCCCCTTCTTCGATACGCTGTACGAAAAGCTTCTTTGCAAAGATTACCCTTTCTGCTTCTTCGAAATAAGGCACACCATTGTCCATCGCAACGGATAATCCTGCTTTTGTTATCTTGTCCTCATCTCTTCCCGAAGCTTTTCCCAGATAAGCAAGAGCTTTCTTATAGCTGTCGTCGAAGAATGTCAGCGATAATGATTCTGAACTTTCTACGAATTCCCTTGTAAAACGTTGAGGACGTATAACAATAAAAACCACTTCTTTGTTCCACATGATGCCGAAACTACCCCAGCTTGCGGTCATTGTATTTACCGTACCATCGGCTTTGGCAGCGGAGATTAGCATCCATTTGTCTTTTATTTCAAACGGGTTGGGGGAGAAGTTTTTTATATTTATTTCTTTGAATAGACTCATTGTTTATTTATTGGTTGCTTAAACTCAGGAAATTCATAAAAATACAGGCTTTCTCCTTTCTCTTTATATTCTTTATTTTCAGCCTCAATTCTAAATACTATATAAGGTTCAGCAGACTTGTTTTTAGGCTTGTCAACTTGCACAATATAGCCTGTTATCGGCATGCCTCCTAGGAATTCTTCGACAGGCTGTATTGAATTTATCTTGAGCAATTCATTGTCAGCAAAAACTTTAATAGCCAAATTTTCCGGTTTTACAGAAATGTCAGCCACTTGTTCAGCTTTCTTTTTATCTAAATATATTTCTTGAGAATAAGATAAATATTTAGTTATGCTCATTGGGCGAAAATAAATGAAAAAACCGGGATAGCCGCCGAAGTTCTGAAATACTGTTGTACCATATACTTCCAGACGGTGGTAACGTGGGTTTATAACTAAATCCTTATTGGCTATAACGTTCCATGCCCAAAATTCTAAACGCATATCATCTTTAGGCACAGCATTCTCCCTTGGATATTCTTTTTTGCGCATAGCATACATTGCCATGTATTTACCTTTATCTACATTCTCTAACTTATAATATCCATCCTTATCTGTATATGTTATATAAGCATTGCTAAAGTCAGGATATAAAAGTCTGACCACACTGCTGTCTTTTGGCATACCTTCAAAATCGGTCACTTGTCCCGATATTGTAATTGTTTCCTGTGCTTTGATATATACTTTAGTATACATCAGTAATATAATTGATATAAAGATGATTTTTTTCATCCTTAATCCAGTTTTAATACTGCAAGGAATGCCTTCTGAGGTACTTCCACATTACCCACTTGTTTCATGCGTTTCTTACCTTCTTTCTGTTTCTCCAGCAATTTACGTTTACGGGAAATATCACCACCATAGCATTTGGCAGTAACATCCTTACGAACCGCCTTTATTGTTTCACGGGCTATAATCTTAGCACCGATAGCCGCCTGTATGGCAATGTCGAATTGCTGGCGGGGGATCAGTTCTTTCAGCTTTTCGCACATGCGGCGTCCGAATGTTACGGCATTATCCACATGGGTAAGCGTAGATAAGGCATCCACCGATTCGCCGTTAAGCAGGATATCCAGCTTGGCAAGTTTCGCCTCGCGGTAGTCGTGCATATGATAGTCGAACGAGGCATAACCTTTCGATATGCTTTTCAGTTTATCATAGAAGTCGATTACAATTTCGCCCAGAGGTATATCGTAAGTGATTTCCACACGGTCGCCCGATATGTAATCCTGCTTCAGTAAGATACCACGCTTACCGAGACACAATGTCATGATAGGGCCTATATAGGTCGTGTTTGTAATCACGGACGCGCGTATATACGGCTCTTCTATATAGTCGATCAATGTCTGGTCGGGCAATCCGGCCGGATTATGCACTTCCTTCGTATTTCCTTTTTTATCGTGCACAATGTAGGATACATTCGGCACGGTGGTTATCACATCCATATTGAATTCCCTGTCGAGACGCTCCTGTATGATTTCCATATGCAGTAGCCCGAGGAATCCGCAACGGAAGCCAAAGCCAAGGGCAACCGATGATTCAGGCTGGAAAGTAAGGGAGGCGTCATTCAACTGAAGTTTTTCGAGTGAGGCGCGCAAATCTTCAAAATCTTCACTTTCGATAGGATATACTCCGGCAAATACCATGGGCTTCACTTCTTCGAATCCGTCGATAGCCTCTTTACACGGGTTCTTTACATGGGTAATGGTGTCACCTACTTTTACCTCTTTCGATGTTTTAATACCGGATATGATATAGCCAACGTCTCCGCATGTCACTTCATTGCGGGGCGACATTTCGAGCTTTAGGACTCCGACTTCATCAGCGTCGTATTCCTTGCCGGTGGCGAAGAATTTAACCAGGTCTCCTTTACGGATTGTTCCGTTTACCACTTTAAAATATGCGATGATACCACGGAAAGAGTTGAATACCGAGTCGAAGATCAGAGCCTGTAAAGGTGCTTCCGGATCTCCTTTTGGTGCAGGAATACGCTCGATGATGGCATCGATTATATCATACACACCTTCTCCGGTTTTCCCACTGGCACGGATTATCTCTTCACGTTTTACTCCGAGCAATTCTATAATCTGGTCTTCCACCTCATCCGGCATTGCGCTGGGCAGGTCTATTTTATTCAGAATCGGTATAATCTCCAAATCATTTTCTATAGCCATGTAAAGGTTAGAAATAGTCTGAGCCTGTATACCCTGCGCGGCGTCTACAATAAGCAAAGCACCTTCGCAAGCCGCGATGGAGCGAGAAACTTCGTAGGAAAAGTCGACGTGTCCGGGAGTATCTATCAGGTTGAGGATATATTTTTCGCCTTTATATGTGTATTCCATCTGGATGGCATGGCTTTTGATCGTGATACCACGCTCACGCTCCAAATCCATATTGTCGAGTACCTGTGCCTGCATATCTTTACCTTCGACAGTGCGTGTGTATTCCAAAAGCCTGTCTGCAAGCGTACTCTTACCATGGTCGATATGTGCTATAATGCAAAAATTCCGTATTTTATTCATCTATATAATTTGATTCTTTTAATCTTCTTCAAACCGGGATAGAAACACTACCCCAAATTAGAGTGCAAATATACAAAAGAAATATCAACTTTTAATTATCGGACATTGCAAGCTTAGCGTAAACCGGTAATTTTTAAAAATTGTTTTATCGGTTTTGATTTTATTAAAGAAATATGTTCCTTTGTATGACTTACTTGTAAGATTCCCACCTGTTTTTATCCCTTCTTTTTTAAGGAAATTCAATTACCTGCCCGGATACGATCCTGTATGTTTAATCCTGATAACGAAGACTAGATTTATTCTTATATTAATAAACTCAGATAGTATAAATTATGATAGTAAAAAATAACTTTTATATAATTACCAGAGGTCCCGGTGCAGGTAAGACAACTTTGTTGAACGAACTTCGGAAAAATGGTTATAACTGTGTTCCGGAAACCGCACGGAATATAATCAAAGAACAGGTCGAAGCCGGAGGTCGTGCTTTGCCTTGGGATGATACCAGAGCATATTCGGATTTGATGCTTTCCCGTTCAGTACAGGATTTTATCAATTTGAAAGATAGGGAGGATATTTACTTTTTTGACAGGGGTATCCCCGATACATACGGATACGAGGTATTGATGGGGTTTGATATTGGCGGTGTATTGAAAAATGCTGTTGAGCAATATCGTTACAATCCTCTTGTATTTATTCTGCCTCCGTGGAAAGGAATATATGAAACAGACAGCGAACGAAAGCAGGATTTCCAGACTGCTATTGATACATACAAAGTGATGGTTGATGTATATAAGAATTTAGGTTATATACCTGTTGAAGTACCTCTTCTGACTGTATCAGAAAGAGCAGCTTTTGTAATACGGGAATTAAAATAGATATTACTGTATCAGTATAAATACATTTCCCTCATTTTCTGTATGTCAACACCTAAAACCTTTGTCAGATAGTTTTCTACCGAACCATGGTCTTTTTTTATCTGATCCAGTCCTGCCTGAAGAAATTCAGGTTTTACCTCGAAAAGTGAAGATATAGCCGGATATTGTGATTTTAACCCGGCATATTTATTAGCCAGATATGTATTTGATAATAAATAATCTTTCAATATAATTTGTTCATCAACACCTAGTGCCGATAGAACTAATGCAGCACCCATTCCGGTACGGTCTTTTCCTGCCGAACAATGGAACATTAGCGGAATATCATCGCCGTTCTGCAATAATTTGAAGAATTCCTTGTATTGATGTATACAAGCCGAATCGGTAACTAAGAGAATATTCATGTCTTTCATCATCCGGTTGGCTTGTTCTGCATTAATTTTGCTTATATCTTGTTTTACTGCTGCCATCAGGTCTCCCGGACTGATGGAATAAGTATAATTGTTCTTTACCGAAGAAGGATTCTTATCGGGGGCCTGTTCCATTTCTTCACCCGAACGGAAATCCACAATGGAAATTAACGGTATGGCAGCAAGATAACCCAGATCGGAGTCGGTCAGCTTGTGTAAATCATCGGAACGGAATATTTTACCCCATTTCACAAATTTGCCATCAGTGGTTTTGTATCCGCCTAAATCTCGGAAGTTATAACCTCCCGTCATTGGCAAATGCCTGTCGGATACAATTGCACTTCCTTTTTCTGTAATTATTTCAAAATAAGAACGTGCCGAATCTGTAATATTTAACGGGAATGTGCCACTGTCTATGCCTTGTGCTACAGGCTGGGAAAAGTCGATTCCATCAACAGACCTGCCTGCGTAAAGCACCCATTTACCTTGTGTATATATCTGTATAGTTGCAGCTTTCGTTGTTTTGTCCCTGATGATGGATACATCTTTCGAAATGTCTTCCCCGGTATATCCGGCTTGGTTCTGCGTCGCTTTCTTGTCGCATGATATGGCAATGAGTGAAGCTAAAATCATAGGTATAATAAGTTTTTTCATTTGTGCGTGTAATTTATCAGATAACAAAGGTACTCTGGTTTGTTGTAGTAAGCAAAACAAAGAATTCGTTTTCGGCCTTTATATGATTGAAAATACCTTTATTTAACATTTTGTATGATATTGATTATATGTGAATTGTATATAGGTTACAGAATGTGATGAAAAGTTAAATAATAAATATGGATTAAACCCCGGTCTCCAAATCATATCTAACCACTATAAAACATTTAAAATAAAGATTATGAAAAGATTATTTTTATCATTGGCTATAATAGCATCTATTTCCCTTACAGCATCAGTTAGTGCACAGGGAGGAAAAAGGGATGGAAAGCGTGGTACAGATTTTCAGAAAGAATTGAATCTGACTGCTGAACAGAAAGAAAAAGTAGAGTCTACCAATAAGGACTTTAAATCTAAAATGGCCGAACTAAGAGCTAAGTCTGATTTGTCGAAAGAGGATCGGCAGGCAAAAGTAAAGGAATTAAGAACGCAGCATCAAACAGCGGTAAATAATATACTGACTCCCGACCAACAAACTAAAATGAAAGAACTCATGGCTCAGAGGGGAAACAGAGACATGAAAAAAGGAGGTAAGGAGTTGAGCATGCGTGGAAAAAAAGATGGACGCAGTAAAGACATGAGAGCGGAAAGAAGAGGAGACCGTATGAAGGATTTAAATCTGACAGAGGATCAGAAACAAAAGATCAAATCATTGAATGAAGACTTTAGGACAAAATCACGAGAGTTGGCAAAAGCGCATGGTGAGGAACTGAATAAAGTATATACTCCTGAACAACAAAACAAACTGAAGGAATTCAGAAAAGATTTTAATAAAGACCGTCGTTTCGCGTTTAATGGAAGGAGAGAAATGGCTAAACTTGATGAAGCAAGCAAGACCAAATTGAAATCATTGCGTGAAAACTTTGAGAAGGAGAAGAAAGCTGTGGAATTGAGCCGTATTGCTCCTGATGCTCAAAAACAAAAAATTGCTGATTTACGTCAGAATTTCCGAAGAGAAAAACAAGAGATAATCAAAGAAGCGCGTAAAACTCAAAATAGCCAACCTACATAACACATTTATATATTTTCAAGAAGGCTGTCAAATATTTTGACAGCCTTCTTTTTTTGGGGTATTCTACTGCCTGCTTTGTTTTTCAAACTCTTTGGGTGTCATACCATATTGAATCTGAAATAATTTGATAAAATAGGATGGAGAGTTTATTCCTACAAGATAACAAATTTCATTTATCCTGTATTTCCCTTCCTGTATCAGTTGAGCTGCTTTTTGCAGGCGGACCAACCGTATAAAATCGGTAGGAGTAGTATCTATGGTTGCTTTGATTTTCCGGTGGAGGCTGGAGCGGCTCATATGAATGCGGTCGGCCAGACCTTCAACATTGAAGTCTGCATCAGTTATATTGTCATTAATGACTTCTATCACTCTGTTCAGGAATTGTTCGTCGGCTTTGTTCATATTTGATTGTTGAATAGGTAAGAATGGTTTTTTCAGGAATAGCTCTATTTCCCGTTTCCTGTTGTTCATCAGCGAAGTCAGCAATGTTTGCAGGTATTGAAATGAAAAAGGTTTCTCTACATATGCGTCGGCGCCTATCTCAAGACCTTTGATTTTGCTTTGCAGGTCGTTCTTAGCCGTAAGCAGAATGACAATTATATGGCTGTATTCTATATCGGATTTTATAGATTCGCATAATTCGAATCCGTCCATTTCCGGCATCATTACATCGCTGATTACAATATCTATACTTTT
Organism: Dysgonomonas sp. GY75; assembly: GCF_015234155.1. NCBI lineage: Bacteria > Pseudomonadati > Bacteroidota > Bacteroidia > Bacteroidales > Dysgonomonadaceae > Dysgonomonas > Dysgonomonas sp. GY75. The sequence goes on from NZ_JADCLQ010000052.1 coordinate 313,135, forward strand.
TACCTTTAATATTTTTTGAGCTTCTATTCCATTTTTTGCCCGCTCCACAATATATAGCTCGTCTAGTTTGTCAGCTATGAAATTGAGCATATCCGTATTGTCTTCAACTACTAAGACCGATTCTACATTCCTTTTCTTTGTCGAGGTTGTGTCGTGCTCTATAATATATTCTGATTGGGGTTCCGGTGGTAATTTATCTTCTATTCTGGACTCCTGATGCAAAGGGATTTTTAATATAAATGTATTCATTCCCGATTGTGAACTGTATAATAAATACCCGTCATGAAGTTCTGCTAAAGAGCGGGCAAGGGAGAGACCGATCCCAGAGCCGGAGGTTTCACGGAAAATAGTCTTTAATTGAAAGAACGGTTCAAATATTTTTTCTTTTAACTCTTCAGGTATTAAAGGCCCGTCATTTGATATCTGAAAAGTAAAGTATGTTTTGTCTCCGGAGAGAGAAATATCTATTGATGAATCCGAATACTTGAAGGCATTCGACAATAAATTGGTTAATATTTTAGTCAATCCTTCTCTGTCTACCGATGCAAAAATAGGATTATTGTCTGATGGCTGTATATTGATTGATTTTTTTGCAGAGGTAAATTGTTCGTCGAAGCGAGAAAGTATTTCGTTTAACAACAGGGTTATATCTGTATTTCTGAAACTTAGCAGGAACTTGTTGCTATCCACTTTTCTGAAATCCAGTAATTGATTGATGAGGTTAAGCAATTGCTTGGTGTTTTGTTCTATTATTGTAAGGTTCCGTTTGACAGAATCATTCGGAATGTCCATTTCTATTATAGATTCCAAAGGGCCATTGATGAGAGTAACAGGTGTGCGTATCTCATGGGCTATATCAGTGAAAAAATCGACTTTGGCTTCATAAAGTTCCCTTTCTTTTTCTATTTCAAACAGCTTCTGCTTTTCGTTATTCCTTTTCTGATATTTATTCAGAGAAAATCTCATAGAAAAATATAAAGAGGTTATGAATAGTATGAAATATACGAGATAGGCAATATTCGATGCCCACCACGGTGGTAGTATCACAATCTCCAGTGAAGCACCTTTTTCATTCCATAAGCCATCATTGTTTGTACCTTTAACTTTGAATATATATTTACCCGGAGGAAGTTTGGCGTAAGATGCGCTGTGATTATTTTTTGTATATATCCATTCTGTATCTATATTCTCCATTTTGTAAGCGTACATATTGGCTTGGGGTGCGGTATAACTGAGAGATACAAAGTCGAGGATGATATTGGCCTGATTGTATGGTAATTCTATCTTATCGGTATATAGAATACTTTTTTTAAGGGGCGAGCCTTCCATATTAGAATCAACTTCCTTATTGAATACTGAGAGTTTGGTAATATATACAGGAGGAACAAAATTGTTTGCTTTAAATTCTTCAGGCTTGAAGGCAATCATACCTTCCATACACCCAAAGAAGAGTTTACCTGAATTACTTATCAGTCCCGACTTATAGTTGAACTGGTTGGATAATAATCCCTCGTTCTGTGTAAAGATTTTTATATCCTTTGTTTCAGGATTAAAGCATACCAGCCCCGAATTAGTCCCAAACCAGAGATTATAATGTTTGTCTTCCAGTATCTTATATGCGACATCGTCGGGTAATCCTTCCTTTATTGAGTATGACGTAAATTTTTTGTCTTTCTTGTTGTAAACACAGATGCCACCCCGGTCGGTAGAAAACCAGATTTGGCCTAAATGGTCTTCGGTTATGCTGCTTACAGAATTGGAACTTAATTTGTTTTCTCCCTCAGCTTTGTGATGTATGACAGTATCTTGTTTAGGGTCATATTGGAAAACCCCATTACCCATTGTAGCTATCCATATATAGCCATCCGAATCCTCCATAATGTCGTATGTATAGCTTAGACCGAACTCCGTCATATGCCTGAATTTCATACTGCCTTTGTCGGCAATAAATATGCCCCAGGCATTACCCAGCCATATTCTTCCATTCCGGTCTTCACATAGTGCGTATATACTTTCTTCATTCAGCCCCATGTCTAGGTGCGAGTAATGTTGCATATTATCTGATGGACGATGGATTATGTCGAGTCCGTTTTTAAAGAAACCAACCCAGATTTTTGATTCCTGAACCAATATAGCCAGGGTCTTATTGTAAGAAAGATTATTTACCGGCCTGAATTTTTGTGTCTCCGGATTAAATACGGAGACGCCAGCATCTTCAGTGCCAATCCATATAGTTCCGTTCTTATCTTCTTTTATTTCCCGTATCCGTTTCGAGTTGAGAGAGCCGTATTCGCTGGTAGGGAAATATTTCTCGAATTTATTATTCCTGTTCGGAAGATAATTCACACCGCCAAAGTTAGTTCCTACCCATATTCCTCCCTCCTTATCCTTATATATCTTTTCTACTATATTGTCGGAAAGAGAATGGCTGTTGAGAGGGTCTTCTTTCACATGGTCTACAGTATGCAGTTTTTCGTTTATAATGTATAGGCCGGCTTGTGTGCCTACCCATATTTCTCCATCGTTGATAATGGTCACATGCCTGATTATTTTGTAGTTCAGGTCGGGCACATTCATATCTCTCAGTATATTCCGGCGTTTATCTAGCTTTAACAATCTCTCTTCGTGTATACCAATAATAATATCATCATTATCATGGCAAATCGTATATATGTTTTTTCCTGCAAGGGTTATATTATTCACTACATTGCCCAGATATTGGGTAAAAGTATCATCAGAATCATTATATAGAAATACCCCGGACCCGTTCGAGCCGATCCATACTCTTCCGTTTTTTTCTATGGCAATACATTGTGGGTTGCTTATGCTGGGCTTAAGGTCCTTAACGACTGTATACAAATATAATTTTCCGGAGGTAAGTTCATATCTGAATACACCCTGATTGGGTACTACGATCCAGATATTATTATTCTGGTCCTGTTGTATATCGGCGACCCATTCTTCAATGCCTGTACCCTGTGATGTGTTTAAGTCAAAAGAGCTGAACCTTTCTGTTACAGGATCGAATATGAAGATTCCCTTGTCTGTTCCCAGCCATAACTTTCTGTCCTGGCTTTCAAATATTGCACTGACGTTGTTGTTCCCTTTTTTTGTCACATTATCATAACAGTTGTATACTTTAAGAGAAACTCCATCGTAACGGTTGAGCCGGTTGCGTGTACCAAACCACATAAATCCGTGACTATCCTGATAAATGGATTTGACATTGTTTTGGGACAGGCCCATATTACCGTCGATTATAGAAAAATAATAATCGCTGGCGGATATATCTATAGTGAAAGACAGAAATATAAATATTGTGGTTAAGTATAAATTTTTCATGGAACAATATTATGTGAAAGAAAGTATTTAATGTAACACCACTTAACCATAATCGGCTATTGTTGCAGATGCTAAAATGAAAGATAGGTCTGCGACCTGAATAACGGATATCGTATTTGTAGCAAATATACGTATTCTAAAAATTACAACCGTCGCAATAAATATAACAAATGTCCGATTCTGGACAAAAAATACTTTTTACGACATATCTTTTATTTTTTGACATGACAGGAATTCCTGCAATAGAAGGTTAAATTTACATTTGCATCGGAGTGGATATTAAGGATACCGGTAAAACATATTAAATAATCCATGAGCTACCATTTGTGTTATTTTATTATAAACATTTAAATAAAAAATGCTATGAAAGAAAAGAATCCATAATGAAGATGGATAGTTTTTTGAAAAACCTGATCACGACGTCTATTATATTTCAAACAATTAAAACCATAAATCTTTTTATCTAAAATAAATAACTTATGAACAAGCGTATAAATCTCAAATCCGAGCTGAAAACAGTACTTACACTTCTGCTGTTTTTTATGTCGGGAGTCATTGCTTTTGCTCAGAGTATAAATGTTACAGGAGTTGTAACAGACGGGCTGACAAAAGAACCTCTAACAGGTGTTTCGGTTGTTGTTAAAGGCACTACTACAGGAACATTTACGGATATTGAAGGCAGATATTCTATATCAGCCGCAAAAAATGCAGCATTAGTATTTTCTTTCTTAGGTTTTGAATCTAAAGAAGTCCCTGTAACAGGGGAAATAATAAACATCTCATTGGAATCTCAGGATTTCCAGATAGATGAAGTAGTGGTAGTCGGCGCCGTTATGAAAAAAAGTGACTTGACCGGAGCTGTTTCGGGGGTGAGCGGTAAAGTATTACAGGAAAGACCGGTGACTAATATCAATCAGGCACTTCAAGGCCGTGTAGCCGGTGTTCTTATTAACTCTGCGGCGAAACCGGGAGATGATTCTTCCATAAAAATCAGGGGTATCAACACTATTGATGGAAAAACCGATCCGATCTATGTAGTTGACGGTTTAGTTATGGATAATTATGGTGGCGGATTTAACTCGGTCAACCTGAATGACGTAGCTTCTATTGAAGTATTGAAAGATGCTTCGGCGACAGCTTTATATGGCTCCCGCGCCGCTAATGGTGTTATTTTGGTTACAACAAAAAAGGGGAGTAAAGGAGAAGGCAGAGTGAATTATGACGGATGGGTTGGGGTTCGTTCATATGCGAAAAGACCTGCGACAATGAACTCAAAACAGCTATTTGAGCTTCGCAGAGATGCGGCTAGTAATAGTTTTATGGCAAGACATCCGAATGCGACACAGGCCGAAATTGATGCCAACATGCAGAATCGTATTATGACTGCCTATAATCCAAGAGGCGGGGGAGGATATGTATTCGGGCAGTATGAACTGGATGCCTATAACAATCCCAATTTTAAGGATTATGACTGGTTGGACGAGGTCACCCGTGATGCGGTGGAACACAATCATGTTTTGAGTTTTACAGGCGGAAGCGATAAAGGAACTTATTATTTAAGCTTTGGTTTTTCTGATCAGCAAGGTATGGTAAAGAAGATGGGAAGTAAAAACTATACGGGACGTGTCAATATTGATTTTAACGTTAAACCTTGGCTGAAAGTAGGGACAAATACTTCGTATATCCGTACAGAGTCGCAAATACACGCCAACGACGATGTTTTTGACAAAGCAAGAGGTGCTAACCCGATGTTGCCGGTTGATTACGATCTGCTTACACTAAACTATGGAGGATATGATGATGAGAATTACTTCAATCCACTGGGAACATTGCGTATAGACAACGACAGGGTAAGAAACCGTATCATTAGCTCCAATTTCTTGAATATCAATCCGGTTAAAGGACTGAATATAAGGACGACTTTCGCAATTAATAATTTTGAAGAATCCACTTTCAGATATCAGCCGAACGATATCCAACAAGCTATTCGTTACTCTAATAAGGGAGAAGCAGAACACAAAAGAGATAATGTTACAACCTGGCAATGGGACAATACTATTTCGTACGACAATACTTTCGGAGTTCACCGGATTAATGCGTTAATAGGGACCAGTACATCTAAAAATTCACGTAACTATACCAATGTTACAGGACGTGGATTCGATTCCAACCTTTTCGGATATCATAACATAGGAGCCTCGGAACGCCTTAACGACAGACTTATCAGTTCTGATTTTTATACCTCATCCTTGATGTCATATTTTGTGCGAGGCAATTATACATACGCCGATAAATATTACCTGACTGTTACTGCCCGTTATGATGGTTCTTCTAAATTTTCACAAGGTAACAGATGGGGTTTATTTCCATCTTTCTCAGGGGCATGGAACGTTACTCAGGAAGACTTTATGAAAAATATGACGTTTTTCGACCAATTGAAAGTACGTGTCGGGTATGGTATTGTAGGTAATCAGGAAATTGACAATTATTCCTATATGACCCTGTATAAGCCCAATATAGTAAACGATCCTAAAAACGGTTACTCTACAGTTTACGTTCCTGATTCTAAACAAGGAACACTGGATATCAACTGGGAATCGCAACATCAATTCAATGTCGGATTGGATATGGCATTCCTCAACAATAGAATCAAGATTTCGGCAGACTATTTCGATATTACCAATAGTGATCTGTTGATGACCAGAAATCTGGCTGAAACTTCAGGTTTTAAAACGGCTGTTGTGAATATCGGCGAAATCAGGAACCGGGGCATTGAGTTTACGGTAGACGTTAATGCGTTGAGAACAAAAGATATGGAATGGAATATATCGGCAAACTTCTCTAGAGACAAAAACAAAGTTACCAAGCTGTATGGAGATGTTGATCACGTCTTTAAATATGATGATTGGCAGAGTCTGAAAAAAGACGGTAACCTGTTTTTGGGTGAATCGCGTAACACTATTTACACGTGGAAAACCGGAGGCATTGCTCAAGCCGGCGATATGGATCGCCTAAACCAAATAGACTGGCAGGGTAAAAATGTAGGACCCGGCGATTTGTATCCGCTGGATGTTTCTGGTCCGAACGGTACACCCGACGGAAAAATAGACGATAATGACCGGGTGATAGTAGGTTCCTCCGACCCTAAGTTTTATGGAGGATTCTCTACAGATTTCACTTATAAGGGTATTTCTTTGAACGCGGTATTTAATTATTCCTACGGGGCTAAAAAGTTGAGTTCTTTGTACGAAACACTTATTGGTAGCAATGGCAGGAGTCTGGCTTCCGTCGATCTGCAGGATCGTTGGACACCTGAAAACACAGATGCCAAATTCCCACGTCCTATGTATCAGGATGGAAACGATGGAGCGTCGGCGTTTAATCCGTTTTCTGCCAGCCAAATGGATTTCTCTGTACAAAACGCTTCTTATCTGCGTTTATCAACACTGACTTTGTCGTATACTTTTCCGAGAAATATAGTCAATAGTCTGAAACTGGACAATCTGAGAGTGTACAGCACTGCTTCTAATGTATTCTGTCTGACTCAATACAAAGGTTATGATCCTGAAATGGGAGACTGGTATCCGCCGACAAGAATGTTTGTCTTTGGATTGAATGTATCATTCTAACTATTTATTAATGAGGGAAACCGATTGTAAAATGAATTAGAAATAAACCAAATTATTATGAAAAAAATAAATATAGTGTTGCTTGCTGTTGCCAGTTTGTTCGGTAGCTATTCATGCAGCGATTTTTTAGACGAAAGACCTCAGGGTGCGCTGACGCCTGATCAGGTTTATAAGGATTTAGGAATCTTGGAGCGTACGGTTGACGGTTTATACAAATCGTTTCGTGATTCGAAGGTACAACGACAGGGCTTTACCTTTTACCTGATAGGTACAGACGAAGCCCAACAAGGTATTAAAGAAGTGTTGACATATGCGAGTCAGCCTGGGCTCGATTACTATAATGGCCAGTTAAACAGCGAGTCTGATAGAATTTCAAATATGTGGCAGAGTAAATGGCCTATCATAAATACGGCATCGTTGAGCGTTTGCGGACTTAGTGTTTTGGAACAATCGGAGACGGATGAGGCAAAACTGAAAAGGATCAAGATACTGAAAGCCAATGCCAGTTTCATGCGTGCCATGTCTATGTTTGAACTGGCGATGTATTGGGGAGAGGTTCCGGTTATTGAAATTACAGATTTGAACCAGACAGAAATCGATAGATCGAGAAGACCATTGACTGAAGTGTGGAAACAAATTTTTGAAGACTTTAAATACGCATCCGAAAATCTGGACGAAGGCAAACAGACCGGGGATCGTGCCACCAGAGGGGCGGCTGTAGCCATGTTGGGCAAAGTATGTATGTATGCGCCTCAGGAGAGCGGTTATCGTGATTTTCAGGAAGCCATCGGTTATTTTGAGCAAATAAATGACGGACGCTATTCTTTAGAGCCTAGTTACGCGACATTATTTGACGAATGGGGTACGTTGGAGTTTAATTCTGCCGAGTCGGTATTTGAGATCAACTACGAACCTAATGACAACGGAAGAAGCGGATGGCAGTGGGACTTTGGTTCTAAAACCCTGGGACAAGCCGGTTATAGCGAAGAATGCTATCTTGGAGGATGGGATGTGATTATGCCGACAGTATATGCATACAGTATGAAAGACGATGGTGGAGTTTGGGAAGACGGAGACTTGCGCAAAAACGTCAATCTGCGTTATGAATGGATTTACGATGGTAAGACCTACACCGTTCCCACAGATGCAGCCGATGAATTGGATCCCCACGTTAAAAAATGGGAAGATAGACGCATTGATAAATTTGCACCCGCTTATCCGAATGTCTCTAACAGAAGTTATTACAGGGTGGGTAAGAATTATCCGATGATTCGTTTTGCGGACGTTCTTCTTTGTTATGCCGAATGCCTGAATGAAACAGGAAAAACTGCCGACGCGATCAACGTTGTGAACAATCAGGTGCGTAAACGTGCCTGGGGAGGAACACTTCCGGCTGATAAAGAGTGGAAAGGCCTTTCTCAGGAACAATTCAAAGAAGAGATGATGAACGAACGTATGAGAGAACTTTGTTTTGAAGGATGGAGACGAATGGACCTTATCAGAACCGGCAGTTTTGTGAAGCTGATCAAAGAACGCAATCGATGGGCTAAAGAATCCAATACGATTCAGGAATATCACATGCGCTATCCCATTCCGAATACCGAAATCAATAACAGTACGGATATTACGGAAGAAGATCAGAACCCGGGATATAATTAAAATAAAAACGAAATGGCTAAAACAACAGGTTTTATAGCTTTTATTTGTATAAGTTGCATATGCCTTCTGGCATGTGCATCTTGTACAAGTGAAAACAAAATAGAAAATAAAGAGTGGTCTGTCATTTATAATGAAGGTACCAAAACATTAGATTACAATCACAATGGAAAAAATATATTGTCCGGTGTATTTGTAAAAGCAAAAGTAGGAGATGACTTTATAGAAAGCACTGCTTATCCGGAAGTAAGTATTGCTAAAGAATCTGTTTCCGATATATTCGGCAATGGACAAAAATTTACTGTCAGTTATACTGGCTTATCCGGTAAACCTGATATCAAACAGGTATATTATTTCTATTCTGATAAGGAATACTTTCTTACAGAAGTATATCTGGAATCTTCAACAGATATTTCCAGTAATTATATAGCTCCGGTGTACACTATGGCACGAAATACTTTTTTACCACATGATGACAGTAACCGAGCATTGCGTGTCCCATTCGATAATGATGCTTTTGTACACTACCTTTCATCTCCCCTGACAGGAGAGGATATATCTTTCGAAGTAACGTCCATATTCAATGGAAAGGATCGGAACGGATTGGTTATCGGCTCGGTGGAACACGATACATGGAAGACTGGCATTCGTTACAAAGGGGAAGACAATCAATATATTACCGAACTGGAATGTTATGGCGGCGTAGCTCATGAATTAACAAGGGATATCAGTGACAAACCGGACAGGCCATCAAAAGAACACGGTAGTATAAAAGGAAAAAGCCTGAAATCGCCTAAAATATTCTTTGGCTTTTTCTCCGATTGGCGCCGAGGATTGGAGACGTTTGGTGAAGCGAATGCTTTGGTAGCTCCTCCCCGTAAATGGAATGGCGGAACACCTTTTGGCTGGAACAGCTGGGCTGCAATGGCAGAAAAAGTAAACTATGAGGGGGCAATAGATGTTTCCGATTTCTTCAAAAATGAATTACAGCCAAATAGTTTCGAAAACGACAATACTGTTTATATCGGACTGGATTCTTTCTGGGATAACTTTTCAGAAGATCAACTTCGTACTTTTGTAGAGCATTGTAAAGCTAACGGGCAGAAAGCCGGGATCTATTGGTGCCCGTTTTCTGACTGGCACGGAAATGCAGAAGCTACAGTTGAGGGCACTGACGGCAAATGGAAATACAAGGATATTTACTTATATGCTAACGGCAAACCCCGTAAAGTGGAGTCATTGGCCGTAGACCCGACTCATCCGGCAACAAAGCAAAGAATGGATTATTACATCAACAAATTTAAGAAACTGGGATATACTTATGTGAAACTCGACTTTATCAATAACGGCACGCTCGAAGCCGATTCTTTCTACAATCCTGCTGTAACAACAGGTGTACAGGCATATAACGAAGGTATGAAATACCTGTCGGACCTGTGTGGTGAAGATATGTTTATGGCCTTGTCCATCGCCCCTACATTTCCATCTCAGTATGGGACATCGAAGCGTATCAGTTGTGATGCATGGGGAGCGATGACAGAAGGTGAATGGGGCACTACAGGTTATATGCTCAATAGCCTTTCATTCGGATGGTGGCTCGACCGCGTTTATCCGTTCAACGATTCGGACCATATCCTGTTATATAAACCTCAGGAGGCGGCAGATTATAAAGAAGGAGCCAACAGAGGACGTATTACTTCGGCTGTTATTACCGGTATCTATATGCTGGGTGATAATTTCAGTCTGAAAAGAAGTTTCCCCGGAGATAAGGAAGCCCGCGATAAAGCCATGAAAGTGGCTACAAACAAAGATATCAACGATATAGCACGTATAGGCAAGTCTTTTTATCCGGTAGAGGGCTATACCGCCGCTGAGCCGGATAAAGCGGAATTGATGTATATGCTAGACACAAAAGAATATATTTATGTGGCTATCTTCAATTTTGACAAAAATACGGTTAAAGAAGGAAATCTGGATCTGACCCGTGTGGGACTGAAGAATGCCGATAAATCAGAAGTGAAAGAACTGTGGACATCCACTCAGCTTTCTATTAACAATAATAATCTGCAATACTCTGTTCCGTCACAGGATGTAAGAGTATATAGAATAGATAAATAATCCGCATAAATAGAGAATGATGAGAGTTTGGTTATCATGATCTAGTGTGGCAGATATACATATATACCTCGTATACAAATGAATGAGTGAGCGGCAAATAATTCTCGTTTGTTTAGAGGTGTATATGTATTCTCCACAAAATCGAAGGCAAAAGGAATAAAGATTAATAATAAAAAGAATATCTACTTTGTATAAAAATACAAAGTAGATACGTCTTCTAAAACATCTAATTTAAATGAGAACATCTGTATTAAGTATTTTTCTGCTATTTCTGACGACATTAAACGTATTCAGTCAGGAAAAGAAAGTTATACAAGTGGAAACGGACAATCTGGCGATGATATTCACCGCTTCTCCCAACGAAAAAGTAATCTTTCAGTATTGGGGTAACAAATTGAATGGGGTTTCCTCATTCACAGACAAAAAAATAAAAGGACAGCCCGACACAAACGATGATTTTGCCTCACAAATGTATCCTGCATACGGGGGGCGTTATTATCTCAATCCTGCATTAAAACTAACACACGATGATGGAGTCCTTACTACCGAACTGGTTTATGTGGGTACTCAGACAAAAACTCTGGATAGTAACAGGACAGAAACAGTTATAAGTCTGAAAGAAAAATTGTATCCTGTCTATGTAGATATCCGTTTTATTGCTTATAAGAAAGAGAATATTATTGCACAGTCGGTTACGATATCCCATAAAGAAAAAAGCGGGATAAAAGTAGAAAATCTGGCATCATCATATATCCCGATTCATGCCGAATCATATTATCTCACCCATTTCAACGGGACATGGGCTGCCGAAATGCAGATGGAAGAGGAAGAACTTACTCATGGGTTAAAAGTGATAGAAACAAAGAAAGGGGTAAGAGCCACCCAGTCGGAGAATCCATCGTTTCTTCTTTCATTAAACGGGCCTGCGAATGAGGACTCGGGTGAAGTATACGGCGGCTCGTTAGCATGGTCGGGCAATTATAAATTATCGTTTGAACTCGATGAAACAGGCAAGCTGGGTATTGTAGCGGGGATGAACCCTTTCGCTTCTACTTTCTATCTGAAACCGGAACAAAAACTGGAAACACCCGAAATGATTCTGACCTATAGCGCCAGCGGTGTGGGACAGCTATCGAGAAATTATCATGACTGGGCACGTAAATACGCTCTTGTTCATGGAGATAAATTGCGTCCTGTTATTCTCAATAGCTGGGAAGGCGCTTATTTTACATTCGATGAAAAGACTATAACAGATATGATAGACGATGCCGCTAAGTTTGGTGTGGAAATGTTTGTACTTGACGATGGATGGTTTGGTAATAAATATCCGCGTAATGGTGACAATGCAGGTCTCGGCGACTGGCAGGTGAACAAGAAAAAACTACCTAGAGGTATTAACTACCTGGCAGACTATGCAGTAAGTAAGGGTGTGAAATTTGGTATCTGGATTGAACCGGAGATGGTTAATCCTGATAGTGAACTGGCAAAAAATCATCCGGAGTGGATTGTCAAAAGCGGTAAACGCGATATTCTTCCGATGCGTAACCAATGGCTATTGGATTTAAGTAATCCTGAGGTGCAGGATTTTGTCTTTAAAACATTTGACGATGTGGTCTCCTTGTCTAAAAACATAAGTTATATCAAATGGGATGCCAACAGACATGTAGATAATGTAGGGTCCGATTATCTGCCCAAGGATGAGCAAACTCATTTCTGGTATGAATATGTGAAGGGATTGTATAAAGTATATGATAGAATCAGGGCAAAATATCCCGATATAGAAATACAGTTATGCTCTTCCGGTGGCGGACGTGTGGAATTCGGTGCATTGAAGTATCATACCGAGTTTTGGGCGAGCGATAACACAAATGCTTTGGATCGTATTTTTATCCAATATGGGACAAATCTGTTCTTCCCGGCTATCGCTACAGGATCGCATGTGTCTACCAGCCCTAATCATCAGACTGGTATGATAACTCCGCTAAAGTTCCGCTTCGATGTGGCTATGTCGGGCCGTTTGGGAATGGAACTGCAGCCCAAAGACATTGGGGACGAATACGAATTTGCCGTCAATGCAATAAAAGACTATAAAACAATCAGGCCGATTGTACAATTCGGCGACCTGTACAGGCTGATATCTCCGTATGGAAAGCATGGATGGGCATCGCATATGTATGTGTCGAAAGATAAGAAGCAATCAGTCTTTTTTGCTTACAGCCTTAAGTATCATGGGCGTACGACATATCTTGAAACCAAGCTGAAAGGTCTCGATCCGGGTAAGAATTATAGAATAACAGAATTGAATGTTAAACCGGGTAATAGCTCTTTCTCTGGAAACGGGCAGGTATTTTCCGGTGATTATCTGATGAAAGCAGGTATCAATCTGAATATAGGAAATCCGTTCGATAGTACTGTCTTGCTTATTTCTCAGGAATAAGGATCTGCATAAGTTAATCCTGTTATCCTGACTCAACATAATTTATAGAAAATTAATTCAAATGAAATTATTAAGAAATTATTCTCTCAAATTGACCTTATTGGCATTGATCATATTATTTTGTGACCCGGTATCGGCTATACCCATAAAGAAAGAACTCAACTCGGGTTGGAAATTCAGACAGTGGCGGTTAAACAACTGGTATCCGGCAACAGTGCCAGGTGTAATCCATACCGACCTGATTGCGAACGGGATAATTGAAGATCCGTTTTACAGATTGAACGAAAGAAGTGTACAATGGGTAGACAAGGAAGACTGGATGTATGAAACTCACTTCGACCTGGATGATGACACATTCAGTAGAGAAAATATCCGCCTGCACTTTATGGGGCTGGATACGTATGTACATGTTTATCTGAATGGAGAAAGTATTCTTGAGGGTGATAATATGTTCCGTGAATGGAAAGTAGACATTAAAGACAAGGTGAAGCGGAAGGATAATAAGCTGGAAGTCCTTTTCCGCTCACCGATCAAAGAAGATATTCCCAAATGGGACGCTTTGCCTTTTCAGTATCCGACCGGACCCGATCAGTCCCAACAGGGTGGAATCTTCAATAAAACAGTCAGTACATTTGCACGCAAGGCAGGATACCATTATGGCTGGGACTGGGGACCTCGTTTGGTAACGTCGGGTATCTGGCGTCCTGTGTATCTCGAGGCTTGGAATGATGTGAAGATAGAAGATGTATTTATAGAACAGAAAGAAGTCAGTTCGAAAACAGCCCGCATTACGGCCCACGCTGAACTTCTTTCCGATAAGGACTTAGCAGATGTCAAAGTAATAATAAAGGATAAAAATAACAATACGGTTTATGGGACAAAGGATTTGGAACTGAAAAAAGGAATAAATACCGTTTCTGTCGATTTTACAATCGATAATCCCCGCTTGTGGTGGAGTAACGGACTGGGAGAACCCAATTTATACGAGTTTACGACAATAATAGACCTGAAGTCGGCAACCGTTGATACCAAAAATATACGGACAGGGATACGTTCTATTAAAGTCGTGAATGAAACGGATAAAGACGGAGCTTCATTTTATTTTGTATTGAATGGTGTTCCTGTGTTTGCCAAAGGTGCGAATTATATTCCCTCCGATAACTTCCTTCCCCGTGTTACCCGCGAAAAGTACAGGAAAACAATACAGGATGCCGTAGATGTAAATATGAATATGCTCCGGGTATGGGGTGGGGGTACTTACGAAGAAGACTATTTCTATGACCTGTGCGACGAAAACGGCATAATGGTATGGCAGGATTTTATGTTCGCGTGCAGTATGTATCCTTCGGAAGGCGCGTATCTCGAAAATGTGAAATATGAAGCGATAGATAACATTAAGCGTTTACGGAATCATCCTTCCATTTCTGTTTGGTGCGGTAATAATGAGGCTTATGACGGTTGGTTCGGATGGGGACGCCGCGAAGATTATACAAAACAAAATCCCGAATATGCCCGTATTATGTGGAAACAATATGCCGATCTGTTTCACAAATTACTACCCGATATGGTAGCGCAATATGCTCCTGAGTCTTTTTACTGGCCTTCTTCTCCCTACGGCTTGCCGGGACAAGGCTGTGACGATAAGCACGGCGACAGGCATTACTGGGGTGTATGGCATGGGAAACATCCTATTGCCCAGTATAACACAGAGAAAAGCCGGTTCTTCAGCGAATATGGATTTCAGTCATTTCCCGAATTTGAGTCGGTAAAGATATACGCACCTAAAAAAGAAGATTGGGCAATTACATCAGAGGTGATGATGGAGCATCAGCGGGCAGGTACTTATGCCAATAATCTGATAGAAGAATACCTGTTGAACGAATATCAGAAGCCAAAAGATTTTGAATCATTTCTTTATATGAATCAGGTGTTGCAAGGCGATGCTATAAAGATAGCGATGGAAGCGCACCGTAGAAATATGCCTTATTGTATGGGTACTCTTTTTTGGCAACACAACGATTGCTGGCCTGTGGCTTCATGGTCGAGCCGGGATTACTATGGGCGTTGGAAGGCGCAACATTACTTTGCCCGTGAAGCGTATAAAGATGTGCTGGTTTCCCCCATTGCTAAAGATGATAAACTGGATATCTATATTGTATCGGACAGGCTTACCGAATCGAAGGGAACCCTAAATTTAAAGATCATAAAACTGGATGGCCATATTATTGGCAGCAGAAAATTAAATATAACAATACCCAAAAATACAAGTAAGAATGTATTTACCGCTTCTGTAAATGATTTATTGAAAGGAACGGCAAAAAATGATGTGGTAATTCATGCGGAACTGACGGATAATAAGGGAAATATTTATAAAAATAACTACTTCCTGCTGCAACAGAAGAACATAAATTTTCCTCAGGCAAACATATCTAAAACGGTAAAACCTGTTAATGAAGGCTATGAGGTATCCTTGTCGTCCGATAATTTTGCCCGTGCGGTATTTATGTCTGTTGAAGGAATAGATAATTTCTTTGAGAATAACTATTTTGATATCCTTCCGGGGCAAGTAACAGTAGTAAAAGTAAAAACATCTTTGTCCCGGCCCGAATTTGAAAAACAGTTGAAGGTTGTATCGTTAAGAGATGGTTTCTAGGTACTGTTAGGAACTTTTACGCAATTTACTTTATCTATATGGATAAAACCTGTACCTTCAGCTTTGATGTATTGGATAAGCAGTAAGCAATAAATGAGAATTATATAAAGAACAAGTTGTTTGCTGCTTACCGATTTGCTAATTGAATTTAAAATCATGAAAAAGACTTATACTATATTATTAATATCAATACTAATCGTTCTAGTAGCGAACGGTCAATCAGTATTTTCGCAAAATGCCCGGTCATACATACTTTGGTATGAGAATCCGGCCGATGAATGGATGAAATCTCTGCCTCTGGGTAACGGGCGTATAGGAGCAATGGTATTTGGAGGTATAGAAAAAGAAGTTATCGCTCTTAACGAGGTGACGATGTGGTCGGGGCAACCTGATAAATTTCAGGAACGCCCATTGGGTAAAACAATGCTGAATGACATCAGGCAATTATTCTTTGAAGGGAAGTACGCAGAAGGAAATCGTGCAGTTACCGAGTTTATGTCGGGTACACCTCATTCATTCGGTTCTCATGTTCCCGCCGGAGATCTTAAGTTGGATTTTAAATATCCCGCCGGCGCAGTATCAGGCTATAAGCGGGAGTTGAATCTGGAAAACGCCATTAATACAGTTTCATTCAAGGTTGGTAATATACTATATACAAGGGAATATTTTTGCAGCAATCCCGACAATGCGTTCATCGTTCGCCTGACAGCCAATAAGGCTAAATCGTTGACTCTGGATGTATCGTTAGATATGCTGCGTGAATCAGTTATTAAAGCTGTGGATAACAGCCTTGAGTTTTCAGGGAAAGTCTCTTTTCCGAAGCAGGGCCCCGGTGGTGTTGACTTTATGGGGAAAGTAGGAGTGACAGCCAAAGACGGAAACGTTTCTGCATCAAATAATAAAATTAGTATAGCGGACGCCACATCTGTTACTATTATCCTCGATCTACGGACCGATTATAATAATAAACATTATAAGGAAGATTGTTTTGCAACAGTGAATAAAGCATTATCACAGGATTATAATCGTTTAAAAAATAAACATGTAAGTGATTATTCAAATCTTTTTAAAAGAGTAGACTTATTTTTTGGCAAAAGCGAAGCCGATAAACTGCCTACCGACAAGCGATGGGAGCGGGTGAAAGCCGGAAAAGAAGATGTAGGTCTCGATGCATTGTTCTTCCAGCATGCAAGATATCTGCTGATTGCCGCATCACGGGAAGATTCTCCGCTACCTGCCAACCTGCAAGGGATATGGAACGACAATCTGGCTTGTAATATGGGTTGGACCAATGATTATCATCTGGATATCAATACACAGCAAAATTACTGGCTGTCTAATATCGGAAACTTGCATGAATGTAATATACCACTGTTCGATTATATCAAAGATCTTTCCGATTATGGACAAAAAACAGCAAGAAATGTATACGGAGCAAGAGGCTGGGCTGCAAATACTGTAGCCAATGTATGGGGATATACTGCTTCGGGACAGGGAGTCAATTGGGGGCTGTTTCCTCTTGCCGGTACATGGATAGCATCTCATTTGTGGACGCATTATATCTATACGATGGATGAGAACTATTTAAGAAACAAGGCTTATCCCATATTGAAAAGCAATGCGGAATTCTTACTCGACTATATGGTACAAGACCCCAAAAGCGGCTATCTGATGACTGGACCGAGTACCTCACCCGAAAACTCGTTCAGATACAAAGGCAATGAATTATCTGTATCATTAATGCCTGCCTGCGATCGGCAACTTGCTTATGAGGCTTTTGCATCTTGTATCGAAGCATCGAGAATATTGAATGTAGATGATAGGTTCAGGGATAGCCTGAGCATAGCATTAAAGAAATTACCACCTATTATGATAGGTAAAAATGGTGCTATACAGGAATGGTTCGAAGATTTTGAAGAAGCGCAACCTAATCACCGTCATACAACACATCTGCTGGCTCTGTATCCTTTTGCCCAGATCAGCCCGGTAAAGACTCCCGGTCTGGCCAATGCCGCCCGTAAAACAATCGAATATCGCCTTGCTGCGCCAAACTGGGAAGATGTGGAGTGGAGCCGTGCCAATATGATTTGCCTCTATGCCCGTTTATTCGATGCGAAGAAAGCTTATGAGAGTGTTGTACAACTTCAGCGTGAATTTACCCGGGAGAATCTCTTGACTATTTCACCGGAAGGCATTGCCGGGGCGCCATACGACATTTTTATTTTCGATGGCAATGAAGCCGGAGGGGCGGGAATAGCCGAGATGCTTATTCAAAGCCATGAAGGATATATTGAATTGCTTCCGGCTTTACCTCAGCAATGGAATACGGGTTATTTCAAAGGTCTATGCGTAAGAGGCGGTGGCGAAGTAGATTTGAAATGGAAAGATGGGCAGGTTCAGGATATAGTGATTAAGGCTATCACGGATAATAAATTTACGTTCAAACTGGTAAATACTAAGGGTAATATCTCTTTTCCGAAAGGAGCAAAAGACGTAGATTTGCAAATGAGTACCGAAAACGACTATACTTATGTAACCATTTCCTTAAAGAAAGGGCAGCGTTTTGAAATGAATTACAGATAAGATACATTTTTTTTAATAGCGTTAATTATATAAGTGTAAAAAAGTAGAGTGTAGATTTCGTATAGAGAAATATAATCCGCCTGGGTATATCATTGTACCCATAAAAAGTGTCTTTCATTAAGGCACTTTTTATTTTTTTATTCTATCCTGAATAAATTTTTGTAACATTTTCACTTTTCTTTCGTCATATAGCTAGTATCTAGCTATATTTGATACGTTAAAATATAGAATATTCAGGTTTATTGTTCTTATTATTTTGTTTCAATACTATGATCTCTATTGGGTATAATTAGTTGATACAGAATTAAATGATTATTATTGCTTATTTAATTAAAATATTATGAGAAAACTTTTATTCACTGCTTTTTTCCTCTTTTTCATAGTCGGATTGAAAGCGCAGGAGTCCCCTTTGTGGCTGCGATATTGCACTATATCGCCCGATGGTAATCAGATTGCGTTTTGTTATAAGGGAGATATTTATAAAGTATCCGCTTCCGGAGGTCGTGCCATGCAGATCACGACTCATCCTGGATACGATACCCGTCCTGTATGGTCGCCCGATAGTAAAAGTATTGCCTTTTCCTCCGACAGGGAGGGTAGCCTTGATGTATATCTTGTGTCGGCCGAAGGAGGTGCACCTCAACGCCTGACTACACACTCTGCGGGTGAATATCCGGTTGCTTTCCGCGATAATGAACGATTGCTTTATTCGGCCAGTATCATACAGGATGTGAAAGACGGAGAGTTTCCGTCAGGACTATTTGCTCAGATTTATGAGATTAACACATCGGGAGGACGTCCGTCTCTATTCTCATCGCTGACAATGGAAGACCTGTCTATCGATCCCAGCGGGACGAAGATTCTTTACCATGACAGGAAAGGGTATGAAGACCCGTGGCGTAAGCACCACCAATCGTCTATAACACGCGATTTATGGTTGTGTGATTTGAGTGGTGAAAGAACATATAAAAAACTGACAACTTTCAGAGGGGAAGACCGTAATCCGGTTTGGGCTGCGGACGGACAAAACTTTTATTACCTGAGTGAGCAAAGTGGCTCGTTTAATATTTATAAAAGTGGTTTGAACGTATCTACACCTGTAAAACTTACGAATCTGGAAAAACATCCGGTACGCTTTCTTTCATCAAGTAAACAGGGAAAGCTTTGTTTCTCGTATGACGGTGAAATATATACGATGAATGAGGGGCAGCAGCCTCAAAAGGTGAACATTCAGATTGCTACGGACAATCAGGAAAATAAATTGAAATATATCAACTTCTCTACGGGAGCAAGAGAAATGGCCGTTTCTCCGAGTGGAAAGGAAGTTGCCTTTGTGATACGCGGCGACGTGTTTGTTGCTTCAGTGGAATACGGTACTACAAGACGGATAACTAATACGCCGGAACAGGAACGCAATGTATCTTTCAGTCCGGACGGACGTTCAGTATTGTATGCTGCCGAGCGGAACGGATTGTGGAATGTATATCAGTCTACACTTACACACAAAGAAGACGAATCTTTCGTTTATGCGAAGGATTTTAAAGAAGAACAACTGACAAATTCCACGCTTGCTTCTTTTCAGCCATTATATTCGCCTGATGGAAAAGAAATAGCATATCTCGAAAATCGTACGACTTTGCGTGTGCTAAATCTGGCAAGTAAAGAGATACGGACGATACTGGATGGTAAATTCAATTATTCGTATGCCGATGGAGACCAGTGGTTCAGGTGGGCACCGGATAGTAAATGGCTTTTGACCCAATATATAGGTATTGGAGGCTGGAACAGTACGGATGCCGCTTTGGTAAAAGCGGACGGCAGTGGGGAACTCACCAACCTGACAGAGAGCGGATATAGTGATGCTAACCCACGCTTTGTGCAGGACGGAAAAGCAATGATTTGGTTCTCGGACAGGGCCGGGTACCGCAGTCATGGCAGTTGGGGTGCATACATGGATGCATATATCATGTTCTTCGACGGGGAAGCATACGACAAGTTCAGGATGAGTAAAGAAGAACTTGCTTTGCAAGAAGAGCTGGAAAAGAAAGATAAGAAAAAAGAAGAGGGAAAAGATAAGGATAAGAAAGACGGCAAGGGGAAGAAGGATAAAAAAGACGACAAGAAAGATAAAGAAGTGAAACCGCTGAAATTCAATCTGGATAACAGACGGGACTGGATTATCCGCCTCACTCCTAATTCTTCGTCATTGGCAGATGCCATGCTCAATAAAAAGGGTGATAAACTTTATTACCTGACCAGTTTTGAGAAAGGTTATGATTTGTGGGTGTATGACTTGAAAGATAAGTCGTCTAAGATATTGGTAAAAGAAGCAGGAGCAGGCGAACTGAATACAGACAGCATCGGGAAGAATATCCTGTTGCTGGGAGGCGGCCAACTGAAGAAAATAGATATGGAAAACGGAACCGTGACTCCTATCAAGATCAACGCGCAGTTTGAATATCAGCCCGAAGAGGAACGCAGCTATATCTTCAACCATGCCTGGAAGCAGGTCAAAGACAAGTTTTATGTAACAGACCTTCATGGTGTGGATTGGGATGGATATAAAACTGCTTATGAACGTTTCCTTCCTCATATCAATAACAATAATGATTTTGCCGAAATGTTGTCGGAAATGCTGGGTGAACTGAACGGGTCACATACCGGGGCACGAAGTTACGGGCAGGGTTCTCCGATGCCTACAGCTTCTCTGGGAGCGTTCTTCGATGAAGCCTATCTTGGAGATGGTATCAAGATTAAGGAAATCATTAATCAGGGACCGTTAACCAATGCGAATACGAAAATAGGAGAGGGGACTGTTATATTGAAGATAGACGGTAAGCCGATAGTGAAGGGAGAGGATTATTATCCTTTGCTGGTAGGAAAAGCCGGGAAAAAAGTGCTGCTAACATTTAAAACATCCGAATCGGGTAGTGAGATAGAAGAATGGGTAAAACCCGTTTCTTACGGTGAACAAAATAACCTGCTTTATAAGCGTTGGGTAGAGCAGCGTCGTCAGATGGTAGATAAACTATCGAACGGAAGAATAGGTTATGTACATGTGCGTGGCATGAATAGCGACAGTTTCAGGGAAGTATATTCCGAATTGTTGGGCCGTTGCCGAAACAAAGATGCTGTAGTGATAGATACACGACATAACGGAGGAGGCTGGTTGCACGACGATCTGGTTACTCTCCTGAGTGGAAAAGAATATCAGCGTTTCGAGCCTCGCGGGCAATATATAGGCAGTGACCCGTATAATAAATGGACTAAACCGTCGGCCGTATTGATGTGTGAAGATAATTATTCGAATGCGCATGGATTCCCGTGGCTGTATAAAGAACTGAAAGTAGGTAAGCTGATAGGAACGCCTGTTCCAGGAACGATGACCGCAGTATGGTGGGAATCACAGATCGATCCGGGTATCGTTTTCGGTATTCCGCAGGTAGCAGTGAAAGATATGCGCGGGCAGTATCTGGAAAATCAGGAATTGCAGCCGGATATTGAAATATATAATGATCCTGCTTCGACATTACAAGGCAAGGACAGCCAATTGGAAAAAGCAGTGGAAGTCCTGTTGCAAGGAAAATAAAGAATAATTACTATACATTGTAATTACAGAGTCGCAAGTGAGAATTTGTGACTCTGTTTTTTTGTATCTGCTTATTGGTGCTAATTTGCTGTTAAAGCGATTATTGTAGTGTAAAATTGTTCGATTTTTTCTAACGCACCATCCGGCTTGTTTTTCTTAACTTTTTCTTGATAAAAAGTTACGAAAATCAAGGCTGCATCCCCCGGCGACCCAAAACCGCAGCTCCGGTGGGGCAAAATAATACGGAATCATCTATAGCCGGATTATCAGGCCAGTATAGCAGCTACCGTATTTTGCCCTACACCTCCGCTTTGCGGATTGGGTGCCCCGCCTGAGGGACGAGGCCGGGATCGCGATGCGTCGACAGGACAGAGGCTCTTCATGCTTTAGCCCCACGTGCGTCAGCCGACTCGTAACTCGTAACTGCTCACAGGGCGTAGTAACTTGTAACTAAAAATCGAACGTTTTATACAGCAATAATAATATCCCCCCGCTGGCGCAGACGTCCCGTCTGTGTGTTGCATAGCAAACATTTTTGTCCTGTCAGCAAGACACGGACTGGAAGTCCGCGCCAGCGGGTGTAGCGTCTCTCGCTACGTCGGGTTAGACGCAAGTCTCCGGACTTGCAGCGATAACTGGGACGTCCGCACGAGCCTCAAATTTATCAAAAAAACTTTATCTATATAAGAAACTAATTATTAACATTAATATTTAAGCCTTATGAAGTATAACAACAAAACCGCCGAACGCATTGTAGAGATGATTGAACAAGACCTTTACGGAGTATCTGAAATATGTAAGATTCTCCGGATCAGCCGCCAGACTTTCTACGACTGGAAAAAGAATAAACCGGAATTTAAGGAAGAAGTGGAAGAAGCGTTTATCCGCAGGGAAGAAGTGCTGATAGCAAATGCCCGTATCGGACTGAAACAATTATTAGAAGGGTATGTACAGAAAAAAGAAAAAGTCACATACGTCCCTGACAAGAACAATCCGGTGGAGGATGTGGAGAAGTGCCGTGTAGTGGAAAAGAAATTCTGCCCGCCAAGCATCCGCGCGATAAAGTACGTACTCGACCGTGAGGAAAGGAGGAAAGAGCAACAACGGTTGGAAAGCAGGGAAAAGCGTCCCTTAGTCATAGAGGTACAGGACGAGGAAACCAGACGGCAACTGATGATATTAAAGGAGAACGGTTTCCGCTCTGGCGGTGCGCTCGCTCCGGAGATCGTGGCGGCCGTGGACAGGAAGCTGGGAGAAGAACGAACCAACGGTCACAGGAGCGAAGCGTATGTAAAAGTGAAAAGTGAAGAACTAAAAGTGGAAAATGGGCAAGAGCAAACTGAACAAGGGCAAGTTATGGAACAGACGCCTGCCGCTCCGGTAGAAAAGCCTAAGCCGAATCCTTATCCGTTTCTGCCGCCGGGGTATACATCGAGAACGGATTGAGTTGAAAGATGAAAAGCAGCGAATCGAAAATATGGAAATAGTGCAAAAGTTGTCAAGTTTGTCAGGTTTTAACAGGCAGTAAGTTCCAAAGAAATAAGTATTGAGTTACTTAGGCTATAACTACGGCTAACGGCTAAAAACCAATTATAACATATGGCAAATTAAACAGCCAGCCAATGGGGATTATACCCGTATGTACAAAGGATACAAATTATAACAATATTTAAATCAATTGGATAGAGAACTTTTATCATATGATAGATTTTATAAATTAAATTTGTTAAATTTGCAACGATAAATTATAGATTTTAATAATAACAATACATTTATATGCACAATTGGTTTGAATGCAAGGTAAGCTACGAAAAAATGCTGGAAAACGGCATGCAGAAAAAAGTCACAGAACCTTATCTTGTAGATGCTCTATCATTTACAGAAGCAGAAGCACGTATCATAGAAGAAATAAAACCTTATATAACAGGTGAATTCACCATCACGGATATTAAACGCGCTAAATTGTCCGAACTGTTTTTTAACGACAATGGCGACCGCTTCTTCAAAGCTAAAGTGATGTTTATCTCTTTGGATGAAAAGAGCGGCACGGAGAAGAAAACGGCGGTAAACATGCTGGCTCAGGCTTCAGACCTGAAGGAGGCGCTGAAAGTTGTAGAGAAAGGTATGGAAGGTACTTTGGCCGATTATGCCATAGCCTCCCTGAGTGAAACAATGATAATGGATGTATTCCCTTATTCGGAAGATCAGAAGAAAAAAATAGTTCTTGTATAAAATATACTGAATGGGCATATCCGAAAATATACATAGTATAAAAGATCGTTTACCGGAAAATGTAAAACTGGTAGCAGTATCTAAGTTCCACCCGGTGGATGCTATCAGGGTGGCGTATAATGCCGGTCAGCATATTTTTGGAGAAAGCCGGATGCAGGAGATCAGCCAGAAGCATCCCTTGCTGCCTCAGGATATAGAATGGCATTTTATCGGACATCTGCAAACGAATAAAGTAAAGTCGATTATACCTTATACGCATACGATACACAGTGTCGATAGCTGGAGACTGCTGTCTGAAATAGAGAAGTCCGCAGCCCGTATAGGGAAACGGATTTGTTGTTTGCTGGAGATCCATATAGCACAAGAAGATGCCAAGTTTGGATTTTCTTTTGATGAATGCCGTAGTTTTTTATCGGGAAACCAATGGAGAGAGTGTAAATTTGCTTATATTGGAGGAGTAATGGGCATGGCTTCCAATATCGAAGAAGAATCACAAATCAGAAAAGAGTTTAAAAGTCTGAAACTATTTTTCGATGAAATAAAAAATGACTATTTTGCAGAGGATGATTGCTTCTCTGAAATATCAATGGGTATGTCGGGAGATTATACCATAGCAGTCGAAGAAGGGTCTACAATGATAAGGGTAGGCTCATCTATTTTTGGAGAACGCGAATATTAACACAAAATATAAAGAAAATGAATATACAGCAACTGGAATATATTATAGCAGTGGATAACCATCGCCACTTTGCTAAAGCCGCTGAGTCGTCATTCGTTACTCAACCTACGCTGAGTATGATGATTCAGAAGTTGGAAGATGAGTTGGGCGTAAAAATATTCGATCGTAGCCAGCTGCCTGTTCAGCCTACGGTAATAGGCACTCAAATCATCAATCAGGCCAGGGTAATTGTTTCACAAGTGAAACAGATCAAAGAGATTATCCAGGAAGAAAAAGGTGTGGTGCAAGGTGTATTCAAACTGGGTATTATCCCTACCATTGCTCCTTATCTGCTGCCTAAACTGATGCAGGTGCACGATCAGAATGGTTACGACATTGTGTTGGTAATAGAAGAAACCACTACCGCTCAGATAATTGAAAAGCTGCTCAATGGGGCTTTGGATGGTGCTATACTGGCCACTCCGCTTAAAAACGAAAAGATAACTGAGCATCCTATCTATTATGAACGGTTTTATGCTTATGTCTCGCCTCGTGAAACATCGTTGTATGCCAAGAAAGAACTGGAGGAGGAAGATTTGAATATCAACCGCCTGTGGCTACTCGAAGAAGTACATTGTTTCCGTGGGCAAATATTGCGTATATGCAATATGCGTAAGCGCAAGAGTTCTCATTCGCTCTTCTCATACGAAGCAGGAAGCATCAGTACCCTGATCAATATCGTAGACAATAACAGCGGGTTGACCATAATCCCTGAAATGGCGATAGAGGAACTGAATGAAAAGCAGAGACGCAATGTACGTCCTTTGAAAGGGGTATCGCCTGTGCGTGAGGTGAGTCTTGTTACCCGTAAGGAATTCTTACGCGAACGGGTACTCGACATTATTGTATCCGAGATAAAACAGTCTGTGCCTCAGCCGTTATTGAACCTTGAATTGAAAAAGTTTGTGGTGGATATCTAAGATTTTCTGTAAAAGTATAATTGGATAACAAAAAATATTATCTTTGTATCCGATTCGGGGAATTAGCTCATCTGACTAATTTATATTTTAATATTAATGTTCTGTTATTTAAGTATTTATATAAATATTGAGACTGCTTGTTATTAAATTTGTTATAAAAAAAAGAGGCTTATGTTGCCCCCTGCTTATATGCAGGGCTTTCGCCCTGCGGGATTGTTGATTATATTTTTTCAAGTTTTGCAAACTTTTTCAATAATTTTTTTTCACCAACTTTTTCAAAAAAAACAACAATGTAAGTATCGTCATGAGATATTACTTTGCCTTCGCCAAAATTATAATGCCTTACCTTGTCCTCAGCCTCGATACTACTATATACTTTTTGCGCTAAATCTGCGCTTTCTTTAGTCGATTTTTTGGCCGCTCTCTTAGCTGCAGATTTAGCCGTTTTTTTCGCTTTCTGAAACGCAATATACTTATTGCGTTCTTCTATTTCAGCACCTAATTTCTCGCAATATTCGCTCGATTTCTCGAGCTGGTAAGCGATTACCCATAGTTGTTTGTCCGAGAAACGATCACCGGTATTACTTATTAATACCTTATACGCTGTACTATCTACGGGTATATAAGGCATAATAGAAGCTATTACGCTATCTGCCATCTGCTGCGCTTGCGCTGTAACCATATCGCCTAGCGAGCTTATAGTAGTTACAGACGGGTTTATATACCCTATTTCTTCTTTAATTTGTTTCAATGTTGCTTTCATTTTCTTATATTTATATTAATAATTATTGTCCAGATTAGCCAAATCCCAGTTCTCACACCATATGGTCATTAGCTTCATATTCATTAAATCTTTATCAAAACAAGGAATTCTCTTCAATCCATTATTAAAAGCCATGTTACCAAGAACAGCAGCACTCAATATATCTGCTCTCATTTCGTCTGTAAATTCAGTTTCTTTCATCGTTAAACATTTTGTCTAAGAAAATTCTGATGTCTGTTGTTTTCATTGTTATATGTTTTATTATTCTTATACAAATGTATAAATATATTTCAACATATCAAACAAAAAAGTATAAGAATATTTAAACTTTAACTTTTATTAGTATATTAATCGTTATACAATTAATTAAATTGTATATATTTGCGTATAAATTAAATTATACATAAATGAATAAACTCAGAATACAAGAAGTATTAGATAAGTATAATATTTCTGCTGCTGAATTAGGACGTAGAATAGGCGTGTCAAGGTCTAGTATTACGAATACCATAAACAACGGTAATCCAGGTGTTCAGATGTTATTAAAATGGGCAGAATCTATAGGGTGTAGTGCTAGCGAATTTTTAGAGGACGAATGCCATGAAACCAATACTATTACATGTCCTAAGTGTGGTACTAGATTAGAGGTGAAAGAAAAAGAATAAAATTACTTTAATTATTTAGAATCATTCTAAATAAAGTTATATATTTGTATTAGAATTAATTATTATGAATGTTTTAGATTTAATTATTAAGAAAAAGCACGCCCGCGAAATAGCAGCCAAAATGAAGATTCGAGAATATCGAAATTTCAATGACTTCTATATTAGAAGATTATGCGAGATAGAGAAAGCTCCTGATGGAGTATATGAAGCAGTAGGATGTAAACAATTCGATCAGATACGATTTCACGATTATAATAATAGCTTCGAGGTTATATGCAAATTGAAAGATTTATATATCTTCTTAACAGATGAACAATTTGCGTGTGAATTTGCCGATGAGGTGGAAACAGTTGCCGGTATTGATTTATTCTGTATAGAATTAGGTGATATAGTTAGTGTTAAAGGCATAGATGTTTAATTAAATAAATATTTTTATTATGGCAGAAGGTGGAACTTATAGAGGTAGTAATACCATGCGAGCAAGAGCTGCAGCACGTAGAGCAGCACCAAGGCGTTAATTATGCAAAAGGCTATTGACATAATAAAAGAGATAGCCCGGCAAACTGATAAGGTAATACTTTTTCACTCGGCTTCGGGTAAAGATAGTATTGCCTTATTGGATTTATTACACCCCCACTTTAATGAGATCGTTTGCGTGTATATGTTTATTATAAAGGATTTGGAGCACATAAATAGATATATAGCCTACGCGCAAAATAAATACCCGAAAGCCAGGTACATACAAATTCCTCATTACTGTGTATATTCTTATATAAAAATCGGATTTATGGGTTGTCCTCAAAATCCGAAGCAAAAGAAATACACTTTGTCTGAATTGAATGATATTATCAGGGAGAGAACCGGCATAGAGTGGACGTGTTTAGGATTTAAGCAATCGGACAGCATGAACAGGCGGTTAATGCTTCGGGGCTACCGGAATGAGGCAATATGTGATAAATCTAAAAAATTATATCCGTTAAGTTCTTATAAGAATGCCGATATACTGGCATATATACAGGAAAAAGGGCTTATTAAGCCTGAGAGATACGGCAAGCGCGGGCAATCGTCCGGTACTGATATAATGGATATAGATTATCTCCTTTACCTGAAAGCTAACTATCCAAGCGATCTAAGGAAAGTATTAAGACAATACCCACTAGTCGAACGAATAATATTTGAATATGAATATAAAGCAGAGCGAAACCCGGATAATTAAGAGGTCACAAATAAACCTCAATCCGTATAATCCCAAGAAGCACTCCGATAAAGCAATTTCGGATCAGAAAAAGAATATCCAGAAAGTAGGGTATTTAGGCGGTATTACATGGAATGAGATAACAGGCAACCTGATAGACGGACACCGCCGATTAATGGCTTTAGATTCTCACTATAAATATGACGGCTCGAACGATTATGAATTAAAGGTGGAAGTCGTTCACTTCGATCCTAAGACCGAAAAAGAGCAAATGACATATATGGCTATCGGAAATACAAAGGCCGACCTTCAGATGATAGCTAATTACTATCCGGAAATAAACTTATCCGATATAGGTGTAAGCGATAATATTCTTCTCGGTATAGAAGACTTTATTATCCCGGATATAGCCCCGATAGAAACAATAGATATTATCGAAAAGAAACAACCTGAAACAAAAGAGCAGATCAAGGCTAAAAAAGAAAAGTTTAAGGAGAATGATATACAAAAGTATGAGGATATGTCTGCATACCTCACATTGTCATTTTCCAGCTTTGAAAACTTTGTCGCTTTCTGTGATATGTTCGGTTATGACCCATATAAGGACAAGATTATAAAGGGGGAGGAATTTGTAAGTAAGTTGGAAGAGTAACGACACAAAAGACACATTATAAAAAGATGAAACCAAAGAAACCGAAATATGAAGATTTTAAAACCGTATGTAGTGCCAACGGGGGTATTATATCGGGTATTGCTGCATATTTTGGTGTGGAACGTAAAACTATTTACAGGTGGTGTGATGCTGATGAAAAATTCAAAGAGGCGTTAGAGGATTCGCGAGAGAATTTCCTAGACCTTGCTGAAAACAGGCTTCAAACCTTGGTAAAAGGTATCCCGGAGTTTGGAGAAAACGAAAATGGGCATCGCGTTCAGGTTGGATGGAAAGTTCCACCGGATAATGCTTCTGTCTTTTTTGTGTTAAAGACTAAAGGTAAAAAACGCGGGTACTGTGAACGTCAGGATATTAATATGAATGCTAATGTAAGCATGGAAGGACATATAGATATAGATCAGTGGATAAAAGATAAATCTAAGAAATGATTATTCCACAAGATATATATAATCCTCTTTACACTAATAAAGATAAATTTATAATTCTTATAACCGGAGGTAGAGGTAGTGGAAAGTCTTTTAATGTATCCACATTTATTGAACGCCTTACATTTGAGATAGGTCATATTATACTGTATTGCCGTTATACAATGACCGCCGCGAATATATCCATCATCCCTGAAGTAAATGAAAAAATAGAGATGGATTGCGTTGATAAATATTTTAATGTCACCAAACAGGATATAATCAATCTTAGAACGGGATCAAAGATATTGTTTCGGGGAATAAAAACGAGTTCTGGGAATCAAACTGCGAAATTAAAATCTATCCAGGGAGTCACTACATTAGTATGTGACGAGGCGGAAGAATGGACGAGCGAGATTGATTTTGACAAGATAAGGCTTTCAATTCGTCAAAAAGGCATTCAGAATAGAATTATTATCATCATGAATCCAACGGATGTAAATCATTTCGTTTATCAAAAATACATCAAAAATACTCATAAAATAGAATACTACGATGGCGTACCGGTTCAGATAAGCACACATCCTCAAGTATTACATATTCATACGACATATCTTGATAATCTTGATAATCTGGGAACTGAATTTCTCCGGGATGCGGAAGAGGAAAAAGCAAATAATTCTAAAAAATACGGAGAAGTATTTATGGGCCGTTGGGCTAGTATTTCCGAGGGGTCTGTATTTAAAAACTGGAATATTGTTAATGAAATACCCGATTTTGTAAAAAAACGTGGTTTAGGTCAAGATTTCGGATACACTAACGATCCATCAGCAACGATAGATTGTGCCATACATGACAATGATCTTTATTTGGATGAATTGTGTTATCATACAAGAATGCTCACGGGTGATATAATAGATGTTTTGAAACCCATTAAAATGAAAGTTATGTCCGAAAGCGCAGACCCTAGACTAATTCAAGAGGTCGCCAACGCAGGAATTTTAATATATCCCGTTGAAAAGTTTCAGGGTTCAGTTTTAGCCGGGATTCAGAAGATGCAGGAATATAATATCAAAATTACGAAGCGGTCTTATAATTTAATTAACGAGTTTCGAAATTATGTGTGGGACAAAGATAAAGATGGGAATTACATAAATCAGCCTGTAGATAAATTTAATCACGGTATTGATGCTGCCCGGTATTGGATATTGGGTGAAATTTTAGGCAGGATTTCAGGATTTAAAGAGGTTGAAACAATAGATAGCATTAACGATAGTGAAATAGCAGGAAATGCGTTGTATATAACTCCATCTATTGATAATTACTTTATATGTATATCCGCTTATAGGTTCGGAAAAAAAATACTTATAAAGGATATATTATATAATAAGGATGGAGTAATTAACAAGGATAAGGTAACATCTATGCTCAAACCCTCTACATATTGCATTTTTGAATCGGAAAAAGAATGGTTTAATTTCGCAAATGAAATAAGGGAAGAGGCTAACTCTGTAGATAATATGCGGGTATATAAGATGAGATTAAAGGATGAGGCCCTGATAAGTTCCAGTATGGAATTAATAAGAGACAAGATAGTTTTTATTAAAAATGAAGATTACGAATATAATCTATTCAAAAATGATATGCTTAACTATCAGGAAGGACAGCCGGCAGGCCCGGCCTATGCTGTATGCCGATTACTAAGCATGTACGAATAAGTATTATACGAACGCTTTTTGTCTTTTTGATACAAAATAATGGCTAATATGCTATTATTGTAAAATAAGGATATAAAGCAAAATGATATATTTATTTCAATTTACTCAATATTAATTACTGTACTTTCCGCTCCCTGTAGCGATGATATGGGACGGTTTTCGTTATGTTATTATTATTTAGAATAATTCTAAATAATAATAATTATATTTGTGAATAAAAAAATTAATTATATGCCTTGCAATTGTGGAAAGAACCATCGTTCCGTCCGTCTGGATATTGTGGTTAAAATGGCTACTAACGAAAGTAATATTGAAAAAGTAAAATATATAATTTATGAAGATTCTGAAAATAAAATCACCTATGACAGAAAGGAATGCTGGGAAAAAGCAGGAAGGCAAGGAAAAGAGCTCCTCACAATTTACCCTGTATGATACATGTAACAAATGCCCGCTATGGGTATATATAGAGCTTGTATGCAATAATAACCTCAATGCCCTTATAATTACCGGAGATGCGCCGGAAAGTATTCTGAAAGAAGTTAAATGCAATATTTTGATTGAGTTTTCGGAACTATCTGGCGGAGAACATGCCGGAACCGTTAATAATGTATTGAAATCTATCTATAATTACCGTTCACAGATTGATTGCCTGTATATATGCATAGGATTATTGGAAACTAACAGAAGTGATAAGGCTATAGCATGGCTTAAGTCTAAAGGCATAACTGTACCCGATGGAGACATTGAGAAGTTGGTGGCTAAGGTTACCGGGATTATAAAGTCCAAAATGATATATCTCAATAAAGAGACAGATAAGTATAAGAATCTGGTCAGTGATACAGATCGAAGGAAGGTAGACGCTTCATTCTACAATGACCAATTGGTAGCCCTTAGTATACACTTTAAATTCAATATAGACATGAATATAACATTAGCTCAATATGCATCATATTTGAAGATTTTTAGTGAAAGCATAAATAGAAATAATAAATCAGCAAATTAATTATGGCAGTAAATATAGACAGTGATAGCCTTGTTCCTCAAGAAGCGTTGAATAATATGACAGCTCTTAAAAAGGAATTTATAGCGAGTATCGACGCTATGGAAAAGATGCTGGATAAAACTGATGAAGCATCTAAAGCATTCTCGCAATTCAACATTCCCGTGAAAGAATTAGTAAAGAGCATGGAAAGCTATAATAAATTGCAGAATGAACACGTAAAAGTTATAGATAATGCTCGAAAGGCTAAAAGCGATTATGAGAAGCAACAGAAGAAAATAATCGATATTGAGAGTGAAGAATATAAGACAATAGAGCGCGCACGTATAGAGCTTTCGAATAAGAAAAAGGAGATCAGGGACGCTATAAAGGAAGAGATAAATCTAAGCAAGGCAAATAAGTTGGTTGCGGATTCCGTATCTGATCTTAATGATAAGATGTCTAAGCCTAATGAATTCAAATTAGCGGAGAATGCTGAAAGCGAGCTTAAAAGGCTAACTGTGAACTTAGGGACAGCAAAGGAAGCAATGGAAGGTCTGAAGAATGCTCCCGACATATCGCAAGCTATAGAAAAGGCGGCAGACGGATCTGCAAGATATAACGATGCTATCAGTGAGGGTAATATCCGGCTTGAACGCCTTACTTTTGCGCAAAATACATTTGCCGATGCGCTGGCTAAGGAATTAATCACGAAGGAAGAATATAATTCCCTGATGTCTTCGTCAAATCATATATACGAAAAGCAGGAGCAGGATGTTAAAAGCCTGATAGCCCAACGAAATAAAGAGACTGACGCAACCAAGATATTAGCTGGCATATCGACGGAAGCCTATAATATGATGGATGCATCTTTGCAGGAATATTACAGGAACCTTGTAGAAGTGCAAACAGAGCTTTCTGTTAATAAACAGCAACAAAAAGAACTGGATGACTTATATAAGAAAGGATCTATATCCCTAAATGCATATACTAGACGCAAAGCTTCTTTAATGGTAACGGAAAAAAATCTTAAAGATGCTCAAAAAGCGAATAATGACCTAATAAAATATACTACACAGCTTGTAAATTCAGAGGTTGGCAGCTATGAAAATCTTTCGGCACAATATGCGATCCTTAAAATTCGTATTAACCAGATGGGAGAAGCGGAAGGGAAAGAACTGAAAGTTAAGAAGGATTTGGAGAAGCAAGCGGAAAAGTTATATAAACAGATGGATGCACAGCAGCAGGCCACTGGAAAATATACGCTTAATGTTGGTAATTATAAGGTAGCTACAGAGGATTTGACAAAAACAATAGGCCTTCTGAATCCTGCATTTATGTCCGCCGCTACCGGAGCTGCTGCTATGGGTAAACAGCTTTTAGTCCTATTGGCTAATCCGATAGTTGCCACGATAGCAGCAATTGTGGCAACACTAACTGCCTTGTATTATATAACGAAAGAAGTAGCCGGAGCCGCTAAAGAGAACGAAGAACAATATACATTGTTACAGCAAGCTATGGCTCCGGTACATGTAATGTCTGATAAATTAACTAACAGTTTGCATCCACTTGTAACCGTGTGGCTTTTAGTGGCAAAAGCTACCGGAGAGGCAATAGTTAAGTTTTCAGACTGGATAGGGTTAACTGATGATGCAGTAAAAAAAACGAAAGAATACGCGCAGCATGAAAAAGATAGCTTACAATTGAAAATATATAACCGTGATGCAATGGTAAAAAATGCAAAAGATGAGGTTAAAATTGCAGGATTGAGGGCACAAATTGCGGATAAAGAAAATTTATCTCATACTGAAAGATTAGCGAAAATAAAAGAAATTGAAGATCTGGAAAGAGGTATATACGTGCGTAAGAAGACATCCGCTGTATTAGAAGACAACTTACTGAAAGAAGAAGCGGCCAGGACGGCAAATTCTACGGAAATGAATGATAAATTAGCTCAATCAGAAGTTAAATTAATAAATACAGACAAAGAGCGTCAAGATTCATTAAGACAAACTGCCCGCCTAAGGCAATCATCTCTTAAGGGAATAAAAGCAGACATAAAAGAGCAGGAATCCGCTCTCGAAAAATACAATAAAATGATGGCCCGCCTGCGAACCGATAACGAAAAGGCTACGATAGAATCTGATGAAATACTCTTTAAAAAACAAGCAGAAACGCAAAAATCAATTGTTCAGGATGAAAGGAGGTCATACGAAGATAGAATGGCCGCGGCTAATGAATTCGAAAATCTGATGAGCAATTCTATAAATGAGAGGGTAAACAAACAGGAGATAGCATTGAGGGCGCAATACAATAAGGATGTTGAAATAGCTAAAAAAGCGGGTAAAACTATGTTGTCCTTCGAAGAGGAATATGCAGCACAGTTAGAAGCCTTACATAAGAAAAGGGAGGAAGAGCTTAATAAGATAAGTATTGAGGGCGGAAAATTAAGAACAGACATAGCTAATGACGCCTTAGAGGAACAGGTAACTAACTTAAAAAAAGCCCTGGATACCCGCCTTAGGGCTATAGATACAGAGCAGAGCGAAGAAGAAAAAAAACTGTCCGAGAAATACGCATCCGGCGAAATAAATGCCGAGAAATACGAAAAAGGTAAAACAGATGCCGCTATTAAAGCTGCCGGGGAAAGGTTACAGGCTGAAATCGATATGTTGGAAGAAATGGCTAAGTTAACCGGATTGAGCGAACAACAGATGGCTGATTTGAGCAAAAGACTGGCAGATGCTAAATTAGCGTATCAAAAGCATGTCAATGACGAACTTGTAAAAAGCAATGATGATGCAGCCAAGAAGCGGGAGGCAATTGAAAAGAAAACGGCCCAACTTAGCAAAGAACTTGCAAAAGAAACATTTGATTTCCTCAAAACACTTGCCGACGCCTCCGACGAAAGGGAATTACAAAGGCTTGAAAAGCAAGGTGAGGCTAACGACGAATGGCGGGAACGGGAACAAAAGGCTATCGAAGACCTCGAAAACGCCGGAGCGATATCTAAAGAGCAGGCAGAGGCAAGGAAAGCGGCAATAGACCAGCAGGCACAGGCGAGAGAGGATGAAATAGAATCCCGCAAGAAAAAAATAGAATATGAAGCTGCTAAGAGGGCGAAAGTAATAGCGATAGCAGAAACAGCTATTAACATGGCGGCGGCCATTATGAAAAATACGGCTCAATTAGGATTTGTTCCGGCTATTCCTGTTAATATCTTAACGGGTTTGCTGGGAGCTGTACAGATATCGACAATAGCCTCCCAACCTCTCCCCGCCCTTAAATATGGTACTGACGATTTTCGGGGAGGGCCTGCTATCGTAGGCGACGGAGGCAAACCGGAGTTAATACTAACACCTTCAGGCAAGGCATATAAGACGCCGTCTATACCTACACTTGTGGATATGCCTCAACACTCTATTGTATATCCCGATTTTGAAGCTATCTTACCTATGCTGGCAATGCCTAAGATGGATACAAGCAGGGTAATGGCTCCGGCTAATCCCGATTATAACAGGCAATGGGATACTATTACTAAGGAAACAAGCCGCATGCATAACAGCCTGTCACGAGGTATGGAGGCATTACAGAGAGAATTAATAGATCTGAATAAATCTACTAGATTTAAGAGGAAAGACAGGGGGATGGGATTGAATTAATTAACTGAATCAATTATGTACGAATCTATAACATCAAAAATAAATACATACAACGAAAGGCAGAGAAAACGTCGGCCCGTTATTACCGAAAGCCTGATAAAATATGAAATCTCATCTTACAGGAAGATAACGGCAGAGCAATCCACCGTGTATGACAATATGTATGTATCGAGTGATGGAACATTAGTTCCGTCGTCCAGCTGGTGGACATACTCCGCATTACTGGATATGTCTTTTCTCTCGTATGGAGCCGAAAGGAATATATATACGGGGGCGCTGGACGGTACCTATGCCGGTATTGCCGTATTCGATGCAGATAATAACCTGCTTTTGTTCGTTGCCCCGCAGACATCCGGGCTGATTACCGAACTTGAATTCGATATGCCGGAGAATGCACATCATATCTATTGTTCTTATTACAAGAACGCTCACGAAGTCCCGATATTTAGCTTTACATCCGTTAATTTCTTCCCGGTGGATATTACGAACTTCGTAGCTAACTGGAATGATTTTTCTACAAAGCTCGAAAGGGACGAATTTAGTGCGGTGGATATTGTATACAGTATCCCGATGAAATTTATAGGGCCGGCGGCCGAACTGGTAGCAGCTATGTTTAGCTACTCCGAATTTTACGCTAAAGCGGACATAACAGTTAGCAGGCGGAACTATAACAATAACAGCTATGTCGAACTAACCCGCTTTGCCCTCGATTTCTCCGGGTACCACAAAGATGATGATTTTGTAGAGCTGGATGTTGTAAACGATTCGATACAGGAATATATTAAGGCCGGCAAAAGTACCAAGTATGATATACCGGTAAGCGAAATAAAGGAGGTAAAGCAATTTAATTACGGGAGGTTGAATATTCCGGCTGGGATATCGTATGTGATTGCGGAGACTAAATATAGTTATGGACGATCTACATTGCCATTAGGTGTCGATATATCGATGACTCCTACTATAAGTTTAGATAAATATGCTATATCACAGGATGCGAATGTACAGGACGCCAGGGGGCAGC
This sequence comes from Dysgonomonas sp. GY75, assembly GCF_015234155.1. Lineage (NCBI taxonomy): Bacteria > Pseudomonadati > Bacteroidota > Bacteroidia > Bacteroidales > Dysgonomonadaceae > Dysgonomonas > Dysgonomonas sp. GY75. The sequence goes on from NZ_JADCLQ010000052.1 coordinate 350,092, forward strand.
AATACGGGTTATACAATAGCGATGATGATAACGGAGGTATAGCAGGCATAGAAGAATATATATTCAGGGCTACAGAGGACATGGAGGCAGAATTGCACATAGATCTCGAATGTACTTTTGTAAATAATCAGGCCGCCGGTACGAATGATGTTTTATATATAGCCAGAAATGTTCAAAATTGGAATGATAGTACAGATCCGGCACTTAAGAGCGAAATTGGGATGTGGGAACTGCCGGACGACGGCTCTGTCACTGTAATACAAGAAACCATCCCTATAATTTTAAAAGCAGATGATAAATTAGTTATATTCATTAAAACGAGTGCAGGTAATAGCCTGCCTGCACTTGTTAATGAGTTTCAAATAACCAAATTCAATCAACTATCTATTAACCACACCCAGACGCCTAAACCTAAACTACTCGATATTATTAAGCCTCAAACACTCCTGCAACGCCTCTTAGATAACATTTCACGCAAAGGCATGTTTCAGGCTGTTATTAACTGGGATGAGACATTCAGCCCTATATTATGCTGCGGGGAAACTCTCCGGCAATTCAACGAACCGAAACTACACGGGAGCCTGAACGATTTAATGGAATGGCTTAATCTTATGGGATACAGTTACAAGTATTCAGGTAATCAGATGATATACAGCAAAAGGGCTAATCTGTATGATAAGAATATAACGGCTATTGTACTCGACCCTAACGAAGTAGCCAATTTTGAAGAGGAAGCAAATGATAACCATTCTTATACATCCCTAGAGATAGGCTATAAGAAAGAGACATACGATAAGGCTAAAGGCTTGCTAGATCCTAATGCTACATTCAACTATTCCACCGGGTATATTAATTCAAAAGAGAAAAAACTATCGCTAATAAGTCCCTATAGGGCTGATCCGGTAGGCTTCGAATTGATACTATGGGATGAAGTAGCCAAGACAACCGATACAGACAGCAAGAACGATAATAATATATTCGTCCTGCAATTAACGGAAAATGCCAGCGACTATACTGTAGATACTACCAGTATGATGAGGGTGATAGACTATAATGGGTATAGCTTTGATTTGTTTAACGGAATCCTTAACCCACATTTCTTAGCGTTAAGGAACAATGACAGATTAGGTATTGTTGCTAAATTACTTAAATTCGCATCTACAGACGGGTACGATAAGGCACGTATTCCGGGGGTTATCAATGGGCAACCGATATTGCTGGATATACTATATACAGATATAGATGTAGACAAGCGGGAACGGCTGTTTCGCCCTGTTAATTATACGTTCGAGGCCGGTACATGGAAGAACCTACCTGAACTATCCGTAGCCGACGGAATAGTACAATTTACATATAGGGGCATCGTATACCGGGGATTTATTAATTCTGTTGAAAAAGTATACGGAAGCGAGAAAAAGGCAAACTGGGAGTTACTGGCAATATAGATTAATATCTTTCATTTAATATATTTTACTTTTAGAAAGGGCCCGGCTGTGAAGTCAGGCCTTTTTATTTTGTGATATTAACTTAAAAAAGCTCTCCAAACAAAAAGAGTAGCTACATCAATAGCTACTCTTTTTTTATATGGTTTCGATTGAATTACTGTATTTCCTGATGGCTTTTACTTATATCTTTTACGTCCGTTATTTCCGTAATGTCTTTATCAAAATAAAACTCGTAATGTCCTATCGTTTTACTACCCATGGCATTATTAGCCCTGTAGCTATGCCTGATTGAGTATCCCACGAGTTCCGGCTTGAAAGACGCTTTAACACTATCATTGATAGCAGTATAAAATTTCATAGATTCTAAACTTTCAAGCATTTTAGCTTGAAGATTATTACAATCACTTGATCTGTAACCGTAATAATTTACACAACTCACATCATACATAATACTATCTTCTATATATTGTGCATATGCTGTAAAATAGTCTTCATGACTTTTTTTATAGCTCTCATCCTCATATATAGATGTATAAACAGAATCTAATTTCCCATATGATACGGATTCATAGCTCTTTTCATCATTCAATGTTTCGTGAAGGCGATTTTGTATTAATTTTTTAGCCCTATCCTCTGGGGTGGATACACAGGAGAAAAAGAGGATGAGACACAGAATAGATATTAAACATTTCATAATTTATAAAATTTGAGTTAATAAAATTTCACGAAAGTATAAATTATTCTTTAACATTATCTATTTCAGAAAGCATTTTTTTATGTCGGAGATTAATCTTGAATTGTAGTTAATTTCCCGTTCTCAAAATATAAATAATAGTATAACGATTACAACAACTATACCTAATATAAAAAACATTTGCTTATTCTCTCCGCCTAATTCTTCTTTATATTGTTTTTTTTTGAATAATTCTATTTCATTTTCCGTAAAGTTGCCTGCATGCGTCATACCCGCATTGCTATAACAGGCATATTTACCATCCTCTGTAATCTCTTTTATTCGCATCTGTAAGCCCGTGGATATAAGAATAACTAAATCGTTTTCTTTAAATTTAAATCCTTCCCTAGGTAAAACATTCTCATCGTGCAGGGTATTTTCATTTTCTTTATATAAATATTTATACTTTATCTCCCTGATGTCATTTGTCATTCCCCATAATTTGAAGAATAGAATGATTTGAAAAATAAAGAATATTATACAAATAATCACAAAAAGAATATCAAATATCTTATCCCCTGAATGAGAATAAGAATCAGCATAAAGTAAATTAACAGACAAGTTTTTCATATCAAAAATTTTAAAATTAATGATACAAAGGTAAAAATAGATGTTAAATAGGGAAGTATTTTATATGATTACCGTATAATTTATAATCGTTCTAAATTTTATACAAATTATTATATGATTTTGATTTATTTATACTTTTGCGAAGTTAAATATTTGAAATTGTATCGCCAATAAACTTAAATACACTTTGACATGAACAAAACAAGTAATCATTCAGATCTAAAACATTACAAAGCCTTAAAAAACAAACATGGAATATACATCCTTTCCATAAGTGCTTTAATTATTAGCATTATATCTATTTACCTTCATTTTATGAAAAATAAATATCAGTTTGATGACAATATATCTCCATCAGTTACCGTGTTGTGTATTTTAGTAACCATCTTAATATCTGGTCAAATATTTAATTATGTGTCTTTTGAAAATAAGATAAATAAGAAGATAGAGGAGTTGGAGAATATCGAAGATAGAATTAAAGAAAAAACAAACGAGATTATAGATGAATCTAAAAATGAAATATATAAACATATTGAAGAAAAATATAGCCTAACCAATATAAAAAATCTCTTTGACAAGATACAAGATGAAAGAGAAAATACAGATTGTAATTTTATTGCAACATTAGGATTATTTGATAATTTTAATGATAATGTCCATAAAGGAGAAGAGGACGAAGAAGAGGACGAAGAACAGCATAAGATACATTATATAAACGTTATCATTCATTTTATAAGCAATAATAATTTTAGACTAACTAATGTTCAAAAAACTATTATTAGATGTATTATTGATATCTATAATATAGATAAAAATAGAGTCTCTGATTTAAAAAAATTGTTTCCTGTTGAACCGGTAATTTTCAGGGAATCTAAATCTCCTAATAATGAATCCTGAAAAAATATAAATTATTATATTGTAATAGTTAATCTGACAATTATAGGTATCCTATAATTGTCAGATTTCTTTTTTACTGACATCCTTGTTCTCTTTTTCCTCTATATCAACTATTATTTTTTTTAGTTCTTCTAAAGTGGAAGCTTTATAAAATTTCCCTCTATGATTTATTAAGGCGGTTAATTCATCTTTGGAAAAGGATTCAAATAACTCTGAAACATCTACATTTAATGCGTCAGATATACGTTCCAACGTTTTTAATTGTGGATTTTTCAGATTTCTTGTTAGTGTATCGTTCACAATACCTAGTTTTTCAGACAATTCAATCATTGTCATTCCTCTTTCTTTTAATATTTCTTTTACTCTTAATCCCATAATTATATAATTCGATATACAAATATCGTATTCAAAAGTAATATTCTATACCTTAATATAGTTAAATAAAGTTAATTCGATATATTAGTATCGAAAGTCATTTGTTTATTCGATATTTATATGTATGTTTGCATTATAATAATCGACATTAAAGTATCGAAACAATGACAACCTACAACAAATCCAAAATATTCAAATTAGCCCACAAGCTAAGAAAAGACTATCACTTAAGTCTGTCAGAAGCATTAAGAGAAGCCTGGCGTTACACTAAGATTGAGGTTAGAAACAACGCTATACTAGCAGCAAGAAAGGCAGCCGGTGAAGCTAAGAGGGCAAAAGAGAATGCAGGGTATAATGCTAATTATATAGCAGGGCCTGCAAGATATTACGGTAATGGTAGGTATAACGGGGATTAATAATATTAAAATAATTACAGATATGAAAGCAACATTATCAACAACATCAGAACAAAAGAATTATTCATTAGGTAGAATAGTTACAAAAGTAGAAGAAACTGTTTATATGATATCTTTTGAAAATGGATTCAATGTTAGTTTTGCAAATTTCGTTGGCACGTTATTCAATGAATATAAAAACTATGCTTTCAGATGCGAGTGTGATAAAGTTCGCAGATCGAAATCGCTAAAGGTAATGCAAGGTTTTATTGAAAGAAACAAAGCTAATTACATAGCTGTAATGACGAGAGAACTTCCCTTAATATTTACAGTCAATTAATACACCGCCCCTTCGGGGGCTTAAAAACAAAGATCATGTATTCAATAAATTTCGACAAAAACGCAATATTTGAGTGCGAGTTAATAGAAGCTCTCGCAGATAAATACGGCAAATATTATATTGTTGGCGTGTGTGATAAGGATGATGATATTGCAGATGAGATAGAGGTATACAATATATATGAAAGCTATGTAGAGGCTGAATCGTCCTTATTCGAGAATATCGAATGTGACCTATCATCACAAAATTACGCTTGTGGATACAATTACGCTTGTGGTATATACGATTAAAAAAGCAATAAACATGAAAGCAGATATTACCTTCTTAGAACTTAACCAGCTCGATACAGAGCATCTGAAAGCCATGCTAGACACTAACAAGCTTACAGACGAGAACCGCCGGCGCATAGCCTACGAGATAAGAGTAAGAAGTGTAGAGGTGCCGGATGAATTGAAGTTAAACAATTAAATAAAAAAAAATAACAAATACGGGAAAATTTAAATCCCCGCCGTATTCGGGGTAAAGTCATGAGAAAGAACACGACAGAAAAAATTGAAAAAGAAATAATAGTAAGAAGTAAGGCTAAGCCAGGGTATGCTCTGGGTCGCAATACGGGTAATGTAGGTAATATATATAGGATATACAACATCTATAAACTAGAGGATAGCCAATATAATTATAATTACGAAAAGATCGGTGAATATAGAACTACCAGTGTAAGTTTTAATTTGCCGAACGGAATATCCGTTGATTATATTGAAATTCCTAAATTGTGGTTTAGTCTTGGCATGCAAGCGATGCCACACAATACCTTAATTAATGCTTAATTTTTTCAGCAAAAACAAGGCTGTAACCATACAGGCTACAGCCTTTATATACGAATTTTGCCGAAAATCGAAGCGAGACAGTGCATATAAGCGCAAGTACCGTAATATAGCTAACAAGCTGGCAGCATTCGAGAGCGACAGAGGTATATCGATACTATCTAATAGCTTCAATTCTGAACTTGCAGAGGATTTTATTTGTTTTCTTCAAAATCAAAACCTAAAGCATAATACCATCAGGCAGCTATATGATGGTGTGGCTTATATGTTCCGGTTAATGGGTAAGAGGGGGTACGCTGTCAATTTTTCATTTGAAGAAATAAATATAGACAAAGAAGAATCTACACAGGTGTATTTAATGCTCCCGGAACTGCACAGGCTATACAGCCTCAATATACGGGATAAAAATGTAGCCAAAATCAGGGACTTGTTTCTGATCGGATGCTTTACCGGGCTTCGCTTTTCGGACTATTCCCGCATCGATACGGCTAATTTCGACGGCAAAATAATAAAAATAAAGACGAAGAAAACAGGTGTTATCGTCCAGATCCCGGCGAATAGCTATGTACGTGACATCATGGCAAGGTATAACGGCAATATCGAATACCGTAATAGCCTATACAATTTTAATTGCCGGATAAAAACCTTATGCAGACGCGCCGGGATTAACGACAAAATACTCGTCGAATATACCCGCGGGCACAAGGCTGTACGGGAAAGTAAACGAAAATACGAACTTGTAGGCAGCCACGTGGCCCGGCGTTCGTTCGCTACAAATGCGTACCTTGCAGGCATACCCGCCGCCCGCATCATGCTGTTAACAGGGCATCAGAGCGAACAATCATTCTTTAAGTATATACGGATACAGAAGGCTGAAAATGCTAAGACGTTGGCCGATCATCCGTTTTTTAAGTAGAAAATTTTGGTATAAATAAAAAGGGTAACAAAGGGTAACATTGATTGTTACCCTTTTATTTTACCATACAAATAATAAATCTTATTTAGAATGATTCTAAATAAAATACATTATCTTTGCTTAGCGGAAAATCCCCCGCCTCCGCTTCACTAATGCTTGGTAGGTCTAGTGAAGCTATAAAGTGCCGGAGCACACGACGAAGGATTATGAGAATGATCTGTAGCCTGTGTTTCCGGCATTTTTTTTAACACCGGATTTAAGTAAAACAAATTACCTGTTAAAATGTTTAAAGCCTACCTGCAAAATATAATGTCTGTATGCCTGGAGGAGTTCGAGGTATCATTAGATGATGTCGTATCATCTTCCCGCCGTCAGGAGCTCGTTTACTGCCGAAAGGCTTTTTGTATTATCGTCAAGGAATTATATGATGTAAAATATGAGGTTATAGGGATGGAACTGAATAAGTCGATGGCTGCTGTATCTAAATATTTGGCCAATCAACCTGATAATAAGTACTACATGCATTGTTTAAACAGAATCAGGATAAAGATAAACGAATACAAAATAAACTAACTATTAAATAATACCCTACAAATCATTTAGCATCAAATAACTATCTCCTATGTCAACCTTCTGTATTCGCCTACATTCGTATGTCGATATTGACAAATAATCTAAAACTTTTTTAACTATGTTAAGGAACGAAACAGATGTGGTTAATCCGGGCGGAGGCTACGGTGGCGGAGGCTGGGGAGGTGATGGTATCCTGGGGCTTATCGCTCTTTTATCCATTTTCAGGGGTAACCTCTTCGGAGGTAACTACGGGGAAGCGAGAAATAATTTAGCGGAAGTTGAAAATCAGTTATCTAATGTCCGTGCTGACATCGGTGATGTGAAGTTCGATACTGTGTCCAGTATCCTCAATCAGACTTCATCCTTGCTTTCAGCAATTAACGACGGGCGGATAGAAAATGTATCTGCAATCCTGAACCAGACAAGCCAGTTACAATCAGCTATTTGCGGTTTACAACAGAGTGTATTGAACGGTCAGTACAATCTGGGTTCTGCAATCGCTAATTCTGCCTTTGAAAATTACAAAGGACAGGTAGGTATCCTGATGCAGAATTCAGATATAGCCGCCAGGGCCGCACAGGATTCCTGCGCTACAAACCTGAATATTACCCGTCTGGGTTATGAAAACCAGCTAAGCAATGAGCGTCAGACCAATGAGCTCAGCCGCCAGATTTCAGACTGTTGCTGCTCTACCAATTTGCGTATGACGGAACTCGACTATCAGGGGCAACTTCGCGATCAGGCTAATTTCGCAGCTTTGCTGAACGGCCAGACTGAAATCAAGTGCCTGATAAAGGACACTGCCAAGGATCAGGAAATTGCACGCCTGACACGTGAAAGCGACCGCTCGTTTATCTCCAATGAGATCAATAAGTCGATCAATACCACTGTCGGCAGCTGGGCAGCCGCCCGCGCCTTCAACGGGCCTACTTATCCGAACCCTCCGTACAACGGGGCATGGGGATTCTAAACAAGGGGGAGCGATCCCCCTTTCGATGTATAACCAAATCAATATATAAAGATGAGTTATAATAATTTCAATTATCCGGGTTTACCGAATGATTATATGAACCAGCTAAGGCGATTACAGCAGGAATATTCCAGTAAGATGGATGAACTCCGAAACGGATTTAATGCCTCTATACAAAACCAGTTCAACCCACCGCCGGTAAATCCTAATTTGCCGCCTCCGGCCGGAATGTCCCCGGCCGCGCAGCCGGAAGGATCTATCCCGCCACATATGCAGATCATAGCCGCAATTGGCGATATTAAGGGTGAACTGGCAGCTATTAAGGATGCTTTGACTAAAAAAGAGGATACGGTAAGCCCGGTTATCGAAGAAAAAGCCCCGGCAGATAATGAGAAGAAGCCCGTGATCCAGGGTGAAGGCACAAAAGTAAATACATCTAAACCAAAGCAAAATGAAGAATCTAAAGCATAAGATAGAAGAGGAGCTGCATAAATACGATGCAGCCGTAGCTCTCGATAAATATGAGGAGCTGGACGAGGATACGCTCGACATGGTAACAAAACTGGCGAAGGCTTACCATTATTTACATAAGGCCTGTGAACTTATGGAAGGCAAGCAGGATCCGGAAGTGCAACAGTTCCGTAAACCGATGCTGTGATGGAATACGCGGATGATATAAAAACCCAGCTTCAGACGGCAGTCAATCTTCTTTGTAAGGCTAAGAAGTTTGAAGAAGAATATATGGGTATTGCCCAACGCCTCGGATTGCAGGGAGAAAAACGCCGTATGCGTTATGAAAGCGCATGTAATCATAATTTTATAAACTTCCTGAAATGTGATGCTTATGACGTGTACGGAATAACGCTTACAAGCGAGCCGCAGAATAACGGTATTCCGGGAGCCGCGAATATGAAGGCTTTCTTCGAGACTTACCTCGCGAAGATGGAAGACCAGTATGACACGTTACATACAATAGCGAACAAACTGGTAACGCTGAACTGCCAGCATACTGCATCGCATCTGTATTGTAAATGTAAATGCCTGATAGAAGATATCAAGTATTACCGGAGAATAATACTGGAGGGAAACGCCGTATCATGGAGGCCGGAATTTATATTGCTGCATCAAACTACGGAATGTAATATCCATGACCGTTTCGAAGAAAAAGAGAAAGAGGTCGGATACGACTACTAAGTGGGAGCGGTGTAAGGCGTATTTCGGCTATCGTTGCGCTTATTGCGGCAAGGCGGGAAAACTCACAAAAGACCATGTTATACCCCGTCATTACGGCGGGCCTGATATGGTCTTTAATATTATACCTGCCTGCCAAAGCTGCAATTCTTCAAAAGGAAAAAGGAATGCCGGACAATGGTACAGGCAACAGCCTTTTTACTCTATGGGACGGGAAGTCAGGATAAAAATGTATTTATTTAATACCTGCATGAATCTATGATATACGAGTTAGCAAAACATCTTATTTTTACCGTTATTATCAGCTTATCGTGCATAGCTGTTAATGCCGTGACATGGAAAGGAATGATATTTTATTCGCTTGCCAATAGTCTGGAAAGTTTTTTTATTGCCGTCATGGGCCCGGAAGCAGGCTGTAAAATATGTATGCCTTTATTCAGGTGCCCGATGTGCATGTCGGGCGTATGGAGCTTTGTATTCTGGGTACTATTCTCATTCGCTTTCAATCCGGTACTTATGGTATTGACCGTTTGCGGGCTGAATGTAATTTTAGTTAGTTTTATTCAAAATATTATGGATGATGGAAAGTAAGGAAGAAGTAATGATGGAAATAAACAGGCTTATCGAGATACTGGAGGATGTCTGCGGGGTGGACCAGACGGAAACAATCGAGAGGTTAAGAGAGTTGGTCGCATTATTATAATCTATGCCGCGCTACGAATATAAAACGTTCTTATCCATTAATCCGGAAGAAGAACTGAACGAACTCGGCCGGCAAGGATGGAGACTGCTTACAACTGCCGTGGCCGTCGCGTGGATAGCCGAATATGGCTATTGGTATACAAGTTATTATATTATGGAAAGGGTATGTGAAGAGTAATTACTTTTTCTTCCTGAAGTTCCACGGAGCTATAGGATTTTTCATACTCCATATATTTAATTCATTTTTTCTGGCCTGATTCTCTAATTCCAGATATCGCATTGACTTATTATGCTTATATCTCCATGCAAGCCCATTTTTAAGAAGCTCTTCATTTATATTTACTTTTCCTGCATAAACAATACCGAGAATACGCCCGTATATATCGGTCCCTTCAATCTCTACCGTTACATTTTTACCCGCGCATAATCCTTTTGTAAAATCAGCCGCTTTTGTTCCGTAATCCTGTTTCTTTTCTGGGCAGTCTATCCCGTACAGCCGTATTTTATGCTGTACGTTTACGCTATCTAATAATATAATTGTATCTCCATCGGAGACACGTATTATTTTTCCTGTCAATACCTGTGCATTAACCGAAATATTTAGTAGAAAACAGATTAAATATAAATGATATTTTTTCATAGAATACAAATTTACGAAATACGAATATTTTTATAAATATCTTATGATTATTTAGAATCATTCTAAATAAAGTTATATATTTGTAGAGGATTATAAATGCCCTTATATCCTTTTTATGAATATATTAGGTTTTGAAATAGACATAAGACGAAAATCTATGGAACTGCCGGATGAAAATACGCAGGTAGTTACCAAAACACAACGTATTCTCAATATAGAGGATATACTTCCTATATTCGAACCGTCAGTTATTCATAAGAACCTCGTAACATTATTTCATGAAACGGCGGAAATTTACCATCCTGTAAGCATGATAACAGATAGATGTTTGAATGCTAAAATAACGCTAAAAGAATATAAAACAGACTCGGAGATATGGAATAATGATAAGATTAATAAATTCCTTGAACACCCGAACGCTTTAAATTCATTCCGGGATTTCATGTCTAATTTGTTAAAATACTATTTGGTTACGGGAAATGCTTATATAACTTCCGATCTGGACGGATATAAAACAACCGATCTATGGAAATACGCTAATAGCTACCATATACTGCCATCGCAAGCCGTTGATATTAAATTACGCAATAATGGAAGGATCGACTTATTCCGGTTTGACAAGATATCTGATATTATACAGTCATACGATGTTAAGTTGAATGGCCAATCTGTATCTTTTCCTGCTGATTCTGTTTTACATATTAAGGAATCTAATTTATATACAAATAAAAACATATTAAAAGGCATAAGCAAGCTGGACGCTTGTAAAATGCCTATCGCTAACCTTATAGCTCAATACGAGGCCCGTAATGTAATATATTTAAAAAGAGGGCCATTAGGAGCTATTGTTACTAAGAATAAGGATGATTCGGGTTATACTATTCCGTTGCTGGATAGCCAGAAGAAGGATATAAATAATGTTGTCAATGAAAATTACGGATTAAAACATTATAAAGACCAGCTTCTTTTTTTAGATAAAGAAGTAGAATTCGTTAAGTTTAGTGCTGATATAAAAGATCTGCAACCCCACGAGGAGCATTTATCTACGACAATAGTAATAGGATCCGCATATTCTATTCCCCGTGATCTTTTAATAAATAAAGACAAATCTACTTATGCCAATCAGGCGGGAAGTGAAAAATCGTTATATGAGAATGTATGTATACCGTTAACAAATAAATGTTTAAGTTCTATAAGTAATTGGCTCGGATTAACAGGAAACGGGCTTTATTTAAATGCTGATTTCTCCGACATACCTTGCTTGCAGGAAAATAAAAAAGAGCAGGCTACTACATTCAGTCTTAATACCAGATCATACACTCAATTGTATAATGAAAATGCTATAACCTATAATGAGATGCGGGTAGGGCTTGGTTATGAATCAGTAAAAGGAATGGATAAGTATAAAAAAGACATAGAAAAAGAAAATGGAACAGAAGAGGAACATAATATACAAAACCAAAACGCTTGATTTAGACGAAAAAGGGATCGTCAAGATTGCTGTTAATGCGTTCAATATAAAGGATGCAGACGGAGATATATCTGCCAATGGTTCATTCAAAAAAACACTGAATGAAAATTTTCCATCTATGAAATGGCTTCTAAATCATGATTTCAATAAGATGTTAGGAGTTCTATTGTCAGGTGAAGAAACAGATAAATATTTAGTCATGACGGCTAAATTTAATATGAATAAGCAGCTATCATTAGATGTATATTATGATTATCTATTGAATCACGAAACAGGAAGAACGCTGGAACATTCGATTGGTGTTAAGGCAATAAAGCGAGATCCTAAAAATTTAGCATTAGTATTGGAATGGAAACTATTTGAAGTTTCTACACTTTATGGCTTCGGTGCAAATCCTGATACAATGTTACTGGACATTAAGAGTATAAAAGAGGATTCCTCCAGCCAAATAGAATTTCTTAAAAAAGCCCTCAATCTGGATTATTCGGAACAAAGGCTTATAGGCATAGAGAAATCAATACAGATGCTACAAAAAGCAATTAATAAAGAGGCATTAATGGTTGAATGTCCATGCTGTAAAGCCATATTGAATTATAATGATTACGATGAACATTCCATACAGCAACAGTCTATCGAATCTGCTATTAATCATGCCAGATGGATAACTGAAAATGTAGTAGCCGAAAGAATGACGGCATTAGAGCCTGCGATAAGGGAAGAAGTGAGTTATTTATTATCTCAAAAATCACTTAATATTAATGATTTGTCTTCATTCTCATATATATATTGCCCTAAATGTTGGACTAAAATAACAAAATCAGCCATAATAGAGCCGTCAGATGACACTCAACAGGAAAAAAGCCGCGATAAAAGTACTTTAGACCTTAAAGAAATGGCAAAATATATAAAATTAAATTAATCATATTTTTATTATTATGGACGAAAAAGAATTAACCCAGGAACAAAAGGAGTTTATAGAAGTTGTCAATAAACAGGTGAAAGAGACTGTTGAGACAGTTCAAAAGTCGACAAAAGAAGCCTTTGACGCCAAAATGGCTGAAATTGAAAAATCAATAAAGGATAAAGGAGGCGATAACGTTGAAATAGCTAAAGTGCTGAAAGATATCGAAGATATTAAGGCGAATATGGCTGAGATATTTAAGCGAAAAGGGCAGAATATCGACATGTCGGAGAAAGACGGTATCGAGGAAATAGCCGATAAGATACTTGACAATGAAAATTTCAAGAAATTTGCGAATGGTAAAGGAGGCATTACAACCGGCGAAATGAAATTTGAAACCAAATCGGTAGTGTCAATGGAAAATAATTATACCGGAGACATTCTGATAAGCCGACAAAGTAATGTAGTTGTGACTCATCCGCAGCCAAGAAAGATTAATGTCAGGGATATTATAAGTAAAACGACAGGAGACCCAGAGTATACATCACTTACTTTCTCCAAAATTACGGATATAGACCGTAACGTAGCTATGGTTTCCGAAAATGGGCGATTACCACAAGCTTCATTTAAAGCAAAGGAGGAAACTTATTATGCGAAAAGAATAGGTGTTCATATGCCTATTTCTAAAAGAATGCTTAAATCACGCGCTTACGTACGTTCGTGGATAACAAATAATGTTCCCAAATGGATTCGTCAGTCGGAAGATTTCCAGCTATTGAAAGGGGATGGTAACGGTGAAAACCTGCTTGGTATTATGAATCAATGTCAGGATTTCAAAGATATACTTGGCGATTATATAATAGGAGCCGCCGGAACTATTAAAGCCGTTGAAACATATAATTCAGGCGCAAATACTATCATAGAATTCACCGATCCGCAGCCGTTAATCAATAACGGAATGAATATTACATTTTCCGGATTCGCTAACGCAGCATATAATGCTAAATTTAAAGTGAATAAAATAAATGACCGGAAAATAATGATAGAAGTCGCTTATACTGCTCAAACAGATGCACAAGCATTAGCCGCTTCATTTAATGCCGGGAATGAATTCGCTAATACAGTAGAAGCTCCGAATATGGTAGATGCCATCATAGCGGGTCAAAAATACCTTACATACGGAATTTATACACCAAATGCCGTTATGCTTAATCCGATGGATGTTTTCAGGATTCTAACCCTGAAGAATACGTTAGGAGATAAGCTGCGGACTACGGTTACAGTAGATGCCGGAGTTACGTATATAGGCAATCTTCCTATTGTAGAAACTACCGCCGTATTGCCAAATGAAGCTCTTATGGGAGACTTTAGCAATGCCGCCGAAATAGTAGATTATACTGCTTTGAATGTTGAATTCGCTGAAGATATAGAAACCAAACTGACAAATCAGGTTGTAATGATAGCACAGGCTGAACTCATATTTCCTGTTTACAATCCTTATGCTTTCCTTAAATTTAAAATAGATGAAATAATTAATCTATTGGAAATATGAAAATTGTAATTGGAGGCGATACTAAAGCCATTGAAAACATTATAAGAGAAAAATCAATCCTCGTCAGACGAGGATTGATTACTATTGACGTATATGAAGATAACGAAAAATCCAATCCCGAAACAGTAAAAAAACGTGGGAGAGGAAGGCCTTTATCTTCAGAAAACGATGACGAAACTGAATAAATTTTAAGTAAATGATTATCGATGCTTCATATTTTCACGGGGAGATAGTAATTCCTTTTTTAAAATCATCCGCTACCGTTACTGGTGTGGACGCTATTTTGCAAAGCGTAACAAATCAGTCTATAAATGATTTTATCTGTCAATATGAATCCCGATTCTTAAAGAAATTATTGGGGCAAGAATTGAGAGACGCTTTTTTAGCGGGATTGGAAGATGAAATCCCAAATGAAATATGGATAAGATTAAAAAATTTATTGCTGGATACTAAATGTAAAACAAGTCCGATAGCTTATTATGTATATTATTTCTTTAAATGCAATGAAAGTACCATAACTACCGGATTGGGAGAGGTTATGCCTACGCAATCGGAAGGAACAGGTGTAGACGCTTCCCGTAAAATGGTCAATACCTGCCGTAAGCTGCGCGAATCAGTAAATGAATTCTACCGCGTATTCGATGCTACCAACTATATATTATATTATGGAAACGGTATAGGAAAAAAATCTAAATTGTGGTGGAATAAGGAGTTTAATATAAATATCTGGAATGTATGAAAATGTTCTCCGCTAATAAAGTAATTGGATATCTTGTTTATCAGACAAGAAAAGCATTGAATGAAAACGCGCGATTCAAAGAAGCCGTTAAAGTTTATTCATTGCATCCTACATGCTTTTCAGGGAATTATTTCAATCTATGGCATTATCCGGGGACAAGCGACGAAATTTCAGGAGTATTCAAACAAATAGATAAGGTTCGCATGGGTGGAAAACTCAAATTTCCGGCGATACTGAATTTCAATCCGATAAAACAGGTTATATCCGAATCGAAACATACTGTATATTATAATCTCGCTTTTATTGCTCCTGTGGAGAATGACTGGAAAACAGACCGCAGGGATAATGAAGTATTCGAGCCTTTATTAAGATGGGTATATAGCGAGTTTATAAATCAGATACAAAAATCGGGTATTATAATATCTTACGGAACCCCGGCACATACTTATCATGAGGTGTTTTCAACGGATGACAGGGATAAATTTCTGATAGAAAGATATGGAGCTTACATAGATGCCATAGAGCTACATAACCTGACTATAGACATGAAGCAATTATGCGATAATCAAATACAAAAAATATACGAATTTGATAAATTGGTATTTAAGGATATTAACGAATTAATTATTAATTAAAATGGATAGAGGAATAATCCCCTGTATAACAGGGAAAGAACAGATATTTACAGGAGTAAGTAACTGTAATAAATTAGAAGGCAAACCGGTAACGCTGGTTATTTGCGGATTGAAATCAGAATACTCGGCAGATTCCACAGAGTTTAACACTCATTTTCAGGAATATGTAAATGCTGCCCCGGATGATGTGCAAAAAATGCTTATCATCAAAAATATAGTACTTACATCTTCAAATGGAGGCGATATAACAACATCAGACGCCGGATACGGCTCTACAGTACCGGTAGGATATAACGCGCTATCGCAGGTATTCAGAATATCGGGGGGTGGAGATTGCCTCGCTAAGCAATTGGCTAAATTCAATGGGCAGAAAGTGCTTATATTCCGTATAGATGATGAAAACGCTATTTATGGGAAAGCATCTGAGAAATCAGATAAATCTATTGTATTCAAGGGGTACGAAGCGTTTATTATCATGTCTGAATCTCTGGCTGACGGATCTAATCCGTATATTCTTAATTTGAATGTATATTATGCCACCAATTACGATAAAGAACGAAAAGACAGGCATGCCATCCTTCTGGATAATATTCCTGACGGGCTTAATGGCGTAATATTACAGAAAGGAACCGCTACATTAACTGCCAAAGTAGTGGATATATGCTCTACGGATGACTATACATCCATGTTCGGTAATGAATGGGATTATAGTATGTTCGTAGATGAATCGGGAGCTAATCCAACTACTGTGACATACGATGCCACTACCGGATTACTGACATTCGCTCCTGCCGGATCTTACAAAATAGAAAATGCCGGGGTGCTTTCTACCGGTAATATTATAGGAATAGAAGGCGTGAACAAATATGTGCCATTATCATGAAAGTAAAAGTAGATAAATTTTCCATATCGATAAATGAAGACAAAGTAAAAAGTTATGCTTCCAAACAAAATTTTGTCAATGATATGGTAAAAGCTCATCAATTCACAAAAATTGGAGAGGACAAATTAAAGGAAGTATTCGGAGATGTTTATGACACATTGGTTTTGTCCGATAAAAAAGGAAAAGAACCCGTACTTTGATATTTTTGTTTAGTTATTAATAGGTTTTATAGTTATTAATGGGAGGGTGTATTTATTACATCCTCTATTAATAATATACGGCATGAAAGAAAATATAAGGAAGTATATAAAACGGTATAAGGAAATATTGGAAAATATAGAGTCTGTTCAAACAGCTATAGATTTCTGCGTTGAGAATAATAGGGATGAAATTCTTTCCCTTAATAGAGACCAGATGCTATACGGACGCGACGCGAACGGTAATATACTCACGCCTGATTATCATAATGATCCCTATTTTGAGACAAAGGAAGCGGCGGAAAAGTACGCTCAACATAAATATGACATTGAAAGCGAACACGAAAGCCTGATAAAACATAAAAATATATACGGAAAGAAGCCAAAGGATACGCCCAACATATTAATAACCGGAAGATGGTTTCAGAATGAAATGTATATATTAACCCGTTCCAAATCATTCGAATTGGGATCGACAGGAATAAAAGCGAGACAAATAGAAGAAAAATACAACCCTGTTTTAGGATTGTCTCCCGAATCGAAACAATATTTCTGGATAAAATATCTTAGATATGAGATATTAAAACATTTGGGATTTAAGAAATAAAGAAAAGAAGTAACTGTTTCCTATTGTCAACTATTTTTAATGTATTATTTAGAATCATTCTAAATAAAGTTATATATTTGTATGGGATAATAAATGCCTGTAATATATGGATAACGCGTTAATTATATCACAATTCAGTAGCCTTAATTTTTCCGAATGGAAGCATCATTTTGAGAAA
Organism: Dysgonomonas sp. GY75; assembly: GCF_015234155.1. Taxonomy (NCBI): domain Bacteria; kingdom Pseudomonadati; phylum Bacteroidota; class Bacteroidia; order Bacteroidales; family Dysgonomonadaceae; genus Dysgonomonas; species Dysgonomonas sp. GY75. Next base: position 367,826 of record NZ_JADCLQ010000052.1, read on the forward strand.
CAGGAGGCTTACTGGCAGGTGTTTTCCGTACTGGACGAGATAAAAATACAGTATTCGGTAAAGAATGACGCCGTATTCACCCTTACTCTTAAGAATACAGACACAGGGGAAATAATACCATTATCACCCATAATAATTACCGGTTCGGTTGATTTTACTACTTATCTGCTTGAATTCCCAGAATTGGATAACGGTTATTACATGCTTCGGTTCAGCAACGCCTACAGTGACACGGTAAGATACGCATGTTTCTGTAAACTGAATATAGATGATTTAAGGCTAAGGGATACCGTTAAATTCAGGTACACGAACAGGGAAGACAACTTCGATGCTCATTTCATAAAAGCAGACGGAGAAAACAGGTATTTCGATTTTAGAATAGAGGGGGGATTTCTTTACGGAGAAATGATTTTCGATAACGAAAGTAACGGTTTCAGGAATCAGGAATATATAAATACGCAATTATCTGCCTACCCATTTGAAAAGCATAAACTTACATTAGGTACTCCTAAAGGCGTTCCTATATGGGCAGCAAGGAAAATAAATCTTATATACAGCTTATCGGAAATAACGGTAGACGGTAAGACATACATCAGGAGTGACGGAAGCGCGCCGGAAATAACTCAAATAATTCCGTCTTACCCGCTATATGTAATTAAGATAGATGTAGAACCGGATGATTTCTATTCCGAAAGAGCCCCTGAATTTGTTCCTGCTTACCTGATAACGGAAGACCGCAAAAACTGGATATTAACAGAGGATAAACATTATATCAAATTATATGGCTAAAGGAGAAAGAACGATATTAGAATTACCCGTAATTGATGATATTACCGATTTGTGGGTATTGGGATCAAAACAGGGGAATACTCCGGGAGAAGTATTTTCGGTCCGGTGTTTAGTGGCAGCCCTAATCCCCAAAGGCTTCTTTCAATATCAGGAAGAAACTATAATTTTTATAGTACAAACGCGGGCCGATCTGCCTACTACCGCTTCGCCTGTCCCACTTCCCCCGGCAGAGGGCGACACTGCCCTGTATATGTCCGATGATAAAACGATTGTATATAAAACGACCTATACAAATGATGCGTGGAGTGATGGTGTGGATGTAAACGCGGTAGCCGGTTATTTGTGGACAGAGTCAGTGAGTGATAATGGTTACTATTTCATTCCGGGCCAGAACTGGAACCAATTAGATGCAAGTGTAGCCTCTGCCATAGCGAACGACAGCTCCGTAACCGGTGCTACCGTAAAAGACGCATTAGAAACCCTATTCAACAAAGGCGACGAATTCCGTAAATGGAAAACCCTGAATAACCACCTAATAGCCGGTAAAGGGGCAACCGGTACTGCAGATGGCGCTATATTTCTGGTAAATAATCCCCAGTCACAGCCGAAGGCGGATAGCATATCTATCGGCAATCGTTCGGTGGCCGGGCTCCGATCTATAGTAATAAAGACTGACAATGACGCCAATAACGCGGGCGCGGATAATACCGGGCAAAATGTGATAGCTATGGGCCACAGTACCAGATATCACCATCTCAAGCCGGAATTCAGCATATTTATGGGAACCAACGTGTTTCCCGCTTACAATGGTGTCGGAGATACCGGAAATTTGATAATCATTGGTAGAGAAATCACGCATTCTACCGTAGAACATAATGTTGTCGCTATCGGCCGGAATATCGGATTAACCTACAACAATGGCCAATTGGTTGTTATAGGAGGTTCCGACTCAATGCGGAATCTGCCGAATAATTTGTATAATGCCATTATTCTCGGATACAATTCTACAGCATCCGGGAATGATACCATGTCTATAGGTTCCGCTTCTATCAAGCGCAGGATAACGAATGTGGCGGCAGGCACGGCGAATAATGATGCTGTAACCGTAGCGCAGATGAATGCTGCTATTGCTGCTGCTTTCGCCGATTATGTCAACCTTTCCGAAACGTCACATCTGCTTCCCGCAGCGGGGGGTACATTTACGTTAAGTATCGCCTCTAATGCTCATTGGAGTATTGTAGACCTTCCGGCATGGGCAACTGCGAATATCACATCAGGGGGCACGCAGAAAGTAAATACTTTGACAAATGTGAATATAACGGTAGCAGCTAACGATACCGGGAGCCCTCGGAACTCGTTTTTCACCGTCGTTACGGATAGTGCGGCGGCCAACGGCGTATTTCAGATTTTGCAGGATATTGCATAATAATACAGGGCCTTAGCCTCACGGTTATGCCCTGCTACCTAACACAAATTATATATTTAGAACTATTTCTAAAATATACGGTATAAAGTTAATATAAATCGATAAATAAAAATGATATGCTGACAATTACGACAGATGATAAATCGGTAAAATTTCTTGACGCCATAGGTGTGAAGGTGGGATTTTCCAAAAATAAAATATCCTACAGGATAGCTAATGGTAAGGTATATTTTCATGTATTAAATAACGTTACAGCTAAGTATGAACAGAGATTTACAGACGGAATTATACTTAACGGGGTGGTCCTTACTCCTGATAATGCAGAAGCGGAATTAGATGATATATTTAGCTTAGCGGGTGGCGGGGCGGGGACAGACGATCATACGCAATTAACGAATAGAGACGCTGCCGATCAGCACCCTATTGGGGCGATAACAGGCCTGCAAAATAGTCTGGATGCACTAACTACCATGCAGGGAAACTGGCTGGGGGAAGATTTTGCGACATACGCAGACCTTGTAGCTTATGATTCGGGATTAACTGCAAAGCCAGCCGATAAAACATGGACATTCGTACATGCCGATGAGAACCCCGCCGGAGGAAATGGTGCGCAGGCATGCTATGCGTGGCTTACTCCTGACGGTGGCACGGAGCCTGAATTGTCTTTCAGGTACAAAATATTAGTGCCAACTACTGAAACTGACCCGGTATTTACGACATGGAAAGACAACCTGTATTATGGCCCAGCTAAAGTATACTATGTGGATGGGGGTATAGCAAGCGAAGCGGGAGCTACCGGAGACAGGTTAAGACCGTACAAACGGTTTTCTACTCTTCTGGCGGCACACGGAACCGAAACGGGAGTAGTTGTCTTCCTGAAGAACTGTGATGACCAGAATATCAATTTAACTGATAAAACCCGGTGGACAGTATGTGGAGGACTTGCCACCAAGGACGCGGCCCGCTCGAATATCGGTTACCTGGCTTTCGCAGGAACATCTAATTCCTGCTATGCCATCGGCTTAGTGCTTAATAGCAGCTTGACCGTATCGGGCACAGCGCAAAACAACTATTTACGGTATTGTACGGTAAAGGGGGCTACCTCGCTCTCATGCGCCGGCTATATCTGTATTGAACTCTCCAGTCTGGAAAGTTCGGTAAGTGTAAATAATGCATCTACACGGCTTGATTTACTTAACAGCCAGATGGAGGATGCCGCGGTATTAAAAATAATAGATGGGAATGCCGTAATTACATCCTGCCGTAATGTGTCGCTAAACGTTTCGGGGGGTATAGTACAGATACTTGGTTCTACCAATCTGGCCCCGGCTACAGGTGGAACATACAGCATTATTTCTACAGGTGGCACAGTAATAGTAGGTGATGCAGTGAGCGTGAAAGCTGACGGCACACTAGCCCCGGTAAGCCTTGTAGGCGTGGCTTATAATCTGGGAAAGATGCTGTTTGACTTGGAAAATTCCTATCTGGGAGGAATAGAGTTAGATGCGGTATTAACTGCAAGGCAGATAAAAACAAAACTAAAGGACAATGATGGGTCTACGGATCTGCCTCCGGTTGGTTACAGTAGACTGGACAGTATTATACAGTATTTCCGGGACAATCTAAAAGCTTTATTCTCTTACTTTACTAATGGAAAAGCAAACGATGCCGCACAGGCTGATAAGTTAACTACTGCCCGTACTATCTCCTTATCTGGAGATGCGACAGGCTCGGTAAGCTTCGACGGCTCGGCGGATGCAGATATTCCTGTAATACTCAATTCATTGGGGCTGGTGAAGAACGGCGTTGTTCGGATTTCGGGCAACGGAGGTGATTACGCTTCTACAGTAGGTCCATACCAAGCCCGGAGATACTTTAAACTAGCCGATATTCAATATCAGACACAGGGCTGGGACAGTAAGTTGCTATTCGATATATTTTACACGCAGGCTTCTAATGGTGCAGGTTCCGGGGAGGTATCCGACAAGGTTGTATTGCAACTTGAGTTTGCGGATAACACTTTTAATATCATACAACGAACTAACGGGGTCAATGGCAACGGTATAGTAATAATACACGATTCGGCAAGGCAAATATTTGAGGTGTACGGCTGCGCTTCTCCGGGTGTAGTAGATTCTAACAGGCTGTATATAGATGTGCGGAATATGTTTTTTTACATCGTTAATAACGATGATAATAACGCTCCGGCCATTAACTTCTTCGCAAATCAGGGAAGCTATTCGAATAATACCGGCCTGACACAGATAGAATTTAACGCCCTACCAAAAACGAGCATGAAATGGCTTTGGGATAACCTGTTTAACGAATTATTACCGTCTCAAGTACAGGTAGGTGATAATGTATCTGCATTCGACTTTCTCGCCGAGCCTGACCCAACCGTTATTATAACAAGTGTGTATACTATGTTTTCAATGAACAGTAATGCGTTGAGACTGGCGGAGGTATCGCAGGATTGGTTAGAAGGGAATGGAAACTTAGCAGCAGGGGCACTTGGGGTATTTGATTATAGCGGCACATTCACTCCGATATGGACGTACAACAATGGTTGGCAGGATTCATTTGAATTTGAATATCTTAATGACGGTAATTCTCATACAGTAAGATGGAATACAGATATAAAACGAATAGGGTTAACTGTTCCGGAACCTGTAACTTCTAATAATACCGGTGATGGTTATGACGATGGTCTATTTATTGTTGAGATGGCGTAAAATAAAAAGCCTGTCTCACGACAGGCTGGTCTGTAAAACAATCGTTTCATTTATTTCTAACACAAATTATAAATACAAATATAAATTAAAAATTTAAACCTTAACCGTTATGAGAAATTTATTTTGCGAGGATGATTGCCATTCGAAATTCTGCATCAGAAGGGTAGCCGGATTTATCGGATTTATGGCGTTCATGGGTTGTATTATCGTAAGGATACAGCATCCGTCTATTGATTTGCTGGGAATGTTGAGCGCATCATTGATAGGAGTAACGACGGTGGATAAGTTGATTAAAAAGTAAAGATATGGACATTTTAAAGGAAATATTACTACCCTACTGGCCTGTCATCTGGAAGATACTGCTTTGCTGTATTGTGGTGCTGGCGGCTATCGCCCTGGACTTAATGGCCGGGATACGCAAGGCCCGCGAAGCCGGGATAACCGTTGTGCATACCTACGGCCTTGACCGTACGTTAGACAAGATACGCAAGCGGTTCAACCTGCTGTTTGCATTTACGATCATAGACATTGTGCTTATCGCCTGCGGAATACATGACAATATGGTCCCGTATGCTACGGCTATTATCACGGTTATATTCTGTATCGTGGAGGCAAAAAGCATCTTCGAGAAAGATAAGGACAAAGGGCGGTATATAGAAGCTGCCAAGACAGCCGCGGAGATGTGGAAAGGATTTGATAAGGAGGAGTTGGCGGATATAATTATTAAAAAGATTGACGAACGGGGAACCGGTATAAATGAATATGATGCAATAGCAAGATCTGCTCACGAAGATATGTTTAAAAATGGCTAAAATTGAATTATTAAAAACTGAATAATAAAGATGGCAACACACATAACTAAAAATTTTACATTGGAAGAACTAAGTCATTCCAATACAGCAGTAGCAAAAGGTATAGAGAATACGCCTGATGTTCAACAACAGTTGAATTTAACAGCGTTAGCCAAAAGACTATTGCAACCATTGAGGGATATATACAATGAACCATTTATAATAAATAGCGGGTTCAGGAGTCAGGAAACGAATAAAGCAGTAGGAGGTGTCCCGAACTCACAGCACACGAAAGGGCAGGCCGCCGATGTTCAGGTTAAAGATCCCCGAAAGCTACTCGCTGCGTTGCTAGGCAGCGGCTTAGACTTCGATCAGGCTATTTTATATCAGGATGGTAGAAATAACTTCTTGCATATGTCTTATAATTCAGGGCATAATAGGAAGCAGGTATTATATAGCAAGGGGACAAGGCCATGAAAATAGGATTTATAACATTACTAAAACTAGCGTATCACTCTGCAATATTCGCATTGATGCGCTACTTATCAAATCATGTTTGTGATAAAAAGTCTACTGAACTTATAAACTATTGGATGGAAGTACACAGGGCTGGTATAAGGCGGTTATTGAATCGTAAGCATGATAAAATGTTTGGGGAATGAAAAGAGCCTGTTTGGAGATTTGAACTCCAGACCTACGCGTTACGAATGCGTTGCTCTACCGCTGAGCTAAACAGGCAGAGGGTGTATGAATAAATTGTAATAGTCAGACCTTTTATGCATACACTCTTTAATACTTTTGATGCGGATAGCCATATTCTTCGTTGAGATCATAGAATTTCTTGTATAATTCTGTTGGATCTCGTGAAGTCATGACCCATTCACTAATGATTTCCACAACCCGTGTCATATCTTCAGCGTATGTTGTACGACAATCTCCTCCCCTTATTCCGTCTTCTCTTAATACTTTACCTCTATTTAAGAAAACTAGTTTTTCTCCATTTACTATTTTTCGTACTTTTTTATCAGGTACATACTTATTTATTAATCGCTGTATACCTTTATAGAATAGATTATATTTCTCTTCCGGATCTTCAATAGAACGATTAATCATTTCCTTTAACTCATCAACCTCCCGGAAATCATTATTTTCAAAATCAAAATCTAATCTTGTACCTATATTAGACTTTGATGTTTCCAGTATGTCTAACACTTCATCTAAATTAGATTCTGCACTTTCTTTTAAGATTTCTTCTTTTTCAGTTTTCTTATTCATATTTACTGTATTATTTCTAATTCAAATATTTTTTTTAGTTCCATAGCTTTTTCTGGTATTGTATCTTTCTCCCACACCAAGGGAGATAAGCCTTTAGTTGCGATTTCTACTTTTGGAAAATATTTAGAAAAAGCCTTCCAATAGTCACGGCCATCTTTTTCAGAAATGAAATATTGAAAACCTCTATATACAAAAGAGGGATGGATAGAATGTTTTTTTGCATAGTTATTAACTATGTATTCATTATGAATATTTGGAGCTATTTGCCTATACATTTTTTCATCAAAAAAATAATCTTGTGCAAAATTATCCGCTGCATTTTCATTTACTAAAAACATGTCAGGTTGCCCCGTAAGATGATATCCTTGTCTCTCTATTGTTTCCAAGTCAAATAAAACATGATATAATTCATGCAGTAATGCAAACCAGATTGTAGGGTACATTTTATTTAAGTCAGTCAATACAATGCATGGTTTGTTATTAACAACAAACGTCGCTCCTCTATATTGTGATGTTGTCAAATGTGTCTGTATAGATACAGTAACTCCGTGATTATATAATAACTTGCATATATTAATTAAACCATTCTTGACGTCTTGACAATATGGCTTCATCTTTTTTATCAAATTTTTAAGATCTTCTCTATTATATCTATTTGGATTATCAGTAATCTGAAATGTTCTATATGCAGATAATATCGCAAACTCTCTCATTTTATCATCATGAGTTCTTTTTGTTTTACTGAACAGGATATTTTGATATTTCGCAGAGAATTTTTCATATTCTGTAATATTTTCAAATCCGAAGAAAGATAAGATTCTATTTAATATAAACTCTGCATCATTCTTACTATGTATGAGTTTTGCTTTTGTCAATCTATCTATATCGAAGTTTTTAGTAATAAATGTTAGATTATTTGCCTGTTCTAATCTAGTTACTTGTTCTCGATCTTGTTTTGAAACAAGATATATGATAATATCCTCAATATTTATCTCTAGGAAAGATGATAGTTTAATGATGTTAAAAACATTAGGTTGCTTGATACTGCCATCCAAGATAGGATCTAATATTTTATTACCCATTCCTAGTGTTTTTTGAGCATGCTCTTTGGTTAGCCCGAGAGAATCTATTTTATTATAGAACAATTGTTTTATATCTATAATATCGTCAGAAAAAGATCGTTTCAGTATATTGGTTATATCCATAGAAAACATACATGCTTTTTAAAGTCAAGAAAATTTTCTTAAAAGTACATATTTATATTGAAATACACAATAAAAGTCAAGAAAATTTTCTTGACTTTTATTGTAGTGAAACAAACCTAAATAGAACATCGAAGAATAAAAACCGGTTGATAACCTGATTAAACAATAAATATTTTACTATCAAAATAATATCAATATGATATTATAATTTCGTAACTTTGAAAGAAAAGGAATTATGAAAAAAGCACTCACAATATCCGTCCTTATACTCGTCTGTCTTATCATAGACTACGGACTGGGATTTTATATAGGTAGATACTACATAAAAGAATCTACCGTAACGAAGTATATAACAGGTGAGACTATAACCGGATCGGTGGATAGTTCAAAATTTGAACTGGTAAAAGAGGAAAAGCCGGAAATTCAGTATAGGGATACAGGTAGCACTAAGATAAAGTATGTAAATCTCCCGGCTGATACAGCTGCTATTATAGCAGACTGGGAATTAAAGCGTACCTATAAAGCTATGGTTTTCGAAAGCGACACATTAGGCAAGCTGGAGATATTCCCGACTATACAATATAACAGGCTGACAGGGTTGGACTATAATTTCACTCCGACGATAAGGAATAATTATATTATTAAGACTAAAGTATTGCAGCCGTTTCTATCAGGCTCATATTCCACACTTGGTTATGTAGGTGTAGGCGGCGGTGTGTTCTATCATAAATTAGGGGTTGAATATCAGTATCAGTTGGATTGTAAAAGTGGAGGTAGGGGACATATGATTGGGGGGAAATGGATGTTTTAAGTTTTTCATGGTATTAGGTTAATCGGGGCCGCCTGTCTGGGAAGATAGGCGGCTTTGTTATTCACTTCTACTTGAAATACAATATTTCATGTTAAATTATAACAATATTTCATGTTAAATTATATATCTATACATAACAGTCTGAAAAATAGCCGATACGGGAATTCCCGTTTCGGCCATAAACCAACAAAGGCCGCCATAAAGCAGCCTTTGGAGAATAATAACTAATATAAAATTATGAAACAACGCAAAAATCCATATACAAAGATACATAAAATAACCATTATCCCTTATTGTATTCCTCCCATTTTTCGGGACAGGTAGTCATTATATATCCGTGAAGCGTATCTACCCTTTTCAGCTTCTTTTGAATCTTTTTCTCTGTTTTTTTCACTTCTTTCAGTAAGTTTTGACCGGAGCTTAATTGCTCTGATTTTTCTATGCCGGATATTACCCCGGTATGATTTGTATCTGTTACTTTTTTCATTTTGTTTATAATTTAGTTTATTGGCTTCCATTCGGTGACACCGTGATAAGAGAATACTTCATTTTGAGTAATACCATCTTTAATAACCCAGATTGTTTTATACTCTCCATTCTTTAGTAATCCTAATACTTGATAGTCTTTCTCTATCACTTCCGGCAGCTCCTCACTCACCTTTATCCATCTGTTAGCGTGTTGGATATGGGATAGGGCGAAATTTGCGCCATCAATAAAAGCATCATACTCTGGTCTTAGCAGAGATATATCAAAATTTGGATCGCTGGGCGCGATACTTTCTATATAACTGATAGCTCCTTCCTCTATCATCTTCTGTATGTCGGTAACCCGCTGATCAATTAACCAATCAGTTAAGCTCTCTTTCGTTTCTGATGCTAATGCGTCATCTAATTGCTGTTCCATTTTGTTTAAATCTAAGTTGTTCATTATTCTAATATTTTAAATTCTTGTATTTCACACGGATGATAAGCTTCCCATTCTTTCTCTTTCATTTCATGCATCAATTTAAATTGTTCAGCCGTGTAACCCCCACGGTCAACAAATTCAAGATCTTCACTCTCCTCATTATAGCCATATCTTAATTCCTCCCACTTTTCCTCCGGCATAGGAAATTGACAGTTAAATAAGTGCGAATCGTCAAATATTTTCTTTGCTTTTTTTGCACCTTCAAGGGATATATGTATACTTTCGGTCCAACGTGTATAGTCATCCCACTCTCCCTTTGACGCCATTAGCGCATAAACTTTAGTTCCTTTCATAGCTGTATGTTTAAATCGTTTCCTGTTAATATTTTAAATAAGTTCTGGAGCTGATGTAGGTATTCGCAATTAGCTACCGAATACCCATAGTAACAAGTTTTATTAACACAAATATTAATATGGGCTTTATTTATCTTGCTACCTGAGAACGTCCAAAAAGAATAACCATCTATATGTTTAACTTTTCTTGCTCCACACTTCAATACTATCTCTTCTGTTAGATGGATGGGGGATTTAATTATCTCGTCAACAGTTGGACCATCAATAGTCAACAACCCAAAGTGGGCTAGATTCCACTGAAACGGTTTATCATCATATCCTATAAACCAGTTGCCTAACATTATATCGCTTGCTTTTATTTCATTCATCGCTGTTACTATTTTCGCTATTAAACAATCCATCTTCACACCAACTGCTGCAATGTGTAGGTTCCAGATGATACTCACACCAGCCGTCGCCGTTTATATCTTCGTCTCTAAATATGATGCAATTCCCGCAGCATTCTTCTTTTGTTTTAGTCATAGTCTCTTACATTTTTATAATACTCCCTTAACTCGTTTTTTACCTTATCTAACCCTAGAGATTCCCTTTCCAAAATGGATAAATTAAGTTTCTCTACCTTACGGATTAATTCCGGTAAGTCATTTAGCAATGACATCTCTAATGCCTTTAGTTCTTCTTTTGTCATTCTTTACTATTTTACTTCGTTACAATACTGAGGGTTACTTCTTCAAATTCAATATTTCTTTTTTACCAGAGTTCTCAACGCTCTCAACACCTGCGCTGAAATCGTGATAATCACAATATTGAAGTTCATCATCATACAGACATTCGGCAGCATCGTCAATCGCTTGGTTATATGCGTCTTTCTGAACCTGACTTATCATATTTTCGAACAATTCGTTTTCTCGCTTATTGAAGCGAAATTTACTCATATCATTTACAGTTCTATTATATCCCGATATGGCTTCGTCTAAATATTCTTTTGCTGTTCTCATCTTTTCTTTCTTTTATCTCCCCTTTAAAATGATAGAGAAAGGGAAAGGGTTATTACATATTGCTTATATCACTCATATCTATACACGTGGTATTTTCGTAGGTTTCTTGCGCCTTCTTCGTTCGACGTGCATAGTAGTCAGGCGAATGCTTATTATTTAACCTAGCCCATTTTCGGCACTCATTTAATGAATTGGCAGTGTGCATGGCTTCCTTTGTATGAATATTGATTATTTCATATTTCATTTCTTATATTTTATTAGTTGATACTAAATTGGTTGAAAATCATTTTACAACCGTTTTTGTTTGTATTTTAGAATTACAGCTTATATAGGCTGTATTAGGTTATTGGCTTCCATTCTACATACTTTTCTGATAATTCATGTATATGTTGATGAGAATGAATAACTGTTGTATCATATCGATTTCCACTTTTAAGTAATATTGTCATTCCCAAATTAGGTAATTCATCAGTGCCGAACTTTCTCCACCTGTTTTCGTGGAGGATGAAGTTGGCGCCTGCTTTGAATGATTCTCTTGCTTGAATAGAACAAGCTGTCGAGGCTTCCCAACAAAATAATTTGTCGTTCTCGTTTGAACAACCACAAATATACTCCTGTGATGCGATGTAATCTGTTTCATCCTTATGTTCGTTACTCGCTTCCTCTATCATCTTTTGTATGTCATCTTTATTCATATTAAATAATATTTAACATTGTTGATTATAATTGCTATTGTTAATTACTTATTTATGTTGTAGATTTGTAAAGATTTTGAAACCTGATAGAGTACACGCTCCCCAAAATAAAAATAATGACTATGAGAGAGCTTGGAAAATCAATGAAATAAACCCGGTATCCTACTACTGGGTTTTTCTCTATGGTAGGACATAGAGCGTAAGATGTCTAACATCACAAAAGAAAGGAGGTGTACTCTATATGAAAGGTTTCAAAATCGAAAATGGCAAGCTCTATAAGCTTATCTACTGCAAGTCAAGAAGAATAAACGGTAAAACTGTTTATCCGACAAAGGCAAAATGCTTTAGGTTCTGGGTAGAGGTCTAACTTGCCAAAACTGTGAGATGGTAGGACATCTCACTTCAAGTTCCATTATCCAGAACATCCTATTTCATACTTCTACTTTTAAATCGGTTCCTGTTAGTGATTTGAATAGGTTCTGGAGTTGATGGAGATAGTCTATACTTGGGAATGATTTATAATAGAATAGATCAGAGTGATAAAGTTCTGACAGCTTCCATTCTTTAAATGAGATCTCATTACCGTCATCATCTTCATCCCAAAATTCCACATAAGTAAGTTCAATAGTGTCTCGCTTGTATCTTATTTGATCTGTATTTCTTTTCTCAAATCCGCACTTCAACAGTATATCTTCTGTGAGGGGGATGGGTCGCAAACATCCTAGTGTAGTTCCTTTTTCCAAACCAGAACCATCGTAAATGGTTACAAGTTTACTTTTTAATATTTCAGCGATAAAAACTATTTTATTATCATATGAGAAATAGTTTCCTTTCATTATCTCCGTTTCTTTTATTTGTTCTGACATGTTTATTTATTTTAAATACTCTGAGCAATCCCAAAAACTTAGTTTTCCTTTTACATTTAAAATAGGTTCATCGAATAAGACAGGGTTGCGTAATATCCAATGAAAACAATCAGGCTCAGCCCAAATAGAATCGGATCCTTTTCCATTTTTAACTTTCGATATGCAGTTGACTATGTCAACGTGTCCGATTATAGCAGACCTCATAAACGTTTTTTGATATTTCGGTATACAGTCTATTGCTCTTGATTGTTCTAAAGTAAAGTCAAAAGTTTTTGCTAGCTGTACACTTGCATGAATATACACCCGTCCTCTATATTTTGTATCCCAAGTTCTATTCTCTACATCTTTTATCCCGGCACATATCAAATATGCCCAAGGTTGTTTGATTGATATTGCTTTATTCATGTTTATTTTTATTGAAAATTTATACACGTTAATTTGATATGTATAGAAAATCTAACTTTACTATACACGTCTGAAATGTTCTTCTAGTTCTTCTAATGTCGCCTTATGGGCTGGAACAATTGTACTGCAAAAGATAGGATCTTGCCCCATATATCTATCTTCCAAAAGACATAATTCAAATGAACCTTTAGGTATGTACATATCTTGATTAACCCACGATTGATTAGCTTCAGTAACAAACCACTGCATATAATCGCTATCATCCCTCATAGCTGTTACGGCTTGGAATAATTGAGGGTTTCCGATGCAGTTAATGGTCTCAATACCGTTGCATTTATTACTATCAACCCAAACCTCAAGCTCTTCTTTATCAACCTCCATATATGAATAAGTATCATTATCAAAGAATACAGATATTATAATATCGTATTCATTCTTTTTGAGATATAGTATTCTATTATTATACCCTATCTTATCCAACCACTCTCTATTCTCAGGGAAATTATCCCCTATGCAACTATAAATAAAGCTCATATTATGCTATTTTAATTGTTGATTTTTTAAACCGATTATCACTATAAGGATCTATATCATTAAGTTTACCTTCGTGATATTTCCACAAACTATTCGATGCAAGCCATCCGTTTTGTATAGCTCTAATGATTTTAGTCGAGTATGTTTCATTGCCTTTGGCAGCAGATAATATACTGTCCCATGTTTTTACAAACTTTCCTCCAATAGTATATTGATTTATCTTCTTTGGAATAAAAAGTTTTCTATTCGGGTACTTATCTATAAAGTCAATTATCAAACGCTGTGCTAACTTATTCCTTTGTATAGTTATTGGATTATTCATATTAGCCTTATGTGTACACCACCTTAAATTATCAACACCATTATTTAATTTGTCTCCATCAATATGATCTATGCATGGAAGATTCTCAATGTTTTCGATAAAAGCTATTGCCACAAGTCGGTGGACTGAATGGTGTTTCTTAACGCCTTTTACACATAATCCAACTTGAATATATCCCCAAGTGCTTATCCTGCCTTTTAGTACTTTTTTGTATCTAAATAGGCTCTTAACCTTTCCCGTATTCGATACCTGATACAACCCTTCATATCCTACAATATCTCTCCAAACTTCCGCTATTTTCATCTTTATTTATTTTTAGGTTAGTAATTCGGGGTTGTCGTGGATTTTACTCTCTATGAAATTAATTTCTTCCTCCGAGTAATACCCTCTATTTTTTTTGATCTTGAATTTTCCTCTGAACATTATCTTTCTCATATCATTCGTTATTAAGTAGTTGTTTATGAATCACTTTGCATAATCGAACTATTGTTTGCTTTGAACTCTCATCATTACTATTGTATTCTAAGTGTTCCAATACATGAGTAATTAATGTATCTAATTCGTTCTTGTACTGAGTGAGGGTGTCGGATGTTATATACTCACGACACGCTTCTATCACGTCAAACATTTGCGATTGAGTTAGTAATAATCCATGTTCTTGGTACATATGATTAAAAAGGTTCTGTTGCATATAATCATATTCAATTCTTTTCTCTTCTATATTTTTATCGTTCATCTTACCGTATCTTTTTCGATTATTATTACTTTGGTTATCTTATAGCTTTGAAGCATTTCTATTAGAGAGTCTTGTTTTTCAATGAACCTATCTTTTCTTTCGTTTGTCAAACTATCCATGTAGTGTATATTACGATATAGGTCTAGTTTCTTATTCTGTAAGTATAACTGACTGGTCAAAATAGCTACTACCAGAAACAAGATTATTGATATTATCTTTAGGATATTACTCATGGCTGTCCTCCTTTCCTAGTGCTTTATTGATGGCGTATTTAGCACTATCAACACTTATACTATTCGCTTTGCATATTCGAACTAATTCTTGCAATTCAAAAAGTAGCATCGGTGCAGCCGCTATAAGCTGAGCATTGGCGATTACTTCATCATCCGTTCTATCAACACCACCGCGATAAGCACATGCGACATAGTGAGATTGACTACATCCTATTTGAATACCGTTTTGCCGATGCTCTCCGATATACCATTCTTTCTTTGTTCCCTTGAAATCTTCCATCGTTATAATGTTGTTATTGATTAATAATTAATAGCAAATGGTTCGCAGCTATCCTCACATCCGTAAGTTAGATCTAAATCATCCCACAAGTCCTCTTGTATAAATTTCACAGTATCTTTAGAATCATCACGAGCCGTTTCAAATGGCTTCTCAGTTTGCTTTAACAACTCTATTATTGAGCGATTTTTGCGAAAGAAATAGTATTGACCTTTACCGTATTTCTTTTGCATCTCATCCCACCATTCAGCACGATTGGGATTTTCAAGTAAAAGAGTGAGAATTTTACGATCTGATTTTTTCCAACATAAATCACAATTACCTTCATATCCTTTTAGATTCAATCTGAAATCCTGCATTAACCAGAATATGTTCACATCTATTTTGTCAGATGGATTCATATTCAGAGCAATAAATGGATATACGAACCGACGTTTTTTGTAGTTTTTATCTATTCTGTCTATTTCATCCTTTCTGATACCTATCGCAGTGTAATATCTTTTCCATCCTAACGATTTGATATATTTATGAATCGGAACTGTTTTCAACTCACGTGTGCAATGAGGAAATGACGAGTTTGGAATACCATATTTTTTTATTACTTCCTCAAATGGTTCTCCGTTTCGACTCGCCGTTTCAAAAGACACAACTTTAAAAGATGTTCCTTTTCCCTTTTCAGGATTAACAACAGCTTCCACCCAAACGGTATTAAACCCGAAACGGTTATCGCATTCATTGACAAACTGCAATGTTTCTTCTCGTTCTTTTCCTGTATTAGCAAATACAACAATGATCTCATATTGGCTTGAAAGATTATCTAAACACCACTTTGTCATATATGCGGATGTTTGCCCCCCCGAAAATGATACTAATAGTTTCCTTTTCATTTCACGCTTCTTTTATCTATTGCTAATCCTAATTTCAACCCATACACCAAGTAGTTCCGTAGGTTGGTTATGTTTAGTTCCATAATGTCCTTATTTTATTTTTACGTTACTAAATTTTTTATTGATCAGATCATCCGTTTCCATTACCTCGATTATTTTAACCTCCGGCGACATCTTAGCTATCAACCGCATCATGATCCGTATCAGGTATACAGGTACTCCGGTATGGTAAATGGTCAGGACGATCTTATTCATAATAAATCTGATTTCTTAACCCGAAAATGATTCCCATTAATTTCTCTAATCTCAAAATCACAGAATGAAGCCTGATTCTTAGTCACTAAATTGCATACATCGTTGTATGTATATAGCTTTATTCGCCTATCAAACCTTATAACATCAGATACAACAAGCTCTTTGTATTGAAAATTATCAAGAATATGGTTTACAGCATCCTTCAGGCGTTTACCTGTAAATCCGTTTGCTATAATCCTCTCTGTTAGAACATTAAAAAAAGTGCTTTCCATTTTAGGGAAAGATACTTTTAGCCTTGCCATGTTTGTGGCAATTTCATCAGGGGTTACAGGATTATCGACATATAAACTTAATGCTAAATCATTGTTACTTCTCGTAATTAGCTCTTGCGATTCCCTCTGCGATATTTCTTGCGAGGTCGTCCGTAATTCCTGTGTTCTTATTATTTCCGATATTTTTGTTGTCATAATTTCCTGATATTATTTTCTCAAAATTTGTAGGTTTTATTATCCAATCAAAAGAAGCCTTGAAATCACGCCTCCCAGAGCCCTTTAAAAAATCGCTTTTATATGCAATCTTAATAGCTTCACAGAATAAATCTTTACCGTGTTCTCTTATTCTGGAACGAATCATACCTTTTCTTTTTTCGGACAATGGAATCCGTAAAATACCAAATACCCCATTTGTAGTTTTATTAAACCAATTGACAAGTTCCGTGTAATTGATATCGTCAACGTGAGGCTGCGAAGTCTCACATAGTAGTACGTCAGTACTACTACTATTATTAATATCATTATCATTATCATCATCGGGTTGTTTCGGTTGTTTTTTTAACCGTTCGGTTGTTTCGGTTGTTTTTTTAGCATTTTTATTACCTTTTGGAGCACCTCCTTTAAATGAATTTTCTTTATTCTTGGCACATTTATCGGCATATGCTTGCGCATCCCTGTCGATGTCATTCTTTATAAAGTTAAAAGCTATATTTGCCATAGGTTTAAGCATCGGCATGATTCCTGTAACAGCATACTCTATTATGCTGTCGTAAATCTCCAATCTTACATCATCCGGCAAATCCACAATAGCGTCTTTCCACCCTTTATAAAACACAAATGATTTTTTAGCCATGTTATTAATTCTATTATTGTTATACTGCTATCTAAATGAGTCTTAATATTATTACTTTTTCATAAAACTTAATATCCATACTATTACATCTATAGTCCATCCGTTACCACACATTTTATATATTTGAGTGTCTGAAGCAAACTTATCTATCTCGGATGCGTAGTATTTAGCTACGGGAATACCAAGTTGTTTTAATGCTATCTGTCCTCCTGACATACCATCGAAAAGGCTCAATACGGTTATTTCTTCTTTCATCTCAATTGAATAGTACGTTACTGACTTCGATATTCACAGGTTTCATTAGTTCATTAAAATAATACCGGATTAATTTTACTTATCTCACTTTTCGCATAGCCAAGTTCCCTTAATTCTGTAATCCGCTTTTTGTTTTCTTCCAATAGCTTGACAGCTTCTTTATAAAAATCTTTTTTGATCTCAAAGCCAAACGATTTTCTATTCATATTATCGGCGGCTATAAGCGTTGTACCACTTCCGGCACAGGGATCTATAACTACGTCGCCCTCATCCGTGAATATTTTTATCAGAAATTCCAAAAGAGGCACGCTCTTTTGTGTCGGATGTATTTTTTTTGTATTTGTATCACGCGGATAATCTATACAATTCATAACCATTTTGCCTTCATTCCTGAATTTCGGGAGCTTATCACGATAGAGTAATAAACCATACTCACAATTACCGACGATACGCATATTCGATTTTAAAACCTGTGCGGAGAAGTTTTTACGGAAAACCAGATTGATATAATTATTTAAGCCGTATCGCATGGCAAGCTCAATCAGGTAAAATTGCTGATCGAAAGCGCAAAAGACAATCATACACGGGGCCTGATTCTTTTCTTTCGGCTCTTTCCGTAACATCTGTGAACAGAAGTGCATAAATTCGGCAGGACGAAAATCTTTATCGGTATCGAAAAATTCTTTTCCCGCTAATTCGCTTTCGCCGTTCTTATTATCTCCTCCTATATACCAACTGGGATTAGAGCCATACGCATTCTTTCCTATATTATAGGGTATATCGGCTATGATAAGCTGTGCCTTTGGGATGGCATACCGCTTGAAATTCTGAAAGTGATCGTTAATAAATTCCATTATTTTATACCTCCTTAATTCTTATACTATGCACCTGTAACATCAGCTTGCGCTTGATTATATAATCTTTGGTCCTGAAACCTTTTGTATCTTCTACTATAAAGGTTCCGTTCTCATCACAATAGGTAAAATCGGCAATATAGGAGCACTGCTTTTCGATACATTTCTTCTTACCGTCTATTACGGCATATTGTGCCGGAATGAGTTCAAATCTTACCTGTTCCTTCAGTCCTGATATCCGCCCTGCATTCTGAAGGGCCTTTAGGATATCCGCACGTTCTTTCTCTTTTTTAGAGTCATATCCAGCCACCTTACGATTACCGTACTTGGACTTTTTCTTAATTAATTTCTTGAATTCATGTACATTCATCTCAAACTCCTCTCAATCGCCTGTTTCAGATTCATATTAGCAGCATGCCAGTCAAATGACTTGAGCATCCATTCTTTGTATTCTTTCGGGATATCCTTAAAGTTTTCACCCTTATGCTTTCCGAATGGCATTGTTTCAAGAGGTTTACCAATATTGGAACTACTTTTCGGTACTTCTTTTTCAGCGTCACCTTTCTTTATAGTACCGATCTCATGTATAGGAATGCCAGAAAGAAGTCTTCCGCCAGTACCGTACATTTTCCAGATTCGCTCTTTCTCGAACGTTATATCTTCCACTTTTCCGAAACGATCCACATTACTGGATAGGTCTGATATCAAACAATTCTCTTTCTCATCATCGATACGAGTACCACGACCAAGTATCTGATAATACAGAGCGATAGAAGCTGTTGAGATACCGAGAATAATACAATCGATCTTAGTATAGTCAAATCCTGTTGAGAGAACACGCACGTTGAAAATGACACGGATATTCCCTTTTCGGAATTCGGATATCACTCGCTCACGTTCAGATGTGTGCATGCCTGAATAGATGGCCGCCGAATTCGGATACTCCTGTGCGAATTGAATCGCTTCGTCAATAGATGGAACAAATGCCAGGATATGCTTTCGATCACTATTTATATCAAGTTCTTGTTTGATCTGATTATGTATATCGTTGTCTGCAAAGGCTCGTTGCATACTATCTTCGGTGAACTCTGATTTGGAAGAGTTGTAAACGAGTTGTGAGCTGTCGAATCCGGATGTTTTATATTCTAATTTAC